>CAWCXX010000012.1:0-31833 GCA_963799445.1 uncultured Acidobacteriaceae bacterium | reverse complement strand
TCCGTTGGCGTAAATGTTGGCTCACATTGCAAGACCAACACCAACAAGCGTGATAGTGGTCATTAAGCCATGAGCGTGATAGTGGTCACTGCCAAGTCATTCGTCGCTTGTAGTATTCATCGCTTGGCATTTGATTTGTAGCCACGAATCATAATCCTGTTTGAAACGGAGATCGGCTGGGACTTGGCGAAAGTGAACGTGAATTGCGGGGCCATCGCCTGGGCCAGGAACGAGATTTAAAACAGATGCTCAGCCAAGGAGTCACGCTATGCCTGAGGACAAGAAGAAGGAAAGCGACGCATCTACCGAAAAGAAGAGATACTCCCGAAGAGATTTTCTGGTCAAAACCGGAACGGTGACAGCGGTACAAGGTTTAGTGGCATTAACTCCCGCCATAGCTTCCGCAACCTCAAACCCCGCGGCCGCGCCGGCTAAGAAAGAGCACGTTGAGTATCCCGCCTCTCAAGGGTATCTGGTCTATGACAGCAAGAAATGCGCGGGTTGCACCACCTGCATGGTGAGCTGTTCTCTCGCCCACTACGGAGTCCAGAGTCTGTCGCTCTCGCGGATCCAGATTATGCAAGACTCGTGGGGCAAGTTTCCTTATGACGTCAAAATGGCGCCCTGCCGCCAGTGCCTCACGCCGGTGTGCGTGGAGAATTGTCCGGTCGGCGCCGCCTATGTGGATACCGAGAACGGCAACGTCAGACGAATCGACAGCAAGAAGTGTATCGGCTGCCAAACCTGCATCAAGATGTGTCCCCAGCAGCCCCATAGGCCGGTGTGGAACCACACCACCGGCAAGAGCTCCAAATGCGACCTGTGCATCGACACTCCGTATTGGAGTGAGACGGGCGGTCCGGGCGGCAAACAAGCCTGCGTGGAGGCTTGTCCCATGAAGGCGATCAAGTTTGTCGCTGAAGCCCCGGACCAGCAACAGACCGAAGGTTACGATGTGAACCTGCGCAACGATCATTGGCTGAACTTGGGTCTGGTGGACAACAGCGAGGTCATTCCACCCGTGTTCGCGGAACGCATGAAAAATGCGCCGAGACGAGGGGAATAGGAGGGGGTGCAATATGGCAGGCGGATACACCGGCAAGATACTCAGAGTCAACCTGACCACCAAGACGATCAGTCGGATCGATACCGAGCAGTATGAGGCGTTCGGCGGTGGCCACGGCATGGGCTCCGCCATTTTCTTCGACTTGGTGGGCGACCAGCTTCCATTTGGCGGCTTCGATCCCCGGAACGTCATAAGCATAATGACCTCCCCCTTCTCTGGAACTTTTGTGCCGAGCTCGGGGCGCTCGGAGGTCCAAGGCCTGGGACCAATGCTGTATCCCATTGAATGGTTCGGGCACAGCAGTTTTGGCGGACGTTTTACCGCCCAGTTGAAATATGCGGGGTGGGACGGCGTAGTGGTGGACGGCGCCTCGTCCGACCCGGTGTGGATCAATATTATCGACGACAAGGTCACAATCGAGAGCGCCAAGGGCATTTGGGGAATGGACACCTGGGACACGCAGCAGGAGATTATCCGGCGTGTCATGCCGAATCTGCGCTTAGGGGAGTGGGCGGAGTTTACCGATTCCGAACTTGTCTTGCCAGCCAACGCTTCGCACATTCCGGATCATTCCGGAAACAAGGCCTACTGGTTTGCGGAAAGCCGCTTTACCACCCAGGTTCCCGCGGTGGTCTGCTGCGGTCCGGCGGGAGAGACCAAGAGCCGTATGGGCTGCCTGGTGCATGGACCGGGGTCGCAAGCCGCGTTATGCGGGTTTGGGGGAGTTTTTGGCTCCAAGAATCTGAAGGCGATCAGCGCCATCGGCACCGGCAGTGTGCCCATTGCCGATCCCAAGGCATTCATGGATGCCCGGCTCTGGTTTCGCCAGTTCCTGTGGGATGTAGACGATCCTTACCAAGCCGACAAGTATGAAGGCCGCGACCTGTATGCACTGATTAGCGGCCAGCCCAGCGGCGGCGACGTGCTGAATCGCACGCTTCCGCTGACTCCGGCGCGTGCCGCTGCTTGTGCCTCCTGCCCTCGCGGCTGCCGTATGCGCCTGGCTACCGGGGAGAGCAATGAGGCGGTCTGTGCGGGCACCTTAACGGTCAACGTGCGGCCTCCTTGGGCAACAGTCGCCGCGTCTGGCCCCAGTCCGGGTCGCTCTGGCGACCAGGACGCCAAGCTCTCCCGTGAGGGCACTGACTTGATGATGAAACTGGGCCTGGGTCATTGGCAGGTCGCGCCGTTGCAGCGCTATATCGTTTCCCTTTACCAAAGAGGACTGCTCGGCAAGGGAAAGAAGATCGACTGCGATTTGCCGATGGATGAAGTCGGCAGCATGGGGTATTACGACACCCTGATGCGCAAGATCGCCGCTCGCGTGGGCATCGGCAACGATCTGTCCGAAGCGTGCGCCCGTTTCGCCGAGAAATACGGTATGCTCCAGGACGACCTGAACAACGGAAACCTGAAGCTGACTTATTGGGGAACCGCGGAACACTACGACACCCGGGTCGAGGTGGAATGGGGCTTCGGTTCGCTGTTCGGCGAACGCGACCTGATGCAGCACATGATGGCGAACTACCCTCTGCACTGGATGGCCCTGACCGGGTCTCCGTACATCACGGCGGAGGACGTGGCCAAGCTGTACACGGATGCGATGGTCCCTTACAACGGGGATCCGTTCATGGTGGACTATAGCGAGACAGGAAATTACTCGGATTCCAAAGTCAAACAGGTCGCCTGGGTCAAGCACTACGAGAAGTTCTGGACTGGCGCGGGCGGGTTCTGCGGCTGGCGCTGGCCGATGTGCATCACCAACAATACTCCCGACCATCGTGGGCCTACGCCGGAGGCCGAACCGAAGTTCTGGAATGCCGTGACCGGCAAGAACATTACCTTTGCCGAAGGCATGGAAACGGGGCACAAGATCTACACTCTGGACCGTTCCATCTGGGTATTGCAAGGCAGGCATCGGGACATGGAGAAATTTCCCGATTATGTCTACAACGAAAAATCCAAAGGAAACATTTTGCCCATGTACCAGAACGGCAAATGGAGCTATGAAACTGGCGAGGGCCGCACCCTGGATCGCGCCAAGGTGGAGGAGTTCAAGACCAAATTCTATAAGTTCGAGGGTTATAACCCCGACAACGGCTATCCTACGCGAGACACGCTGGAGAAAGCGGGACTGAGGAAGGTCGCGGATCTGCTGCAAAGCCGAAACCGACTGGGCTAGGTTTCAGACCGGCAACGCGGCAGAGATGCCCGGAGCGGCCGGAGTATTCGCCGGTGCAATCCGGGTTGAGGAACATAAAGGACGCCCAGAGAGAAGAGGACTGTTCTATGGCTGAATCTACCAAGTCGGATGAGAAGAATGAGAAGAAAGTGCTGCGACGCGACTTTCTGACCGGCAGCGGCGCCGCCATTGCCGCCGGTGCTCTTGCGGCGGGTCTTCCCGCCACCAAGGCACTCGCCGCCGAGACGGCGGAATGCAAACCTTCCTATCCCCTTTCCGCCGGATATATTGTTTATGACAGCCGGGTGTGCTGGGGCTGTCAGAGCTGCATGTTCGCCTGCTCCATGGCTCATGAGGGGGAGGCGATTCCTACTCTGTCCCGAATCCAAATCGCCCGGGATGCGCCCTCGTTCACCGCATATCCTCTCGACATTGTCATGGCGCCTTGCCGGCAATGCGTCTCGCCGCTGTGCGTGCAGAATTGTCCCACCGGCGCCGCGCATATCGACATCGCCCATGGCAACGTCCGCGTGATCGATCAGAAGAAATGCATTGGCTGCAAGCGATGCATTGAATCCTGCCCGCAGCGGCTCCATCGCACGGTTTGGAATCCGTATATCAATAAATCCTCCAAGTGCGACTTGTGCCTCGACGCGCCCTACTGGAGCAAGACGGGCGGTCCCGACGGAGAGCAGGCGTGTGTAAGCATCTGTCCCGCCCACGCGCTGAAGCTGGTACACGAACCTCCGCCGCAGACGGGCGAGGTCGGGTATGACGTCAATCTGGCGCCGCCACCGCCCCCTCCGGGGCCGCCGCGCCGTTCGGAAATGCCCCCAGCCGCCACGCAATCGGCGCCGAAGGTCTAAGCGAAGGAGAGAGATATGGCAAACGGATACACCGGAAAAATTCTACGAGTCAATCTGACGACCAAGGAAATCAGCACCCTCGACACCGCCAAGTACGAAGAATTCGGGGGCGGCTATGGCATGGGCGCCGCCATCTTCTGGGAGCTGTCGGTGGCCCCCGGCGAGTCGGACCTGAGAGATCCGTACGACCCGCGGAATGTCGTTCCCATTATGGTCGGCCCCCTGGCGGGCACAGGCGTGCCGGGGGCCGGGCGCACCATCGTATGCGGCATCTCTCCGGAAACGTTTCCCACCTGCGAATTCCACCGGGGCAACTTCGGCGGCCGCTTCGGCACCATGCTGAAGATGGCTGGCTGGGATGGCGTGGTGCTGGAAGGCCGCGCCGACAAGCCGGTGTGGATCAACATCATCAACGACAAAGTCACCGTTGAAGATGCCAAAGGGCTTTGGGGCCTGGATACCTGGGAGACGCAGGATCGGATCCTCAACATGGTGGGGGGCCGAACCCGGTTCGGCGAAGAATGGCAGCAGATCGGCAGCGCCTATACCACGGGGCGCCCGCAGATTGTCTGCATCGGCCCTGCAGGCGAGGCCAAGTCGCGGCTCGCGTCCCTGATTTCCGGCAGCGGCTGCAACTCCTTTTACGGCGGTTATGGCGCGAATTTCGGGGCGAAGAATTTGAAAGCCATCAGCGTCATCGGTACCGGCGGCGTGAAGATGGCCGATCCCAAGGGCGTCCTGGATGCCAGACTGGCCGATATGCAGACGCGGATAAGTACAGGACAATTCGGTCCTGCGGTTCCCGGGTCGGCCTCCTGTAATCCTTGCCTCCGGGCCGACCGGCGCCGCAGCAGTTATTCCGGCGGCGAATCCATGTGTGTCGCTGAGATGTGGCTCGACGATCCCGAGAAGCGGCCGAAGTCGATTGACGCCGAGCGCGACCTCGCTGCCCAAGCCCTGATGAGGTACGGCGTCAGCCCCTGGTCGGCCCATTTCTTGGGCGAGTTCGTAGCGGACATTCCCGGCGCACCGGACTTCTTCCATAAGAAGGTGCCGGTGGAAACGGGCATGGGCTGGTACATCCGCTACCTCTACGAGATCGGCGAACTGGGGCCGGGGAAAAAGATCGAGTCCTCTCCGTTGCCGATGGATCAATGGAGTGAGTTGAGCTTCCGCAAGGCCTTCCTTGACGCTGTTTCCAAGCGCGTGGGCATCGGCGATGCGCTGGCCGAAGGCTGCTGCCGCGCCGCTGAGAAATGGGGCCGGCTGGAACAGGACATGGAGTCCGGCGCGTTGCGGTTCCCGGCCTGGGGCGCTACCGGTCACTGGTACCTGCCCTCCGTGCACTGGGCCTATGGCTACCTGCTCGGCACCGGCGATCCCAGTTGGCACGGGATTTTGATGTCCGTCGGCCCTTCCCGGGATGGCACTCCCATTGAGACCATGCTGGAACGCGTTTCCGCCAGGGTAGTTCCTTACAATGGTGATCTCTTCATGTTCAGCAATGCCTGGAAAGGGGACGAGGCCAGAAAGACCGGCATCTATTCCGAGCATAAAGCCAAGGAAGTGGCTTGGGGCAGGCACTATGCCTCCTTCTGGAATGAATCAGCAAGCTTCTGCGAATTCTTCATGCCTCGGCTGACCACTGTCAGCCCCGATATGGAGATGCGCTATTACCAGGCGGTAACTGGGAGCAAGTGCTCTTTTGCCGACACGATGGAGACCGGGAGGAAGATCTGGACCCTCGAGCGGTCAATCCGGACCATGGCGGGATTGAGCCGGGAGAAAGAAGTATTCTCCCCGTTCATGTATAAACCCGGAGCCTCGGCGATGCCTATGTATGTTGGTGGAGTCCCGGTATACGAAAACGGCAAATGGCGGTACGACGAGCTCGAGGACATGTATCTGGACCGGGATGGAGTAGAGGAGTTCAAGACTCATTTCTACAATCTGGAAGGCTGGGACACTGCCCACGGCTGGCCGACCCGCAAGACCCTGGAAGATTTGGGCCTGAAGCACGTGGCCGACACCATGGCCGCCAAAAACCGGCTGGGGGCCTGATGGCTGCCACCGTAAACTGACGGGAGCAGGTTTCAAAACCGGGTTGTATCAGGGCACGGCTTCAGCTTCAGCCGTGCCCTTTTCTATGTTCACGAATGGCATTAGCGCGCACACGGGAGTGAGAGCGCCGGGAGATAACGTACGATATTTTTCGCACCGTCGAAAATCACACTCTGGTGATTGGAGCAGGTTTGGGGATTCTGGCGCAATTCTGATGTAACGAGTTGAGGATGATGCCACGCCAAGCTAGGCACAGGCGTTCCCGGCCGCGAAACCGGTGTTGCTTTCCGCCGTGAACAGCTATGATGGTCGGAGCACAGGAGAGCAGATGAAGAGTCAAGCTTCGTTTTACGGCTGGAAGCTAGCCGTAGTCTTGTGGTTTATTCTGTTTGCCAACCTTGGGTTTCCCATGGCCGGCGGCGGCATCGCCAATGCTTATATGGCGTGGGATCTGCACCTCAGCCGCACTACTGTAGGAGTCGCATATGCGGTTTTTACTTGGATGACCGGGCTGCCCGGGCCTTTGGTGGCTCTTATCGTCAACAAGAAAGGCGTCCGGTTTACGCTGTTGCTCGGGAGCCTGTTCTTGCTGGCGGGCTCCATTCTCATGGCCCTGTTTGTCCATACCGGTGCGCAGCTTGTAGTTGTCTTCGGTGTTCTGATTGGTTTGGGCGCAATCATCGGTGGCCAACTCGCCGCCCTGGCCGGGATCAGCCGATGGTTTGTGAAACGGAAGGCGCGTGCTATCTCGCTTATTTCGACCGGTCCCGTCTCAGGCGCCGTTGTGGCCCCACCCGTGCTGATCTATTTGATTCAATCCTCTCACGGAAACTGGCGGATCGCCTGGTGGCTGGTCGCTGCGTTGGCAGCGGCGGCAGCGTTGCTCACCGCGTTGTTCGTTAAGGAATGGCCGGCCGACTTAGGCCAGTTGCCGGATGGCAGCGCAGGCGCCGCGGATGTGGCCGCCACAGCCGCTTCCGGCAACCGCCGGAGGGTCTTTCGCACCAGCGAGGATTGGACGCTGGCCGAGGTGCTGCGCACGCCCGCTTTGTGGTGGATGATGGTCGCCTATTTGGGATTCGGTTCTGGGTTCACGCTGTTTGGGGCTCACGGAGTATTGCACCTGCGAGACTTGGGGCTTTCTCCGGCACACGTTGCGTCTTCTCTTTCGCTGTTTGCGTTGTTGGCCCTATGCGGGACTTTGTTCGTCGGGGCGGTCGGTGACTATATCGAGCCGCGGCTTATTCTGGCCGTGTCGATGCTGGCTTGCGGGATCGGCCTGTTGATGGTGCTAAAAGCAAGCAGTACGGTCAACCTGTACTTATATCCGGTGTTCCTGGGACTGGGCATTGGAACTGCTATTCCAAGCACATTGACGGTCCTTCCCAACTGGTTTGGGAATAAACCTTACGCCTCTCTGGTCGGTATTACTGGCGCGGCCGGCTTCACCTTTGGGTCCATCGCGTCCTATGGAGCCGGATATGCATACGACCACTTTCACAGCTACGCTTTGGCGTTCTACCCGTGTTCCCTTTGTTGTTTCATGGGATTTGTTATCCTGCTATTCGTGCGACCACCGGTGCGAAGAGCGCCCAAATCATTGAGGGCAGCCGAAACCCGGGAGTCTGGCGTTACTGAAGCTTCATTAGTAGGCTAGAGGGATGAAAGCACAAATACCCTTTAGCAGTATTGCGCAAAGTGAGCCCCAGCGATGTGACAACAGTGTGCCTGGCAGGCTGGGGTGCATCTCCGCCAGAATACGCCGGACCCTGGGGTTCCTGCTGCTCTCCTGCTCTTCGGGACGCCGTCGGTTCAGTTGATCTGGTTTGCAGCTACGCGGGCTTTCTTGAGCCCCTCGCGCCGCATCTGCTCGAACCGGAGGCGACCCTCCGGCCCTTTATCCGTGGGCAGGGACTCAAGCACTTCGTCGAAGAGATCCTGCAATTCCTCTCTGAATTCCCCATGGCTGAAGATATAGAGCTGGTTCCGCCGGATGCCAAGGCGGTAATTTTTGCTGCCGGAAAATTAAGATGCGTCAGCCCTGCTCCACTCGACCGCTCGGTGTGAAGACAACCAGGACACCCGATCTCCGCAAACATCACTTGCCCGCCGACTTCAAAGCAGCTTGCTTGAAAGGTCTCGGCCCGGAAGTGTCGTGGGCTTTCGCCCAGGGAACTCCTTGGCTAAGTGCCGGAGGAAGACTCAGTGGAGAAACGCACCCCGCGGCCGAGGCCGCGGGGCGTGGTTCAAGGCTCAACCTGTACGACTAGAATTTGTACCTCAAGCCAAACTGGATCAGGCGCGGGTTTACCGATGTAGATGGAAGCACCCCCTGGTCTGTCGGTGAGATAGCGCCACTGGGCCCACGCGACAGGCTAACCGGTGCTCCAAACGCCGCCACCGGATTGCTAAATTGCGTGTGATTCGGGAAGTTGTAGAACTCGGTGCGGAACTCAAACGAATGCCGTTCTGTTAGCTTGAAGTTCTTTTGCAGGGCGGCATCCCAATTGAAATTGCCGGGGCCAGCCACGGCGCCGATGGGCTCATTGCCGAAATCGGTGCCGCCAGTCGAGAAGGCTGGTACCGGTTCATTACAGAACGCGGCGGCGTTGAAATAGCCGCTGACCGCCGCCTGCTCTTTGCTGACCTTCGCAAGCATCTGGTGAGGCGTCACCCCCGGACACAGTTCTGCCACAGAAGTGCCGGTACCGTAAATGGTTCCGCCGCCGCTGTCGAACATCGTCAGCGGCGTCCCGTCTTGGGCGATAGTAGTTCCGGATAGGATCCAGTTATTCACTATTTGTCCGAGAGCCCCAGGGTGGTTGGTGACTGGAAAATTATAGGTATAGTAGACCGACAAGCGTTGCGGACGCGACCACAACGCCGGCGCGTACTGATCATTTAAATTGCTAGGATTATTGGTGTTGGCGGCAAATTCACTCGACTCTGACCCAACCCCCGACAGGTCGGTGAGATTCTTGCTCCAGGTGTAGGCCGCTTGCATCAGCAGGCCGTGGGAGAAGTTCTTCTTCAGCGTGACTTGCAGGCTGTTGTAATTGGCTTTGCCGTTGAATTCCGTGGTTTGCAGACCGGCCGTTTCGAAGCCGACGATCGGCACCCGGAGCGGGATGTTTTGAACCGTGTTGGCAATTTGACCATTGATTGGATTGCTCGGACTGGCGAGTTGGGGGATGTTTTCATCGTGGTACGTGTCGGCCTGATTGATGCCGCTGGATCCGACGTAGCCCACCTCCAGCATCCAGTTGGGCGTGAACGCGTACTGGAGATCCAGGTTCCACTGCCGCGTTACCGGGTTCTTCAGGACCATGGAAAGATTCGCTGAATTCAAAGCGGAAGTGGTGCCCGAACAGTCGGTCCCGTCAGGCGCGCACGTCAAGTTTGACCAAAAAGAGGGAAACTGTCCTAGCGTAGCGCCAGAAGAGGATACAAACGGATTGTCGACGGTGTGGCCCGAACCGGGTCCGTAACCGAGGCCTATTGCGTAAGGAGGAGCCCCTGACATGCCGTGGAACACATCGCCTTCGCCAGGTAGGTTGTTGAATATACCGAATGCTCCCCGCACCACAAGTTTCTGCGCGGCCTGCCAGGAGAATCCGAGACGTGGGGCAAAGCCATTCTTCGGAGGATTCCCGAAGGAATAGTTCGTGCTCGCCTGCGTAACCCCAGCGGGAGGAGCGGTGCGCCCGGGCCAATTCATGTAATTGGCGGGCACAACGTACATGGAAATCCCCACACCCGAGGTCGTCGGCCCGGTCGGGGTAGGTACGTTGGCTATCAGGGCGGGATCGATATTGGTATTATTCCCGTATTTGCTGTAGGGATACCCAAAGTACTCCCAGCGCAACCCCAGGTTCAACGTTAGCCGTTTGCTGAACTTCCAATCGTCCTGGACAAACCAATTCAGGTTATTGGCTCGGAACTCGTTCACTACACCTTCAGGCGGACCCTCCGAGCAGACGGGGCACATGAATACCTGCCCCTGAAGCATCATACCTAAGTTAACAAAGAGCAGTATTCCACGCTGGAAACCTGCATCGAGCATGTCATTTTGGACTTTTTCCACTTCAAAACCAGCGCGGATGGTGTGCTGTGCATGTGTCCAGGCCATCTGATCGGCAACCTGATATGTGTTAAAGGGACTATTTTCCGGGTCCACCGCGGCGTTCATATTCGGGCCGACTATAAAAGAGATGGTGGGCGGAAACGTTTCAGAGGGATACGTCGGGGTCATGCCCCAGGCTTGCGGGTTGTCTCCGGGCGGAGGGGTGTCAGTAATCTCGCCAACCATCCGTTGGGCCGATATCCGTGCCTCGTTCGTAAACGTGTTGCTCAAGATCGAAGTGAGCCTCAGTATCTCGCTGTAATTGCGGTAGATGCTAGTGTTAGGATCACCAAAGGAACCTCCAGTCCACGTCATGGGGTTGATCTGTGGATCCCGGCCAAAAAACTCGCGCCACGCCAACGTGTGTTTCTTCGAGATCACATAATCCAGATTGCCCATCACCTGATCCTCGGTGAAGGTAGCAGGGCTGTTGAAGGCGGTCGGCCCGGAACCGGAGGGGAGGAACCATTTACCGCCCCACATTCCGTTGTAGCCCGGTGTTTGGAGGATCTTCAGCGCCACCGGGTCGATGCCTGTTCCGTCGCAACTGATGCCCAGCGGCTCATCGCAATACCTAAGTTCCGCAGGTCCCGATAACGGGTCTACTGCCGTTGCTACTCCGGCCGCGCTGCGATCGTCCGTCAATCCCGGCAGGAACGCGGTGTAAGTGGACCCTGACGTAATTCCGTTTGTCGCTCGTGTTCCTTGATAGCTGCCAAAGAAGAAGATCTTGTCTTTCTTGATAGGGCCGCCGCCCGTCCCGCCAAACTGATTCTGGTTCAAAAGGTTCGACCGGGAAAAATACTCCTTGGAGTTGAGAGCGGCATTGCGGACGAACTCGAACACCGTCCCATGGAGTTGGTTGGTGCCGCTCTTGGTGACCACATTGATGTTGGCGCCTGCGCCCCTCCCATAGCTCGCGTCGTACGAGGAGGTCTGCACCATGAACTCTTGAATAGCATCCGGTTCGGGAACGGCCGAGCCGCCAAAAATACTTACGTCGTTCGAGCTGGCCTCGCGGCCCCAATTGTTGTTGTTCACGCCATCCAACTGGAAATTTTCTCCCTGGGCGCTGACGCCGTTAGCGCTCATGTCCTGGGTGCCCCTTCCCATCGCGGCCGCGTTATTCACGGCCCCGACGGCTCCGGCGGAGAAAGCGAGGACTTGCGTGTAATTGCGGCTGGTAAGCGGCAGCGAGGTCATCGTCGTCGAGCCTATTAAGCCACCCAAAGTGGAGGTCTCGGTCTGCAAGACTTCGCCTCCGGCTGTAACCTGAACTACTTCCGAGACCGCCCCGACCTGCAGACTCTGGTTCCGGACCGTAGTCTGGGTAGTGGCAACTGTGACCGCCGGGACTTCAACGGTTTTGAAGCCCTTGGCGGCAAACCTCAACTTGTACACGCCGGGAGGCAGCAGCGAGAACTTGTAGCCGCCAGCCGCGTCTGTGGTCTCCGTGCGGCTTAGGTTGGTTGCAACACTCGTCGCGAGCACCATCGCATTCGCAACCACGGCGCCTGTAGCGTCGGTAACGGTCCCGCTGAGTGCTCCCGTGCCCTCCGATTGGGCCAGAAGGGGCGACGATCCCAAAAACAAAAACGTTGTCGCTAGCCCCGCAACCAGCAGTGAAGCAATCAATATCCGCAAACACAATGTCTTTTTCATACACCATCTCCTTCTCCATGGATGTTGTGGTGCCTGGGATCTTGCGCCCCAACTTTCGACAAGCTGGAACGAATAGTAGGAGCATATTTAGTCGTTCGGTCACACTGCATAAATCGCCCTGTCGCTTGAATTTTGCAAGGCGCCAGAGCGATCCATATTGCTGACGGTGAAGCTGACGTGGTCGAGGGAGTCAACCGTTTCGATCTCCTTCTCTACAAGCGTTCGTACGCCCCGGATGCGGGGGTCTGTAGTGAAAGATCGGCCGGTCGGCGCGCAAGATATTCATTGGACAATGCTTCAATCCGCAGGGCACAAAGACCACGCAGCTCTTTGTAAGAATGTGCCGCTCATCGCCCAGACACAACTCAACCGCGCCGCACAGATAGCGCGGATTCTCCGAGTCCTATCCCGCCAAAACCAACACCTCGTCGAAGTCGCGGGTGTGCGCGCGCTCTGCAAAATATCTGATCGATTTCCCTGACAACCCTCTCTTGTTTCGCCTGGCCAGCTTTATTTCGGCTGATCAGCGGACAGCACTCCGGTGATAAAAATTGTCGGAGCCCTAATACACCAAGAGAATCACTGCCACATTGCGTTGGGCCGCTCAAAGACTACAATTACAATGAAATTGCAGACTTTTTGGTGCGGCAAACCTACGTCCGTTTCGCATCCTTGGTCTGTAGCCGCGATCACAGCCACATGTGATCTGAGTCACTCCTGTTTCAATCTTTGCGAAAGTCATTGCACGATAACCAACCTCGTCGGTCCTGAAAAAGTGATTTTTCAGGCTGCAGCGCTTCGCGCTGGCAGGCCAACTGGGCCCCCGAGGAGCTGAAGCTGGTCCTAAATGGCGAATATTGCTGCGCAGAAGATTGCCCCAAAAAGCTCCCAGGAGCTTGTGGAAGTTCATGGCTGCGGCCGCCAGCACCGCGTTGACGGCATTGCCGGCGACACCTTTCAGCCGATTCCGCTCCTACCGGTGTTCCGTCTTCAGATGTCCGATGCTGGGTTCGACGGCAGCGCGGCGTTTCATCCAGCGCCACAGCCGCCGCGAGGTTCGGCCCCGCCGCCGCTTGTCGATATGCACCGTGACCGCGCCCTCGCAGTCGTGGACGCCATAGCCCATGTCCACATGCGCCTCACGGACCCGGCCGGATGCATCGCCGAGCGGCGCGCCCTTGAGGTTCTGGAACACGGCGAGCCTATGACCGATTCGCTCCACTTCCACTTGACATTCCTTTTCGAGACAACTAATGTTGATGCGCCTCTGAACAATGGAATAACTGCGTCTTCGAACGGCATGAGTGTGCAAAGACGTGGAAAGGACGTTTCCGATGGCTACAAAAATTGCAATGGCTGACCCAACTGCTTCGGCCGTGCAAGGGTACCCCAGCTTCCGATGGCTGGTGCTCATCCTGGGATCGCTCGGGTTCATTTGCATGCAGATGGTCAACCTGTCGGTGGCGCCGCTGGTGCCGGTGATCGCCGCCAGCCTGCATACCGATCCGGGGACGGCCACCAATTTGCTGATGACCTCGTTCATGCTTTCGGGCACTCTGATGTGGATTTTCGTGGGCGGCTACGTTTGCGACCGCTTCGGTGTTTTTGTCTCCGTGATCTCCGGCTTTCTATGCCTGGCGGTGCCGGCAGCGCTGATGCCGGTGATCGGCGTCAACTCGACGGGCATCTTATGGGCCCGCACGATCGAAGGCCTCTCTATGGGACTCCTGTTCCCGGTCTTGCCGGCCATCGTGAATACCTTGTTTCCGCCCCACCAGAAGGGCATCGCCAACGGCCTGCTGAGTTCGTCGGTGGCTGTGGGCAGCTCGGCCGGAGTATCCCTGGGGCCCATGGTGCTGAAGGCCGTGGGCGAATGGAAGATGATGTCGGCTACATTATCCATCTTTGTCTGGGCGTGCCTGGTTCTGGGAATCGTTCTGTTCGTCGCCTATAATGCGAAGCTGCCCAAAGGTGAAGCTCCGGCGGTCGGGGAAGCGAAGGGGTCGGCCTTTAAGCAGGCGTTCCTGTCGCCGTTTACGATCGTGGGCATCATGATATTCTTTCTCTCGGCCTGGGCGATGCAGTGCCTCTATGGCCTGACCGGGGCCTACCTGGCCGCCGACAAACCGCTGGGCGCAGGCTACGGCGATGTGAGCGCCGGGCAACTGATGCTCGGCGTCACCCTGCTGGCCGGAGTCACCGGAGCGATCTTCAGCGGCTTCCTCGTGGATAAAACCTTCCGTGGGAACGCAAAGCCGGTGCTTTTGATCGGCTATTTCCTGATGTGCGTCTTCGTTTACGCGCTGATCTCTCCGGCCGTGACAGGCAGCGCCGGTCTTCTGGAACTGGATTTGATTCTGGCCGGGTATGGCGTCAGTGTTGCCTTCACGATGATCTACTACTTGATCGCCAGCTCGTATCCGTCCCAGATCGTGGGCAAGATGTGCGGCCTGTGGGGAGGGATCGGCACCTTGGGCGGCGTGCTGGGACTCTACATCGCCGGCGTGACGGTGAAGAGCCAGGGCAGCTACCACACAACCCTCTATTTGCAGTCGCTGGTGGCGTTGCTTGGCTTCATTCTGACCTTCGTGCTCATGGCACTGAAGAAGCGGCGAGAGGCAGCCGGACTTCAACGTTGATTTGCGGCTCGACATAACCAAGGACATCGCAATGCGGCGCCGGCTTGCCGTCCTCGACGGCGGTTGCGGATGTGATGTGCGCGGGTGCTACCACGGCTGAACTCATATCCGCCGAAACCAATGTCGCGCAGTCCACCACTGGGTACTGCAGCCAGCACCGCTGGCCCTGAAGCGGCTGCCGCTTCCGGCGCCTCCTGGGCTGCCGCTACTGCAACCGCGCCGCAGATGCACAACAACGCGGCACGCTACCGGCCGTTCTTTGAGAAAGCCGCGGAGATGTATCCCCGACGGCTCGATCCACATTCCCATCCTCAAGCTGAACCACAGACGCCAGGAGCGTGAGAATTACACGGCCACGCGCGGTGAACCGCAAGCGCGGCGGACGGACGAGGATTCTGCCGTTACCCCGGCGGCACCGTGGCGCAAGGCCGCGGAGGTAACATCAGAGATGAGCGATGCCAAGAAAAAACTGCAAATCATTTCCCTGGGCGGGCTGGGCGAGTTTGGCATGAACTGCCTGGCGGTGCGCTGGGAAGACGACATTATTGTGATCGATGCGGGCCTGATGTTTCCCGAGACGGAGCTGTGTTTCGCCACTTGAACGGTGTAAACAGCTTTTCCCACTCAAGCGGCTGGGCAACGTCTGGTTTGCTGGGTATTCGAGCGCGCGATGTTCTTTGTTCTTGACCCGGGAGGCACTTGGCCCTGCTCCGGAGTAGTCTCGGCATCTATGCGGCGGCGGCCGGGCACTCCCGGTGCCCAACCTTAGCTGACCGTCGAAGCTACATCTGCATAATAAGCCAACCAAACGTAAGCGTGCGCCGAGTCCCTCTTGACGAGAAGTAGAGTGGACTTGCCCCCATTTTTGAGATAAACGGTTAAGACTCAAAATCCAACGAATGGAGAATTGTGTCATGGGTTTGTCACGCAGGCAGTTCACCAAGGAGTTCCAGCTGGCCGCCGTTCGGCGGCTGGAAGCAGGGGTATCGCTGGCCGAGATGGCACGCGGGTTGGAGGTCAACCCGAACGTGTTACAGCGTTGGCGGCGTGAGTTCCGGCAGGCGCCCGCCTCCGTTTCACCGGCTAGGCTCAGAATGCGATAAAGTGATCTTGCCGGTCGAGAAATTTGCAGCGAACGGCGAACAGAGTCTTAACTGTTTGTCTCAGCCTAGGGGGCAACCCCACACTAACCTCAAGAGGAAATCATGCATAAGCGTATCCAGTGGTTTTCGTGCACGGCAATTCTGACCATCGCATCTCTGGCCGGGGTGGCGCAGGACCAAGTTCCGCCGCGCCCGCTGACGTCGGTCGGCCCGATCTTGTCGCAAAACTCTATGAATGTTTTCCGCCGCTTCGCAGCCGAGCCCAAGGCCATGTATGAGTTCTATGGCGAAGTGCTGGGGCTGAAACAACTGACAACCTTCGATGTGGGGAAGAATACGAACGTAGCCCGGTTTCAGGCCGGCGACTCCCAGCTCAAGCTGACAGCGAGGACACCGAACCGCCAGTATCATCCCGGGGACGTCCACGAGGCTACAGGAGTGCGCCTCATCACCCTTTACTTCCCGGATCAGAAGTTGCTAGGCGAGAGATTTCGCACCCACGACCTACCGGTGCCGGAGTTTAAACCGATTGCAGGTACGAACCGCAGCAGTGCGCTGACCAAAGATCCTGACGGGCAGTGGGTTGAGTTGCTGGTGGCTCCGGATGCGCCAGCCGAGGTCTATAAGCAGATTGAAGTCGGCCTTACGGTGTCGAATCTTGCTGCAAGCCGGAAGTTCTATCGTGAGTTTGTGGGTCTGGAAGAGCTGCCGCCGGAAGAGGATCCGGTTTTTCACGTCACCAAATATCCATATCGTCACGGCTCGACGATCATCAACCTGCGGAGCTTCGACAAACCGCTGCCCGCGGACACTGGGAGCGGCGGCATTCAGTATGTGGTCTCCGACGTCAAAGCGGTGGAGGCGCTGGGCAAAGCCCGGCAGGTCACCGTCGAGCAACCTCTCAGCACACTGCAGGGCTTTTCGCTTACAACGATATGGTTGGACGATCCAGACGGCATCACAAACTATTTCGCCCAGGTTGGAGTACCCGGACCGCCGCGCGGCAAGTGACCGGCGACATGCTGGGGCTTGTGCTTGGGCAAGCAGGAGACCAAAGGTCTGCAATGGCCATACTACCTGCCCTATTTGAGCAAACGGGAGGCTTCACCATGAAGCTGCAACCGCCGGAATTGGCCAACGTCCAGTGCGAAGTCTGCCATGGCTACGCCACGGGAACACCTGAACGATGGGAAACCAATTCCGACGCTCAAACCGGCCATGGCGCTTTGTGTGAAGCGCCATACTCCGTATCGCGCTCCGGATTTCCAAAAGAATGCTAAAGTGGTGTTTAACGGAATCAAGCACTAGGTCTGTGAGCGTACTCTGTTCATTTCTACCACCTGCGCCGGGACATTCTCGTCGTGGATGCTGATAATGTTCTGGGTTGAACTTCAATTCGCTGGCGTCCGGTAAGGACCCGGTATTGCGTTTGCCCGAGCGGCAAAGGAGGTTGTCATGAGTAACGATCGGTCACGAAGAGGGTTCCTGCAAGCTGGACTCGCCCTGCCTGCAGCCGGACTGCTCTCATCTCCACGGCTGGAAGCTGCGCTGGGGGCAGTTCAAGGGACCCCACAGGTCGTCTACCGCACGCTGGGCAAAACCGGGTTGAAGGTTTCGGGAGTCGGCTATGGTATTGGCTATGTGCCCGTGCCCGAGGTCCTGGAGCGGGCGATCGACATGGGCATCAACTATTTCGACACGTCTCGCGACTATAAAGACAGCGAACAGATCTTTTCCGGGGTTCTCAAAGGCAAGCGCGACAAGATCCACATTTCGACCAAGTCCGGCTCGATGAAGAAGGATGACATCCTGAAGGACCTGGACACCAGTCTGCAAATGCTGGGCACCGATTATGTTGACGTCTGGCTTCTGCACGCGCGGGACACACCGGCACGTGTCCCCGATGAAGCCATCGAAGCCCTGGAAATTGGCAAGAAGTCCGGCAAGGCCCGCTTCATCGGCTTTAGCTGCCACGATACGAATAACATGGTCGACTTTGCCCTCAAGGCGGGGAAGTTCGACATCATTCAAACCACCTACAGTTTCGCTATCGGCTCAGGCCCCTACCGCGAGCAGGCCATTGCCCGCTTGCACGAGGCGGGAATCGGGGTGGTAGCGATGAAAGTGGTGGTTGCTTTGTCGGGTCTGCATCTCCAGAGGGGGCAGAAGGAAGAGCCTCACTCGTCCGGGGAAGGTCCGCTGGCCGGCATCAAGTGGGTCCTTAAGAATCCAGCCATTGGAACCACCGTTCCCTTCATGCAGACGATTTCCGAGCTCGAAATGAACTTCCGGGCGATGTCGGAACCGTATACTCCGGAAGACGAAAAGATGATTTACGTGCGGAACGAGCAGATCCGGCCGCTCTATTGCCGCATGTGTTATCAGTGCAGCGGCCAGTGCCCTAAGGGATTGCCGATTACGGATGTGTTGCGCTTCCTGGCGTATCACGATTTTGGAGGCAACTACCATCAGGCGGCAATGAACTTCCGAGATCTGGATAAGGAAATCCGCGACGTACGTTGCCAGGACTGTTCCTCGTGCCCGGTGCAGTGTCCGAATGGGGTTCAGGTACGGGATCGCCTGATTCGGGCGCAAGAGCTGCTGGCGTAGCGGATAAGGGAAACAGGTTTGGTGTCCGCTTGTTTTTTGGTGGGCGCCTGATGAGTGTGTTTAAGCCGCCTGGGAAGAGTCGGTCTGGAGTGCGGCGGCCATATTCCAGGGCAACAGTTCATTGATCTGGCTGATGGGGTGGTCGGCGATCTGCTCGAGGACGGTCCGAAGGTATAGCTCCGGATCCAGACCGTTGAGCTTCGCCGTCCCGAGCAGCGTGTACATGGCCGCGGCACGTTCTCCGCCGCAGTCGGAGCCGGCGAAGAGGGAGCCCCGCGTGTGGATCAGGTCAACGCCAGACTGGATGCCCTTGAACAGGCCGATGATCGCCGTCACGCAGAAGTACTGCAGAAGTTCGATGAGCTGCGCAGTCTGATCGCTGCCAATCGCTAGCTCTTAGTTCCGACCGGGCCGCATGTTTCAGCGCGCGAATTCATTGTCATGCGCGCGCCACTTTGTCATGCAAATCGAGGAAAATGGACGGAATTAGGACGACAAAGGCGACTAAAGCGACTAAAGCGACTAAGGGGAATCGATGTAAGCTACTTATTTTCTAATGATTACGTTTATATTCAAGAAGATGGCAGAATTACTGGCGGTGGATGGAGTCTAGTGCGAACCGTTCTCCCGAGCCGAATTCCCTGCTAACAGGGAAAAATACAGGGAAATTCGCGAATTTTCTGCTCATTCTTGCACGCCGGATTCTCTAGGATCTTTATTCTATTGGAGTTTTAGCGCAAGGGTTCTGATTCAGAAGCTCATCCGAACAGGGAATTATCACCCCGGTATCAGGGAATAGCATTTCCCTGATACCGGCTGTGCTCCGCAAAAATTATCTACGTCTTGAAAAGGCAAGCCTTTCAGTCCGAACCGGATAGCGGTCGTCAATCGCCGGAGTGCTCCCGTTGATAATTGGATCGATGAGCTCCCTCAGGTTGATCCGGTCCATACTTTGCGCCCTTCAAGAGCTGACGGTCGAAGCGCTCAGTTTCGCTGGCTTGAGCCTCCGATCTCGAACTGCCCTGATTGCCGAGAACCTGTTTCTTCGCCAGCAATTGGCATTCTACCAAGAACACGAAATTCGGCCGCGACGGCTGACCAACGCGGCTCGGCTTTGGTTGGTTTTCTGGTCGCGCTTCTTTGATTGGAGGTCCGCGCTTTTGGTCGTCAAGCCCGCAACGCTGATCGGCTGGCATCGCAAGGCGTTCCGGCTATTTTGGAGGTGGAAGTCGCGACCGGGCAGGCGGCGCATCCCACTGGAATTGCGCCAACTCATTGTGCAAATGGTTCGCGACAATCCGACCTGGGGAGAAGAGCGCATAGCCCACGAGTTATGGCTCAAGCTCGGTATCCGCGTCTCTCCGCGGACGGTGAGAGCGTACTGGCCAGCCAAAGGCCCATGGTCCCATCGCAACTCACAGAGCTGGAATACGTTTGTCCGCAACCACGCCCGAACCCTTCTGGCATGCGATTTCATGGTCGCGGTCACTGCGCGCTTCCGCGTCCTTTACATCTTCGTGGTGATGGAGATCGGATCCCGCCGCATCCTTCATTGCAACGTGGCCGCCCACCCTACGGATCAATGGACAATTCAACAGTTACGTGACGCCATACCAAGCGATCACGAGTACCGCTTCCTCATCCATGATAGACACGCGACATTCACCTCAGAACTGGACGCAGCTGTTGCAGCGCTTGGGCTGCAGGTGCTGAAGACGCCCATTCGAACACCACAGGCGAATGCATACTGCGAGCGATTGATCGGAACGATGAGAAGGGAATGCCTGGATTTTATGATTCCGCTCAACGGGCGCCACCTGCGCGGGATTGTTCGCGAATGGGTTTCACATTACAACCGAGGTCGCCCGCACTCACGCTTGGGTCCGGGTATTCCGGGCCTGAGATCGGCACCGCCGAGCAGGATGCATCGCCATCGATTTGAGGAAGAAGAGCGAATCACTTCGACGTCTATTTTGGGCGGACTTCACCATGAATATACACTCGAAAGAGCCGCCGCATAGCTGCGGATTTGATTCTTGCGGACGACAGGTAGTCAAAGAGCGATAATGGCGGTAACCGATTCTATTTACGGCGGATTCCACTAGGTCTCTGACCGCATGAATTGGTACCCGTGCATCCGAGTTTCCCAGGTCTCAAAATCGAGACCCGGGGCACCCAGACTCACAGGTACGATTACGAAATAACGAAGTCGCGGTACTAGGTATTGCGGCAGAGCAACAGGGAATGAGCATGGCCCAAGGTTTTCAATCATCTGTATATTCGCTCTCCACTTTACGTTCGCAACGCACCAATACGACCACAAGGGGGATTATGTTCCGTTTAACACGTTGCTCCGGCTCCGGTAACCGGCGTTTCATTGCAGCCGTGTTCGCCATTCTGCTATCGGGTGCAAGCACTCCTGTGTTTGCAAAGATCAGTTGCGCGGATCTCATGCACGCGCAGATTCCGGACGTCCGTATAGACACAGCCGAGGAGATCCATCCGGCTCCGCTTTGGAAGTTTTCCGGCGACGCGCTAGGCGGGCCAGGCGCCGCCGAGGTGCGCGTGCCGTTCTGCCGCGTTTCAGGCGTGATTGAAAAAGAGATTGCGTTCGAGCTTTGGCTGCCGGACGACTGGGATCAGCGTTACCTGGGAGTTGGCAATGGCGGCGATGCGGGATTCATTAATTACTCGAGCCTGGCCTACGGCGTCAGCCGCGGATTTGCTTCGGCCAGCAGCAATTTGGGCCATTGGCGCAGCGACCCGCACTGGGCGCTGGGGCACCCCGATCGCCTGGAAAACTTCGAATGGCGCGCTCATCATCTGATGGCCGTGAATTCCAAGAAGCTTATCGCGCTCTACTACGGATCGCCGGCGCACCATGCATATTACGAAGGCTGTTCGGGCGGGGGAATGGGCGGCATGAACGAAGTGCAGCGTTTTCCTGCCGATTATGACGGCGTGATCGCCGGGGCATCGGGAACCTCATTCCCCGGTATCGCGGCGCGCTGGGTGCTGGACAAAGTTCTGACGCAACAGGATCCGGCGAGCGAACTGAAGCCCGACGATTGGAAGCGAATCGCCGAGACGGCCATTCAGCAATGCGACGCTCTGGACGGCGTCAAGGACGGCATCATCATTAATCCCGCGGCGTGCAAATTCGACATCGCGAGCACGCCAGGACTGACGCCCGCGCAGGTGCGCCATGCCAAGGCGATTCTCGGACCTCTAGCAGGCAGGGACGGTCGAACTTATTTCCCGGCGCTTTCGCCGGGAGCCTTGTACAGCAACTTTCCGGAGCAAGGCGCCTTCATACCCGCGCTCAGCTTCGGCGACTGGACCTACCAGGATCCGAATTGGAATCTCGCCAACTTCGACGTTGCCCGCGACGTCTCCGCGGCAGAGGCCGTCGTTCCGGGTGTGCGCATATGGAATACGGATCTGGTGCCCTTCGAACGCCTGAACCACAAGTTAATCACTTACATCGGGGGTGAGGACCCGACTGTTCCCACCCAGGCCAACATCGATTACTACAACGCGGTGGTGGATCGACTGGGCAAACCGGAAACCGACAGCTTCTTCCGTCTTTTCGTCGTGTCCGGCATGGGCCATTGCGCCGGGGGACGGGACCGACCGACTTCGGACAGCCGTACCTCAACGAAGATTCGCACCCCCAGGACGCGGAACACGATGTGCTTGCGGCGATCATGGCATGGGTGGAAGAAGGGCGAGCGCCCAGCCAGTTCATTGCTTCACAGTCCGAGGCGGACAAGGTGATCGCCACACGGCCGATCTGCGCCTATCCGATGCTCCCGCACTTTAGCGGCAACGGCGACGTGAACAGCGCGGCCAATTGGAGTTGCACCTACCTGGGCGAAGCACAGAAATAGCCGCAATTCAGGCACGCAGCGGAGCAGGAGGCCTCCTTATCCCGGCGCCGGGCTCTCACGGGCGGCGCTGGGTTCCGCCCATTTCAGTATTTGCCGATCGGACAAGATAGAATGCGGCTCCCGGCGATTCGATTCAGAATTCGATATCAATGACAGTCTTCCGTCCGTCCGCGTCGTTGACGCCGTCTCCGGCTAACGGTTGAGCAGTCCAATCGATAGAGATCACTTCGCTCGGCACTCCCAATTCGTTCAAAGCCTTCGCCACGAGCCGTGCGCGAGCCTCTGCCGTCCCTGCCGGCGGCGAATAGATGTCCCATTCGACGCATATTTTGCGGTTAATACTTGCCTTCTGCGGAGATTGAGTCCGTAATCGCCACAGGAGGCGCGGAGATTGTATATTCACGAACGAAATGGCTGGCCCCGTTTCGACAGGGGCCGAGACCGCTTAGCTGAAACTCTGGTCAATGTTCGTCACAAGCAAGGCCGGCTCATGGGCCACATGGAGGCCCTGGGTTCTCCTCTTCGCCAGGAAGCCATTCTCCAGACACTCACCGCAGACGTACTCAAAAGCAGCGAAATCGAGGGGGAGAAGCTCGATGCGGCTGCGTCCAATGATTTCTTGTTTTCAGGACTGATAACGAATTGACATCACGGCCCGTCGGGGCTGGCCGGTGGTCCTTGTTTGCGCCCATCTTCCCGGCGGTTTCGTGTTTTCCCTTTCGCTGTCGGAGGTTCTCGCGGACCCTCTCAGCCCCTATAGCAGAACCAAGAACCTCTTCGCGTCTTTAAAGTTGTCCGCGCTCACGAAAAAAGCCGAGCCATATGGGCTGGTCTGCGGAGGCCTGTCGGAGAGCGCCGCAATATCGATGATCCATGGTCGCTGCACTCAGGTGCAGCGTCGGCTGACACCTCAACGGCATTCGAAGTTCGCTGCATCGTCAATCGAACCCGAGCCTTTGTAGCGGGTCTGCTTGGGATATGCGCACAATGGACGTGTACGGCCAGGAAATGTGCTTCCGGTGGCTGGCATGCGGTCCGGCGCGATACCTTTTTCCACCCAGTTGACAACGGCCGCGAGCGGATCGAATTCATCGAGCGACTGGCCGCCTCTGCAATGCGTCATGCCGGGAACAAGGAATAGCCTGGCGAAGGATTGGGTCGCAGCCTGGCCGCCGTTGTTGGCCATCAACCGGGTGTAATAGTCGACGAGATCGTAGGGAGAAAAAATGGGGTCGCTCACGCCCGTGTAGACCAGCAACTTGCCCCCGTGCTGCTGGAAGGTGGAGAGCTGGGTTCCTACCGCGTCGTTGATGGCCGCAGTTTCAGCGGTCCTTTCCACGGTCTCGTCCAAATCCAGGTTACGCTCTTCAATCTTCGGGTCAAACGGCGTCACAAAGTATCCCAAGGGCCCGACTCCTGGGTCTCGCACCACGATGGGCTTGCCCGGCATAATCCATTGGCGCCAGCCTGGTGTTCCAATACCGGTGTCGAGCGCTAAGCCCCGTGTTAGCGCAACCCCTTTGGAATCTTTTACGCCACCAATGACTTTTTCCAGCGCGGCCACCTGCGCGGCGGTCAGACAAGCGTCCGTTTTGGCCCCTTTGCAAGTGAGGACAGTGAGGTCGGTTTTGCAGGACAGAACGTCGTCAATCAACCCGTCCTTCAGGCCATCCTTCTGATCGCATGTTTCGAGCACAATCTTCGCGACCAGGTTCAAGTCCTCCGCGGAAAATGCTTTCCCGATCAACAGGGCGCCATCGGGACTCTTTGGCGCTATCTGCGCGATCACATCGTGTCTCCACCCCGAGACCGGTGCACTACGCCCAAGCTCAAATCCGGGATCCCCAGCAACGATGCCATCGAAATAAAGAGGGAAACGCTGCGACATCAGCATCGCTTCCCGGCCCCCTTCGGAGCAGCCGAAGAAGTAGGATTTATCAGCAGGCTTGCCGTAGTAAGTTTCAACGAGCTGTTTGGCCAGCACAGTCACCCGGTCATAGCTACGGTAAGCCATATCGATGCGGGCTTGCTGGTCCTCGCCGAAGTTCCCATTCTGGGTTTGATGTCCTGCATCGGTGGTAACGACCGCGAAGCCCTGCGGCAGCGCAGCCGGCCCTTTGACAGAACCGATGGCGGGGCGCACGGCGCCGTTCAAGCCGCCCCCGCCCTGGAACAGGAACCGCCCATTCCATTGGTCCGGAAGACGCAATTCAAACCCAATGGCATAAGGTCTTCCCCCTACGCCAATGCGCTTGTCGATCCAGCCTTGCACCAGACAATGGCTGGGCAGTGCCGGGGAAGATTGACCGGCAATCTCACCGGATGGAGGGGCCAGCGGTCCTGCGGGTATTTCCTTGGCGTTTGTAAATTCCACGCTTGGAATCTTCAATGCAGCAAGCGCTTCACAGCGGGTCTTCTCCGCAGGAGGGGCTACAGCTTGTCCCACGGCCGAGCTAGTAGTAATGGTAAGGATCGCGATCGGAATAAGGATTTGCTTCCATGACATCGGCTTGATCAAGTTCCACCTCCGCAAGTAACTCGAATGGGCCCCTTCAACGAAATTTACGGCGGTTCCACAATTCACGTGGTGTTTCCGGCATCGTGCTGTGTAGCTTTTTCTTGAGGAAAAAGCCACTTGACAGCATCGGCTCCGCTCTACGCCATTTGGAGAACCGCTCTCGCCTGATGATTCTCGCCGCCGATCGTGGCCCCTCCCGAACCAGAGCGCCTGACTCGCAAAGCAAACCAGCCGTTGCTTTGGTCCCATCGGACACAACGATGCTAACGGAGAACGTAGTAACGCACGAAAAGCACCTCCGGCTGCCGCTCCGCTATTCCAATAAACACGTGCCGGGAAAGCCAGTCGTACCGGCCGACAGGCGCCTCGAAGACGGTATACGTGCGAAGGTAGTATTCCTCGGGATCGACCGCCTCTTTCCTCGCATTTAACCTCGCCATCGTCTCGGGAGGCCCATGGCGATAGCCGGTATTCCGTATGTTGATCAGTACCCCGTCATCGGTTTCCAAGGTATACCGCGCGTCCACTAGCCCCACCCCGTCCTGCCGGATCAGCGGCCACTCCGCCCCTCCGGGCAAAATCTTGCCTCGAATCGAAGGACCTTCAAAATCTCCGCCCTGAATGCCGATCATCATGCGCACGCCCATCCCGCCCAGGTTTCCCAGGGTAATCGCCGGCTTAAAGGTAATCCGCGATTGGAAAACGAAGTCGAGTTTCGGGACCATGGATTCGAGCTTGTTGGGTTGTCCCAGCATATCCGTTGCAACATCTGTCATAAGAGCCCTCCTCGTGGCTAGATTGAATGATGCTCTATAGTTTTCCGCACGGTACCGCCGAGTACGTTTGCTAATGGGTCACTGCAGCTGCCTGACTCTTTGCCGCCCGCCGGACAGGAGGCTTCATGAACACCAAGAGAACGGAGCCGCCGACACACAAACCGGCGATTAAGTAAAATACCGGTGCATAACTGCCAAAGTGGTCATACCCATAACCGGCTAAGTATGCCCCGATCGATCCTACCGTCGTTCCCACTGCCAGGATGAGGCCGACGATGGACGGATAAGCCTTGTGCCCGAAATAGTTAACCGGCACGGTCATCATGGAAGGAAGCAAGCTTCCATATCCCATCCCCATTAACACCGCGTACAGATACAGACCTACCGTACCGGTCGCCCTCACCGCCAGAAAAATGCCCGCCCCGAAGAGGAACAGCCCCGCAGACCAGATCAGTTGCGGATTAATATAATCTCCGATAGTGGCT
This sequence comes from uncultured Acidobacteriaceae bacterium, assembly GCA_963799445.1. GTDB lineage: Bacteria > Acidobacteriota > Terriglobia > Terriglobales > Acidobacteriaceae > Telmatobacter. Next base: position 5,852 of record CAWCXX010000012.1, on the reverse strand, counting down.
ACAACCAGATGGCCAATCAGAGAAAAAAGCGCCATGACAGAGAGCGAAAAAGCAGCCCCGGCCGCGGTATGCCCCAAATCCTCGAGATGAACTACACCATGACCAAGAAACGCCGGGAAGCCCATACTGTAACCAAGACTGGCAATTAAGAGCAACCACATGGTTGGCGAGCGCAGTATCTCCGCAAAGGTCCAATTCTCCGCAGTCTGGTAAAACCGCTGACTGACTTTAGCTCCGGCGCTGCCCGGATTGGCTAAGCAACCCCCCATCCGGCTCCTGGCCCACATCGGATGGCCTTTCTTTTACGAACCACAAAGTCAACAGGGTTGCCACCGCGCTCAACCCGGAAACCACCAGCCAACCGGCACGCCAATTTCCCCCAAACGCCGCGATCACTCGGTTGAGCAGAGGAGGCGCTACTATCCCCCCTATGCCAGACCCGGTTAGAAGCAGAGAAATCGCCCGGGCCTTTTTCCTCACGAACCATCGCGCGACCGCCGCTTGCGAGGGCAGAGTACCGCCCGCCACAACACCCAAGCCGATCATGACCCCGAAGACAACGTCCACTTGCGCGCTGGTACGCACCAGAGTGGCCATGATCAGAGCTCCGCCGGCAACCAGCGCTCCTCCCATCGTCAACGTGAAGCGTACGCCCTTCTTGGTTACACAAATGGCAATCAGAGGAGCGGGGATGCCGTGCAGCCAGTAGAATGCGGCATAGGCGAAGCCCAAAGTGCTTCGATCGAAGTGCAAGCCCCTGGCCATGTAGGCGTTGATTACACTCGCGCCAGTGAGCGGAAAAGCAAAGTTGGCGAACAGGACAAACCACAACACCGCCAACAATTTCCAGCCATAGAATGTCGTTTGCCGCATCGCCCCATCTCTGCCGACAGATGTCATTGGTCGCCCCCGCTGCGCTGTGTGTTTTCCTGACGCTGCTTACAACACCGCGTAGTAGCGAAAGTACGTGTAGTCCGGATCTTGGTGCCGTTTCCCCACGCCCAGAATAACGGTGCGCGTAAGCCAATCATGCGGCCCGATCGGGGTCCGGAAGGCAGGCGTGATGCGAAAGTAGTAAGGGGTTGAAGAATCCGCATCCGCCCCAGCCGGCACGCCGCTGTCGGGGTCCTTGCGGTAGACAAAGCCGCGATTCTGCAGATAAATGAGGGTCCCGTCGGTCGCTTCCAGCATGTAGTGTGCGTTGATCTCAACCACACCGTCGGGACGAACATGCGCGTAGTCGCCCCCGCTGGACGGCAACACGCGGCCGCTTAATCGCGGTCCCGTCACCGGGCCTCCTCCGGCGCCGACGTAGCCCATTTTGCCTCCGCCGCTTACCGGACCGCAAATCAGACGCCGGTCGAAATCCACCCGTATATCGAAGGCCCAATCCAGAACTGGCGGCCCCAGAAGTTGCTCATCAGGATTATCTTGGAAAACCGTGGAACTCATTGACTCCTCCTCTCATTGAACAAACGCATGAACTTTCCCGCCTCGCCTATAACTCGCGCGTTCTTCAGCCACCGGTAAGACTGTGCGCTGTTACCAAACATGCTGGCCGCGCCGGTGCGCTGCGGAACTGCCGCATTCCGCTCGTTATTCAGTCGGCGCAGCGACCGCCTGCTTGCCCGCCAGACAGACACTAGCCCGCACACGCCGTGGCGGCGGGGTAACACCGAGAACCGCCAGGGAACTGGCAAAGCAGATGGCCGCAATTGAGTAAAACGCGGCGCCATAGCTCCGGGTCATATCGTAAAAGTGCCCCGCGACTACGGGAGCAATGGCCGCACTGGTTGTCCCCACTGCCATCACCAGACCTATGATGGACGGATACGCCTTGGTTCCAAAGTAATTGGCAGGTATGGTCATCATGCATACCATGCTCAAACCGCTTCCCAACCCGAGCAATACTGCATACAGATACAGGTCGGCAACGCTCCTGGCGCGATAAGCCCAGATCAATCCCAAACCGTAGAGCAGCATGGAGACGGCCCAGAGGAACCTCGGCTCGATGCGGTCGCCTAAGCCGGCCGCCATCCTGCCGATCAGCATCGCGATCGCCAGAACAGAGATCGACATAGCGGCGGCGGCAGATGTGTAACCAACGTCCTTCAGATGAACGACTCCGTGCGCCGTAAACATTGCAATTCCCATGCTGACTCCGAGGTTGGCGAGAATCAGTAGCCACAGCGCACGCGTGCGCAGCGCCTCAGAGAACGTCCATTCCTCTGCGGTTTGATAAACGCCGCGACGGGCACGCGGATGCGGGCCCACGGGAGTGGACAAATTCGCCGCGGCGCCGTCGGCAAACTGCCCAACCTCAGACGGATGTCCCTTAACGAAGATCGCCGAAATCACAGCCGCACCCGCCGCCAAAGCGGCCAGCAGCCACCACCCTACTCTCCAACTCCCTCCCGCCCGGGTAATCAGCCAGTTCAATAGCGGAACGGCAAAAAAGCCGCCCAGCCCTCCTGCCGCATACTTGATGGAAAGCGCCAAAGAGCGTTTTTTGACGAACCAATTGGTAATGGCTGTTTGCGCGGGAAGGGAACCGCCTGCCGCCGCGCCCAGCCCGATGATGAGGCCAAATGCGATCACCGCCTGCCAGCCAGTGTGCACCCAGAAAGCCATGGCCAGCGAACCGGTCAGCACCAGCACACTGCCCGTGACCAAAGTACGGGACACGCCATTCTTGTGAACGGAGTACGCAATCAAAGGACCCGGCAGCCCGACCATGAGCTGGAATAGCGAGAAAACGGATCCCAGCATTTGGCGAGAGAGATGCAGACTCTCCGCCATGTACACGTTGACAATCATGGCGGCATAAGTGGGGAGCCCAACATTCACGAAGAACACTATGCAAAAGATGATGAGCAGCTTCCAGCCGTAAAAACTTGTTCTTCGAGCGGTCAATGTCCTGGCTCCTGAACTTGCGGTGATTACTTCCCCACGTTCGGCTAAGCGGACGGGATTACCGGGACAAGCAAGTGCGCGTCATATTTGCCGCCGGTGCGCAGGATATGCGTGCCCCGGTTGCGTAAGTCCTCGTGGCGCATGGAGGACGGCCCCCCGGAAGAATCGGGATAAAGATCGTGACCCTTGATCCGAACGCGCAGCCGCTCGCCTTTTCTGAACAGGGTGCTCGACGGCCAGATCTCAATCTCCAGGGGAACGGGCACACCTGGCGTCAGGCGCTGCTCGCGCGTATGTGGATGAATCGGCTGCTGGGGCGTTGTCCGTGCCGGGTCCAATTCGCGATGGCTGGCGCGCAACCATCCGAGGGCCACAGGGCCATTCTCGTGAACCGCATAAAACACGAAGGGCACGAAGTTTCCCGCAGTGTCACACTTCTCGATAGCGACAAACAGGTCCATATCGTCGGCGATATCGGTTTCCGCCCAAAGACGCAGCTTCATGTGTCCGGTGAGTTCGGTGTCTTCCGGAAATACGTAGTCGAACACGGCTTGCCCATCGGTGCATGGGTCGTAGCGAACCTCGGACTCGATGGCGACCGGTTCAGCCGACATCGCGCCGCGGCCCGCATCGAGAAACAGCTTGCGGTATTGCGTCCGCGCCAGCGGCCACTCCTTCTCCGTCCGGAAATTACCGACCCAGGCCCGCTCCCTTACCTCCAGGTTCACCGTGGGCCAGGACAAGACGTCATTCTCAATGCCCTTCAGGAAGTGGTCGAAGAAGCGGCGCTGCCTGTCCACGCAGTCGGGACGGTAATAGTAGTACCACTTCTTTTGTCCATGCACTTCGAGCCACTTCTGCCGGGACGACATCTTCTTGAAAGCTTCCAAAGTTCCGCGGGTGTGCAGCCCGTGATCGGACCAGCTTGCCACTACGAATGCCGGCACCTCGATGCCTTCCAGGTCGTGCTCCTTGCTCTGCCAATAGGCGTCATAGAGCGGGTGGGCGATCATGTTGGCGGGCGTGTCTTCCGTCCGCGTGGTGGAAAAGCCTATGCTCGCGGCGGAAAGGGGAATGAATCCGGTATCGCGCATGCCGCCGTGGTATCCGAATTCGCGATACCAGTCGGAAAACCCTTCCCACGGATTGATCGCCGCCAGGTGCGGCGGCTTGAGCGGCGCCACCTGCCATTGAATGACGGCCAAATACGAAACCCCGCTCATGCCGACCTTGCCGTTGCACCAGGGCTGAGCAGCGGCCCATTCGATCAGATCGTAACAGTCCTCGCCTTCCGTAATTCCACCATGGTTCATTTCGCCTTCGGAATACCAACTGCCGCGCGGATCGGGAAAAATAACGGCATACCCGCGCTTGCACCAGTAGAGCGGATCGGGAGCTTCGAAAGCGGTGTATTTCGATATCCAGCCTTCCTTGAGGCCCGCCGCAGGCCACAACCGGTCTGACAAACCGTGTTTGCCGTAAGGACTCCAACCGATGACGGCCGGAAGGTCGCCCTCTCCCGCCGCGCCGTCGGGCCGATAAAGATCGATCAAAATTTTGACGCCATCGCGCATGGGAACCGCGATGTTGCGCTCGATCAACAGCCCGCTTTCGCGGCGTATATCGTGGGCAGGCCCGGGATGCCGCGCGCCGGGAATCCGCCCCGGCGCCTCCGGCGTGCCCCACAGTTTCGGATCGACTCCTGGGCGCATGATTCGTTCAAATCCGAGTTCTCTGCTCGCAGTCATGGCTTTCACCCCTTCCCTTCTCTTCACGATCAGATTGCGTGCGAACCAGAGCCTGCGCCATTGCCATGCGCCTGCCATCAAAGTCGCGAAATTTTCTTAAATACCGCCGAGCGAATGCGGGCAAACTTGCCATCGCGCAAGTCATAGAGGACGAAAGTATTGATAAAGATGCTTCCGCCTATCTTTAGCGGCCCGGCAATGAAATTTGGGTCATCTTCCAGAGCGACGAACTCCGACTGCAACTCGACGGCGATGTGATTGCCCGAGGAGATGACTCTGTTCACCTGAATCGTGCGCTGCGCGTCCGCTCTGACGCCTTTGTAGAAGTCGAAAATTGCCTGATGCCCCCGCAATTCCTTCTTCCCAGCGATCACCAGCACCACATCCTCTGCGTAATACTTCCCATACGTCTCGGTGTCACCGCGGTTAAACGCATCGATATAGGCCTTGATGCTCTCGACGCTGATGATGGGCGGCGGCGGATCGCATTGGTCGAGCGCCTCGGCCAGTCCGCTTCCGGGCGCATTCAATTGGGTATAGTTGGCCGAACGTATGCGCGCGAATCGGCCGTCGCGGATTTCATACCACACGAAGTTGAGCGTACGGTCGGTGTCGCCGCGCTTCATGGGGCCGCCGAAAAAATCCGGCCAATCTTGCAAAAAGTAAAGTTCGGTCTCCAGTTCCACAGCGATATCGTCTCGCCCTATAACGGCGCTGCGTACACTGATGGTTTCGCGGAGGCGGGAGCCCAGCCCACGATAGAAGCTCAACATTTCGTCCCGGCTGTGAAAATGCCGTCCGCGGCCCTCGAACTCGAGATCCTCATGGTAATATCGCGAGACCGTGTCGAAGTCGCGGTGGTTGAAGGCATCGATATAAGCACGCAGATCGCGCCCCGTGAGTTGCACCGCGGAGTTCGGACCACATTGCAGTCGTGGCCCCTCCATTGCATTTGCGCCCAGGCGGAAGGGAATGCATCAAAACACCGCCCACTGAGCCGAGCAGCGCTCGTGTTGAACAATCGCCGATTCATTATCCCCCTTGCAAGTGCGCGCCTGTGATTTCCCGTTTGGTTGCGTAAATCCCCGTGACGCATGGTGGCGGGGAAAGGCGCGTCTCAATCCGAGTCGATACGAGAGGTCCGGCCGTCCTTCAACGTGTAGATGACGGTCCCGGTAACCACGTAGTTAT
>CAWCXX010000011.1:0-48339 GCA_963799445.1 uncultured Acidobacteriaceae bacterium | reverse complement strand
CTCGCGCAGACGATGCACAGTATCTGGCAGCACCAAAATCGCGCGCTCTATGTCTTCGACGGTGTTCTGTTTCCCAACGCTGAAGCGCACGCTGGAGCGGGATTGCTCGCCAGTAAGCCCCATGGCCATAAGCACACTGGAGGGATCCGCTTCTCCCGCAGTGCACGCAGCTCCCCTCGATGCGGCAACACCACGCTCATCCAGCGCCAGGACAAGAGCGTCCCCGCCCACATGCTCGAAGAGGATGTTCGAAGTGTTTGGCACGCGAGGGGCGCCTTCCCCGTTGATGCGCGTTTCCGGCACCAGCCTCACGATTGCAGTTTCCAGGCGGTCGCGCAACACACCCATCCTCTCCACAGACCCGTCGCTGAGTCCGCTGCGCGCGAATTCACATGCCCGGCCCAACCCGACAATCCCAGCAACGTTTTCTGTCCCGGGCCGCCGGCCCTTTTCCTGATGCCCTTCGTGCAACTGCGATTTCAAAGGAGTGCCTCGCCGAACAAAGAGAGCCCCGGAGCCTTGTGGCCCGTGCATCTTGTGCCCGGAAATTGTAAGCAGGTCGCAGCGGATGTTTCGAACGGAAATGGGTACTTTTCCGGCCGCCTGCACGGCATCCGTGTGGAACCATACATCAGCCTCGGCAGCGATTTTACCGATCTCTTCCACGGGCTGCAGCACACCGGTTTCGTTGTTGGCCATCATGATGGAGATAAGACGCGTGTTTTTACGCAACGCTTGCCGGACACTGTCCGGCTCGACCTGCCCATTACTGTTGACGCCGATCCGGGTCACCTCGCAGCCAAGATGCTCCAACCACGTACATGTGCCAAGTATGGCACTGTGTTCAATGGCCGAAATGATGATGTGGTCGCCGGGACTCATCATTCCCTTCAAGGCCAGATTGTCGCCTTCAGTGCCGCCGCTCGTGAAGACAATCTCGGATGGCAAACAATCGAGGAGCGCAGCAACTTGCTCGCGGGCATGCTTCACATGCGCAAGTGCGCGCCGGCCGCAACCGTGGATCGACGATGGGTTACCAAAAGACTCTGAAAAGCACGGGAGCATCGCCTCAATAACTTCCGGTAAGACGGGCGTGGTGCTGTTATTGTCGAGGTACGCGATAACCATCTTGTTGTTTTACCCCTTTAATTCCCGGCCCCGCGCCGGTCGCGTGCCTCTGTGATCTGCTCTGCCGGCATGGCGGAAGGCGGAATGTAGTTCATCAGCTTAATGCACATCCGCGGTCTGGAAAAATCGATGATGTTCAGGCATCCATAGTCCTGACCGATGTTGTGAAGCTTGGCAATAGATATTCCTAAAAGGTCGCACAGGATTAGACGGTTGACTCCCGAATGACCAACCAACAGGATGTTTCCCTGCGAACGATCGAGGATCCCGCGGAAAGCATCCATCACCCTTGCGCGGCAGTCGGCAAAGCTTTCACCTCCCGGCGGACGCCAGTTCTCCATGTCCCGCCCACGTGCTGCGAAGTCTTCGGGAAATCGCTCTTCAATCTCGCGGAACGTGAATCCTTCCCATTCACCAAGGTTGATTTCCCGCAGAGCTGGAATAACTTCAATCGATTTAGCACGGTCGCCTGCAATGATCCTGCACGTCCGCTCGGTACGCGACAGATCGCTCGAGAATGCATAGTTGAAATGAACCGGCTCGAGCCATTTACGCAAAGCCCACGCCTGCTCCACACCTTCCTCACTCAAAGGGACCTCGTTTTGTCCGATGTATTCCTTACCAGAAGGCGAAACGATGAGGCCGTGGCGGACCAGATAGATAACAGAAGGATTCATCGTGTGCTTACCTCGACTCTTCTCTTGGCGCCGGTCACAGTGAAAGACATGTCCGCCAGGGTCACTGAGATTTGAAGTCCGCCGCTGATGCAGTTCCGGTCGATGACCGGCAGCGCACGCAAAGTATCGTATCCGGCCTCTCGAAATGAGTCTTCCGTGCCAGGCCCAGCAATTACCATTTGTGGCTCGGACGGCACACCTGGTTGTACCGAGGCCCGAAAATCACGCAGACTGAGAATGGCGACCTTGACCTTCGCGCTCACCCGTTCACTACCTGATGAGCAATTGGAGTGATCATCTGCCGATAGGTTGAATTCGATTCCTCGCAGGCGACGAAGGAAAGTGGCGATCCAAGCCTTCTTTCCACGGCAAAGGCTATCTCCATCGCTGTCCTCATTCGCCGTTGAGCAGCTTGATGCGCAACCGGGTCGCCACTGAACCGATCGAGGGCAGGCTGGAAACGCTCTGCGATCGAAGCCGATTGTTCGCCGCGAACGAGTTTATCGGCGAGATAGACGATGGCTTTTTCGTCGAGCGCGAAGGAAAGTCCGAGGTCGGTGTGGGCGCCTACGACTTCCGCCACTTTTGGGAAATCCATGGAGCGCAGGATGGACGCGCCAACAGAAGCGTGATCCGCCTCTCCCTTTGCCAGATCGTGAAGCAATGCGCCGGCTTGCACCAATTCAGCGTTTAGAATCAGGCCGGTGGACTTGAGCGCAAAGGCAACGCGTTGCGCCACTTCGGCAACCTTGCGCGAGTGGCGAATGACATCCTCATTCACATGCCGTGCGGCGAGAATTGCCTCACATTCGGCGGCAGTTGGAATGTCGCGGCGAGTCTCCAACGCGACTAGAGCGAAGTAGTCGGCAAGAGTGTCCATATCCATGTGGATCGCCTCATCCGCGACGGGCAGGTCGACAGCGCGGTGCTCGTGGCGCGCAAGCAGGGTAAAGAGCGGCCCTGATGCTTCATCCCGTGCCGCCTCAGCAAGGATCGACTGCGCGATCAGCGGCGGATGCCCGCGATGTCCCGCGAAAACCGGATACACGATCCCTTCCTGCCGCGGGTCAATGGCCTCCGCCAGTTGCCGAATCGTGGTTGCGCGAACAAGAGGGGTGTCGGCTGGCAGCACGAAGGCTCCCTTTGCCCAATCGGGCAGCGCTCGACTGCCTGCAACAATTGAGGAATACATTCCCTGGTCGAATTGCGTGTTCATCACACAACGAGCCCCGCAGCGCTCTGCCAAGGGCCGCAACTCGTCCGCGCGGTGGCCTAAAACAGCGATCACCTCAGCCACTCCGGCGGCGCGAAACAGGCTGATACACCGCTCGAAAGCCGAGATACCGGCCAGAGGCAGCAGCGGCTTGAACTCTCCCATACGCGAGGAAGTGCCCGCGGCCAGAACGAGGGCCGCCAAGCCGGCGATGCTGGGCTCAGAGTGACCGGGTTGGACTGCTGGACTCATAATGATTCTCGGACAATATTTCTTTCAGTTTTGCCAGGCTCTCGATCACGATGGTTGGGCATCGCGCCCTCTGGTTAGCCTCCAGCGGCCCTGCCCCGAACAATCAAAATCGTGTCCCCATCAGAGATCGGCATCGAGGTGAAATTGGTTACAGGGATTACTTCGTTGTGAACGGCCACAATCAAACACAGATACACGTCATAGGAAAGGACCCCCGTGGCTCAACATCGTCGCTCGTGGTTAGCTCGTAAAGTTCGCCATTTACCATCGGCCTTATCATTTTCACCGGGATTTCCTTTTCGAATTCGAAATCCACAGTCATTCTACACACATGTGGCCCGCTCCGGCGTTGTTGAGGCGATTTTCCTCCGGCACGGCCCCAACGGTCTGTGATCCGCACCAAGGCAGCACAAATTGCCCCAGTTCTGACCCACTTTGGAGACACCTCTACTAACCCCCGACTCAAGCCGGCGGTAGACTCATTCCGATGCGGACTTTACCACCGCCTACTATTATCCCGTCGGTAGGGGCCGGAAGTCCCGACGGCTATAACAAGTGTCCTGAGACCAGCGGGCGAATAGTCAACGGAACGAAGCTCACTCCGGAAACGGAAGACAGGAACCGCCCGTTGCGGAACCGCACGGCGGGTGGTGCGGGAGGACGGCAGGGGCGACCCTGCCTCCTACCCGATCAACCATACCTAAGACGCAGCGACCTCTACTGAAACAGGAGCGGCCTTTTCCGGGTCAGCTTTCTTCGCTTTCACCGCAGGAGTTTTCTTTGCCGGCGCTTTCTTCGCGGCGACTGCCTTCTTGAACGGAGCCTTCTTTGCCGCCCTCTTCGCGAGGGCCTTCTTTGCCACCTTCTTCGCAGGAACAGCTTTTTCGTCCTGTTTAGCCGCCTCGGCAGCCTTAATCGCAGCCCATCTCTTCTTTTGAGCGTCGGCGATTCGCTTCCGAGCCGCTGCGCTCAATCTCCGCTTCCCAGCCGGAGCGGCAGCTTTCTTCGCTGCCTTGACCGGTGTGGCCTTCTCAGATTTCTTTGCAGCTTCCCACCGTTTACGCTGTGCAGCTGCGATACGTTCCCGAGCCACTTTACTGAGTCTCCGCCTCTTGCTCGGCTTTGAGGCCGGTATGGGTGGTGCGTTGGCTGCAACTGCCCGAGCCAAGATAGCCCTTGCAGTCTCCAATCTCGCAATTTCTGCGTCAATCTCGCCAATGATGAGTTTCGTATCCATTGACACCTTCCTTTCGAAGCAATGATACAGGAGCTTCGGCACGCCGGAAGGAAAAGTTTGCCCTCTCGAAGCCTGAGACAGGTCGAATGGCGGAACCCTATAGCAAAACCAGAGATGCTGTAACCCGAAGTCGCTGCACTTGGGTCGCCGCGACCCCAAGGAGCGGCGACCTTCAAACAAAGCTGAATAGGGCACACCTTCCCTGGTTTTGCCCTAGCCCCCTATTCAACAAATTCCTTACTTCTCAGAGTGAGCCCGGTCATTCGTTGCCGCCCGGTGAATCGTTCTCGCCAGTGACGCAGAGCCAGTGGCGCGATAATTGACCCACGAGCCGATCATGTTTACCGATACCCCTCCTCGAAGCAAAGACCAGCCAGGCTTTCTGGAGAGCGACCGCATCAAGGCCCTCGACCTGCCACAGGACTCACTGCGACTGCCAGAAATTGCGAGGAACATTGACGCAGCGATGCGGACTGGCAAGACGACGGAGGTTCGAGTGGCTTGTGCGGAGTTCCTTTCCCAAGCCTCACGCTTCTATCAAGTCCCAAAGTGCGGCGTCCGGGTGCTGGCAGCACGACCGCTTCGAGGCCGCGAATGGGTGACTGAACTGTTTGGCGACTATGACCCCAAGACGATGCTCATACGGTTGTGGATGCGTACTGCGAGAAAGAAGGAGATTACATCGTTTGGGACATTTTTCAGCACGCTGTGCCACGAGTTCTGTCACCATCTCGATTACCACCTGTTCAAGTTCAGCGATTCGTGGCACACGCGAGGCTTCTACGAACGCACCGCCGTTCTCTACCATCATGCGCGAGAGACGCCGTACAAACGTCTCTTTTGGGCTCCCGTCTCTGGAGAACGTTGGCGAATTGACTGGCCGAGGACGAACAGGGGCGGGTGACAGGTTTACGGTTGCGGAGCTACACGGGAACAATCAGGCTCGGGTCATTATTGCACGTATTTAAATTGTTCATGAGTATTTTGATGCAGGAGCGTATGCGGAGGGAGCCCATAGGCATCTTGTGCCTACAAAACGCACATCGGGCGCAGACGAAGAGCCACAGGTTGACAACAGGCGCGCATAAGCCTAGAACCCATCTCATAAACATTTTGTGGTCTGATATCGGCGAAACTGGAGATGCTCAAGGCGTCTCCGCAAACATTCGATGGCAGGCCGTTGGGAACTGAGTGACGAACAGTGGAAGTTGGTGGAACCTGCTCTCCGTCCGGCGCGGCGCGAGGATAATCGCGGCCGCCCGTGGCACGACACGCGTGCAGTGCTGAACGGAGTACTGTGGGTATTAGGCACCGGAGCGCAGTGGGCCGAATTGCCGTCGAAATATCCTCCGTACCAGACCTGCCATCGGCGCTTCCAGCATTGGGTGCGAGAAGGCAGGCTTGTGGAAGCGATCCGCCTGTTGGCCAAGCATTTGCACGAGCGAGGAAAATTGAATCTGGACGAAGCGTTCGTGGATGCCACTTTCGCGAGCGCTAAAAAGGGGGCTTCGCCATCGGCCCGACTAGGCGTGGCAAGGGCACCAAAATCGTCGCTATCGCCGCTGGCGATGGTCTTCCTCTCGCCGTCTCTGTCGAAAGTGCTTCGCCTGCCGAGTGCCGGCTTGTGGAAGCTGTTCTGGCCGGATGCTTCCTCGACGAATTGCCCGAAAGGCTGATCGGCGACAAAGCCTACGATTCCGACGCCCTGGATCAATCTTTGGCCGAAGACTACGGTATCGAGATGATCTCGCCCAATCGTGCGCAACGGAACAAGACCAGGATGGCCGTCCATTGCGCCGCTACCGGCGCCGCTGGAAAGTCGAACGACTGTTTGCCTGGATGCAGAATTTCCGCCGTCTCGTCACCCGGTGGGAGTACCATATCGAAAACTTCCTTGGCTTCGTCCAGCTCGCCTGCGTTCTGATGCTGCTCAAGCATTTATGAGATGGGTTCTACACTCTTCAGCTCTTGAGCCTGTCGATTTTCGAGAAAACCCCGATTTTATGCGCCCGTGGCGAACGACTCGACAGGTCTGAAGATCGCTGCTCCGCAAGCCAACTGATTCTATTCGACTCCTAACCGGACAACTGAAATATCTCCCTATACATCTATATCTGCTCAGTGGGGAAGGATTTTCGTTGAACAGCCGCCAGGAATCTTGTTGGAAAAAATCTTCTTGACAGAGCTGATTAGGGAGTGGTAAAGATTTTAATCGCAGCGCAACCGATTGCGCTAAAAGCGCAATCGGTTGTACCTGTACCGAAGGCCAAATCCCCGTCTTCCCCAGGGCCTTCTACTCGCAAGCCGGCATTTTAATCCCTCGGCATAAAGCCGAAGGGAAATGCACGCCTTTCAGAGGAGGTAGTATGCGCATCCTATCGTCACTGAGACCACCTGCGTCTGACACGGCAGTCCCCACTCTCTTATCGAAGACAAGAGCCGCCAGGCTAGGCTTGCGAGCCGCAATGTTATTGGCGACGCTCGCATGGCTTTCCGTGCCCACGGCCCAAGCCCAGTACCGCGCATCGATCCAGGGCGTAGTGACCGATCCGACCGGCGCGGTCATTCCCGGCGCGAAATTAACGCTGACCGACACCGGTACGAACGAAACGCAGGTCCGCACCAGCGATGCCACCGGTATCTACAACTTCAACGCCTTGCCACCCGATACTTTCACCCTGGTTGTTGAGAAGGATGGATTTCAGAAGAAGGAGCTCGATGGTCTGCAGCTGATTCCGGAGCAGCCGAATGCGATCAACGTGGTGTTGGCAGTTGGCGCCAGCACAGCGACGGTGACAGTGAATGGCTCAGCCGAATCAGCCATCGACTACGAAACCGCGAACAATTCCATAAGCATCGACTCGAATGTGGTCCAGCACTTCCCCGAGTTCGAGCGCGACGCGACGCAGCTCGTTCAGTTGGCTCCCGGGACCCTGGCCGATGGATCGCAGCAGGGCAGTGGCGGCGGATTCCAGGCGCCCGGAACCCAGTCCGGGCAGCCTCGTCGGGCGGCGGAGGCAACCTGGGCGCCAACAGCAGTATCTTTGCCACGGAAAATGGCCCTTCGGCCAACACCAACGGGGGCCAGTTTGAAAACAACGGCTTCACCGTCGACGGCATCAGCACCGTGAGCGCGGTCTGGGGCGGAGCGACGATCATTACCCCCAGCGATGGATTCGATCGGCAACATTCAAATCGTCACCAATGCCTACGACGCTGAAAACGGCCGGTTCGACGGCGCGATGACCGAGATTACCACCAAGAGCGGAACCAACGATCTCCACGGCAGCTTCTTCGGCTAGTTCACCCGGCCGGGATTGAATGCGTACCAGCGCTGGAACGGCCCTGCTTCGGTGACAAACAGAGCTCCTGCTGATCCGCGACACCGAACCGTTATAACCAGTTCGGCGGCAGCATTGGCGGGCCGATCTGGAAAAACAGGGTCTTTGCCTTCTTCAACTACGAAGGGCAAAACCTGAACACCTCTCAGACGAGCACAGGGTGGTATGTGACCTCGCAGCTGGCGGCATTGGCCCCCTCGGGCAGCATCGCCTCCACCTATCTGAACTTCCCGAATGCAGCCGTCATCGGCACGGCGGCTACCGGCGTGACCTGCGCGAATGCCGGACTCGCAGGGAGCCGCTCGGGACCAATTGCATTCCGGTCTGCGGGGGATTGAACATCGGATCGCCGCTCACCTACTGCGCTGGGCACGCAGGACCTCAGCTACGTCAGCAGCAGCAGCCCCGGCGTCGGCAGCGGACTTACGACCGACCCCCGATATCGACCTATACACCATCAGTAATCCCACTACCACCGATTTCAAGCAGTACAACGGGCGCCTGGACGCCGATGCGACCAGCAAAGATCACCTCAGCTTTGCAATTTACTGGGAGCCATCGAGCACAGACCGACTACAACGGCGGATATGGCTATGACCTCTTCAATCACACCCAGGTCAACAATGCCTTCTCACTTATCTGGAACCACATCTTCTCGCCGACCTTTCTGAACGAGGCACGCGCAAACGCCGCGGGGTGGCGCTATAACGAACTCGCCAGCAATCCTCAGGAGCCCCTTGGCCTGCCCCAGGACTTTGTGACTACGATCGGAAGCATCGGCATCGGCCACTTTGGCCCGGGTTTTCCCGCCAGATCTGAACCAGTGGACCTATAGCTACAAGGATGTTGCGACCAAGATTCTGCATGCGCATACGATGAAGCTCGGATTTGACCTCACCCGGCTTTACTACCTGAACGTTCCGATCAGCATCCCGCAGTACACCTTCTACAATCTCTGGGACTTCATGAACGATGCCCCGGAAGCTGAAGGCGGCTCGTTTCAGGCAACCACCGGCCTTCCCGGAGGCTTACCGCAACGACAACCGTGAAGATATCCTGGGCATCTTTCTTCCAGGACAGCTGGAAAGTCCGTCCCGAACCTGACCCTGAGCGCCGGACTGCGCTGGTCCTACTTCGGACCCATGGACGACAAAGACAACCACATGGGCGTGCTTACGTTTGGCAGCGGCACCAGCCTTTTGACCGGGCTCACCATCCGCACCGGGCATCGACGCCTGGACGGCACAAAAGCTGAACTTCGGGCCGGAAGTCGGCTTCAACTGGAGCCCGGGCTACTTCAAGAACAAGCTTGTGGTGCGCGGCGGTTTCGGACTTAACTATAACGGAGAAGCAAATCGCAAACGCCAACAATTACGACGGCAACCCGCCGGGAACCAGCTCGTTCCCGGCCCACCAGCACGAGCCCGACCAACATCGACCCTAACATCCTCTACGCGGTGTCGAGCAGCCCGACAATGTCTTTGGCTACCCGCCCAATCCCAGCGCGATTACTACGTTCAACCCCGCGGGCTGCCCAACGCCGGCCTGCCCACGGCAGGGGACGCAAATCTGGGCGGCTTACCCGAACAACATGCCCACCCAGTACCTGGAACACTACTCACTGGACGTCGAGTACGATCTGGGGCATGCGAATGTCGCTGAATCTTGGCTATGTGGGCGGCGTCGGCCGGCATCGAGATGTACAACTACGACGCCACCGCTCTGGGAGATATCATGGGGGCTCCGCAGAATCTCTTGTGTCAACAGCGTCAACACCTTCGGCAGCGGCGGCTGGTCAATGAACAACATGATGCTTGCCGGACTGAAGCACCAGTTCTCGCACACCTTCTCTGCCGACGCGCAGTTTACCTGGGCGCAGCAGCATGGATACAGACTCAGGCCCGTACGCGCGGAGTCCCTATCTGTATAATCCCGAATTCTCCTACTGGGCGGTCCGCGATTTCGACGTCAACCAGAACCTTCAAGCTGTTTGGCGTCTGGCAGCCGGTGATCTTCCACGGCAGCGAACGAGTGGATGGAGAAGGCCGCCGGCGGATGGTCGCTCAGCGGCATCGCGACCTTTCACTCGGGCTTTGGGTGGACTCCGACCTATACGGCCCCGCACCAGTTCTACTGCCAGTACCTGCAACTACGGATACCTGGCCCTGCGTCCCAACTATCTTGGCGGAGCAGGCAAGAACACCAGCAACGGCGCCTTTGAGACGGGAAGCAACTTCGTCCCTCCGGGCACCTCGGCGAACCCTGAGAATACTGGCACGAATAACAATCTGTTCACCGACAACTACTTCAGTGTTCCGGACTTCACGGCTGCCATCACGAGACAAGCCTTCACGGGACAGTCTACAAACACCTTCATCCCTCCGCCGGGAATCGGCCGCAACTCGTTCCCGGGCCCCGGATACAGGGATGTCGATTTGACCGTCGGCAAGGCATTCGGCCTGCCCAAAATGCCGGTCCTGGGCGAAGACGCGAAGTTCGAAATCAAAGCCAACATGTTCAACATCTTTAACCTGTTGAATATCAACCCCAGCAGCCTATCGACCAATGTTCAGAGTTCGAACCTTGGCCAGGCAAGCTCTGCGCTTGGAGCGAGAATGGTCGATTTCCAGGCCCGCTTCAGCTTCTAATCGTGCGGATGATGCAACTTTCCGGAGGGTGCTTCAAGCGAAAGCACCCTCTTCTTTCCGCCTTTCCGTGTGCGAGCGGCCGCGGCAGTATATCGGTGGATATTTAGCAAGTCGAATGCGAGCCCCGGCAAGCGCGGCGCGAGCCTCGGCCCAACCGATCAAGCACATTCCGAGGACGGCGCATGTTCGCTTGAGCGGCGGGTTCTGTTGCGCACGCAATCTGTGAGACAAGCTGCCAGAGGACGGCGCCATGAGGAAACCGATGCTCAACCGCAGGAAATACGCTGAATACTCCGTTTTTGGGAACGGCATCATGACTCGTATCCGTCTTGTTCTGGCTTCGGGAGTTCTTCTTGCCGCCGCCGCGCAGTTCTGCGCGCTGCCGTCGGCTGCGCAAGCGAACGCGGTCACCGCGGAGCAGGTGGCGATTGACGCGCATGCCGCGGCCACGCCTTTCCCGCACTATTGGGAACAGATGTTCGGCTCCGGCCGTGCCAATCTGGCGATGCGCGCGAGCTACCGCCGCGACATGCGCCAGGTGAAGCAGATTACCGGATTCCAGTACGTCCGCTTTCACGCCATCTTTCACGATGAGAACGGCGTCTACAGCGAGGACGCGCAGGGCAATCCGGTCTATAACTGGTCCTATGTGGACCAGATTTACGACGGGCTGCTCGCCAACGGCGTACGGCCATGTGTTGAGATCAGCTTTATGCCCAAGGCCATGGCGTCGCGCCTGGACTATCAGTCCTTCTGGTACAAACCGATCGTCTGCGCCGCCCAAGGACTATGCGAAATGGGAAGCGTTGATCGCGGCTTTTGCCCGGCACCTGATTGATCGCTACGGCATCGACGAAGTTTCGCAGTGGTACTTCGAGGTGTGGAACGAACCGAATATCGATTTCTGGGCCGGCGAGCCGAAGCAGGCCACTTACTTCGAGTTATACGACCACACGGCGCGCGCCCTCAAGTCGGTAAATCCGCGGATTCGCGTGGGCGGCCCGGCCACGGCGCAGGCAGCATGGGTGAGCGACATGATCGCCCACGCCACGGAGAACCATGTCCCGCTGGACTTCGTTTCCACGCACGTCTACGGCAACGACTCCGCTGAAAACGTCTTCCACGACAGCCGCTCCATCGCGCCGCACGGTTTGGTGTGCGAAGCGGTTCGCAAGGTGCATGAGGAGATCGAGCACTCCGCGCAGCCCGGCCTGCCGCTCATCTGGAGCGAATTTAACGCCACGTACTCCAACCAGCAGGAGATCACCGATTCCATCTACATGGGCCCGTGGCTGGCCGACACCATCCGCCGGTGCGACGGCTTGACGGAGATGATGTCCTACTGGACTTTCTCCGATGTTTTTGAGGAGCAGGGCGTCATCAAGACCCCCTTCTATGGCGGCTTCGGGATCGTGGGCGAGGACGGAATTCCCAAGCCGGCCTTCGATGCTTTCGAGTTGCTGCACGCGCTGGGCACGGAGCGCCTGCCCATGCTCGGCGGAAGATGTGCTGGTCACGCGCCGCAAGGACGGCACGCTGGTGATCGCGGCCTGGAACCTGGTGGAACCGGCGCCACAGGCGCGAACAAGACCATCGATCTTCGACTTCAAAGACGTTGCCGCCGATGCGCACGCCACCATCCGCCGAGTAGACGCCGCGCATGGCGATACGCTGGATGCGTGGAAGAAGATGGGCAGTCCGCAGTATCCCACGCAGGCGCAGATCGCCGCGCTGCGCAAAGCAGCGGAGATGGGCCCGCCACAGGTCGAGTCCCTGCGCGGCAGCCGGCTTACGCTTACCCTGCCGCCCATGGGCTGGCGGTGATCGAAATTCATTGAGGGACCGCGGCGCGGCTCAGGACGGCGCATATGGCTGCCTCGCGCTCCCCAAACCCTGCCGGATGCGTTGCGTCTCGGCGCATCATTCACCTAGCCGAAAAACAGTGAAGAGTATTCAATGATGAAATCGCTTCCCCTCATGCTGGCTGGTCTGATCCTGGCCATTGCCGCGCATTGCCCCCCGCTCAGCACGCAGTCCACCGCAGTGACGATTCCCGCGATCACTATTCCCATTGACGCTGGCGCGCCGGCTCATCCCTTTCCGCATTTTTGGGAGCAGATGTTCGGCTCAGGCCACGCTGTGCTGGCATTGCGCGACAATTATCGCCTGACCTGAAAGAGGTACATGATCGGGTGGGCATGCGCTACGTCCGCTTCCACGGAATTTTCGACGATGAGAATGGCGTCTACAGCGAAGATGCGCAAGGCAACCCCGTCTACAACTGGTCCTATGTCGATCAGATCTACGACGGGCTGCTGGCCAATGGCGTACGTCCCTTTGTCGAAATCGGCTTTATGCCCAAGGCGCTTGCATCGCGGCCGGACTATCATGCCTTCTGGTACAAGCCGATCGTTGCGCCACCCAAGGACTACGCGAAGTGGGATGCGCTGATCGCAGCTTTTGCCGGGCATCTGATTGATCGCTACGGCATCGACGAGGTTTCACAGTGGTACTTCGAGGTGTGGAACGAACCGAATATCGATTTCTGGACCGGCGAGCCAAAACAGCAAACCTATTTCGAGCTCTACGATCACACTGCCCGCGCATTGAAGGCGGTCAGCGCGCGCCTGCGCGTCGGCGGCCCGGCCACCTCGGCGGCACATTGGATTCCCGCTTTCCTCGATCACGTCAGCCGGGAGCACGTGCCCATCGACTTTGTCTCTACGCACGGGTACGCGGACGACACTGTCGAGGACATGTTTGGCACGCAGGAGAATATTCCCATGCGCGACCGCGTTTGCCGGGCGGTGGAAATGGTGGATGGCCAGATTCGCGCCTCAGCGCTGCCAACATTGCCGCTGATGTGGACAGAATGGAACGTTCCCTCATTTGGCCTCCTGTAGGCGCGCGATAACTGGTACGTGGGGCCTGCGCTGGCCAGGGACATCAGCCAGTGCGACGGCAAAGTGAAGATGATGTCGTTCTGGACCTTCGACGATGTCTTTGAAGAGGACGGCCCGGCGAAAACCCCGTTTGATGGCGCCTTCGGGATTATCGCAATGGATCGGATCAAGAAGCCGAGCTTTTACGATTTTTCGCTGTTGCACGAGCTCGGCGATGAACGGCTTGCCAACCCGGCCGATGACTTGCTGGTCACACGCCGCAAGGATGGCGCCCTGGTGGTGGCAGCGTGGAATCTGGTGGATATGGATATGCTGGCGCAGGGCGCGCCGCTCACGATGCGGCTGGCCTTCAAGGGCATTGCAGCCGATGCCGCGGTTACAATTCAGCGCGTGGATGCAGCCCATGGCAACCCGATGATGGCCTACCGCGCCATGGGTAGTCCGCGCTATCCCACCCCGGCGCAGGTTGCCGCTCTCAACCGCGCGTCGGCGCTGCCCGCGCCCGCGCGCGGCAGGCTGGTCAACGGCATCTCTTGAACTTATCCTGCCCGTCAATGGCCTGGCGGTGATAGAGATTCCCGCGCAGCCGGGCGGCGGCGGAGCACAAACCATGAATCGTTACTTAGACAGCATGAGCCGGCGCAGGATGCTGGCCACGACCGCGGCTGCCGCCGGCTGCGTGCTGCTGCGTTCACGCGTCGCACGCGCGGATGCATGGAAACCGTGTCCGGAAGATGAAATCTTTCTCGACGATCTGGAGCGGCAGGCCTGCCTCTACTTCTGGGAGCAGGCCAGCCCTGTCACGGGTCAGGTTCTCGACCGCGCGCGCAACGATCTGGGCGGCGCGCGCGACCCGCGGCGCATGTCCAGTATCGCCGCCACTGGTTTTGGCCTCACCGCGCTTTGCATCGCCGATCACCGAGGCTACCTGCCCCATGCGCAGATCGTGGAACGCGTGCGCACCACGCTCGACCGGCACCTGAACAAGCTGCCCGATGTGCACGGCTTCTTCTATCACTTCAACGACATCGAGACCGGCGCACGCCGGCTCGATCGGAGCTTTCGTCGATCGACACTTCGTCTGCTGCTGTGCGGCGTCCTCACCGCGCGGGCTTACTTTGACGATGCGCAAATCCAGACCCTGGCGCGGCAGATCTACGAGCGCGTTGACTGGCCTTGGATGCTGAACGGAGGCGAAACCTTCTCTATGGGCTGGCAGCCCGATGCCGGGTTCCTGAAGTCGCGCTGGAGCAAGTATTGCGAGTTGATGATGATCTACCTGCTGGCCATCGGCTCACCGACGCATCCCGTGGCGCCTTCGCTCTGGAACAACTTCACGCGTCCCGTCATCCACTACAAGGACTTCAGCTACATCAGCGGCGACGACCCGCTTTTCACCCACCAGTACTCGCAGGCGTGGTTCGATTTCCGCCAGAAGCGCGACGCCTACACCGACTATTTTGAGAATTCGGTCATCGCCACCCGCGCCCACAAGGCGTTCTGCCTCTCTTATCCGCAGTGGTACAACGAGGATTACTGGGGCGTTTCGGCTTCCGATTATGTGCACGGCTACACAGCCTGGGGAGGGCCGCCTCCGCAGGGCCCGCTCGACGGGACAGTGGTTCCTTGCGCCGCAGCCGGCTCACTGCCCTTTCTGCCTGCCGACTGCCTCCGCGTGCTGCGCGCCATGCGGTCGAAGTGGGGAAGTTGGGCCTGGGGCCGGTACGGGTTCGCGGATGCCTTCCACCCCGCCGCAAACTGGTACGATCCCGACGTGCTGGGCATCGATCAGGGTATCTCTGTGGTGATGGCCGAGAACCTGCGCAGCGGGCTCGTCTGGAACACCTTCATGCGTAATGCAGAGTGCACGCAGGCCATGCACTTGGCAGGTTTCAGTAGTCAGAGCTGACGGTGCAATTGCGCAGAAATATGAGAGGATGAGGCAAGGAAATGCTGGTACCCAAAAGAGTAGCAGAGTGGAACTTCCCCAGGCTGCCCGCGTTCTGCGCAGTCCAGCTTCGGCGTTGCGCCGTCGCCGGAGCAACGCCCTCGGCAGAATGCCTTTTTCCGAACGCGCTCCGGCACGGCTTCTCCGGATAGCGACGATGGCCAAGCAACCCTTTAAACCGCTCACCCTTAAAGAGCTGTCCGCAGTCCTCGGGCTCTCCCAGTCCACCGTGTCCCGCATCGTCAACAAAGAGGCGGACAAGTATCGCATTGCCCGCGAAACCCAGAAGCGCGTCCTGCAGGCCGCCGCCATGCACGGCTACAGCGCCAACACCGTGGCCAAGAGCCTCCGCCTCAAGCGCACCCACACCATCGGCGTCATCGTCCCCGAGATCAGCGAAGGCTATTCCACCGCTGTCCTCGGCGGCATCGAGGACGAACTGCTCAAGGACGGCTTTTTTTACTTCGTCGTCAGTCATAGACACCGCCCCGATCTGCTGCGCGAGTACCCACGCATGCTGCTGGCCCGCGCCGTCGAGGGCATCATCGCCGTCGATACCCCTATCGGCGAGGATCTCCCCGCCCCCCTCGTCTCCATCTCCGGCCACAAGCACCGCGAAGGCGTCATCAACATCGAACTGGACCACAGGCAGGCCGCGCATCTTGCCCTCACTCATCTCAAGGCGTTGGGACACAAGCGCATCGCCTTCATTAAGGGCCAGGCACTGAGCTCCGATACTAGCCGGCGCTGGCGGGCCATTGTGAGGGAAGCAAAGGCGTTGGATATCACCATCGATCCGCAACTCATCGTGCAGTTGCAGAGCCTTGAGCCGGGCCCCAGCCCTGGATTTGAGGTCACCCGGCAGCTGCTCCAGGCCGGGCGGTCCTTTACCGCAATCTTCGCTTTCAACGACCTGACCGCTATCGGAGCGATTCTCGCCCTGCGCGAGGCGGCGCTGCGCGTTCCCAAAGACGTTTCAGTGGTCGGCTTTGACGATGTGCTGGCCGCCACCACCAACAACCCCCCGCTCACCACCATTCATCAGCCCTTGCGCAGCATGGGCCAAACCGCTGCAACCACCCTGCTGGGGATCATCCGCAACGCCATCCCTCGCCCCCATCCCGCCACCATCACCGTCTATCCCGAGCTAATTGTGCGCAAGTCCACCGCCCATGCCGCCCCGCGCGCCGGCGTAAGGAATTAGAGCGCGCTTACGGCGATTCCAGAATAGGTGCACCCTTTTCGGTTTCGTGCCAGGTCGCCGTCTCCCTGATGGTCGCGTTGACTTGCGGGGTGCGGCTCCCGGGTATAGCAATTCTGGAATCGCGATAGTGTGTTGTAAAAGATCCACTTTGTGCCCCTGCGCCAGTTCGAAGCCTGCCCTGAGTGCAGTCGAAGGGCGCCTTAACTCAGCCCCGGCTCTCGCGCACGCGCAGCACAGGCAGCAGCGCGATCATGGCCAGCAGCGTAACCGGACCGGCCGTCAGCCCCATGCGCAGGCTTCCCGCCTGCACGGAGATCGCGCCCACCAGCCAGGGAAAAACCGCCCCTCCGAAGCCGCAGAAAGCCAGAATAAACCGGGTGTCAGAGCTGTGCCGCGCGCGGTCGAGAAACGTGGCCAGCGCGACGGGGAAGACCGGAGCCAGCGCCGCGCCCAGCAGCAGGATGTGCGCTCTGCTCCGCGCCCTTCCGAAGACGTCAGCACTGATCATGGTCGGCGACGTGGATCAACTTCCCTCCGTGGGACCGGGGAATGCCTTGCGCGACTTCATTGATAGCGGAGTGGTGCCCGTCGTTCGCCTGACCGAAGTATTCCGGCAGGCGGCCAGCAGCAAGATCATCACCAACGCGCACTTGATCCGTCAGGTGAAGATGCCGGAGCTGCGGTCAGCGGGGTCCGGCTGTGACTTCCATTTCATCGAGCGGGACACGCCCGAGGAGATCGCCGCAACTCTGGTTAGGTTGGTACAGGACAGAATTCCCAAGGGCCATAGGCTCGATCCCATCCGTGACATTCAGGTTTTGTGCCCAATGAACCGGGGCTCGATCGGCGTCCGTGACTTGAACACGGTGCTGCAGAGTATCCTGAACCCAGTTCGGCCAGGTGAGCCCGCCGTGGAGCGGTTTGGATGGCGATTCCAGGTCCGAAACAAGGTCATTCAGACGGAGAACGACTACAAGAAGGAGGTGTTCAACGGGGACATCGGCACTATCGAGAAGATCGATCCCGTCGAGCAGGAGCTTTCCATCCGGTTCGACGACAGGCTGGTGACCTACGACTTCGGGGAGCTGGACGAAGTCTCTCTGGCCTACGCGGTAACCATCCACAAGTCGCAGGGGTCGGAGTTCCCAGCGGTGGTCATCCCGATTGCCATGCAGCATTACATGCTGCTCCAGCGCAATCTGATCTACACCGGGATCACCCGCGCCAAGCGGCTGCTTGTAGTGGTTGGTCAGAAGAAGGCCTTGGGCCTGGCGATCAGGAACGAACAGTCGCGCAAGCGGTACTCGGGACTGCTGAGTACCTTGAAGGAAACAGGCCAGTGATGGACTGTCGAGGGCCTGGGTTCGCTGAGGATCCATTCCACCGATCTGGGCTCGATCAGGCGGTCCAAGGCATCCGCACTCGTCCTGCTCCACCGCGATGAAGATTTCCGCTTGTTGGCGCCGGCTTCGATTGGTTGCCCAAGCATGAAGCACCTGTCACTCAGACCACGGAGTTTCCGACCGAGGTTTTGGCTGAGGCAGAGTTTGCCGGCATGCCCATCGGTGACGAGCCGCAGGCGTAAGTCCCGCGCTCGAAAAACACAGCCTTCGTACCACCAAGTGGGACAAAAGGTCCACTGGGACCTGGGAGGGTACCTTCGGAAAATGTAGTCGATAGGCCGGAATCCTATAGGGTTCCGACAAGTCACTGGGGCTCCCATACCAGTCGGACGTGGATTTCACCGCAAATCGGGAATTTAGGGCGAACCCTAGCATGCAGAGTCTTCTATTGAATTTCTAATTTAATCGAGGATTTCTTTGCGAGCTTGCTTTTCCAGCAACTCGGGAGGCGACGCGCCAGCGCGGTCAATGGGTTGATGTGCCCCGTCCCTGGAAGACAGAATGCGCCAATCCTCGCCATGTTTCACTCTCCCTTTCGACGAAACGGGTCCTGTTTGCTGTACGCGGCGGGAGCAGATTCCGGTTCTCTCCCTGAGAGCGGACAGTGGAGCGTTGGGTGCCTCGGGCGGCCGTTTGCGTGTCCGGCTCGCCACCGAATTGTGTTTTGGGATGAACACCGATTTCTCTGCCCAAATGCCTCCGGCCGAGACGAATCCCTCCCCATAGACTGGTCCATATCCCTCCTGGTCGGGCCGACCAAGTCCCCGGGGAGGCCCAAAACTGGGTTGGAGACGGATAGCCGGTAACCGAACAAGTTCAGGGATTCCTCAGCTTTCAGTGCGCGATGAGTGCGCTGGTGAGTCGCGCCAGAGATTTATCGCCAAGGTGTTTTCAAGCCCAATTGAATCCGCTCCGCTGCAGCGGCAAGGTCCGAATCCTCTTGCCGGTGGCGGCAAAGATGGCGTTGCTCACCGCCGGCAAGGTCGGTGGCAGCGTCGGCTCACCCAGGCCCGTCGGCGCGTAGTCGGTCTTGCGCCAATACACCTCGATCTTCGGCGCCTGCCTCATGCGCATCACCGGGTGGTTATGGAAGTTGGACTGCTGGATCTTGCCGTCCACCAGCGTGATCTCCTGCCCCATGTGGCTCATCCCCTCGATGATGCCGCCGAAGGCGAGGCTCTCGGCCGCCGCAGGGTTGATGACCTGGCTGCCGATATCCCCCGCAGCCCAAATCTGGTGCACCGTCACCCTGTTCTGTGCGTCAACGCTGACATCGGCAACCGTAGCGAAGTAACCCAAATGGCAGAACCAGGCAGCGATGCCCATTCCGCGCCCAGGCGTCTTGCTGCGATGAGCCCAGCCTGACTTTTCCGCTACCAGCTCCAGCACGCCTTTGTACCGCTCCGGGATGAGAACGGCTTGCCCCGTTGGCTCGTGGTCACCCACGGCGTCGTGCTCCCCCGCGGACCATGGCGCTTGCTTGTTGCTAAGCAGGTCGAGCTGGAATTCAAGTGGATCGCGGCCGGCGGCATCGGCCACCTCGTCAAGGAACGACTGCGCCACCCAGCAGTAAGCGTTGTCGCCAGGGGCGCGGAGGGCTCCGGTGCGGAGCATGAGCGGCTGCATGGAAGTGTAAAGAGCGTACGCCGGCGGAAAGCCGGCAGGATATGTGTTCTGCTCGATGCCGCCACCAGAGGTCGCGTGCTTTTCATCGCCAAAGGTGACAAAGTGCTGACGCCAGGCCGTGATCTTGCCCTGCGCATCCAGGCTGGCCTTAAACCCAAAGGTCCCGCCTGGCCGGAAGGGGTCGTGGGCAATGTCATCTTCGCGCGACCATAGCAGCTTGACCGGCGCGTCAACGTGCTTGGCGATCCAGGCGCCCTCCACCAGGTAGTCGTTCTGAAGTCTCCTGCCAAAGCTGCCTCCCGCGCGCATCATGTGAGTGGTGATGTCGCTTTCCTGGATGCCGAGCGTTCTGGCTACCAATCCGCGGCCATCGGCCGGCAAAGTGCTGGTAGACCACATCTCCAGCTTGCCGTCTTTCCAGTGCGCAGTGGCGCCCTGCGGCTCGAGCGTGACGTGCGCAATGAACGGGTATTGGTAGGTGGCCTCAACCACCTTGGCCGACGACTTGAGCGCGGCGTCCAGATCGCCATATTTACGCAGCGTGTTTGCGGGCGGGGCCTGAAGAAGCTCCTCTGCCCGCTTCTTGAAGCCCTCCGTACTTTGTGTGGCTGCCGGGCCCAGGTCCCAGTCGACCTTGAGCTGCTTGCGAGCCTGCTGCGCCTGCCACCACGTATCAGCCACGATCGCGATGCCAGGTTCCATGCCTGGCTCCCACGGCGTGTAGGCTGCGGGAGTGATGCCACCATCAATCACCATGACGTGGCGCACGCCTGGCAGCGCCTTGACCTGATCGATATTGGCAGACTTCACTTTGCCGGCAAACACGGGCGCCTTTTCAATCGCTGCGTATAGCATTCCCGGGAGCTGGACGTCGATGCCGAAAAGCGGCTTGCCTGTGACGATCGCGTGTGTATCTACGCCGGTTTGCGAATGGCCAATGATGCTGTAATCCTTGGGATCTTTGAGCTTGACGCTGCTTAGCGCGGGCGGTTGCAGCGCGGCGGCTTTGGCGGCAAGGTCGCCGTAACTCAAGGAGCGCCCCGAGGCGGCATGAAGCACCCGGCCGGATTGCGTAGTGCACTCAGCCTCAGGCACGCTCCACGTTTGTGCCGCTGCTGTGATGAGCAACTGGCGCCCGGCCGCGCCGACGCGGCGCATTGGCTCCCAGCCCATCGGGGTATTCGCGGAGCCACCGGAAAACTGCATGCCGTAGATCTTCTCGTTCAGTTCTGCCTGTTGTACGCGAACGTCCTTCCAGTCGACATCCAGTTCCTCGGCAATCAGCATGGGCAGCATGGTGCGCATGCCCTGGCCGGACTCCGAGGCGCGCGCCATGATAGTTACTACGCCATCCGGTGCAATGTGGATGAAGGCCTGGGGCGTAAGGTCGGGCGGTGTCCCTGGCCTTTGAGCTGCGGCGAGGGGTGAGCGATAGAGGTCCAGAGCGAGGCCGCCGCCCGCAAGGGCCGTCAACTGCAAAAACAATCTCCGATTCAAGCGCATGGGAAGGCCCTCCTTTATTTGGGACGGGCTGCTGCGCCCGCTTCTGCTGCTTCGTGAATGGCTTGACGGATGCGCGTATAGGTTCCGCAGCGGCACAGGTTGCCGCTCATGGCCGCGTCTATGTCCGCGTCGGTGGGATGCGGCGTGCGCTCTAACAAAGCGGCGGCAGACATGATCTGGCCTGCCTGGCAATATCCGCACTGCGGCACGTCCAGCGCCGCCCACGCTACCTGAACCGGATGAAGGCCATCCGGCGAGAGCCCTTCGATGGTGGTGATCGGCTCGTCCGCCACCGCTCCCACATGCGTTATGCAGGAGCGCACCGCACGTCCGGCAACCAGCACTGTGCACGCGCCACAAACGCCCATCCCACACCCGAACTTGGTTCCATGCAGGTTGAGTACGTCGCGTAACACCCATAGAAGTGGTGTGTCCGGCGGAACATCCACCGTGGTGACCACATCGTTGATTGTCAGTTTAAGCGGCATCTGTTTGCTCCAATATCCATCAGGGGAAAAGGATCGATCGCGGGGACACGATCAGGTAGGAATGTCCATTCCAGCGCTGATTTCCTGGAATTCGACCGATCGTGAGCCCGCTTCGAAAGCATTGACTTACGCCAGTAGACGACGCCGAAATTCTACACCATTCGGGCCTGGACCCGCCACGACGCGACAGGCCCCGTTGGCGTAACCTGCTAACCAAATGGGCCAGTCCCAGACTCTTCGGCTTGTTCTCCATCGACAGCGACCTGTTCACCCGGTATTCAACGAGTTGCTAGGCTCCCAAATCCAATCAGTTCCAAACATCACATGGCGACCCGATCCTTCATGTCCGCCGGCATCCCGGCCCTCTCGACAGCATGCCCGACCGCCGGTCCATACCCCCTGGCCGGGCCAACCTGGGTGCTGGCACGCCATTCTAATACTGGGAGGAATCAGGGCAAAGGATGGGTGGGCCGCTTCTGCACTTCGCCTTACAGCCGGAATCCGAAACTCCCGAAGAATCGCCCCTGCTTCAGGTCAAGCCGCTCCCCGACGCTTCACGCCGTTGCGCCTTCCAATCCGTCATTCGCCATGCCGAAGTAGCGCGCGCCAGCCGCCTGATAATGAACAATTGCTTCCCACAAGCCCGGTACCTTACCTCCAAATCGAAAACGCCTCGCTGCAGCACCTTGCCGTTCTTGCGCATCATGCGCGTGTCGTTTTCGATCTTGGCTAGCGGTCATCCAGGACTTTGAATGCTCCCTCATCGGCTCGCGTCCGAGGCTGCGGACGAGCGGAGGCACGAAAGTCACGGAACACGAGGAACTGAAGCGCCTTGCTCCAGGGAAGTGACGGTATCAGCGTCCATTTCTGCGATTCGTAGCTATTCATCTGGAATTTCTGATTCCGGGAAATCACGGTTCATTTTGCGCAGCAGGGCGACTGTTATTGGCCCAGTGGAGGGATAACGCCTGGCTGTTGAAGAAAGCTAGCCGTGTCCCAGATGTCCCACATCTCCACCTCTTTGCCGTCTACCCAATGAATGATGAGGACAGCAGCGAAAGTGACCTGTTTGCCTGTCGGAGCAATATCCCAAAATTTGCCTTTATGTGTGCACCGGCAGGTAATACGGATGGATACCTTTTCGCCTTCGGCAATCATGTCCTCAACCGTCATATGAAAGTCCGGGAAAGCTTTGATAAACTCGACCGCAAATTGCTTAAAGCCTTCGAGTCCTCTTGTCTCGGTTCCAAACGGACCATGGTAGATGTAGTCGGTTGCGAAGAACTGGTCGACAATTCCCCAGTTGCCTTTGTTCATTTCTGCAAATAGGTGCCGCTCCGCCGCTTTGTTCTCTTCAGCTGACATGGAATCTCCTCCCCATCTAGTATCTACTTGCAATAGTTAGCGATATAACGATAAACTGTTTGCATGGCGAGGCCAGCGGCGGTTATTCGTTTGACGGCGGAAGAAGAGAAGGTGCTTAAGCAGTATCTGCGCTCGGGCACTTGCGAGCAGCGTCTGGTGGAGCGGGCGCGGGTGGTTCTGCTTGCCAGCGAGGGGCATGGCAGCGGAGAGATTGCGGCGATTTTGAAGACTCGTCCGGCGCGAGTTTCAAAGTGGCGGCAGCGGTTTGAGCGGCAGCGTCTGGCTGGTCTTGAGGATGCGGCGCGAAGCGGCAAGCCTCCCAGTTATGACCAGAAAAGCGAACAGCGCATCCTCGCCCAACTGGACCAGCCGCCGCCCAAGGGCTATGCCACCTGGAGCGGCAGTCTGCTGGCCTCCGCGCTTACCGACGTAAGCGACGACGAGGTATGGCGGGTCTTGCGCAAGCACGGGATAAGCCTGCAGCGCAGACGCAGTTGGTGCGTCAGCACCGACCCGGAGTTTGCCGCCAAGGCTGCCGATGTGGTGGGACTCTATCTCAGCCCTCCGGAACACGCGCTGGTGCTGTCCATCGACGAAAAACCCTCGATTCAAGCCCTGGAGCGGGCGCAGGGATGGATCCGGCTACCCCATGGACGCGCCATGAACGGCTTCAGCCATTGCTATAAGCGGCACGGCACCACCACCCTGTTCGCCGCGCTCGACATCGTCACCGGACAAGTAAAGACAGGCCACTATAACCGTCGCAGACGGCGCGAGTTCCTCGACTTCCTCAATGAGATCGTAAGTCAGCACCCCAGCCGCGAGATTCATGTGGTGCTGGACAACCTGAACACCCACAAGCCCAAACAGGACCGTTGGCTCAAGCGCCATCCGCTGGTCCACTTCCACTACACGCCCACCTACTCCTCATGGCTCAATCAGGTTGAGTGCTGGTTCAGCATCCTTCAGCGAAATGCACTGCGGGGCGCCAGTTTCACTTCTCCGCAACAAGTGCGCCAGGCAATCGACGACTTCGTCGCTGCTTACAATCCAACCGCGGCACCCTTCGAGTGGACAAAAACCGCCGTCCACCCTTCCGCACCTAAACGTTCTTACGCTGATTTATGCAAGTAGGTACTAGCCGGAATTCCCGTTCTGCCTCTCGGCTGCGACCCAATATACAATCCGCCGCCTCCGCCGCACTTCAGGCCAGTGATTCGCGGTCGCCCGAACGCTGCACGGGGCTCTGGAGAGGGGAGGGCGGGGAGGAGCACGTTTTTCCGCTCATTACTCCCCAAAATTAAACCTTCCCGCGAACGGCGCGGCACTTGAGGTCAAGCCTTGCTGAAGATAGCAGTGACAGCCAACGCACCGCGTTGCCTTGTCGCCGGGCCCCGCCAAGTTCTACGATGATTCAGGGACAAGCAATCATGGACGCAATCGAAGCAATCAAGACCCGCCGATGCATTCGTGCATACACGGAACAAAGCGTTGCGCAAGAGATTATCGAGGACGTTATCGACTGTGGTCGTCTTGCCGCGACCGCAAAAAATGAACAGCCGTGGGAATTCGTGGTTCTGACCGACCCCAACCAACTACGGAGTATCGCCAAGAAAGCCGAGTACGGGCGCTTTATCGCTAAAGCCCCGGAATGCATTCTCGTTCTGTGCAAGGATACGAAGTATTACCTTGAAGACGGCTCTGCTGCCACTCAGAACATCTTGGTAGCCGCCAAAGCTCACGGGCTTGGCGCGTGCTGGGTCGCTGGCGACAAGAAGGAATACGCCGACGAAATCTGTCGTGAAATTGGCGCTCCGAAAGGATACAGGCCGGTCAGCATGATTCCTATCGGCCACCCGGCAGAGCAGCCGCGTAAGATGAAGCGGCCTCTTCACGAGCTTGTTCACTGGGGCAAGTTCTAGCTGAACTCGTATCGCGGGTGCTGCGGATTCTGGCAGTCTGCTCAGACTTCATAGCCGACTCGATTGACTTCGCGATTTCAGGCAAGTTCGCGTCAACCGGCAGGTCGAGCCTCGTGAGCCCGTCACTTTCCTGAAAACCGGCGAGGTTCGAGTTGCGTGGGGGGAGCGTCGGTGAGCATAGGTATCCCCTCTTATGCCTTCCCCAATGCTCTGAGGACCTTGTCCGGCGTAGCCGGCGGGTTAACCCATTTGCCAATGGCATTCTGAATGGCGCAGATGATGATATGGGTGTTCGCCAGGGAGTGGCTGATGCCGCTGGCGCCGTAGGCGGCATTGCCCGCGCGCGTTTCCAGCAGATCCATTTCTGTTGGAGCAATGTCGAGAATGGTGGGTTTCTTGTAGTCGAACATATTGCTGCTGAGCCGTACGCCGGTGGCTTTATCCCACACGATTTCTTCGGTGAGCTGGCAGCCTTCGCTGAACATCATGACTTGGTGGATCTGGCTTTCCAGCGAGGTGCGGCGCATGATCTTTCCCGGATCGGCGGCCACATAGTGTTTCAAGACTTCCACTTCCCCAGTTTCGGTGTCGACCGCCACTTCCACAAACTGCATGTTCATGGTGTCGAGCTTCTTTCTCAACATCCAAGCCGACTGCGGAGGCCTGCCGTTGGCCGTTGCACCGATCCATCGCGGGTTTTGGCCGAAACCTGCCCCGACCCGAGCAAACGGAATGCTCTTGGAAGGATCAGATTTAAGGTAAACCGTGGAATCTTTGGTATCGAGCTCTTCCGGTTTCGCTTTCAGGATTGGGGCCGCCGCCTCCAGAATCTGCTTCTTGCAGGCTCCAGCCGCCTCTTTCATCACCCACGCTCCGGCGGTCGTACCGTCGCTGCCGCCGCCCACCGGCGTGAAGGCCGCCTTCATGTCATAGTCGATAACTACGTCCTCCCACTTGGCGCCTGTCTCTTCCGCCACCACCATAGCGACCGCATCGGTAGCGTACACCCCGAACCACGGGCCTTGCGTGGGCATGACGATCTTGTCCCCACGCAGGTAAACGGTAGCGGAATAGTCGGAGACAGCATGCCGGGGGCACATCTGATAACGGAACGCCAAGCCGTGCATTCTGCCGTCGGGTAGCCGCTTGGCGCCGGCAGGATGAGGCTGCCAGTTCATCAGCTTCTTGCCCGCCGCCACGCACGCGTCATAGCTGGGCAGAGGCGAATAATCGTTTTGCGCCTCCGGCCCATGGAGGTTGCGGGTGGCGACCTCGATCACATCCATGCCGAGTTTTTCGGCGATCATCTGTTCGGCAACCGTCATCGTGTCCCAGCCGAACACGCAATGCTGGCCACTGAGATACATCTTGCCCCGGTTGGTGGAGACCGCATCCATGTGCTGATAGACGTTCTCGCACCGGGTGCTGTACCAGGGGGGAGTGTTAAGGTCTACGAGCGTACCAAAAGGCATGCTGCCCCGGCAGCCATTGTCCGCCACAATTTTGAGTTGGACCGCCGTGACCAGCGCATCCTTCTTGAAGCCGACTTTGACATGCACGAACCACTGGCAGATCCCGAAGTCGTACATGTTTTCCCGGGTATTGAGGCAGCGCACCGGGCGTCCGGTTCTCCTGGCCAGCAGCGGAGTGATCAACTGGCTCTTGCGAAATCCCCAGTCGCAGTACTTGCCTCCCTGGTACAAAGTGACCTGATGCACCTTGTCGGGAGGCAGGTCATAAAGAGCGGCAATCTGTTCCACTCCCTGGGTTGCGCCTTCGATCCATAGGTTCTGTCCCTCGCCGCTCGTGTAATCGTCGTACCAATAGGCCATGCTTCCGGAGGGATTGGGAATTTGCGAAGCATAGGGCGGTAGCACGAAATCGAATTCGAGGATGTGGTCCGCCTGCTTGAATCCGGCCACAAGGTCGCCCTCATTGTTGTCTCCCGCCACGACGTTGCCCTTGGCATTCGGATGCCCGGGAAGAATGGGCGCACCCGGCTTCATGCCATCGCGCGGATCCATGATGGGAGTCTTCACGTCCCAGTCCACCTTGATCAGACGCAGGGCTTCGTCGCACAGATCTTCACTTTCGGCGACCACGATAACCGCCACTTCGGCGTCTTCCTGATCGGCAATATTGTCCAGCAGCGGCGCGGGCGAGCTCCACATGCCACCGCCGACCTGCAGAGCCTTCAGCTCCGGGTCCTCCCAGGTGACGATGTCCACCACGCCGGGAAGCGCTTTGGCCTTGCTAATGTCGACGCTGCTGACTATTGCATAGGCATACGGGCTGCGCAGGAATTTTGCAAACAGCATATTGGGCGCATGCGAGTCGGTACCAAATTTCGCTTTCCCGGTGGCGATATTGTAGGAGAGCTTCCCGGGAAGGTTGGGCTTCCCCACCACCTTGAATTCCGTTCTTTGTCCGTCGTAACCCGCAATATCCGCCATATCCTATGCCTCTCCCTTGATCACCTGAGCTGCTTCCATTATCGCGGTGGGATGTCTGGGATACGTCCCGCAGCAGCAAATATTGCCGGCCAGGGCGTGCTTGCAGTCGTCTTCGCTCGGGCTCGAATTGTGGCCTACACTGCACCCGAGGAACTGCTCTCGATTGGGAGTTCCTTGCGAGGTATGCCCCTATCAACGTCGGCCGCAGGCACTGGTTCGTAATCAGCAGCCACCCTGACACACGGCGTGTAGCTAAATCCGTGACGGCGATCACACTCTGGTAGTCTCCGAAGAGCTTCACACCAACGGAAGCGCCGGAAGAACGCTCCTCTTGCGCTACCGGCGCGACGAGGCATGGGCGGCCCTGGCGAGTTTCCTGGGCCTTCCTGCCGATCCCACGTGGGCCGACCGCGTTCTGGGGGTCGTCAAGCTGAAGAAGCGGGTCGAGGAGATCGACGGGATTGGCTGTGAGCCTGTCCTGATTTCGGCGACCGCCGAAGAAGTTCTTGAGTGGATCGGTGAGGGCCTGCGTTCTGGGTCGCTCGCGCTTCCCGAAAAGAATGGCCCGATTCTGTGGCCTCAATTCCCACCCGCAGTCATTCTGCACTCAAAGCATTTCCCATCGTTTTGACTTCTTCGGCGGCCTCCGCAACGAGCCGATAGGATTCGAGCCGTGCCCCGTGATCCCAGGTGTCGGTCACCACGATCACCTCGTCGGCGACAGTAGCCGCGACAAGGTGTTCCAAACCTGCTTTTACCGTAGCCTGAGACCCCACAATCGCTGCCCTCATCTTGCTTTCGACCGCTGCACGCTCCCGCTCACTCCACTCACCATCCATAGAATCCACGGGCGGCGATAGTTCCACGGGCTGATTACGGATGAGCCTGAGAAAACGCTGTTGCGGCGTCGTAAATAGCCGCCGCGCCGCTCGCATCCGATTCGGCCGCGATGATCTGAACGGCGACCATGAGCCACGGCTCTTTGAGTACCTTGCTTGGGCGGAAGTGCATTCGATAGAGCTTTGTTGCCTCCTCGAGCAGGTCCGGAGCGAAATGCGCGGCAAAGGCAAACGGCAGCCCTAGCGCGGCCGCCAGGCGAGCGCTGAAGTCGCTCGACCCGAGCAGCGTAATCGGTACCCCAGCTCCCCTGGCCCGGAATCGCCTTGACCTGCTGCCGGGCTTTTCCGGACCGAGATAGGCTCGTAGTTCATCGAGCAGGTCCGGGAAATCGTCCCCGCTCTGTCCCAAGTCGCGGCGCAGAGCCCGCATCGTATGGAAGTCGCCGCCCGGCGCCCGCCCCAGCCCTAGATCGATCCTCCCCGGATACAGCGCCTCCAGCGTGCCGAACTGTTCAGCTACCACAAGCGGAGCGTGATTCGGCAGCATGATTCCGCCGCTGCCCACTCGAATTGTCTTTGTCGCCGCGGCCACGTGCCCGATCAACACTGGCGTCGCCGAGCAGGCCAGTCCCAGGATCGAATGATGCTCTGCCAGCCAGAATCGTCGATAACCCCAATCCTCCGCATGTTGCGCGAGGTCGACTGACCGCGCGATAGCACTTCCCGCCGGCTCTCCGGTGCGCATTCCAACCAGATCCAGCACTGCTAGAGGCAAGCTCATGTACCTTTTGATGAATTCATCGTTGACTCGACTCATCGCTCGGAAACGTCCGAGATCAACCCACCCTTGACCTCAAATAGCTTCGCGCTGAGCTTCAATTTCAGGCTTGATCACATGCTTGTGGATCCAGGCGAGGTAACGATGTAAACCCCCTTCCAAAGAAACATCGATCATGGGGAAGGGGGTTACATTGTTACACCCGGGTCTTGTTATGGGTTATCTTGAGGGGCCGGGAAGGCTGAAGTCTACGCCTGCATCGCGATTCACCTTTTCTGTAGCTGGCAGGTCGAGGCGGTCAACGGGGATTTCCTGGCGATGCTGGTCGAGGATATAGAGGGTAGTCGGGGTCAGCAGGTAATTATGAATCTGCTCAGCCAGGCGACCGTCGTTGAAGACGATTGTGACTGGTTCGCCGCTTTCCGATGCGGCGGTCGGCTGGGGAGGATTCGACGATGGCCATGCAGGAAGCGGAGGCGGCTCCGGCTGGGTCTGCTCGGCGGGCTCTGAGACATAGCCCTGCAGAGGGTAGCCCTGAGAGGCGGATGAATCGTCATAGTCCCCATAGTCAGAGTAGTCCGGCAGATACGGGTAGCCCAGCAGATAGGGGTTGTACCAGCCGGGCCATACTGCTCCCGAGCCGAAGCGGTTTTCCCTCCTGTAGGGCGGGCGGTAGGGCATGCGGTGGCTGGAGCGATCCGGGTAGGCGGACCGGGCGTTGAAGTTGCCCGGTCCGCTGCGCGCCAGGCCCTGAGCTCTGGCGGGATATCGGCCAACGCCAGTGAATGCAGAGCGGGGAGGACCATTGACGGTGTAGCGAGGCAGGCCTGCAAATCTTGTGGGCGCTGAAGCGGTGAAACTGCCACGAATTGCAGGGCCGGAACCAGCGGAGCTGCCATGAAACGAGGGCGCAGAGTGGCCGGAGAAGCCACCGTGAGATGCACCCCGTTGCGCGCAGGCTGGAGACGCGACCCACGCCACGATCAACGCGACCGTAGTGAGACGCTTCATGGGAACATTCTACGCCTGTTTGGGATTGTGGGATGGCTCGTACGGGTGGGGGCGAGGGTGTTTTGATTTCTGTGTAAGTCTCTGTTCCTCGATACTGGGAACTGACTGATGAACAGTGGGAGTTGGTGGAACCGATCCTTCGCCCGGCGCAGCGGACGGACAACCGCGGTCGCCCTTGGCACGACACGCGGGCGGTGTTGCACGGTGTGCTGTGGATTCTGGGCAGCGGCGCGCAGTGGTCGGAGATGCCCGACAAGTATCCTCCGTACCAGACCTGCCATCGGCGCTTCCAGCAATGGGTGCGCGAGGGCAAGTTGGTCGAGGCACTGCGCGTACTGGCCCAGCACTTGCGCCGAAAAGGCAAGCTGAATCTGGACGAAGCCTTTATCGACGCTACGTTTGCGAGCGCCAAAAAGGGGGCTTCGCCGTGGGCAAGACCAAGCGTGGCAAGGGGACCAAGATCGTCGCTATCGCCTCTGGTGACGGTCTTCCTCTCGCCGCAACTGTCGAAAGCGCTTCGCCTGCCGAGTGCCGGCTTGTGGAAGCTGTTCTGGCAGGATGCTTCCTCGACCAACTTCCGGAGAAGCTGATCGGCGACAAAGCGTACGACGCTGATGCCTTGGACCGGCAAATGGCCAACGAATACGGCATCGAAATGATCGCGCCTAATCGGCACAACAGGAACAAGAGCCAGGATGGCCGTAAACTCCGCCGCTACCGCAGACGCTGGAAAGTTGAGAGGTTGTTCGCCTGGATGCAGAATTTCCGCCGCCTGGTTACGCGCTGGGAGTACCACGTCGAGAATTTCCTCGGCTTCGTCCAACTCGGCTGCCTCCTGATGCTCTTCAGGCATTTATGAGATGGCGTCTAGTGTCGTAATTAAGCGAGCTACCTCTTCTTACTCTTTCAGGTTCCCTGAACTAAGTCAGCCCATCTGAAGCTTTCCCCCCTTAGATTCCTCAAAGCAGGAACTGCGTTATGACCCTATTGACCCGTTGGGACCCTTTGCGTGAGTTTTCCGCTATGCAAGACCGCATCAACCGCATGAACCGTCTTTTCCGTGAGTCGTATAGTCCCGAAGTCCCGGAAGAAGCATTAATTACAACCAGCTATGCGCCGCCGGTGGACATCTACGAAGACGAGCACAACATTACGTTGAAGCTTGAAGTTCCGGGCATCGACGAAAAAGACATTGATGTCCGTATCGAGAACACCACCCTCACCGTCCATGGCGAGCGCAAGATCGAGAAGGAAGAGAAAGAGGAGAACTTCCGTCGCGTCGAGCGGCAGTACGGAGAGTTCAAGATAGCCGCCGAGTCTTGCCAGCTTGACCACGTAATGGGCGACAGAAGGCGACCGTAGGCGTGGAGTTTTGTCCGGCAACAATTCATCGAGCAGGTATTGGTCCAGTGCGGTGAACGCTTCGTTGGGAGACGCCGCCGGCGAAGTGCGGTTCAGCATGGTGATCCAGAAGATTCGCCAACTCAGGATGCAGAGGATGGCAATCAGATCCACGAGGCGCTCGGCCGTTCTGAGCTTCGCCTCCTCCGCGCGGCAGCCGGACTTGAGGATTTTATGAAAGGTCTCGATCTTCCATCGTTGCGCATACCATTCGAGCTTTTCAACAGCTTCAAGGCAGGAACGCACCGGCAGATCGGCAAGCAGTTTCCAGTCGATCCTTTCCCGACCCTTCGCTTTGCCTCTTTCCTTTGCATGAATCGCAGTGAGGACCAGTTCCGGATACCTCTTTTCTTTGTCCCGTGGCGGACGAACCACGATACGACAGAAACGCATCTCAAGAACAGCCGTAGTCGTTTCGCCACGATGGTTGCGTACCTGGAGGGAATGGAGGCCGCACAGTTCAGCTTTTTTCATCTCCGCAGCGATCGTTGTATCGCCATCGCCGGCCAACCGATCGACGCAGGTTCGCACCAGAAAATGCGTTCCTAGTTCTCGCGCCAGGCAGAACAATTCATAGATATCGCTTTCACGGTCTCCGATATGAACACAACGACCCGAATCGCCAAGCAGCTCGGTGGACTGATGTAGATTTTCCAGCCAGCGCACGCTCTCTTTTTGTTCAATAGGCACGCGCGTGGGATTGATCTTGCGTTTCAGGGCATTGGCGCCGTGAAACTTGTCGCGGTTCCAGAACTTGATGGCGGCTAGTCCGAGCGGTAGGCCATCCACAGTCGTAACCAGACTGGAGTGCATCAGGATGCCGCAACTGGTGCAAAAATACTCATGGCCTGGTCGCCCCGGAGGGCCGGCGGGAATCCTCTTCAGCATTCCGATCGGTTTGGCGTCTTCATGCCTATACGAAAACTCCGTGGTGTCGTGCAGGATCAGCGCCAGCGATTTCCCTGTGCCCGCGAAGCGCTCTCGCGTGGACCCGAAGTGCCCAGCCAAGATGTTGGCTTCGCTAATTCGCTCATTGGCGAAGAAGCGATAGGCGGCCTTCGTGTTGGCCCAGTCCTGCGACGCCCACGGCGTGGTGGACTACTCTGTCAGAAAACTGCTCCAGCAACTGCCGAAGCCGCTTGCGATGGCGAACATCTTCGAACTCGCATCCCACTACTTCATTGTCTATCCACTCCCTCGACCGAGGCTCCGAAAAGTCCCGGCGTTGTGCGGACTGAACGCCCCTCGGATTCTTCATGCCTAACAGTCCGCCACGAGCGCAGAGCGGACCGTAAGTGACTGACTTGAGGCAGAATACGATTTGTCATTACTAGCCGAGAGTCAGGTCGGAGTTGTGGGTAATCGAAAGGAACACGGGACGCTTACAACAAATCCGGATATCAACACCGAGGTTCATTGCTAGGTCTCCGATTGGCCTTCACGCGTGACAGGTTCACATAGTGGTAAAATCTTGTAAACTATTTAACATAAATAAGTTAAGTGGTGCCGGGAGGGGGGGTCGGATTGCCGGTCCGTATTGATTCTAAATAAGTTATTGAAAATACTAGACGCTCGAAACTGTCAAAACGCAGGAAACGCGGTTCTTGAGTACGCTACAAGTACACGGAATTTTAGACGGGTAGGGTTCGCACTCGCTCGTTGTGCACGGATCCACTGAGCGCTCAGGTCTTTCAACCCCAGTTGAGGGTTACTTCCGGTTTGCCGGTCAACCGCCAACAATCCCAAATCCCTAAGAAAGAAACGGAAGATGATCTTACTTCCGACATCAATGCAGGCTAACTTTGCGCTCTGGATATGCCTGCGCAGTATATCGGCATGATTGGCTCGCGGCGCAAAGTGCAGGCTGTCTATGAACAACTCGAGGCTCAGGGCGTCTCGCCGGAGAGCTTCAAGCGCGTCTTCGCGCCGATCGGTTTGAGTATAGGCGCGGCAACCCCCGGGAAGATCGCGGTTTCCATCGTGGCCGAACTCATCGCCATTCGGCGCTGTTGCAGCGTAGACCTGCAACACTCGCGGAATAAGATCCGCAAAAATGCGGATTGAGCGTAAACTGTCCAAAAATTGCATGCCAAAAATGGAAATCCCGGGTAAGCGCCCACTCGAATTTCGCGGCTTGAAGAAAGTTTGACGCCTCGCGAGCTGCTGGCTATCATGGTGCAAGAAACTCCACTTTTCCAACTAGGCAAGTCGAAAGGGTCGTTTTTTCTGGACGGCAAGGCTGGCCGCATCGACGGATCCCCAAAACTGGGCTCCGGGATGCTGGCTACTCTCCGGGCGCGGGCCCGCCGCCCCCAACGGGGCATGGAAGGAGAAAAGTTGAAACGGATCACTCTGACAATCAACGGCGTCCAACAGCCAATCACTGCGAGCCCGGATCTAGTGCTCATCGATTTTCTGCGCGATGACATGCACCTGACGGGCACCAAGCACGGCTGCGACAACAAGGGGCAGTGCGGGGCCTGTACGGTACTTCTGAATGGTAAAGCAGTCCTGTCCTGCCTGCGCAAAGTCGTGGATTTGGACGGCGCCCAGGTTATTACCGTAGAAGGCTTAGGGACCCCCGAAAATCCTCACCTCATTCAGGAAGCCTACGCTTTATCGGGCGCCATCCAGTGCGGGTACTGCACTCCCGGCATGATCATGGCCACCAAGGCCCTGCTCGATCAGAATTCTAATCCCAATGTCGACGAGATCAAGAAGGGGCTGGCGCGCGATCTTTGCCGCTGCACCGGATACACCAAGGTCATCGACGCTGTGAAGCTCGCCGGGGCTTTTGTTCGCGGCGAGAAAACCCCCGCTCAGGTCCGGGCGCAACTCGGCGACAAGATGATTGGCGTCTCTCACCCGCGTCCGTCCGCGCTGATCAAGGCTTGCGGCACGGCCGAATTCGCTGCTGACGTTAAATTGCCCAACGCGGTGCAAGTGGCCGTGGTGCGCAGCACCGAGGTGCATGCCAAAATCAAATCGGTAGACGTGGTTGCCGCCCGGGCCATGCCCGGTGTCGTGGCGGTCATCACGGCGGACGACATCAAAGGCACCAATCGCATTCGGGCCTTTGCGCCGGATGAACCGGTGCTTTGCGAAGATCGGGTGCGGCGTTTGGGCGATCCCATCGTCGCAGTAGCTGCCGAGACACTCAAGCAGGCCCAAGCCGCCGCGGCGGCCGTTCAAGTGGAGTATGAACCCCTGCCGGTCATGCTGACCCCCAAGGAGGCCTTGGCTACGGGCGCGCTCCAGATTCACGGCCATTCCCCCAACCTCTGCGTTCAGCAGGGCCTTTCCCGAGGCGACACCGATAAAGCTTTCGCGGAAGCCTCTGCGGTGGTGGAAGGCGGCTTCTCGACCCAGTGGAACCACCAGGCCCCGCTGGAGCCGGAAGTAGCCGTTGCTTACATGGAAGGCGAAACCCTGGTGGTGATCGGCCGCAGCATCGAAATTCATGCCCTCAAGGCCCAGCTTGCCGAGGCCTTGAATTGGGACAACATCGTTTGCAAAGAACCCTATGTCGGCGGGCAATTCGGCATCAAAGCGTCCATCACCTCAGAGGCGATTGTCGCCGCCGTCGCCTTGCACCTAAAGCGCGCCGCGCGTTATATCCCCAGCCTGGAAGAATCGATCGTGATGTGCAACAAGCGCCATGCTTTCGAGATGACGGCCAAGCTGGCGGCGGACGCGAGCGGCCATATGACCGCTTATGCGCTCGACTTCACGGTCAACAAGGGCGCGTATTTTCTGCTCGGCCCCATCCCCCTGTTGCGGGTCCTGGGCATGTTTAACAGTTCGTACCAAATTGACACGCTAAAAGCGGACGGCAAAATGGTGTACACCAACACGGCCCCTGGCGGCGCCGCTCGCGGGGCCGGTCCGCCACAGTCGAACTTCGCTATGGAGTCCCTGATCGACATGCTGGCGGACAAGATGGGGATCGATCAACTGGAGTTCCGCAAGATGAATTCCCTCAAGCCCGGGGAGTTGGTGGCCCTAGGAACCCCTGCTGGCGTCTGGCCCTTCCCCGAGCTGTGCGATGCCATTCGGCCGCACTATGAGCGCGCCAAGAAAGAAGCGGCC
Organism: uncultured Acidobacteriaceae bacterium; assembly: GCA_963799445.1. GTDB lineage: Bacteria > Acidobacteriota > Terriglobia > Terriglobales > Acidobacteriaceae > Telmatobacter. The sequence goes on along the minus strand of CAWCXX010000011.1, from coordinate 12,910 downwards.
GGTCTGAAGAGCGGACCGATCAAGCGCGGAGTGGGAATTGCCACTCACGGCTTCGGCATCGGGTATCCTGCCGACGTCGCCAAGGTGTCAGTGGAAGTCGATCCGGACGACGGGATCACCATCTACTGCGCCATTGCCGATCCCGGCGAGGGTAACGATTCCATGCTGTCGCAGATTGCCGCTCACCTGCTGGGCATTCCGTTGAGCAAGGTACGCCGGTACACTCGCGCGACGGACCGCACCGAACCCATGGGACCCGCCGCCTCAAGCCGCATGACGTTCATGGGTGGGGGCGCTCTTATCCATGCTTGCGAGCAACTCAAGCAGGCCTTCAAGGAAGCCGGCGCCAACACCTATGCCGCCTTGCAGCGGGCGGGCAAACCGACTCGCTACAATGGCGTCAAGGAAAACCCGGGCCATCACGAAACGGATCCCCAGACCGGCCAAGGCGATGGACTCATGTCCATTGTCCTCAACATCCAGATGGTGGAAGTGGAAGTGAACACCGAGACCGGCGAGGCTCGCGTGATCAAGGTGACTTCCGCGGTAGACGCTGGACCAGTGCTGCATCCGCAGAATCTGGAGGGGCAGTTGGAGGGCGGCATGGATCAGGGCGTGGGCTATGCCCTGCGCGAAGAGTACGTCCAAGGCGTAACCAAGGACTGGAAGACCTTCAAGTTTCCCCGCATCCGCGACGCCTTTGACATGGAACTCATCATCAAGGAGACCCCCCGGCCGAATGGGACTCTGGGAGCTACCGGCATCGGCGAGATGACCATGTGCTCCACCGCTCCCGCGGTGATCAATGCCATCAAGGACGCTTGCGGCGCCAGGATCTTCGACTTGCCGGCCACTCCTGAAAAAGTCAAAGCGGCGCTGGAAGCCCAGGCTCAAAGAGAGAAGGCGGACATGGTTGCCGCAGACTAATCGGCCACAGCGGTGAAAGGGCGCAGCTCACGCGCTGGGCTACGCTTTTTCGCCGCTGTCGGGTCCCACTTTGAACCGCATCACCGCCCCATGATGCACAAGCCCTTTATGACGAAAACAAAACCGGACAATATTGACGGTGACTGGCTGCCATCGATCCGGAAGGACTTTCCCGCCTTGCAAGGTAGCCTGCAGGGCCGGCATCCAATTTACTTCGATAATGCCTGCAACACCCTCGTACCCGATTCTGTAATCGAAGCGATGGACGAGTATTACTGTAGTTTTCCAGCTTGCGGCGGCGGGAGAAGCCGTCACCGATTTGCCACCGAAGTCAACGACCGGATCGAGGGTAACCCTGATACCGGAAGGCTGGGTTCGCGCCAGATTGTCCGCGAGTTCATCAATGCCCGCTCCCCCCGCGAAATCGTCTTTACCCTCAATACCACCCACGCCATCAATATGGTGGCGCTCGGCTTCCCGTTTCGCTCCGGCGACGCCGTTCTGCTGACGGACAAAGAACACAACTCGAACCTGGTCCCCTGGCTGAGGCTGGCAAAGAAGGGGCTAATCAAGGTGGATCATGTCGAGGCAGCGCCGGACGAAACCTTCGACCTCGAGGCATTTGAGCAGAAGCTGAAGCGTGGCGGAATCAGACTGGTCAGCATGGGCTATACGTCGAACGTCACGGGATACACCCTCCCCGCCCGGGAGATCGTGAGTATCGCCCACACCAATGGCGCCAGAGTCCTTCTGGATGCGGCCCAGACGGCGCCACTCCGGAAAATCGACGTGCAGGATCTGGATGTCGATTTTCTGGCCTTCTCCCTGCACAAAATGTGTGGGCCAAGAGGTGTGGGAGTGCTCTACGGCAAGGGGGAACTTCTCGGCGATGACACCAATGAAACCGACGCCCTTGAACCGGTCCTGCTGGGCGGCGACACCGTCACTGATACCACATACGATTCCTACGATTTGTTGCCGCCGCCTGAGCGCTTTGAGGCCGGCCTCCAGAACTACCCGGCACTGATTGCCGCTGGGACCGCAGTCCGCTACCTTGAGAAGGTAGGCCTTGACCGCATTCAGCGCCAGGTACGCTGCCTCAACCAGTTCCTCACCGAACGATTGCTGGAACGATATGAACCTTCAGGATGGTTCCGCATCCTCGGCCCACGCGACCCCGCTCAGCGCGGAGGAATACTGACATTCGAAGTAAAGCGGCCTAACGCCGTTGGCATCGCGGCAGAACTGAGCGAGAAGGGCAACGTGATGATCCGCGACGGCGTCTTTTGCGCCAACTCCTATCTCAACCGGGAGTTTGGGCAAGGCTGGGCCAGCCCCAGCCTTCCCTTCGAACATCGCATGACCTATCGCGCTTCTTTGTACTTCTACAATACTCTGGAAGAGTGCCAGATCTTCTTGCGGAGGCTGCACGAGATCTTCGCCGAGCGGAGTTATGTCTGAAACTCCCCACCGGTCAACCAGGGCGAGAAGCTAATGGACGAACCAGTTATCCGATATTACCGCAGGCTGCTTAAGAGCGGCTTTGAGTTCATCGGCTCGCTAGAGCGCCCGTCCATCTTTCTGGATTCGATTGGGGAAAAGGTGCGAATTTGCGGCGGAATCGGCAATAACTATCTGCACCTCTATATCGCTGTGATAGCGGATGAGATCGTGGACATTAAGTACAAATGCATGTGCGATCCCACCGCCAATGTTGCTGTAGAGATTCTGTGTAAGCTGCTGCCAGGCAAGACTCTGGAACAGGCAACGCGCCTGAGCGAAGAATCCTTTCTGAAAGTTTTGGGTGGCCCCAGCATGGAGCTTTCCAAGCGAGCCAGAGGGCTTCTGGAACTGCTGACCCGAGGCATTGCTCGCTATCGCCAAGTGGGCGTATAGTTCGGCTACTCCGCGAATTGGGAGCTTGCAGCGTAGACCTGCCACACTCGCGGAATAAATCCGCGAAATTGCGGATTGAGCATTAAACCAAAGCATAAATCGCGAATAAGGACGAGTCTACTCAACGGGTAGCGTTGTCTAAATTCTTTGCGTAGCTCAGTCCCCCACCAGAAGATGGAGAGTTGCTTACCTTCAGGCAGCCCCTCGTTTATTTTGGCCACCATCGTGATTGAAACTAGATTGGCAAGAAGCGCAGAGGCTCCGCCCAGGCAGGCGACAATGAGGACCGGCAGTGTGGATAGACTCGTTGATTGCATGACGATTCCCCGCTGAGTTCGCTGAACAACTCAGGATACTCCCATTAGATTTTGGTTCCGGCTGTGTGGTCGGCTACACTACGCTTTTTTGGCCGACATCCTAGTCTGGTTAGGATGTCAGCCAGCTATATTCGCGCAACGTTCACCTGGAATGGGCCAGTCGCAAGACACAAAATCTAGCACCCCTTACCTAGCCGTCGCCTCGGGAGCGAGATCCCTTTTCCATATACTGCGCAACGCACCGAGCGTGATGGGCAGTGCGCCTGCGAAGAGAAAGATCATATCCCCCACCATGCGCAGCCACTCCAGCTTGTGGTAGGTGCCGCCCATGATGAAGGTCAGGCGGCGCGCGTGCCAATACCCGTTGGCCACGGAATCCCAGAGCTGGAGGACTCCTCCGGGGAACAGGTCCAGGAGGATCATAAGCGCGAGGCCCACATTCACGCCCCAAAAGCCAAACCGGACGAATTTTTCCGTTTCCTTCCACACTTCGTCGGATTGCATGGCCCTCAGGCAGAAGACCATGACGGCCAAGGCCAACATGCCAAAGACGCCGAACATTGCGGCATGCGCGTGATTGGCGGTGAGCGACGTGCCTATTTCGAAGTAGGACACAATCGGCATGTTGATAAGGAAACCGAAGATCCCCGCGCCGACGAAGTTCCAGACACCCACGGCCATGAGGAAATAGATCGCCCACTTCTGGCTCCAGGCCATGTCCTGGCCGCACTCGGAGCATTTTGCCTTTCTCAGCTTGATGAAATCCCATGCGTCCAGCGTCAGAAGCGTGAGAGGCACAACTTCCAGAGCGGAGAAGCATGACGCCAGGCCCATGTTGAGCGTTCCCTGGCCCGTGAAATACCAATGGTGGCCTGTGCCGATGATCCCGCCGGTGAGATACAGGATGGCATCCAGATAGATCAGGCGCGTGGCTGTCTTGGTGCTGACCACGCCCAACTGGTAGAACATGATGGCCACCAGCACGGTTGCGAAAAGCTCGAAGAATCCTTCCACCCAAAGATGGATGATCCAGAAGCGCCAGTTGTCGATGACCGCAAAGTTGGTTTTAGGACCATAGAAAAGAGCGGGCAGATAAAAGACAGGGATGGCTACGGCGGTGTACAGAAAGAGCGAGGACAGCTCGCGTTTTTCAGGGTTTTTGAAGGTGGGCCGGAGCGCCCGGAACATCAGAAACAGCCAGAAAACGAGGCCGACTGCCAGCAGATATTGCCAGAAGCGTCCCAAGTCCAGGTACTCGGAGCCCTGGTCGCCGAACCAGAACCATAGCTTCCCCAGCTTGTCGTTGATGCCGAGGGCTTCGCCTGCCAGGCTGCCGAAGACGACCAACGCCAGCGCCCCGAGGAGCGCGTATGCGCCAGCCTTCTGTTGTTTGGGCTCTTCGCCACCTACCCATGACGCCAGAAAAAGGCCGCCGGCTACCCAGGAGGTCGCGATCCAGAAGATGGCAAGTTGAAGGTGCCAGGTGCGCGCCAGGGTGTAGGGCAGCCAACGGGCGATGTCGAATCCATAAAAGGCGCCTGTCTCCACCCGATAATGAGCGATCAGGCCCCCAAGAAATGATTGCGCCAGGAAGAGCAGGGCCACGACCGCGAAGAACCATCCCGTAGCCCACTGGCTGGGCGTCAGCTTCAACGCAGGGGGGGCAAAGTGCCGGAAATGGGAGCCAGGGCCCTCGGTCTTCCAGCCCAGGTAGTCGAATTTGCCGACGACAAAGAGGATCAAACCCAGCCCCGCAAGGAGGGTGATCAGGCTCATGGCGCTCCAGACGTAGGCATCGGTGGAAGGAAGATTTCCCGCCATGGGCTCGTAGGGGAAGTTGTTGGTATAGGAGTAATCCTTTCCAGGGCGACGCGCCGTTGCTGCCCAGGCCGCCCAGGCAAAGTAAGCGGTCAGGTCTTTCAGCTCCACGGGGTCGTGGATATAGTTGGCGGGCAGGCCGGGAGCCGCATCCTTCCGGGTGAAGTAGTCGCTCCACTCGCCAAGCTCCGTGTGGTAGGCCGTTACCTCACCGGGTGAGAGCCGTAGAGTGCGAGAAGCCGGGTCGTACCGGTTTTCCTTGAGCTGCACGATCGTCTGCGCGGCTGCGGCGCTTTGCTGGTCCGGAGAAAGCTGCGCAAAGGGCTCACCGTACTTTGCGGTTGCAATCGTATCCCGCGTTATCTCGCTCAGACGGTGCAGGTACTCCGCGCTGTAGTCGGGACCCAGGTAAGCCCCGTGACCCCACAGGGTCCCGTGCTCCATCAGGGCATACTTGAAGAACACCCCCTGGCCCGCTTGGATTTCGGCCCCGGTAAACACCACGGTGCCCTTCGCATCCACGGCCTGCGCGGGTATGGGCGGAGCGTTTGTGTAGGTCAAGACTGTGACAAGGGATAAAACCGAAAAGCCGGCGATCATTATGAGGATGACCGAATGTCTCCACCACGGAGAAAGCCTTGTAGCGTCGGCAGATGTGCGGGCCATGATATTCCTCCTTCAATTCCTTGCATGAAATCTTCTGTTTCGGCTCTAAATCGCCCGAGATGGCTATCCGCAAGCAAGATAGCAATCCATTTCATTCCTTTGATCGGCTGTTTTCAGGACTACACCGCAGTTGACTTAACGGAACGCAACACAAGCAGCGACTTTTGTCACAGATCAGAAAGTTTTTCTGTAGAAAGACTTTGCATCAAGAACTCTTTCAACGCAACGGCGTTGTTGTTGTGTTCGCAATCATGAGAACTGTAGAGCAACGTGACCGTGCCGCGGCGTTCCGCTCGCAAGACGCCTCCGGGAATGCGTCTTGGATAGCGGGAAAGGTGTTACGCTCCGTGATTTCGAGCGGCCGAGATGTTGGATAGCAGAACCGTCGCGGTCATTGGGCAAGAATTTCACGCCAGACGGAAATAGTCCCATGCCGCGCAAATTGTTTCGGGCCTCAGGCCCCTAAATGCCAGGATGGGTCACTTCGTTGGCTGTCAAATATCTAGGGCAATGCGCAGCAGAGTGACAAAAGTCGTTTGTGGGGCTCATTCGGGTGCGTAACCTTGAAATATTGAGGAGGGTATTATGAGCGAATTGATCGACAACAAGGCGAACCGGATTCGAGTACTGAAGGACATCATCAAGCACCTGCATGAGGGAAATCCCCCTGAGCAAGTGCAGCAACAGATGCAGGAAATCGTCAGGCAAACCGACGCCTCCGAAATCATGGCCATGGAACAGGAGTTGATGGCCGAAGGAATGCCAGTAGAAGAGGTCCGAGCCATGTGCGACCTCCACTCGAAGGTGACACGCGACGTCCTGGTTCAACTCCCGATGCGCAAGGCAATTGTTCCGGGGCACCCGGTGGATACCTTCCGTCGTGAAAATGAAGCATTGCGCGGTACGATTGCGGCAATGACGCAGACTCTAACTGAATTGCAGAACACGACAGAAGCGGTCAGTGCAGGGGCGATAGTTCTGCGCTTTCGCCAATCATACAACGAGTTGATGGATATCGATAAGCATTACCAGCGCAAGGAACACGCATTGTTTTCTTGCCTGGAGCGGCATGGAATTACCGGTCCATCGAAAGTGATGTGGGCTAAGGATGACGACGTTCGCAATTCGCTCAAACGCCTTGGAGAGTGCATTCACTGTGATCCGTCCGCCAGCGAAAACTGGAAGATAAATCTGGTGGAGGCGGCAAACATAGCCCTCAAAGCCGTCGAGGAGATGATCTACAAGGAAGAAAAGATATTGCTTCCTATGTCGCTGGAGACACTGTCGGAAGACGAATGGGCCGAAATATGGTCGTCCTCGCCGAAGTACGGTTGGTGCATCGTAGAACCGCAGCAAGGCTTCACGCCCGCTGTCGCTGAAACTCCAGAATCCATCAAGGTGCCGCCCTCGGGAGCTCTGATGTTGCCTACCGGAAATGTAAGCCTGGAGCAACTGGTTGGGATCTTTTCAGCCCTTCCGATCGATCTTACGTTCGTCGATGCTGACAACAAGGTGGCTTTCTTTACCGAGGGACCAAATCGCGTCTTTGCACGCAGCAAGGCAGTCATCGGACGTAAGGTGCAACACTGCCATCCTCCCAGAAGCGTGGATACGGTTAACGAAATCTTGGACGATTTCCGTTCTGGAAGACAGAATGTCGCTGAATTCTGGATCAACTTTCAAGGCAAGTTCGTACATGTCCGTTATTTTGCCGTCCGCAGTCCCGAAGGAAACTATCTGGGGACCGTAGAGTTGACCCAGGACTTGACTCCACTCCGGGCGCTCCAAGGCGAAAAGCGCTTGCTGGAATACGATAGCCCTGGCGTGGCCAAATAAGCAGGATTTTCAGATTCTACTGGGTTATGACGAACTTTCCGCGCATCCGCAGGCGCATTTTGTGACGCTAGAGGTGGTCCCGGTAGTTCGGACAGGTTTTTAGGGTTTTTGAGTGAAAAAATTGCTCGTCGTTGTCGAGGCGGTGGAAATGTGAAAATCGGTTTCATCGATTTTCAAGGTCTGTGGGAAGGGCGGAAAACAGTTCTATCATTTTCCGCCCTTTCCATCAGACCGGCATTTCCACGGCCGGCTAAGTTGCGCGTTATGCCGCCAGCGCTTGCGGCGGACGGTGGAAGTATACCTGGTCGGGCGTTTGCGCCCCCAAGCTCGAATGCGGGCGTTGGCTGTTGTAGAACTCGAAGTAGCGGGCGATCTTCATCCGCGCTTCGCCAACCGATACGTAGGCGTGCAAATAAACGTGCTCGTATTTGAGCGAGCGCCACAGCCGCTCGACGAAGACGTTGTCAGCCCAGCGGCCCTTGCCATCCATGCTGATCTGAATCCCTTCCTCCTCTAGCCGCCCGGTGAAGGCTTCGCTGGTGAACTGCGCTCCCTGATCGGTGTTGAAGATCTCCGGCCGGCCGTGTTTCTCAATCGCTTCCTCCAGCGCCTCGATGCAAAAGCTGGTATCCATGGCGTTCGACAGCCGCCACGCCAGCACGCGGCGGCTGAACCAGTTGACGACCGCGGCCAGATAGACGAAGCCGCGCGCCATCGGAATGTACGTTATATCCATAGCCCACGCTTGATTGGGCCGAGTGATGGCGAGCCAGCGCAGCAGATAGGGATAAATCCTGTGTCCTGGCGCGGGCCTGGAAGTGTTCGGTTTGCGATAGAGGGTCTCGATCGCCATCCGCCGCATCAGCGTGCGCACGTGGCGGCGGCCCACTTCAAGACCCTGCTGGCTGAGCATGTCGCGCAGCATGCGGCTGCCGGCGAACGGATAGTTCATGTGCAGTTCGTCGATGCGCCGCATCAGCATCAGGTCTGCGTCGGAGATCGGGCGCGGACGATAGTAGATCGTGGAGCGGCTGATCTCCAGCTCTTCGGCCTGCCGGGAGATTGGTAATGCGTGCGCGGGGTCGATCATCGCTTTGCGCTCAGCAAACCCGCCTTGACGAGCGCACTTTCTAAAAAATCGTTGGCCAGCGCCAACTCGCCGATCTTGGCCTGCATTCGCGTTACATCGACCTTGGCCTGCTGCTCGGCCCTCTCTTCGCCAAAGACGCCGGCCGCGCCTTCCTGAAGGCGTATCTTCCAATCTGTGATCTGGTTGGGGTGAACGTCGAACTGTTGAGCCAGCTCGGCCAGGGTCTTGTCCCCCTTCAGCGCGGCCAGGGCCACCTTCGCCTTAAATGCCGCTGTGTGATTCCGGCGTGGACGTCGTGCCATCGTTGCTCCTCGTTTCTGCCATCTTAATGGCTCGCAGAGGAACAATCCTTCCACTCATCCCGATGTCCGAATTTCCGAAACCGGCTCAGCTAACGATGAAAACAAGAAATCGCATGAAGGGAGGCCCAGTCCGATGAACAGATGGAATTCTTGATTAGGATTCTGGTAGATACATCGGTCCGCTATAAGTAAAGCTAGGCTAAGAATCTAGTAAGTCGTTGATTATAAAAGACATAAAGAGTGCCGGGAGGGGGGGCGGATTGCCGGTTCGTATTGATTCTAAACAAGTTATTGAAACTACTAGACGCTCAAAACTATCAAAACGCAGGAAACGCGGTTCTTGAGTACGCTACAAGTACACGGGATTTTGGAATGGTAGAGCTGCACACAGTCGCTCTGCACGAGTCTTCTGAGCGCTCAGGTCTTTCAACCCCCGTTGATGGTCACTCGGGATCGGTAGTGACTCGCCCGGAACCAAGGAACTCTGCTCCCTTACGCTCGATTCGATACTCGGCGATTTCGAAGAGATTCTGCCTCTTCGTTTTGCAAACGGAAAGTACCGATGCCACGCACTGCTTCAGTCGTCCGTTTTTACACAATCAAATTTACGTTGACAATTTCTATCAATCTGAATAGCATTGCGGCACTTGCTTCTCCAGCTCCCCGCTAAGAGCAGCAGGTGGGTCCCTTAGGTCGAGGTCAGACCGCCCCGACAGACCATCGAAGCCATTGCCGAATCGTTTGAGGCGGGACCCTTTTATCCGCCAGCTTCGATGTAATGATCGCTTGCAGCGGTTGACAATGAACTAGCGAGCGGAGGTCCGATTCTCGACGCATTTCATTCCTGTCTTGTTTTTAATCATGAGGCTTGTTTCCTTCGTTTGAGCTGCGCTCAAGAAGCAGCTTCGACGATAGCGGAGAATGATCCTGGCGTCACAGAACGGACCAATGGAAATGCAAAGTAAGGACCAAGAAATTCTTCACACGAGCTCTGATGCAGGGAACATGCTTTGGCATTTTGTTGTTTATGTTTGACGCAACGGCAATGACAGGCCGCTAAGATGGCGGGTATAGCCCTTTTGGGCGAGAGGCGAGATTGCAAAGCTGTACCCTGAGCGGTTTCTTCCGCTTTTCAGCAAAGGAGTGAAGACATGAGGCCCTCCAAAGTGTTTTTGCTTGTGGTTGGGTTGGTTACAATGTTGATCCCTCTGTCGAGGGTGCAAGGTCAGGTCAGCTTCCCCGGGCCTGAACTTCTGGGGCGTCCGACGGACGAGTCTGTCACGATCAACGTATTGGCGAGCTCCGCCATAGAGGCGTACTTCGAATATGGCACGCAGTCGGAGGGAGAAAACCAGACGAGCCCTACTTCGGGAGCTGCCGCCAACCCGCTTTCTGCGGCGGCCAATCAACCACTTGTGGCGGTCATCAGCGGTTTGACACCCGATACACAGTATTACTACTACATGGTGTACCGGCAGAGCGCTACGTCCTCCTGGATCACAAGGCCGGAATACTCCTTCCACACGGCAAGATCCGCGAACGACACATTCGCGTTCACGGTAACTTCTGATTCTCACATCAACATCGAATTTGGCAACCCCGCCCTGTTTCAACGAACCTTGCAGAATATTGCCGGTGAGAGCCCTGACTTTCACCTCGACCTGGGCGACACGTTCGCCATGGACGACGGGTGCATTGCGCCGTGTACGAATGTGACCACCCAGGCTCAAGCCAATAGCAGCTACCTCAACATACGAACCAACTACTTTAGTATTATTAGTCCTTCGGTGCCGATATTCCTGGCTCTGGGCAACCATGAGCAAGAGGAGGGTTGGCACATGGGCGACACGGGCTTCGCAGTCGAACCACCCATCATGAGCGCAAACGCGCGGAACGAGTACTTTCTCAATCCAGATCCATTGCTCAGTTCCTTCTACACGGGCAACACCGACACGAGTTACACGGGTATTACCACCAGCAACGATCACACGATTCAGGATTACTACGCATGGACCTGGGGCGATGCGCTCTTTGTGGTCATCGATCCTTACTGGTATTCGACCACCAAGCCTTACGTTGGAGATGAAGGAGGGGGAGAAAGCAGCACCCCGGGCTCCGGTAACCGATGGGACTGGACTCTAGGAGTCGCGCAGTACGAGTGGCTCGAACAAACGCTGCAAAACAGCACGGCCGAGTACAAGTTCATCTTCGCTCATCAGGTAGCTGGAGGGTTGGACGACTACGGGCGAGGCGGTGCCTACGCGGTACCTTATGTTGAATGGGGAGGGGACAACGACGACGGGACTACCTGGGCGTTTAATACCAACCGGACCGACGTGAATGCTGCGTGGACCGTCCCGATTCACCAGTTGCTGGTCAATACCCACGTGACAGCTTTCTTCCACGGCCACGACCATGAGTACGCTCATGAGCAGCGCGACGGTGTCGTGTATCAGGAAGTCCCCATGGCTGCCGATGCAACCTATGGGTACGGTTTCGGACTATATACGGTAGATGGTGTGTATACGTTGAAAGTTCTCCCTAACTCCGGGCACCTTCGTGTGACGGTTGATCCAATTAATGGTGTGACCGTCCAATACGTGAGAGCGTCTCTCGCGGCCGCCGGCGGAACCAACGGAGCTATCGCCGATTCGTACAACATACCTGCGCCGGCAACGTCCGGTTCACCCTTGGTTTCATCGCTGGCATTGAATCCGACAACCGTAGTGGGAAGCGGCGTGTACTCGACCGGCACGGTGACGCTGAGCGGCCCGGTTCCTTCAACCTCAGACGGGGTTCAAGTGGCCCTGGCAAGCAGCAACCCCAACGCAGCGACGGTTCCGTCTCAACCAATTTCGATCCCTGCCGGTTCCACAACAGGGACATTCATCGTGACGTCTCAGGCGGTCACCTCTTCCGCCGCTGCCACTATCACGGCCACGGCCACCGCCAATGGCTCGGGCTCGGCTCAGGCAATACTTACGGTGAACCCCGTGGCCACGGGCCTGACATCTTTGACCTTGAACCCGACGAGTGTCGTGGGCGGCGGTGCCAACTCCGCCTCCACCGGCACCGTAACCCTTAACGGATTCGCACCTTCAGGCGGAACGTTTGTGGCGCTGACAAGCAACAGCAGCAACCCCTCTGCGGCCACCGTTCCGGGCAGCGTCACGGTTCCATACAACACGACCTCGAACACATTTCAGATAGCCTCTAGTCCCGTTACATCGTTGACCCTGGTGACGGTCACTGCGACGCTCAATGGATCAAAGACAGCGACGCTGACGGTCAATCCAATCCCAAGCTTCACCCCGGTGCAAATCAATTCCGGCGGACCAGCATACACAGATTCTCTGGCGCAACTCTGGACGGCGGATGCCCATTTTACAGGTGGCAGTACTTACTCGGTGACAAACACGATTACGAATACAGCCGACCCGACCCTGTACAAGACCTCGCGCTATGGGGCGTCATTCAGCTACGCCATTAGCGCGCCAGCGGGCACGTATTCGGTAACGCTCAAATTCGCAGAGCCCGTCTGGTCGGCCAAAGGGAAGCGCGTGTTCAACGTGGCGATCAATGGTACGACGGTCCTCTCCAAGTTTGACATCTTCGCCGCTGCCGGAGCTGAGTTCAAAGCAGTGGACGAGACATTTCCCGTGACCATAACGAGCAGCGGCACGATCACGATCAAGTTCACGACGGGTTTGGCCGGCAACCCACTCGTGAACGCGATTCAGGTGGTCGCGTCTCCCTAGGATCCTCTTGGACACCCACCGGTTAATGAACGAGGCCCTATCGAGGGCAGCTTCGAAGGTTGCAGTAAGAAAAGCAGTGCGCACCACAAGAACAGGAGATCACGAAATCCTGTAAACTGTTGATTATAAAAGAGTTACTTGGTGCCGGGAGGGGGGGCGGATTGCCGGTTCGTTCTGATTCTAAACAAGTTATTGAAAATACTAGACGCTCAAAACTATCAAAACGCAGGAAACGCGGTTCTTGAGTACGCTACAAGTACACGGGATTTTGGAATGGTAGAGCTGCACACAGTCGCTCTG
>CAWCXX010000010.1:0-122768 GCA_963799445.1 uncultured Acidobacteriaceae bacterium | reverse complement strand
CTTCCCGCTCTATGAAGCGATGAAGTTGCAGTTCCGCGCCGACGCATTCAACGCCTCCAACACGCCCAGCTTCGGCGAGCCAAACGTGGAGATCGGCCAACCAGTCTACGGCACGATCAACAGCATGGCCGGCACTTATAATCCACGCGAGTTCCAACTCTCGCTGCGCCTGTCGTTCTAGGCCGCACACCTGACTTCAACCGGCAGGGGGAGCGATTGTTCGCTCTCCCCTTTTGTCCCGGCCGCATACTGTCTTTTAGCCGGGCCATCATCGCCGCCCCGTCTCATCCTCCGGAGGAGTTATGAACCGCCCTGACTATCGAGTCAAGTTCTGCCTGCTGCTCTGCGCCGCAGCCGTGTTCATTCCTGCTGCCGCCCTGGCGCAAGGCGATATCCAGCCCGCCAAGACCATCCCCGCCGGCTCAACTTGGGTGGTCAACAAGTCACTCGCTTGAGCAGCCTGACCATTCCCGCAGATGCTCAAATCCGCGCCACGCAAGGTCACGAGGTGACCTTGACAGTCAATGGCGTGGAAACGGGAAACCATTCCGGGCACATATGCCGGCCATGTCGTGCTCACTCCCACTGACGAGAACTTGGTGAGGTATCAGTTCCAAACCCTCGATCTTTTGCATCATTTCCGCCAAGCTCTCTATCTGGACCAGACCGGCATCGTCGATTCGAAATCCGTACTGCCCGCGGCGGGCAACCCCAGGTTGAGCGACGGCATTCTGACCGGCATCAAGATCACGTCTGTTGGCGAAAACTTCAATGGCATCTATGCAGCCGGCGGTACGTATACCGTCAAAGGCGCCGTGATTGACTTTATTGGCAACGGCGGTAACGACTTCGCCGGCTACGGCGCTGCTGTCATGTCGGCAGGGAAAGACACTACATTGATCCTCGATGGCGCCAGGATCCATACCCTGGGGGCAATTCGCACCGCGGTGACGGCCGATAAAGGCAGTCATCTGATTGTGAAAAACTCCGAGATCCAGGCTCGGGACGGTAAGCTGCCGGACGATTATGTCCCCCTTGTACTGCCCGGCAAGATGATGAGTGCGCCGTGGATGTTGGGAATCAGCGGCAATTGCCGCGCCACCAATTTGTTGGGGACTGACACCACAGCCACCTACATCAACTCCACCATCAGCACGGAGAACTGGGGCGCGCTCTCTAACGACATCAGCGAGAACCCTAAGCCCACCGCTATCGATAGCACGGTTGAGGTGACCGGCAAGAGCGGATATGGAGTCTATTCCCTGGCGGGCGCTACGACTTCCTTATACGGCAGCACTCTCAATGCCCGCGATTATGGAGTTATCGTGGACGCAGGTGGTAGTACTGGTGGTAGTACCACCGTAGTGTTCGGTGCCAGTACGCCCGAGACTGTGGCCAAGCTCAACTCCGATCTAAAACTCGGCCTCACTCCCGCTGAGCTTAGCTCCCTGCCCCGGAAGAGAACCACCGTGACCTCCCATCGCTTCGGCGTGATGATGCATGCCAGTATTCCGGTGGCAGCTCCGCCCGCTTCCATCAAGGTCCTCGATGACACCGTCTTCAATACTGGCATGGCAGTTTTCCTGGACAAGGGAGTTCCCGCCAACATTACCGTAGATGGCGCCAACGGTGCCTCACTGAACTCTCGCAATGAAATCCGCTCACTGCCGCCCATTGCGAGAGTTCAGTGAGGCACCGTGCGCGTGTTTACGGTAAGTTGGCGGGAACTCCCTTGTCCAGGAAACTGCCATGCCAGTATTGAAGACGTGTCATCGAGGACCTTGATGGAAGCGGGCGGAGCTGCCACCGGCAAATACTGACATCATATACGACGAAGCGATGGGAGTCACGTGGTTCTCTTCCCGGGGCAGGGAGCTAAGCTCAGCGGGAGTGAGGCCGAGTTTTAGATCGGAGTTGAGCTTGGCCACAGTCTCGGGCATACTGGCACCGAACACTACGGTGGTACTACCACCAGTACTCCACCTGCGTCCACGATAACTCCATAATCGCGGGCATTGAGAGTGCTGCCGTATAAGGAAGTCGTAGCGCCCGCCAGGGAATAGACTCCATATCCGCTCTTGCCGGTCACCTCAACCGTGCTATCGATAGCGGTGAGCTTAGGGTTCTCGCTGATGTCGTTAGAGAGCGCGCCCAGTTCTCCGTGCTGATGGTGGAGTTGATGTAGGTGGCTGTGGTGTCAGTCCCCAACAAATTGGTGGCGCGGCAATTGCCGCTGATTCCCAACATCCACGGCGCACTCATCATCTTGCCGGGCAGTACAAGGGGGACATAATCGTCCGGCAGCTTACCGTCCCGAGCCTGGATCTCGGAGTTTTTCACAATCAGATGACTGCCTTTATCGGCCGTCACCGCGGTGCGAATTGCCCCCAGGGTATGGATCCTGGCGCCATCGAGGATCAATGTAGTGTCTTTCCCTGCCGACATGACAGCAGCGCCGTAGCCGGCGAAGTCGTTACCGCCGTTGCCAATAAAGTCAATCACGGCGCCTTTGACGGTATACGTACCGCCGGCTGCATAGATGCCATTGAAGTTTTCGCCAACAGACGTGATCTTGATGCCGGTCAGAACGCCGTCGCTCAACCTGGGGTTGCCCGCCGCGGGCAGTACGGATTTCGAATCTACGATGCCGGTCTGGTCCAGATAGAGAGCTTGGCGGAAATGATGCAAAAGATCGAGGGTTTGGAACTGATACCTCACCAAGTTCTCGTCAGTGGGAGTGAGCACGACATGGCCGGCATATGTGCCCGGACGGATTCCCGTTTCCACGCCATTGACTGTCAAGGTCACCTCGTGACCTTGCGTGGCGCGGATTTGAGCATCTGCGGGAATGGTCAGGCTGCTCAAGCGAGTGGTCTTGTCGACCACCCAAGTTGAGCCGGCGGGGATGGTCTTGGCGGGCTGGATATCGCCTTGCGCCAGGGCGGCAGCAGGAATCAACACGGCTGCGGCGCAGAGCAGCAGGCAGAACTTGACTCGATAGTCAGGGCGGTTCATAACTCCTCCGGAGGATGAGACTGGGTGGCTATGATGGCCCGGCTAAAAGACAGTATGCGGCCGGGACAAAAGGGGAGAGCGAACAATCGCTCCCCCTGCCGGTTGAAGTTGAGGTGTGCGGCCTAGAACGACAGGCGCAGCGAGAGTTGGAACTCGCGTGGATTATAAGTGCCGGCCATGCTGTTGATCGTGCCGTAGACTGGTTGGCCGATCTCCACGTTCGGCTCGCCGAAGCTGGGCGTGTTGGAGGCGTTGAATGCGTCGGCGCGGAACTGCAACTTCATCGCTTCATAGAGCGGGAAGTCCTTGGTGAGCGACAGGTCGAGGTCCTTCGACGAGGGTCCAATCACGGCGTTGCGCTTCTCGTTGCCGAGCAGGCCGGGGGTCTGCGGGACAAAGACTGAGGTGTTAAACCATTCACCAAGCTTCTTGGGTCCGTTGTTGGGGTTTCCGGTTTCGTTGGGGGCGTCGACGGGTGGACGCCAGTAGCTCGTGTGCGTGCCGCCCACGGCGCCGACATTGAATGCGCAGGGCGGCGGTCCGGCGCACTCCGTGACAGTTTGCGGCATACCCGTGGTCCAGACCCAGATGCCGCTGATGTTCCAATTCTTGGCGATATAGCCAACCGGTCCGGTAAGGTTGCCGGCCGGGATCGTATAAGCGGCCATGGCAGCGATGCGGTGATGGACCTGGAGATCGCTCGGGCCCCAGTTGTACTGCTTGAATCCCGACAGGACTGTAATACCACCCTGGCCATTGTCCATTTGGCAGCCGGCGCGCACGCACTCGACGGGGAGCTGATTGCCCTCGCCCTGCGGCGAGCCGTTGTTCATGGCCTTGGCCCAGGTGTAGTTGGCATTGATCATCAGGCCCTTGGCAGCGCGCCGCGTCAAGGCGGCCTGCATGGCGTTGTAGTTGCCGTCGGCATCGCTCGATGTTTCGTAGATTGCGTCGGTGCTCAGATCCTGGCCATCGGCGGTATTGGCGGGGGTGTAATACGGGGAACTGCCGGCGCTGCCAAAGAGGCCGGAGGTCGTAGGCTGGTTGATGTCGGGGGCTACCGGCATGTGGCGCTCGGCGTTGCCCACGTAGCCCAAGCTGGCGACGTTGGCCCCGAACTGTTTCTCGACATCGAGGACGTACTGGACCACGCGGCCTGACTTCAGGTTGTTCTCCACGGCGTCAATTTCAGTGTTTAGGGGCAGCGCTGAAACGACGTTCGTGTTCAAAACCGGCTCCGTGATGCCGGCGGCCATGTTGATCGTGCAGGGCAAGCCGCCCGCGCCGGTGCAGGTCGTGTAGCCGCTGGTGATGGGAACGCCGGCCACAGCCATGCCCGCCGGTATGCCGGAGCCGTTTCCGTAGAGAATGGTCGTGCTATACGGCGCGTTGTCCAGAGCGATATCCGTGCCGCCTCCTAATTCGTTGCTGAAGTAAGTCATGCCGATTCCGCCTCTGACCACCAATTGATGGGCCAGCGAAGCGGCGAAGCCAACACGCGGCGAGAGGTTGGTGTACTGGGTTATGACGCCGCCAGAAGGCGAGGACTGATAAACGCCCTTAAGGTCAGGCGATTCGATGACGCCCTTGGCCTGGTTAAAGTTCGACAATGCGCCATGCTTGTCGGTGAGGGGCGTAAAGATCTCGTAGCGCAGGCCCAGGTTGAGGGTCAGCCAGTGGAGGATGCGCCAGTCGTCCTGGGCATAAACGCTGGGCTCCCAGGAACGGTACTGCGGGAAGTTCAGCTCGACCGACTCTTCGCCGCCGCCGGCGAGACCTTCGATCAAATCGCCCAGATCGCTGCCTGTGACGGAGCCGAAATTCGAGTACACACCGCGAGCATAGGGACTCTGGATGCGGCTGAGCTGGCGGCGAATGACGCCTGCTCCAAACTTAAAGCTGTGCGGACCGCGATTCCAGATCAACGATCCCTGGTACTGGTAGGCCTGGCTGATGTTGTGCAGTGGACTGAACATGGCGTCGCCCAGGAAGAGGCCCGGCCCCATGCCCGGAAGGCCGTAGTTATTCAGGTTGATGGATGGCAGACCCTCGTTAGCGCCGCCGTACGGCGAGTTGATGCAGTAGCCGGTTCCGGCCGAGCAAGCCGCGAATCCCAGATTGGTTGCCGAGTTCGGACCGGAGGTCACATCGGCGGAATTCTGGAACCGGTTATAGGCGGCCTTGCCCTCGAACAGCACACTGGCCGAGAAGGAATGCGTCCAATCGAGCCCCACGCCATCCGTGACGATGTTCGACGGCTCGGTGTTGTCATAGGCCATGCCGTTGATGGTGATGGGCGGAAAGGGATAGCCGATTCCGGTATAGGTCTTGTTGTACGAGTAGCGGCCGAAAAGAAGATCCTTGTTCGTCAAGTGATCGTCGATGCGAGCATCGTAAGTATCCCAGTTCTGCGTAGTGTGGGTAGCCCCGACGAAGTTATTGACCGTAGCCGAGGCGAGGGAGGGTGAAGGCGAGGGCAGGAGCTTATAGAGATTGATGCCCAGCGCCGTGGGGGTGATATTGATGGTATTGCCGCTGGTCTGATCCACGAAGGAGGTCGGGGTGCCAGCGCTCATGTTGTCCAGCACGGCTCGTTTGGCGGCGTCGGGCACCGTACCCGTCGTGGAGCCGGTGCCGTTGATGCTGCGGAAGCCCTGGTAGTCACCGAAGAAGAAGATCTTGTTCTTCTTGATCGCCCCGCCGAGGCTGCCGCCGAACTGGTTCTGCCGCAGCTCGCCCTTGGTGGTCAGAAAGTAATTGTCGGCGTCGAACTTGTCGTTACGGTCGAACTCGTAGAGGTCGCCGTGGAACTGGTTGCCGCCGGACTTGGTGAGGACGTTCATCACGCCGCCCGCCGAGCGGCCGTACTCGGCCGGCGCGACGTTGGTCATTACGTTGACCTGGTCGATGGCGTCGAGCGCGGGCTTGATGACCTGCGTGCCGATGGAGCGCTCATTGTTGTCCATGCCGTTGACCATCTGGTTGTTGTAGACATCGTTCATGCCGTTGGCGGAGAAAACCGAGGTCGGGCGCACGTCGTCCGTGTGTCCGCCAAAGCCCTGCGCACCGCCCGGTGCGTTCGCGGCGCCCTGGTTGACGCCAGCCGAAAGCTGAACCAGGTTCTGAATGTTCAGACCATTGAGCGGCATATCGGTCACGGCAGTGGCAGTGATCGTCGTGTCCAGAGTGGACGTGTCGGTCTTCAGCTCCGGAGCTGCCGACGCATCGATTTGGACCGTCTCCACCTGGCTGCCCACCTGCAAAGCGGCGTCCACGCGGGCGCGGTCGTTGGCGTTCAAGGTCAATGTCTTTACCACAAAAGTCTTAAAGCTTTTGGCTTCTATGGTCAGCTTGTAGTTGCCCACCTGCAGGTGGCTGAACAGATATTCACCGGCCTTGTCGGTCTGCACGGTGCTGATAATGCCCGTGCTGAGATCGACGGCGGTCACTTTAGCGTCCGGGACGACCGCCCCTGTGGAATCGGTTACTGTACCCAGCACATCTGCGGTAGCGACTTGCGCGTGCATGGTGCGCGGTGCAAATGCCGCCAGCAGCCCTGCGATGAGGGCAAGTACGAGAAAGAAGCGACCACAGGGCGGCCGGATACCGCCGGGATGGTCACCGGATTGGACTCGAATGCAAGACCCTTTGCGTCTGATACTGTACGTCATCTTTCTCCCTCCATCATGCGGGGCTACGCGAGCCTGGCATCAGTCACCGCCATGCCCCTTTTCCTTGGTTTTGCGATCTTTCCTGATGCCGCCTGGACCCCGTGAAAAATGGCGGCCTCAACCGTGCACGAGCCGCCCTCTGCGAAACTTCTCCTTCTTTCAGAAGCAACTCACCAGCTATGTAATGATCGCTGCCCGGTATGTTCGCATCTTCTGCGTAATCTTGGCAGTCCTTTCTTCGGATTTTCATTATTTGTTGCAGCGATCAATGCTGCCCTGGTATATCGAGCAGGCAGTTGTGCCAAAGACAATTCAAGCGTTCGTCGTCTCCACAATCGTCTTTGCGGCATCGGGATAGGCAATCGCTGTCGCTGACTCTTGTCCTTCCAAGCATCCAAGATGGACAATTTAGTCCCGCCTGCGATCAAGCGGGCGACTCCCGCCAGACGGAGGTTAGCCACCCTACGTTCAAGAAGCTCTTGAGAGAACGTCGCGAGTGATCGGCAGCGCAGACAAGCAAGTCAAGGTTAGCTACGGTAATGATGGACGTACCAAAATCTATCTATCAGATAACAAGTTTATTGCGACGAAGTAACATTACGTATTGAGCCGGTTAGATACGTGTGTTTCAGCAATACTGGCTTATCTGCAACCGGATCGCTGACATTCCCTTGTTTTGAGACGACTGCGGCGGTGCCGGTTGGTCTCGAAAGAAGATGCTCCGATATGGGGCAAATGATAGATGCTCCGGCAATAGCAGCGGGCGCGGGAGATTGGACTCGCCGTCTAAACGGGACGAGCCGAACAGGAACAGCGGTCGAGGGCTGACGTGCAAGCTATGACGGTAATTTTGTTCAACAAGCTCACTTCGAGAAATCCACAACCAGGATTCTTGGAGGACCGGGCTTGCCATCGATCACCTGCACTCCAATTACAGCTTCCATGTTCATGTTCTGCCAGTCGCGGGGCGCCTGCCGGAGCAGAGCATTCAAATACTCGGAATTGGTGACAACTTCTCCCGCGGCGGTGGTACCCTGCGGTCCGGCGCCCTCAACAAGAATCACCGGGCGATCCAGGGTACGATCCGTTACCCGTGCCACGATCCCATAATCTTCCCCTGTGAACACAGTGTTGGGGATGCGCGAGATAACCGGGATTTCCCAATTTCGTTGTGAAGCTGCCTGCTTGTCTCTTATCCATAAGGTTTCAGTGCTCGAATCGCTAGCAAAGCTGTAGCGCAATGGCTCGGTTAACCGCTCAGCCCATGGGTTGTGGAAGTTGCCGATAAGGACTACCGGGCCACTACTCAACTCCGTGACGTTAGTAAGATCGCCGCTTGTCACGCTGTATTTCTGTATTCGCTCTCCCAGAAGATTCCTGATTTTGTTCATGACCAAAACGTCTGATAGCATGAGGTCGCCAGCAACAGCGCTGGCATCCTGGGAAGGAGGAACTCGATACAATGCTGGTTTTGGAGGTGGCTCGATGAGGCAAAATATTACGGTACCATTCGGTCCGACGACCGAACTCCAGAATTGATCCATTTGAGACGTGTGGGTTAGACGCTGATAGAGGAAGAAGGCACATGAGATTGCTAGGAGCGACAGCGCGGCCAAGATTGCGCCGCGCCTAAGCCACCGGCGTGTGCTTTCTGGCCCCTCAATCAGCCCCGGAGCAGTTGCTGCTCGTGGAACTGTTCCCTGCGTCTCGCTTTCGACCGGAGTCTCGGATACAGGATGGCGAAATGCCGGAACGTAACTTCGAGGATTAAGCTCGATCCGGAGCTCATTCTCATGACCGCCCTCATAATAGTAGTGGGCGAGTCGTTTTCGTACCTCTCCCGCGGTAACACGAACCACGGGATCCTCATTCGTATCATACCCGGAATCGCGGTGAAAGACCTCGATTCCGAGGATTCGCTCCTTCAGGTTCTCCGTATTCCCCCGCAGAGTTTGCTCAACAACATATTGGAGGAACACGGGATAACGTTTGCTCTGGCAGAACAGTTGGCTGGTAAGCAGGCGGCCCATCTGCTCACGGATCTCCTGATGCTCAGCCTCAGTGATCGGACTCCAAGTGCCCTCTGACGTAGCTTCATGCATGGTTCAGGCCTCAGTTCTGACTTCGTAGCTGGGAAGATTTGTTCCGCTTGCCTTTCTGGAACGTAGCCAGTACCGTTTCGATACGCATTATACCTCGTTCAATGCGAATCGGCCACCAGCCGTAACCTGCGTGTTTTCTGGCCAATACATTTGATACATCCCTTATACCGCAATTCACTTTGACCGGCCATTGTGGCAGGTTTTGATCCTGATCCTGGATTTCAACGAGCGACGGAAGACCAACGTTTTCCAGAATGACGAGGGTTGCACCCTTCTTCCATCGCGAAGATAACTGAATCGGGCTTCAACTCCGCAATAAAGGAAAGTAACGCAAGCGCGAGTGTTTTCAGCGTTCCAGTGCCAGCCTGCTGAAACGGTACTGGCTCCTGATCGCCATGCATCGCCAAAAAGAACGCCATTGTTTTATGCAGGTGCTCCCGGGTCAGTTGCGAAACCACTTCTGTCCGGTATATCGAGCAGACAGTTGTACCAAAGACAATCTGATCAATGCGATGGGGCGAATCGCGGGAAGAACGATTTGAATCGGAAACGGGCGTAATAGGCTGAAGCGCCTTCACTGCCGCCTGGGGTGGAACAATGGAGCATGAACGCAGGCCGGACCGTTTTTGCTCAGTTGATCGCCTTTCTGTCTCACATCGAGTTTCAGAAGTGCGTGGCCCTCTACAACGGCGATCGCTACCAGCGGCGATTGTCGTGCTGGGATCAGTATTTGGCCATGGCTTTTGCGCAACTCACCTACTGCGAGAGCTTGCGCGACCTCGAAGCTTGTTTGCAGTACATGGGAAGTAAACTCTACCACGCCGGATTTCGCAGCCGGATTGCGCGCTCGACATTGGCCGATGTCAACGAAACCCACGACTGGCGCATCTTTGCCGACTTTGCCAAGGTGCTGATCGCCATTGCCTGGCCGCCCTCGGCATACATGGCGTCGAACAGCGGCGACATCAACTCCATAATCTCGTCCGTCATGCCCCGTCGCTGCATCTCCCGCGATTCGATTCAATGTGCGGTCCGGTGTGCTCTAGGATTCCGCCGGGCTCTGGACAGCCTCGGGCTCGATCGCGGCAACCTTCTTCCTGCGAACCAGTCCCCCGCCCTCAAGAATCTTCGTGATGCCCAGCGCCAGCAATCCGGCAAACACTACTCCCGACCCGATAGCCACAAGGCTCACTGCGCGGAACAGCCCCTTGTTTCCGAACATATTCAGCGCGAAGTGCACAACCAGCAGATTCGACCACGCGCTCAGTCCGCCGCAACCATGAACACCAGCGTGCGGCTGAACCGCTTCAGCGGCCAGTAGCCCAGCTCCGCGAAGATCCCCTCAAGTAATCCCACGGGAAGCACGAACACGCCCAGGCGGCTGCCCATCATGAACTGCACCACGTTGTCCAGAATCGCGGCCACCAGCCCGGCGCCCTTCTTGTCCACCAGTGCCAGCACCAGAATCAGCCAGAAGACGTGCAGCCCGGTCAGCATCTGCCCGCCGAAGGGCAACCTGCTCAGAGGATCGCTGCGCTCGGCGCGTCTCAGCCATGCCGTTGCCGCATACGCAGCTTGTTCATCGCCGTCCCGGTCTGCCCTTGAAACCTCGAACAGATTTCGGTGGAACTCAACCTGAGAAGCGTTAAGACTGGGCGATACTTCCTCTCGACTACTCACAAGCAGGATCAAGCCGCGTACTATTTTCCGCCCGATATCAAATGACTAGTTGCCATATTAGCGTTTCTCAGATTGTCGTTTGGGTGCGGGCGGTGGTGGCACAAAGCGAAGTGTAGGGGCGGAACGGTCAATCCCTTTTAGCCATTCGATGAACGCTTCGTCTTCCGTGATCCGGGTCGGGAGTTGTTCCGCTTCTTCTTCGGCCTCTTTCAACATCTCCCGATACTCTCTCTTGCTCGCGGGAGTCTCGTCACCCCAGAACTCCCGCTTTCTCCAGCGCCCGATACGGTCCAGGCTTTCATCCAGCGATCGTTTGGCGTGCTTCAGTCGTGCACGTGCGTGGCCGGTGATTCTCTCAAATATTTCAGGTTCTACACATTCTAAGAATCGGCGAAGCGTCTCAAGGCCGAAGATACCGATGTCCGACAGATTTCCAAATTGTTTGAGGTTGTAGATCTTGCCGTTGAAGGGAACCTGATACGAGTACTCTCCATTTGCTCGAACGATTTTGAAGACCTCTCCATTCTTTGCTGGATGGCGGCCCATTACCAACGGCCGTTGGCTGCCTGTTGTTCGCGAAGCGAGAGGAATGGCAACGAAGCCTTCGTCGTGAGGCTCCAACCGGAAAATCACAGGAGTGTGCCCCTTGATGCGCGGGAAGTACCAGGTCTTCAAGTCGTATAGGAATTCGCCCCGCTCATCCGGCAGCGGAGTTTCCTCTGCGTCCGCTGAATCCGTGCGTTCTCGACGACGGTCCTTCGGAATCTCACTCGCTTCTGCGATGAGAGCCCTAAGTTGCGAATCCGTGAGCGCCCGATCCAGCAGGATCGGTTCGAATTCGGGGCACCCTTGATGCTCAAACGTAAGCAACCCGGCTCTTGCTGACTCAGGATTGGCGCATACGCCCCATTCCTCGCCAACGTCGCCAGCCAATTTGACGAAGTGGCGGCAACCGCTAGAACAATCTGAGCGGTCCCGTTCCACCTTGCCATAGGGTTCGTAGTCTGTCTCTAGAGTCCGGACGATCTTCAGGAGTTTGTCGTGCATTGTCACAACGATAGCGCACCCCAAGCGCCGCCCATCTTGCCGTTCCCTGCAGATTGCGCAACTGGCAAAGGAAGAGGCGTGTTCGTGGGTGCAGCAGACGGCTTCTCCATTCCTTTGCCACCAGCTATCGCAGGATCGAATATCCACCATGACGGTCAGCATCTCGTGAATCCTCAAAGGACTCGAATAGTGGGATGGACGATGTTTTTTTCGCGACAACCAAATGAAATTTACTTTTGGTTGATACCCTGACCTGGCGTGCGGGAAGCGGTCCAGCCAAGTATTGAAGGATCTTCAGACAGAGCCGAGCATTCCCGCAACCCTTGGTGGGGGGAGAAAGTAGCGGAGGCCTTTTGAAAATGTACCGCTTTTGTACCGCCGAGATGCCAATTCGCGCGATTGTAGCGATTTCATAGGATGTGGTCAGTGGCAAAGGAGAAGTGGCGTAGCCCTTGCTTTTTCCAGTATTTGTGATAAAATCAATGTGGAATTGCGCAAGGGGCTGGATGAGGCGGGACTGTTCGAGTCCTACCTGAGGAGCCAATAAATCATAGACTTACAAGCCTCCCGTGCCGTTTCCCGTGCCGTTTATTGCAGTGGTTTTATGCCACGTGTATTCGTCTCTTTTTGGCTTTGCGCTATCGCGGATTCAGACTTCCCGGAGTTTTCTCTTCCAGTAACGCGACGACCCGTGAAAACCCAGCCGAACCACCTTTCACTTTTACCGGAAAGCAGCACACAGTGAATCCCGTGGCTGGCAAATGTTCGAGGTTCGCCAGCTTCTCGATTTGGCAATAGGCTTTCTCGCGGCCGGCCTTGTGACCTTCCCAGATGATCGAGGCATCGTGTTCGCGGCTGAATCGTTCGCGAGTGAAGGAGAAAGGCGCATCCCAGCTCCAGCCATCGGTGCCGACAACCTTCACGCCGTGATCCAGGAGCCACAGTGTGGCCTCGCGCCCGAAGCCGCAACCGGCGCTTAGATACTGCGGCGTACCATAGGCCCCACCGGCGGAGGTGTTCATGAGCACGATGTCGAATGGCTGCAGCCTGTATGCAATCGCGTCAAAGGCCTGCTGCAGCTCAGCCGCAGAAACCACATGCCCCGATGCAACGTGGCGAAAATCCAGCTTCACGCCCGGCCGCAGAAACCAATCCAGGGGGGCCTCGTCAATTGTCATTGCGGGCTTTCCGCCATCCATGGTTGACGCGTAGTGCCAGGGAGCGTCGACGTGCGTTCCGTTATGAGTGGTTACGGACATCCGTTCCGCCGCCCATGCTTCTCCGTCCGGCAAATCCAGAGGGCTCAGGCCAGGGAACATGGAGACCATTTCCTCAACCCCTGCCTTGTGGTTTGCGTAGGTGATTTTCGGACCCAGGCCGGGGGGATCGGCTGGGATGTCGTTCTCGATAGATCGAGACAGATCGATGATCATCGATTCCTCCTTTCGTTTTTCAAAGGGCTCTCAGCAGCCATGATCCCTGGCAGAAGGATCCTGGAGTGCGGCGAATTCAATCAATGGGGACGCTTGACCCGATTCATGGTGGGCATCTTCGCGCCTGCTCCTCATTTTATCGACGAAATCGACTTTGTCGAAGGGATTCCTTTCATTCCCGGCAATCCGGAACGGGAAATATCGGCTTTATCAGAATGTTGCTGTTTGTGCCGGATGCGGCTGAGAGATACGAGTGTCACGTACCTCTGCATTATGCCGCGTGTATCGCTCTCTTTTTGGGTTTGCGCGCGGCGCCCCACTCCGCAATCTCGGCCACGGCCTGAATGGCCGATTCCACGTGCTCGTCGGTGTTGAAGGCGCCGAGCGAGAAGCGCACGCTGCCATGAATGTCTGCCGTGCCCAGTTGCACGTGAACCAGCGGCGCGCAGTGCAGACCGGTACGCGTAGCGATGTTGTGCTTCAGGTCCAGCCGCTCTCCCACGTCGCCGGCGGCCATGCCATCGATGTTGAGAGAAAAAGTGGAGAGATGATTTTCCAGGCTGTCGCAACAATAGAGGCGAACTCCCGGGATAGCGCGAATGCCCTCGACCAATTCCCTCGTCAGACGCACCTCCCTTGCGTATATCTTCTCAACGCCGTGTTGCTCGAGCCAGTCCTGTCCGGCCCATAGGGCAGCGACCCCGAGCATATTGTGCGAACCGAACTCCATGCGCCAGGGATACTCCTCCAGGTGATAAGGATGGATGGAATTCACTCCGGTTCCGCCGCTGCGTGTCTGGCGGATATCGAGATGCTTGCGCACGCACAGTCCGCCGATTCCGGACGCGCCCATCAGAGATTTGTGCCCGGTAAATGCCAGCACATCGACGTTCATCTCTTTCATGTTGATGGGAATGACACCCGCGGTCTGGGCGGTGTCAAGAGCGAAGGGGATCTCGCGTTCCCGGCAGATGCGGCCGATCTCCTTGACGGGCTGGATGGTTCCGAGCACGTTCGATCCATGGGTCATCATCACTAGCCTGGTGTTGGGACGAATGGCCGCAGCAATATCGCCGGGAGAAACAAAGCCGTTGCCGTCGAAGGGGACAAAGGTGGCCTCGACTCCGCCGTCGCGGACCAGATGATTGATGGGGCGAATGACGGAGTTGTGCTCGAGATTGGTGGTGACGACGTGGTCTCCGGGGGATAACAGTCCGGGGATGATCAGGTTCAGGGCGTCGGTGGCGTTATAGCCAAAACACAGGCGCTCGGGCGTGTCTTCATCTCCGCCAAAGAAGCGGGTGAGCCGCTTGCGGAGCTGGTCGAGCAGCGCTTCGGCTTCGAGCGCGAGATCGAATTCGCTGCGCCCCGGATTGACGCCGGTTGTACGATAGAACTCCGTCATGAACCCGTAGACGCTCTCCGGCTTAGGCCAGGTCGTCGCGGCGTTATCCATATAAATCAGATTGGTTGTCTCTGCCAAGATGATCTCCCTCCCGGAATTCGGTTCTGTTCGAAATGCTGTGTCGTCAGTCCAGCGCGCGGACTGAAATCATGATCTTGTAGAAGACGGTAAGGATGAAGGCGCCGATGGCCCACACGCCAACGACGATAGCAAGCTCCGGAGCGGTTGGCGTGTAGACCGTGACATGGTTCAGAGGCGAGGGCACAAAGCCGGCGACGATCAGGCCCATACCCTTTTCCAGCCACAGAGAGCCGAAGACGAGAACCGAAGCGAGCGCCAGAATGCGCTGATTCTTGCGAAGAGCGGGAACCAGCAAAGCCACCAGAGCGGCTGCCGCCATGCTGACGGAAAGCCACATGACCGGAACCAGAGGATGCTTTCCGTCAAGCCCGAAAAACAGGTAGCGCAGGGCCGCACTATGTTCCGGCACGTGGCTGTAAAGAGCCGTGAAGAGTTCCAACAACAGAAAGAAGACGTTGATGGACATGGCATAGGCGACGATGATGCCCAATATGCGGATGGCCTCGTCGCCGGCGTCGAAAGTGGTGAAGCGGCGCAGCAGGAGACACAGCAGGATGAGCAATGCCGGTCCCGAAGCAAAGGCCGAAGCCAGGAACCGCGGCGCCAGAATCGCCGTGAGCCAAAGGGAACGCCCCGGCAAGCCGTTATAGAGAAAGGCCGTGACGGTATGAATGCTGACGGCCCAGGGGATGGAAAAGAGTACGACCGGCCGGAGCCAGCGAGGCGGGGGCAGATGCTTATACTCGCAGTCCAGCATGACCGCCGAGATCACCGCATTCAACACGAGGTAACCGCCGAGCGAAAGCATATCCCAGAACATCATGGAGTGGAGCGTGGGATACAAGAGCACATAAAGGACCCGCATCGGCTGCCCCATATCCACGAAGATGAAGAGCATGCACATGATGACGGCGGCAATGGCGAGAAACTCGCCCAGGATGGTGATTTTGCCAAACTGCTTTACGTCGTGCAGGTAATAGGGCAATACCACCATCACGGCGGAGGCGGCGATGCCGACGAAGAAGGTGAACTGGGCGACATAGATTCCCCAACTGACATCGCGGCTCATGCCGGTAATACCCAAGCCATCCCGGAGCTGCCAGCAGTAGCAGCCGAAACCCACCGCCGTGAGGAGCAGAAGGAAGAGCATCCAGCTCCAGTACCTGCGGCTGCCGGTGATCGCTTTGTCGAGCATGTACATAGTCGCCTCTAAACCAGATAGAAGACCGAAGGATCGGTGCCGAGCTCAGGTTGTCGACGGACGCCGTAGCGCGACCTCAAGGCCTGCCTCACCGCCGAATTTTCGTCGTGCAGATCGCCGAAGATCAGGGCCTTCTCCGGGCATGCCTCCACGCAGGCGGGAAGCAGGCCGTCGGCTAGCCGCTCGGCGCAGAAATTGCATTTCTCCACCACGCCTTTGGTGCGGGTGGGATACTGCGGGTTCGCCGTCTCCACGTAAGGCCGGGGATCGACCCAGTTGAAGCTGCGCGATCCATAGGGGCAGGCCGCCATGCAGTAACGGCAGCCGATGCAACGATGATAGTCCATCATCACGATGCCGTCGTCGCGCTTCCAGGTAGCCTGGGTGGGGCAAACCCGCGTGCAGGGCGGATCGGCGCAGTGATTGCAAAGGACAAGCAACTGACTGCCCGCCAGATCCTGGCGCCCAAATTCGGCCGGCTGGGAGGGGAAGACGTTCTCATATGGTTCTTCCCATATCCACTTCACCTCGTGGTTGGGATCGGGAATCTGCGGGACGTTATGGGCCAGCCGGCAAGCCTTGGTGCACGCATCGCATCCCTTCGGGCATTTGGAGAAATCGATCGCCATGCCCCAGCGCGGAGCTGCCGGAAGCGAGGAACGAATGGCTTGAACCACCTTGCCGGCGCCGGCCGCGGCGGCCGATGCTGCCGATCCGGCCAGCAGACGCAGAAAATTCTTGCGCGTGATCTTCATGGGTGCCTCCCCGCCGCGGAGGCGACGGTTGCGTTTGCCGCCGAAGGAGCAACATCCTGATGACAATCCCAACAGTAGGGCGTGGAGATGCCTGCGTACTGATGACAGCGATCGCAGAACTGCTGCTTGCTGCCGTGGCACTGGCCCAGGCAGGTGTTGGTCAGGCTGACCTTGTAGCTCTTGCCGTCGTAGGCGGTATAGCGCAAGTGATGCTCGCGCACCGCGCCGTCGCGCCACTGGATCAATAACTGCATGTGGGTCGAGCGCATATAACTTAACGGCGCCACGCAGGAGGTCTGGTTGGCGGGAAGTTTCAACTCCGGCCCGCGGGTTGAGGTGTGGGCGGCAATGCCATGCCAGACCGGATAGGTGAAGAGGGCCAGGAACAGAAAGAGGCCGCAAAAGATAAGGAACCGGTCACGCATGGCTCACCTCGGCCGGCAGCGCTTCGCCGCGCAGATTGGTCGCGCGCTCTTTCTCTCCGCTCATGACCAGGGCGTTGCCCAGCAGTTCATGCACGCCGGCGACCTGGACCCCGGGAACCCAATAGTCCATCAGGGCGGGCAGCGTAGCCTTGTCGATGGCGCAGATGCAGGCGAGCGTGTTGACTCCGTGCTTTTCCCTGACGTATTTGACCGCATTGGCGCGCGGAAACCCGCCGCGCAAACGCATTTCAAGGTTCTCGTCGGTGCCAAGTCCGGCCCCGCTGCCGCAGCAGAAAGTCTGTTCGCGGATGGTGCTCTCCGGCATCTCGTAAAAGCGGTTGCAGGCTGCGCGGAGAACGGCGCGCGGCTCCTCGAGCAGTCCCATGGCGCGCGCCGGATTGCAGGAGTCATGATAGGTGACGGTCAGGTTGTCGTTGCGCTGGGGCGCGAGTTTGAGCTTGCCGTGGTGGAGCAGATCGGCCGTGAACTCGCAGATGTGCACCATGCGCGTGGTGCGGGCGTTTTCGAAGCGCGTTCCGGTAATGGGCGAGACGGGCGGTTCCAGAAAGTCTGCCGGGCCGTTCATGGTGTCCATGTACTGGTGCAACACGCGCCACATGTGGCCGCACTCCCCGCCCAGAATCCACTTCACGCCAAGACGGCGGGCCTCCTCGTAGATCTTCGCGTTCAACCGCTTGGTCATCTCGTGGGAGCTAAAGAGGCCGAAGTTGCCGCCTTCTGAGGCAAAGGCGCTGTAGGTGAAGTCCAGCCCGATCTCATGAAAGAGCGACATATAGCCGAGCAGCGTGTAGTAATGCGGCGTGGCGAAGTAGTCGGCCGAGGGCATTACGAAAAGGACTTCAGCTCCCTTGCGATTGATGGGGAGATCGACCCGGATGCCGGTGATGCCTTCCAGTTCGTCGGCGGCAAACTCCAGGCTGTCTTTGAAGGCGTGCGGCTGAATGCCGAGATGGTTGCCGACGCGGAAACAGTTGGCCGCCGGCTCGATGACCCAATTGATGTTGCAGCCGATCAGGTTCAGCAGTTCGCGGCCGATCATGGTGATTTCGGCGGTGTCGATGCCAAAAGGGCAGTAGACCGAGCAGCGGCGGCACTCGGTGCACTGATAGAAGTAGTAGAACCACTCCTTGACGATTTCTTCGGTCAGTTCCCGGCCGGCGCCGAAGAGGCGGCCGCTCGTGGTGAAGTAGCGCTGATAGACGGAACGGATAAGATCGGCGCGCACCACCGGCATGTTCTTGGGATCGCCGGAACCCAGATAGAAGTGGCACTTATCGGCGCAGGCGCCGCAGTGGACGCAGATATCCATGAACAGGCGGAAGGAGCGGTATTTCTTCAGTCTTTCCTTCATCCCGTCGAGGATAATTTGCTTCCAGTCCGGCGGCAGCTTCCAGTCGGCGTCGGTGGGCTGCCATTTACGCGGGTTCGCCATCTCCAGGGTATCGATGTGCTTGGGCGGGGCGCTATAACAGAAGACGCCCTTGCGGAATTCGACCTGGGGGTCGCGCCAGTCGCCGCTGGGCGGTTTTTGCTCGATTTGCACCAGTGGCTCAGTCACCTTGGGCCTCGTCCAGCGGAATTCCGGCCGCCTTGATCTTGTCGCGGAACTCACTTTCCCATTCCGCATAGGTGTGGGTCTTTACAGGGTAGTTCCAGGGATTGATATGCCGCTTGCTGCGGTTGTTGTTGGCCAGATTGCGCGTGGGGCTCAGGAAGACGCCGCCCACGTGCATGAGCTTGCTGAAGGGAAAGTAAATCGCCAGAGTGCAGATCAACATCAGGTGAATCAGAAACATTACGCTCAACCCGGCGGGCACCACAGGATGAAACGTGGCCAGTCCCAGGGCCAGGCGTTTGACGGCGACTATATCGACTCTGGAGATATAGCGCATCCACATCCCTGAGCCGGCGATGGCGAGCAGGAGCAAGAGAGCAAAGTAGTCCGGCCACCGCGAAAGATAGCGAACGAGAGGATCACGAACCTTTCTGACCAGCAAGTAACATCCCGCACATAAGGCAATAACATCGGTGAGATAGAGCGGGGGAGTGCCGACCTGGAAGTAACCATCCCAGCCGGCAAGCGTGGTGACAAAAGCAGGTACCGGATCGACCAGCAGCCGCAGGTGACGCAGCACGATCACCAAAAGCGCCCAGTGAAATGCCAGCGCAGCCAGCCACAACGCCTTTGCTCTCGCCGAACACATATCGCCGATCGTGCAAGGTTGCGCGGTTATTGCGGAACAGCGAGCGAAACAACAAGATCTCGAGAGCCATCCGCGCCACCGCTCCCATTCCGCTGCTGGGATTATCCAGCGAAGCGGGCTTGATCCAGGGCAGGGATTTCTGCTGTCCGCAGGTGGTGGGGATGCGGAAAGGCACCGGCGTCCACGCCCACTTGGTCACGCGATAACAGAAACCGGCCAGAAAGATCGCCAGTGCGGCGTAGGGCACGACCACCCAGAGAACTATCTGCGCCACATTCGCCGCCGGCCCCTGCGGACCACAGCAACCAGGCCGCCAACTCGGCCGTTGCGCAGGTTAGAGTCATCTTTCCAATCCTGCCTTGTCTCCGGATTCATGCCGTCCACGTTGTGCGGCGGACGCCATGCCACGCCTGCTCTCGCTGATGCGGATATCGGCGATGCGTTCGCGGCAGCGCGTGTACTCCTCAAAGGCCCACAAGGCCAGTTCGATCGATTCGAGCGTCGAATACTTCGCTGTTTGCCTGCGGCGAAAGTTCGTGCAGGAGCGGCCGTAACTGAAAGACGAATTCGACGGCCTGGCTCGGGGTCAACTCCTGCACAGCGCGGATACGAAGGATATTGGCTAGCGAGGCCTGCGCGGCATCCGCGTCGAAACCGTCCGGCGCTTGCCTGCCCAGCACCTGATCGAGCAGGATGGCAAGATTCTCGCGCAAGGTGTGCCCAACCGGATTGCGGAAAGAATCCTTCTCAGCGCCGAGAAAGCGCACCGTTTCCTCGGAGTAGGACTCCAATGCGCGCGCCAGCCAGCGATCCAAGAGGTTTTCCATTGCAAGTCCCACAGTGCCGCCTCAGCGCCCGCAGAGCTGGCGGATGAGAGCGCGAATTCTCGTCGTCCGACTTCGCGTCGATGTCCCCCGGCTTGAAGAAGGGATACGTTCGCGAAATGATGCGCCCATTGGCGCTTTCGATCTGGAAGCGAAAGACCTCTCCCTCCTGAACCTGCTCATCGAAGAGAACCGCGCAACCGGGAAACTCTGCGTCGGCAGTTTGCTGAATGCGATCTCTACACTCCATGGAATCACTCCTCTCTGCGTTGATTACGACAACAAAGCGCCTGGCGAGGCTATACGCATCCGGCCGGCTTGGGCAATCCCGCCACTTTGCATGCGCCCTTGGCAGGCCCCGATGGAAATAGCTCGTACATCCGGTCGGCGCTAAACGTGGTTTCCCTGGTAACTTTGCGCACCATGGGAGCAATCCCGTAGGAATCGTAGTAAGTGCGGATGTAGCGGACCAGCTTCCAATGGTGGTCCGACATATCGGTCACGTTTTCGCTCAGAGCGAAGTCGACGGCTACGTCTTCATTCCAGATCTCGGGATCCTGTAAGAAGCCATCCTCATCCACTTCGTAGGTTCTTCCACTTACCTGATATTCCGGCATTGATCTATATCCTCCATTCTTTTGCTTTGACTTCGTACTGCAGTGATCTCCGTCGATCTCACAGCCGCATGGGAATGTCTCCCAGATTGGTATCGTCGACCGTGCTGATTTTCGGAATGATTTTGGCCACGGCGTCTTTCCTGATCTCCAGCGAGTAGGAGTGACCGCCGGGCAGGTCGTTGAACCAGAAGTCGCCGAAGTTATCGGTCTCGACCTTGTGAGTCGCGCCGTCCGCATCTTTCAGCGTGCAGGTTGCGCCGATCACGACTTCCTTCTCGACCGGATCGTAGACCGTGCCGGCGACGAACTTGCCGGGCACGTTCTTGTAATAGACCCGCCCTTCGCCGCAGCCGTTATCGAGAGGCGCGGCATCGGCCAGCAACTCGCTTCATCTCCGACTCCTCGCCGTAGCGCAGAGCATCGGTCGGACAGGCATCCACGCAACGCGGCTCCTTCCATCCATCGTCGATCAGATGCGAGCAGCCGGTGCACTTCTGCGCGATATTCAGATCGTCGCTGAAGTAGATGCTCTGGCTGGGGCAGGCATCGGGGCAGAGCTTGCAGCCGGTGCACTTGGCCGGATCGATGATGATCATGCCATCCTCGCGCCGGTAGATTGCATTCGCCTTGCAAACGGTCATGCACTTGGCGTCGTTGCAGTGCGTGCACATGGTGGGCGTGTACGTCACCTTCACCTTGGGTACCGTTCCACGCACCTTTTCGTCGATCTTAATCCAGAACTGACCGTAGTCCGGCTGTGGCTTGGCATAGGGCATCCAGTCGTTGGCAACGTGCTCGTCCTTGCACGCAACCTGACAGCAATAGCAGCCGTTACAGACGGAGAGATCGAAGAGAAAAGCTTTCATTTTCCATCCCCTTCCTTGACCACCCAGGCTTCGAAACGCAGCCCCGCGCCTTTTTCATAGGGCCTTGCAAAGGCCTCCGGGTTAGCCTCGCGCCACTCGGCCCACTCATCGGGAGCGATCTTGCTCACCTCGACCAGGTAGGCGGTGGTGGCCTGTCCGACGCAGTTCTTTGAGGTAGTCCCGGTTGGCGAAATGGTGTTGATGGCGCCGCCGCGGTCCACTTTTCCCAGGATGATGGGATCGATACGCGCGCCGTGGTCGATGTAGGCAATGCCGGGACGCAGACGCTCGGTCACATAGGCGCCGCCCAGCACAATCCCGCGTTCATTGAAGATTTTGATGATCTCTCCGTGCTTGATGCCGCGTTTCTTAGCCTCGGAGGTGTGTATCCAGATCGGCTCGTACTTGTAGCCATCCGGGCCGGTGATCTTCATGGTGGGCGCTTCGCGCGTCCAGGTGATGTCGTCACACTGGGAATGCACTCTCCAGCGCCCATGGTTGGACATGAGAATCAGCGGAAATTTCTTGGCCCGGGGACTGGAGAGACGCTCGTCGTGCATTTCGCTCTTTTCAATCCACTGCGGGCTCGGCGGGCGTTCCTTGTCGTCCGGGAAGTGCTTGGCCAGCCGCTCGGAGTAGAACTCGAGCTTCTTCGACGGCGTCCCCAGCCCATTCTTCTCCGGATCGTCATGGAATTTCCTGAAACCGGGTACATCCTTTTCCCAGTCCTCGGCCGTGTTGTAGAGGTAATACTTCTTCTCCTTGAACTCCTCCCAGGTAAGAAACTTCTCCAGGCCCATGTAGCCGAAGATCTTCTGTTGAATATCGGCAGTGGTCAGGCCTTCGGTGACCTGCTGTTCCAGGCCTAGCTTCTTGGCAACCTCGAGAACGCACTCGAAGTCGCTCTTCGACTCTCCGATGGGCTCGATCGCCTTTTCGCACAGCATCACGTCGGCGAACTGCGATCCCATGCGGATGTTGGTGTTGATGTCGTCCACTTCCATGTGCGTGTTGGCCGGCAGGATGATGTCGGAGAAGATGACGTCGTTCTCCAGCCACGGATGCTGCGAGATGATGCACTCCACCTGAGGCGATTGGAGCGCCTTTTCCGTATCGTTGCCGCCGTTCCAGCAGGTCGTCCGGCAGGGCGTATCGGTCCAAATCAACCGGATGCCGGAATCGCCCGGCAAGGGGAACTGCATCTCCTTGAACTGGTTTACAATGTTGGCTTCAATGGCGCCGGCGCCCGAGAATTTCAGCGGCTTATCCGACAAGCAGATGAGTATGGACGAGCGTTTTGGGCAGGGCCGATTCCTGCCAGTTGGAGATGGAAGAGAGAACGGTGAGCGAGAGCCGTTCGATCAGCTCGGGATTCCACCAGGAGGAACCTGCCAGCCCCTCGAAGCGCGGCATCCCGAAGTAGGTGAGCTGATGCTGGTGAACGCCTGGTCCGCCCAGCCCCTGCATGCCGAGCAGGCAGCACTCCAGCCGCGCCGGTTCGTGCGACCACGGCCCGCGAATAAATCCGCCGCCAAAGTAATGGGCGGTGGAGGTCCTCTTGCTGCGCGAACTCGCGCGCGAAGGCCTTGATGGTCCACTCCGGCACGCCGCATTTTTTCGAGGCCCATTCGGGAGTCTTGGGTACGCCGTCTTCCTTGCCCATCACATAATCGGAGAACTTGTCGAAGCCCACTACGTGGGTCTCAACGTAATCCTTTTTGTAGGTGCCTTCCTTGATCCAGACGTAAGCGATGGCCAGTTGCAGTGCGGCATCGGTGTTGGGCAGCACCGGAATCCACTTGTCGGCGTGAACGGCGGCGCCGTAATTCGAGATCGGGGCAGATATAGACCTGCTTGATGCCGACGTCTTTCCAGAAGTAGCAACAGGCGGCTGGCGAACTGACCGGTGAAGCCCCACGGAGTTGTCTCCGGATCGCAACCCCAGAACAACACCATCTCGGAGTGTCTCGGTCGAATCCTTCACGATGTTATGCGCGGGCCAGTAGTTTCCTTGTATGCCCTGCCCCCATACGTGCTTCGCTCCCCAATACCAGCCCTCCCAACTGTCGGGATTGCGCACCTGGATGGTGAACCCGCCCATGTGGTCGAGCATCGGCCCGGGATGGCCGTGTGGCGTGTTGATGATCTTGCATTCGCCGTGACCGTCGCCCTGAAGCAGAACCGAATTGTTCCCGTATTTCTTCTGAACACGCAGCAGTTCGTTGGCGATGATGGTGGAAACTTCGTCCCACGAGGCGCGGCGGTATTTGCTCGTGCCGCGGTTCTGCGGATTGCGCTCTCCGTTGGGGTCCCAGTCGGCGCGGATCAGCGGATATTTGATCCGGTTGGGGGAATAGGTGCGCTTCTTGTACGAGAGTGAATACGGCGAGGGAAGCGACTTCCACGTGGGCTCGAGAACCTTGCCGTTCTTCTCCAGCTTCCAGGTTCTGACCTTTTCCCGGTCATATTTCCAGTCGAAGTGAAAGGGACGGACACGAAGAATTTTGCCGTCCTTGACATCCACCATCCCTTGCGCGCCCCCGCCGTAATAACCCCCAAGTCCAAGGGCCCGCAAAACTGTTTTGTCGCCTCTTGTTTCAGCCACCGTACAATGACCCCCTTCATGGGAAACTAGGTGATCCACATCACACACTAGGCGATCTACATCGCATGGTAAGTGATATAAATCACCAATTGGAGAAGCTTTGTTTTGACCGCCATTCATCCTCGGCCGCCCTCGTAAAGTGCCTTGGGAATGAACTGCTTTCGGCCCGGATCACGTTCGGGAGTGACATTTCGCTCCCACAAATACAGAAACTATCCGCGCTCTTTTCAGCAATTGATAAACCACACTCGCGGTCAAGCGTAAATTTCATATGTTATAGAAACATAATAAGATACTGCATCATCTCTTCCGGTCCGGAGAGAGTGGATAAATGCCATCTGTATGTAAATGTGACAAGCATCACCGCCAAAATAGACAGATTCGCCAAGGCTCTATCTGTTGTATATAACTGATAATAAATGGATTATAGACGCGTTTTCTCTAATAGTCTTCAGGGTGATTAAAGTGTCATGTTTGTGACAATTGTCACAAATATTTACAGGGCCTTCGATATGTCGTTCACATAAGACGCATCGAGCCATCGGTCTTCTTTACTGTCCGGCCCGGTTCCGTCGAACTGAAGGCAGCCCACGCGCAGGCTCAGGCTCATTCCCGCCTTTTGCGGAGCTCGCGCCCGATGTCCGCGATGGCCCGGCTATCCAGGATCCCGGCCGCCAGCGGAAAAACAATCTGCTCCTCAACCTGAATGTGCTCTTCATAGAGATGCTTGAGCTGCTTTGTAATTAAGAGAAGCCGCTGTTCGTCGTCCGGGCTTAGCGCGCCGAACTCAATCCAAACGGTATAGAGAGTATCGGCCGCCGCGTGCAGATCGTAGGCATCGCGATGGTCGTTCTCAAGTCTGCTCAGTTCTTCCAAAGCCCCTGCGGTGGACTCTGCACGAAGCCTGGGAAACAAGGATTCTTCCTCGTCCTCGGTGTGACGCTCTCCGCCGTGACGAAAGTAGTGGAGCGCCGACTTTATGGCCGCAGCCTCCTCATCCGTCATGGCGCGTCCCGCTGCTCGTTCCGCCACCACACACAGGATTTGAAGGAAGTGCTCGATCCTGCGGTGGCAATCCTTGAGCATGCCGATCGGGTCGTCAAATCCGCTGTCAGGTTTCGCACCAATTTGTATTCCCACTTGTCACGCTCCTTGAAGTACATGCAGGGCGGTTGCGGTCTTCACGCTCGCAGGGGGCCGGCTGTATCCCCTGGGAATGTGAGCGCAGCAGGGCTCCTCGCCGTGCGGGTTTCCCGTCAACGCGTAGGCCCGGGACCGCGACCCGCCGCAGATCTCTTTGTATTCGCACGCTCCGCACTTGCCTTCCAGCTTTGAAGTATCTCTCAACTTGCGGAAGAGCGGCGACTCGCGGTAGATGGTGTCGAGCCGCTCGTGTCGAATATTACCAGCTGCGAGAGGAAGAAACCGGCTCGGGAAAACCTCGCCAGTGTGTGAGATAAATACAAATCCCTTGCCGTCATTCAGGCCGCGTGGCGCCCGGCCAATTGCGTCAACAACCTTTTCGTGTCTTGATTTTACCTCTGCGCCAGTCTTGCGCCCGGCGACTTCTTGCTGCAGGAGAAAGCGCCGGTAATGCTGCGCTTCCGTGGTTTTGATGTCGAAGCTCGCAGTCTTTGAAAGGCTGTAAATCTTCGCGAAGACATGCTCGAACTCTTCGGCGTTCAGCAGGTCGTGGAGCTTTCCCCGTCCCGTGGGCACCAGAAAGAAAACGCTCCAAAGGGTAATCCTG
Source organism: uncultured Acidobacteriaceae bacterium (assembly GCA_963799445.1). Classification (GTDB taxonomy): domain Bacteria; phylum Acidobacteriota; class Terriglobia; order Terriglobales; family Acidobacteriaceae; genus Telmatobacter. Next base: position 97,066 of record CAWCXX010000010.1, on the reverse strand, counting down.
AGGCTTTCCATCACCGCGACGATGGCATCGAGGTCAGCGATATTCCTGCGGCTGAAGGTGGTGTTGATCTGCACCGGCAACCCAATCTCGTTAGCCCATCGAACTGCGTCGAGGGTCCGCGCAAACGATCCTGCCAGTCCGCGAAACGCGTCATGGGTCTCAGCGCTTGCGCCGTCCAGGCTAACCGCAAGCCGGGCCAGGCCCGCCTCCTTCAGCCGGACGACGACCTCCCGTGTCAGCAACGGCGTGGCGCTGGGCGTAAGAGAGACGCGGACCCCGGCAGAGCGGGCGTGGACAATCAGATCAAACAGATCGGGCCGCTTGATGGGATCGCCGCCTGTCAGCACAAAGACCGGCACTTGCATTTCGGCGATCCGGTCGATCAGTCGTTTGCCCTCTTCGGTGTTCAGCTCCATCGGATGGCGCTCCGGCTGCGCTGATGCACGGCAATGCACGCATGCCAGATCGCAGGCCTGCGTCACCTCCCAGATGGCGATGAATGGACGCTCGTTGAAATCGATCGAGTTGACCTGCGGGTTCATGGCTCTATGAGAATCCGGTCCCGAACCGCAGCGCAGTGATCAAAGTCGCTTGCTGTTAGAATTCTCCAGTGAGCGCTCCACGGACCGACCTCTTTGCTTGTCTCGGAAAAACCGCTTTGTTTTCCGGCCTCTCGCAACCTGAGCTGCAAATGCTGGCGGCTCGCACTGTGCGTAAGCTATTCAGCACCGGAGAGTTGATATTTTCTGAAGGCGAGCCGTGTAATGGATTGCACATCATTGCGCGCGGCAAAGTCCGCATCTTCAAGACATCCATGAGCGGCCGTGAGCAGGTGCTAGCGGTGAATGGCCCCGGAGAATCCGTTGCCGAGTTGCCAGTCTTTGACGGAGGCCCGTTTCCAGCCTCGGCGATCGCAGTCGAAGATGCGGAGCTCGCCTTCATCTCCCGGCGCGACTTTAACGCATATTGCCTGGAACACCCTGAAGTTGCGCTCAAGGTGCTTTCCGTGGTCGGCGCGCGGCTGCGCCACCTGGTGGGCATTATTGAGGAGCTGTCATTCACAACCATTCGCCAGCGGCTCATTTCGTCGTTGATCAAGCTCGCGCAAAGCGAAGGCAGAACTACGGCGCGCGGCGTCGAGTTTCAACTGCCCGCCACTCACCAGGAGCTAGCCAATCAGCTTGGCACGGTTCGGGAGCTGATCTCGCGGAATCTGATGCGGCTGCAGGCCGAAGGCCTGTTGGACGTGGATGCGCGGCAAATCGTCGTGAAGGACATGAAAGGCCTGAGCGCGCTGCTCGAGGCAGCTTCTTAGTGTTTTCTACTGCCGAGTGACATAAGTTACTGTGCCTGGGTTGACAATTCTCTACCGTAGGTGGTGGAGAATGCCTATGCCAACCTCGACACAGTCAATTCGCGAGATCGTTTCCACGCAGTCCTCGGCGGCAGCCGTTTTACAACGCTTCAACATTGACCTCTGTGCTCGCGCCGATGAGTCACTCCACAAAGCTTGCTCTGAGCTTCAGCTTTCTGTCGATCAGGTCCTCGAAAAGCTCACTGACGCCGAAGCCTCCGAGTCCGGCGCGGTACCGGCTGATCCCGCAAGCCTGTCTCCGAGCCGGCTGATTCAACACATTGTCCGCGTGCATCACAATCGGGTCCGTCAGGAACTGCCGAGGCTAACCTCAATGGTTGACAAACTCGCCGCCAAGCATGGCAGCCGCGCTCCCGAGCTGGGAAAGATCGAGGCGCTGCTCGACGAGTTGCGGGCCGATATGTTCTCACATATCGAAAAGGAAGAACAGATTCTGTTTCCATTCATCGCTCAAATGGATCAAGACCTGCCGGGATCCTGCTCGCCCACAAAGGCGTGCTTTCGCTCCGTTGCACAGCCCATCTTCATGATGGAGCGCGAGCACGATTCCGCCAACCGAATGGTTGCTCAGATTCGCAGCCTCACTCACGATTTTGAGCCGCCTGCAGGGGCGTGCGCCACGCACGTCGCGCTCTATTCCGGCCTCCGCGCATTCGAGATCGATCTAACGCAGCATGTGCATCTGGAAAACGACGTCCTGTTTCCACGCGCCATTGCAATGGAAGCCGAATTGAATCGCCGGGGGTAGAGATGGCTGCAACCCCTCAATTCGATGCGATACTCGCCGCAATTGACGAGAACAGAATACGATCCGTTGTTGCGCGGGAGCGTCAGAAAAGCCTGATGCTTCGTGCCTGGGTTCTGAGTGGGCTCTTCTTCATGGCGCTACCCGGCACCCTGTTAGGCTTCTCGAACCTGATGGCGATCAGCACACACCACGGGTTGGGCGCTCTGCCGGCGGCGTGGATACAGGGCCACGGTCACGCGCAGGTGTTTGGCTGGATCGGCAGCTTCGTTCTCGGCATCGGGTTTTATTCGCAGCCGGTTCGCGGAAAATCGGCGATCAAGGTTCCGCTGATCTGTTATGTTCTTTGGACCTCCGGCGTTGCCATGCGTTGGTTTGCAAACATCTACAGTTGGCACTGGCGCTCTCTGTTTCCGGTTTCCGCAGGATGTGAAGTGATCGCGGTCCTTCTGTTTCTCGCAGCCGCGTCGCACCACAAGCAGCCTGAGTCCACGCGAGGCAGTCACGCCAAGCCGCGCATGGAGTCTGGATGGTCTCTGTACTGCTAGCGCATGTTTGCCATGGTGGCCTGTAAGTGCTTGAAGGCATTGGAGCGATTTTTGAAGTTGGTCACTACATGAGGCATGGTTGGTTCTCCGGCGGAGAGGGTGGGTCGAGTTGAGTGATGCCGAGAAGGCGGAGCACTTCGGCGGCATGTTTGTTTCCGCGGGTGACGCAGGATTTGCTGCGTTGCTGTCCGAGATCAACTTCAACGGAGCGGATCGTCTCCAAGGCTTGCCAGGCAAAGGGCGTGGACAGTTGGCTGCCGGCGGCGCGCAGAGTTTTCTCCAGGGCGCGATCCAGTAACAAGGCCAGCGCGGCCACGAAGACATGCGCCTGCACCCGCTCATCGGTGTGGTGATAAACAGGCCGGAGCTCGAGCAGGCTCTTGAGATGCGAGAAGCCGCGCTCGACCTCGTTCAGTTCCTTGTAGGTGGCCACAGCCTGAACCGGGGATAGATTGCGCTCCTCAGTCTGGATGACGTACTTGCCCTCCAGGGCCTTTTCCCGGGCCAGGTTGGTGGGATGGTCGAAGAAGTGGAACTTGCCCTGGCGCAGTTCCCAGGCAAAATAACGCTGGCCGTGATGGCGGCGCAGGCGGGTGGCGGCAGCGGCGCCGATCTTGTCGGCTCCCTTCAGTTGCCCTTTGTCCACCTGCGCTTTTAAGGCTTGGAGTTCTTTCCGCGCCCGCTCCATGGTCAACTCCCGCATACTGCGCTCGTAGACTTCGCGCTCTTCACTGTGCACCACGAAGACCCGCACGCCGGCTTGCTTGCCCGCCACCTCGACGACCCGTGTCTGGGGTACAAGGGTCTTCTCTGCGGCCGCGATGCCCACCGGACACTGCTGCCAGTCGGTGCGTCGTTCCGCCCGCTGAATATAGTCGAAGGTGTCCTTGCGATTGCGTCTTTGCAGTCCCAGCAAATAACCCTGCCCGCTCTGCTTGAGCTCGTCCACGTTGCCTATGGTCATCATGCCGCGATCGCCCACGAATACCACACGGTGGAGAGCAAAGCGCTGGTTCAGATCCCTGACCACTTCCAGCACCGTGGTCTGATCCAGACGATTGCCGGCGAAGACGTGATGCGCGACTGGCCATCCATCCATCATCACCACCCCGATCACGATCTGCCGGTGGCGGGGCTTGCCGTCGCGACTGTAGCCGAACTGTCCCAACTCCGCCGGCCCAGACCCTTCGAAGTAGGTCGAAGTAATGTCGTAGAAGACCAGGTCCGGCTGCAGGCTGAACAGATCGCGCAACTCCAGATACACAGCTTTTTCGATGCGCTCTTTCTCGGCCAGCAAATCGTCCAGGCTTCTGGTACCACAGCTGCAGCTGATCGAAGCCTACCTTGACCCGGCCGGACTGTTTCCACACCGGCATCCAGCGGCTGCCCCGGGCCGTGCACACATAGAAATCCTCCAGCCATTGCGCCAGCGCGTGTTCGCTGCCCGGGCGGCTGAGCCGGTTGGCGAGCAGGGGAAAGATCCTTTCTGACAGCGGTTGCCCATGGCGCCGCAGAGCCCGACCGGCATCCAGAATCGCGCCCAAGGAGAGTTTCTCGAAAAGATGCCGGGCCACCAAAACCGGTCCCCACGTGGAGGACCGCGGAGCCGCGATGTCCGCGACGGCAACCCAGCGCGGGTTACCCTCCGGCTCGGCCAGCAACCGGATCAAGGCATCCAGATGCGGCCCCAGCAGGTCCTTGCGTCCCAGGTGAGCGACGACGCGCTGCTTGACCTTGTCCCCTTCGCGGAAGGACTCCACCAGGCGGAGATACTCCTGTTGTCCATTGCGTGACTTGACCGAACGCAGGAACATGGCGGCAGTCTCCAGATGACACTACATATATCGCATCAGAGACGCATAATCAATGATCATCTGCGCACATTGTCAAAATATGTTGGCACTACAAATTTTCTCAATTGCAACTGTCGGCGATGATAATACAGGACTTAACTCCTTCCACCCAGCTTTCCATGGCAAACATGCGCTAGGAACCGCGGGGCTCACTGCGGCGGTCCTTTTCAATTTCATTGAGTGCATGCAGTTGGCAGTCTACGGATCGATTCTCGCCTTTCCGCACGCGCTGGACCAGAAGTACCTCGTATTGCTTGCCTGGGGTTTCCTTGTGCCCGTCGTCTGGGGTTTTTCCGCGCGCTGGCTGCCTGCATTCCTTGCGATTTCCAGGCCTGATGCGCGCCTGTTCGGCGCCGCCCTGATCCTGGACGTGACGGGCGTGCTCTCTGGTGTTTCCGGATGGGCGAGGACAGCCACAATCCTTTTGGCTATGGGAGCCTTCGCGATTGTGCCCGGCCTGCATCTCACCCAGCGTCCGCGCGGGCCCGCAAAGGTCCAGGGAATTCATCCCAGCTTTCCCGTGTTCGTCCGCGCCGCCTACGCATGGTTGGCGATCGCCGGTCTCATGAGCATCTGGGCCGCCTTTGCCGATCAAGATGGAGGCATCTGGGGAGCCTCCCGCCACGCACTGACCGTTGGCTTCGCAGCAACCATGGTCTTCGACATTGGGCCGCGCATCCTTCCTCACTTTGCCGGCGTTTACGCCATCTTCAGCAAGCGCCTCATGTTTCTCGGCCTTCTGTTACTGCAGATAGGTTGCGCGCTACGCGTCTGCTCCGAGCCTCTGGCATACGAAGGCATCTTGCCCATGGCGTGGAAGACGCTGCCGGTCTCGGGAATGATCGAGCTTGGTGGAGTGCTTGTTTTTGCGGTCAACCTCGCATTGACCTTCTTGCTGAGCCGCTCAACGTTCGCAGCGAGCGAACCACGCATGCACGTGGCGGCATAAGAAGCCATGCGCAAGCAGCGGCCGCTTATCCTTCTTCGCCCCACCTGTGACAAAAGTCCCTGCATACCGTTTGCTCTCGCCCTATGGTGAGAAATGAATCCGCGCTACATCCATTCTTGAGTACGAATCGAGGCGAATCATGTCTTACAAGCGTTATTGGATTGTCCTTTCTGTTGTCATGCTGGGGTCCTTCGCGGTCCTCGGCGGTGTCGGCCGCAAAATGATCAGCGAGGCGCCGCCGCTCCCCAACGTTTACTCCACTGGCGGCCATCTTCTCTTCACCGGCAGCACCATTACTGAAGGCCAGGGCGTGTGGCAATCCATCGGCGGCCAGGAGATCGGCACGGTCTGGGGCCACGGCGCATACGTCGCGCCCGACTGGAGCGCGGACTGGCTGCACCGTGAGTCAAACATCCTGCTCGACCGCTGGGCCCAGCATGATGGCGCCGCCAACTTCGCCGCTCTCGACATCGACCGGCAAGCGATCCTCAAAGCCCGCCTCATCCGCGAAATCCGCACCAACACCTACGACGCCAAGACCAACAGCGTCACTCTCTCTGCCGACCGCGCCGCCGCGTTCGAGCAACTTGAGGCCTACTACACCGGCGTCTTCGCAAACGGCCGCTCCGAGTACGCCATTCCCAGGGGCGCACTCACCGATGCAGCTAAGCAGAAACAGCTAGCCGCCTTCTTCTGGTGGAGCGCCTGGGCCACAGGCACGAATCGCCCCGGCACGTCTGTCACCTACACCAACAACTGGCCTCATGAGCCCCTGGTCGCCAACAACCTCACCCCCGGCGCCATCCTCTGGAGCATCGTCAGTGTCGTCGGGTTGCTTGCAGGCATCGGCGGCTTGGTCTGGTGGTACTCCTCGCAGGAAAAACTCGAAGTCAACGGCCCGTACCCGCAGCACGATCCTTTCCTCGGCCTGCATCCCACGCCCTCGCAGCGCGCCACCATCAAGTACTTCCTCGTGGTCGTCGCGCTCTGGGGCGTGCAGATCCTCATGGGCGCGCTCACCGCGCATTACGGCGTAGAGGGCAAGGGCTTCTACGGCTTTCCGCTTGACAAGTACGTGCCCTACGCCATTACGCGCACATGGCACATACAGCTCGCCATCTTCTGGATTGCCACCTCGTGGCTTGCCACCGGCCTCTACGTTGGTCCGGCCGTCAGCGGCCATGAACCGAAATTCCAGCGCCTCGGCGTTAATGTCCTCTTCGTCGCCCTTGTGTTCGTTGTCGGCGGTTCGCTGGCCGGTGAGTGGCTCGGCATCCAGCAAAAACTCGGCAACCTGTGGTTCTGGTTTGGCGATCAGGGTTACGACATATGTGGACCTCGGACGCTTCTGGCAAATCTTGCTCTTCGTCGGCCTCGTCCTCTGGCTCGTGCTGATGGTCCGCGCTCTCAAGCCCGCCCTCATGCGCAAAAGCGAAGACCGCGCTCTGCTCTCGCTCTTCCTCATCTCCTCCATCGCCATCCCGCTCTTCTACGCCGCCGGCCTGATGTACGGCCAGCGCAGCAACCTCGTCACCGCCGAATACTGGCGCTGGTGGGTCGTTCACCTCTGGGTCGAGGGATTCTTCGAGGTCTTCGCCACTGTGGTCATTGCGTTCCTTTTCACGCGCCTCAAGCTGCTTGAGATTCGCACCGCCACGCGCGCCGTGCTCTTCTCCACGACGATCTTCCTGGTCGGCGGCATCATCGGCACCTTCCACCACCTCTACTTCGCCGGCTCCGGCCCCGCGGTCATCGCGCTCGGCGCCATCTTCAGCGCGCTGGAAGTCGTGCCGCTGACGCTGATCGGCTTCGAGGCCTGGGAGAACCTCCGCCTCGCCCGCCCCACAGAGAAAGCCCCGTGGATCGCCAACTACAAGTGGCCGATCTACTTCTTCGTCGCCGTCGCTTTCTGGAACCTGGTCGGCGCGGGCCTCTTCGGCTTCCTCATCAACCCGCCCATCGCGCTCTACTACATGCAGGGCCTGAACCTCACTCCCGTGCACGGCCACACCGCGCTGTTCGGCGTCTACGGCATGCTCGGCCTCGGCCTCACGCTCTTCTGCCTGCGCGTGCTGCGCCCCGGGCGGCCTTGGAAGGAAGGCATGCTGAAGGTTTCCTTCTGGTGCATCAATCTCGGCCTCGTCTTCATGGTCGTGCTCAGCATGTTCCCCATCGGCATCATGCAGGCGTTGGCCTCCATCCAGTACGGCACCTGGTACGCCCGCTCGGCCGACTTCCTGCAGATCGCCCACCATGCAGACGCTGCGCTGGATGCGGGTTCCCGGCGACGTTCTTTTCGCCGTCGGGGCGGCAATGCTCGGCTGGTTTGTGCTCGGCCTGCTTACCGGACACTCTTACGACAACCGTGCCGCCATACTCGATTCTGCGGTCAATGAGGTGGAAGAGGAGCGCGAGGCAGCGTTGGCAGGGCGCTGATCTTCGCAATGAACCGGCGCGGCGTTCTCGATCGCTGCAAAACTGTGTCGAAGTCGCAACAACCGGCTCGACAGGATTCAGCAAACCTGGTTTCGCCTCTAGAGGCTGTTATTGACTTTCGCGCCGGCCGTGGGAAAGTTAATAACAGCCTCTAGTAATCCAAGGGAATCGCGTTCAACTGTTTGATCGAGAACACCGGCCCTTCCTTGCACACGTACACCGGCCCGGCATTGCACCGGCCGCACTTGCCGACTCCGCACTTCATCCGGTTTTCGAGACTGGTGTACACGTTCTCCGGCGGCACACCCATTGCGGTGAGCAGTTTCATTGTGACTTTGATCATGATCGGCGGTCCGATCATCAGCACAATCGAGTTTGCGTCGGCTGCAATCTTGGAGCGTTCGAAGACGCTCGGCACGAAGCCAACCTCACCCTGCCAGTCCGGCGTCTCGCCGCCGGGATCGACGCACTGGATCACACGCGTGCGCTCGCGCTTCGACCACTCGTCCAACTCGTCCGTGAACACCAGATCGCCAACGGTGCGCGCTCCGTAGACGATGCTGATGTCGCCGTAGTCCTTGCGATTCTCCAGCGCGTACCAGATGGCGCAGCGAATCGGCGGCATGGCGATTCCGCCGCCCAGGAAAATAAGGTTTTTCCCGCGCCACTCGTCCGTAGGATAGGCATTGCCGTAGGGGCCGCGAAACCCGATGGTGTCACCCGCGTCTGTCTTCCACAGCGCCTCAGTGACGCGTCCCACTCGCCGGAAGCAGAACTCGATGTGGTCCTTCCAGTTCGAGCTTGAGCACATGTTGAAGGTCGACTCGCCGTAGCCGAACGCCGAGAAGATACCGAACTGACCCACGCGGAAGCTGAAGTCCTTCGCTCGTTCCGAGTCGCGGAACCGCACTTTCATCGACTTGACGTCGCTCGTGTGCTGCCGCGTTTCCACGACTTCCATCAGGTCGGGTTGATATAGGTTAGGCATGACTGATCTCGGTGGTTACGTTGAGAATCCCCAGCCCGGCGGGACAGTTGCGCGAACAGTTGCCGCAACCGGTGCACAGCACCTCGCCGAATTTCTCGGGATAGATGTAGAACTTGTGATAAACGCGCTGCCGCTGCCGGTCGGGCTGCGAAGCGCGCGGATTGTGTCCGCTGGCGTGCGAGGTAAAGTTCGCGTACTGGCAGGAGTCCCAGTTGCGCGCACGATACCCGCCCTTCACGTTGCCCTCGTCTACGATGTCGAAGCAGTGACAGGTGGGACAATTCGCATGCGCACATGCCGCATCCGAAGCAGGCCAGCGTGTGGTCTTTCCAGAACGGATCATCGAAGTGATCGCGCACGAACGCGTTCACCTTCGCCGTATCAATCTTTATCCTGGGCCCTTTATGCGCCGTTGCCTTTCGATCGGAACTCTTCGTCCGGCCTGCGAACAGCGCCTTTCCCTTATCCGTCACGCAGCGCACTTCGTAACTGCCATCGCCGAACGGAACCAGGACGGCGTCAGAGCCGCGCTCGGCATCGGGCGCGAGCCCCACGCTGGTACAGAAGCAGTCGTCGTCGTGCGATGTACAAGCCAGCGTCACGATCGTTGTCGCGGCGCGTAGCGCGTTGTACTGCGAGTCACGGTAGTCCCAGTTGAAGACGTGATCCAGGATCGGCAGCGCCGCCGCATCGCACGGACGAGAGCCGATAATCACCTGGTCCAGCACCGGTTCGGCGGCCTCGGTGAGTTGAACGTCGTTGCCCCTGATCTCGTAGCCGTACAGCTTCTGATGCTTCGGGAAGAAGAACTCCTTGATGGAGTTCACAGGGTGAGGGTTGACGTCGAGCAAGAGCTCGCCGGCGGTTTCGATGGTCTGCGTACAGCACGCGGTTCCATGTCGCCTGTTTTGGGCCGGCGACGCGCTTGCCGGCTGCAAGCCATTCACCAACGCACTTCCGCAGCTCGTCCTGGTTGATGATTTCTCTCACCGGATAAACTCCGCCTGATCCTTCACGGAATACGAGCCGATCAGCGGCTCCGCCGTGCTCTCTATTCCGGCTTTGTAACCGAAGTGATTCTCTGCGCTGCGCTCGAGCGCCAGATTCAGCGCCCAAAGATCGATTCCTGCCGGGCACACACGGGTGCACTCGCCACAGCCGACGCAGCGCCCGGCCTGGTGAAATGCCCGCGCGATTTGCCACGCGAAGTTGCCCTGGCGCGTCGGCGAGGTTTCAATCGCCTGGGGACGATTCTTGTCGACGATGCATTGCTCGCAATAGCACATCGGGCAGACCTGGCGGCAGGCATAGCATCGCACGCAGCGGTCGAACTGCTCGGCCCAGAAGCCCATCCGCTCTTCGGGCGGCATGGCCATAAGCACGTCGAGCGCCGCATAATGATCGACAGCCTCGGCGGGTTTCGCTTGCCCGATCACCTCGTCAGCAAATCGTGGCTGCCGCACGGTGCAGCCGGCGCACTTGGAAACGCCAAGTCCTTCGCAGGCCATGCCGATGACGTGCAGGTTCTCGCGCTCAATCTGCGACTCCTGTTCGAGGACCAGCAGGGCGCGCTCGTCGCAGCCCTTCACCACGATCGCAGCTTTGCCGAGGGCCCGGACCTCCTTGCGCTTCAGATACGCGGCCAGGTTCGTAAGGCAGCTCTGGTTCCACACCAGCTTGTCCGCGTCTTCCGGCTTGGTGACGAAGATCGGGCCGCGCTCGCCGTACCCGATCACCACCTGCACGCGGCCTTCAGTCAGCAAGCGGCGCGCCGCTGCACGAAGTTCGCTTCTCCGTCGAGAAATCGCCCAGCGGCAACGCGGATTCCGGAAAGGAGGGGTACGGAACCTTCTTCCCCTCGTAGACTTTGTACGGCCCGAGTTCGCGGGTCTTCTCCGTGATCTCAGAGATGGTCTGCTGAAATTTGCGGCCCTCTGCCGCTGAGATCCACGCGAAGTGAATGCGCCGCATGTCGAAGCCGAGCAGATCAAGCAGGTCGCGAAACAGCTCCCAGCGCCGCCGCGCGTGATAATTGCCGGCATTGTAGTGACAGTCGCCGGGATGGCATCCGGAGACCAGCACCGCGTCCGCCTTCATCTCGAACGCCTTGATCAGCAGGTTGAAGTCGATGCGGCCGGTGCACGGCAGGCGCACGATGCGGACATTCGACGGATACTCGAGGCGCGAGGTTCCCGCGAGGTCGGCGCCCAGATAGGTGCACCAGTTGCACACGTACGCGACGATCTTGGGCTCGAAAACGTCTGTGCCGCTCATGCCAGCGCCTCGACCATGGAATAAATCTCCTGCTCCGTGAACCCTTCAAGGTCGGCGCTCTTCGACGGGCAAACAGCCACGCAGGTGCCGCAGCCCATGCAAAGCCCGGCGTTTACGCGCGCCGTGCGCTTGACGAAGGCCCCCTTCGGCGTCCTGACCTCAGCCTTTTCGATGGCGTGATAGGGACAGGTCGCAACACAGCGGAAGCAAGCCGCGCAGGTTTTCTCGTTGATCGTCGCGATCTCAGGTTCGCGCGTGAGCTCTGCAGCCGCAAGCGTGATCTGCACCTTGCTGGCAGCGGCTGAGGCCTGCGCCACCGATTCCGGAATGTCCTTGGGCCCGTGTGCCGCACCGCAGATGTAGACGCCCGCCGAGTTCGTCTCCACCGGCCTCAACTTCGGATGGTTCTCCATCAGGAACCCGAACTCGTCGTAGCCGACGTTCAGCTTCTGCGCCAGCTCCTCGACGCCGTCGGCCGGGCGCATCGCCGGAGCCAGCACCACCAGGTCGGCCTCAATCGTGACCGGCACTCCCGGCGAGCGTGTCGGCGCCGCGCACGATCAGTTTGCCGTCCTTCTCGGTGATCTTCGAAACCCGCCCGCGATAGTATTTGGCGCCGTCCTGCTCGATGGCACGGCGCACGAACTCGTCGTACCCCTTGCCGCCCGCACGGATATCCATGTAGAAGACGTGCGCCTGGCCTTCGTGCACTTTGTGCTTGTACAACATGGTGTGCTTAGCTGTGTACATGCAGCAGATCTTGGAGCAGTACGACAATCCCTTGGCGTTGTCGCGCGAGCCCACGCAGCTGATGAACACCACGTTCTTCGGCGTCTTCCCGTCCGACGGCCGCTTGATCTCGCCGCCTGTCGGCCCGGACGCAGACACCAGGCGCTCGAACTGGAGCGAGTCGATCACGTCCTTGTATTTGCCGTAGCCGTACTCGCCGTATCCTGCGACCTTGCCGGACTGCTTGCCGATGTCGTAGAGCTTGAAGCCGGTGGCCAGCACCACGGCGCCGACCTTCTCTTTCACCAGCCGGTCTTCGTCCTTATAGTTGATGGCGCCGGCCGCGCATTTCTTCTCACATAAGCCGCAGCCGTTGCGGATCAGTTTTGCGCAAACCGTCTTATCGATCACCGGGCGCGCCGGCACGGCTTGCGGGAACGGAATGTAGATCGCCGGGCGAAGTCCCATGCCGTAATCGAATTCGCTCTTATTCCTCTTCAGCGGGCACACCTTCGAACACTCGCCGCACCCGGTGCACTTCGAGATGTCGACGTAACGCGCCTTCTGGCGGATCGTAATCTCAAAGTTGCCCGACGAATCCATCGACTGCCTCGACCTCGGAATAGCTGTATAACTTGATCCGCGGGTGCTGGCCAACGTTGACCATCCGCGGCGTGAGAATGCACTGCGAGCAGTCGAGCGTGGGGAACGTCTCTGAGAGCCCGGCCATCTTGCCGCCGATCGACAGGCTCACGTTCGACCATCACCACTTCGTATCCGGCATCGGCAATGTCAAGCGCCGCCTGGATGCCCGCCACGCCGCCGCCGACCACCAGCGCGCGCCGCGTGACCGGAACCTTGATCGGCTGGAGCGGGCGATTGCTCTTCACCTTGGCCACCGCGAGACCGATGAGTTCTACCGCCTTCTCCGTCGCCTTTTCGTGGTCGTGGTGCACCCACGAGCAATGCTCGCGAATGTTGGCCATCTCGAACATGTAAGGGTTCAATCCCGCAGAGGCCACCGTCTTGCGGAAGGTTCTCATGTGCATGTGCGGCGAGCAGGAAGCCACCACCACGCCGTCGAGTTTCTCCGACGCGATCTTCTCGCGGATCATCGCCTGGCCGGGGTCCGAACACGTGTACTTGTAGGTATGCGCGCAACGCACGCCGGGCAGCTTGGCGGCCTCTTCGGCCACTCGCTCCACATCGACCGTGCGCGCGATGTTCTCCCCGCACCAACAGACGAAGACGCCGATCCTCGACATTTACACCTTCCTCTGCACGAAGTGCCGATTCAGGCCCAGTTGCTCGGGTGTAAGCCCCAGGGCCAGGCCCACCAGGTCCGACAGGTAGTAGATCGGCATGCCGATGCTTCGTCCCATACCGCGCCTCAATTGCGACCTGCTTCATATCGAGGTTGACGTTGCACATGGGGCACGCGACCACGATTGTCTTCGCGCCATGCTCTGCGGCATCAGCGAGGATCTTGTGCGACAGCTCCAGCACCGTCTCCTCGCTGGACATGGTCATGCCCGCGCCGCAGCACTCTGTCTTATAGTTCCAGGCGACCGGCTTGGCGCCGAGCGCCGCCACGATGCGCTCCATCGACTCCGGTTGCTCGCAGTCGTCGAATTCGACGATCTCCGGCGGGCGCGTCAGATAGGCATCCGTAGTAGCAGGCCACCTCGAGATCCTGGAGCGGGCTCTTGACAGCCGCCTTGATCGCATCCAGTCCGACGAGTTCGAAGGCCTGGATCAGGTTCAGCACGCGCGTGCCGTTCGGCTTTCCCTCGACAATCCGCGCGATCTCTTTCGCCAGCGCCGTGTCCTTCGACATTAGCCGTTGCGCCTTCATCAGTTGCATCGAACACATCGAGCACGGCGCCAGCATCTCCGCGAACCCGCGCTGCGACGCCAGCGCCAGATTGCGGGCCGGCAGCGCGATGGAGAGCTTGGGGTTCAGGGAATGCGCCGCTGTGGCGCCGCAGCAGATCCATTCGTCGAGTTCCTTGAGCTCAACGCCAAGCGCGCGCGAAGCACGCGCGCAACGACTGCTCGTAGTCGTCGGAGGAACCGTGCAGAGCACAACCGGGATAATATCCAAGGTTCATGCTGATCCGTTCTGGCAGCGATCGAAGATGCGGTGCACCACGCGTCTGTCGCGCACCTTCTCTCCTCTGAGGTGCAACTTCTTGCGCGCCTGGAGCTTCAACCCGAGGCTTGCGTCTTTAAACAGAAACCGCGGGCTCCGTGTGGCCGCGAAACCGGAAATCTTGAATTGAGCGATGAGTTCGATCTCGTCGAGGCGGCCATTGCGGCGAATGTTGTCGAGGAAGGCCTTCTGGAAGAGAATGACCGGCGCCTGCTTCTCGCTGGTCTTGCCGCGCCGGTACGCCTCGTTGCGCAAAGCATCCATGATGGCAGCACAGTCAACGCTCTTTGGACAGCGCGTCGTGCACGTTTCACACGACACGCATTGCCAGATTGCCTGCGACCTCAACGCCTACTCCGCATCGCCGAGTTGCACCATCCGGATTAACCGGTTCGGCGCTACATCCATAGCCGAAGCGCGAGGGCACCCAGCCGTGCACTTCCCGCACTGATAACAATCGGAAAAGCGGGTTCGGGCGATCGATTCCAGGGTTTCTACAGGCTCGGACGGCGCTGGTAAATTCACTGGCAACTTGCTCACCGACTTGCTACTTTTTGTTCTATGCACTGGCCCAAAACAGTGCTGTGATTATGCTTACATTCGAATGTGATATGACGTGACATGACGGCGACAATCAACCCTGATTTTATTGATAGTTGCGACCTGGGTCTCAAGCGTCAGCCGCCGGATCACGCATTGACTTTTTGCCAAACCCGGTCTCATAAACTCAATTCATCGACCCGCGCGACGCCTAGGACCCGCCTTGTTGTCGGGTCCCATACTTCCAGAGCTTATCCGCTATAGGCATTTATGAGGCCGGTTGTAGACGCACAGTCTGATTTTCGCGGAGGGAAATATGTTCAAGGGTATTTTGATCGAAAAAGACGAGAACAGTTACAGGGCCACGCTGAAGGATATCGACGACTCGCTTCTGCCTGAGGGCGATGTCACCGTAAGGGTCGCGTTTTCTTCACTCAACTACAAGGACGGCCTGGCGATCACAGGAAAGTCTCCCGTTGTGCGACGATTCCCCATGATTCCGGGAGTCGATCTGGCAGGCACGGTCGAAGCGTCAAGCAATCCTGACTACCGGGTGGGGGACTCTGTGCTACTGAATGGATGGGGCGTAGGGGAAACCCATTGGGGAGGTCTTGCGCAAAAGGCGCGTCTCAAAGGCGAATGGTTGGTCCATTTGCCCTCGGCGTTTTCTTCCCGGCAAGCCATGGCCATTGGTACAGCCGGTTATACCGCCATGTTGTGCGTGCTGGCGCTGGAGCGGCACGGCATTACTCCGGACAAAGGCGACATCCTGGTCACGGGTGCGGCTGGGGGCGTGGGCAGCGTAGCAATTGCCGTTCTTTCAAAGCTGGGTTATCGGGTGGTTGCCGTCAGCGGGAGAATGGAAGAAGCGGATTACCTGAAGGGTCTGGGCGCCGCGGAGGTGCTGGGACGGACGGAATTTGCGAACCCCGGAAAGCCGCTCGGGAAGGAACGGTGGGCGGGAGCGGTCGAGGTGGTCGGCAGCCATGTGCTGGCCAACGTTTGTGCCACTACCAAGTACGGCGGGGTAGTTGCCGCTTGCGGCCTGGCAGGGGGAATGGATTTTCCGGCGACGGTCGCGCCATTCATTCTGCGTGGCGTGACGCTCGCTGGTATCGACAGTGTGATGTGCCCGCGTCCGGCCCGAGTTGAAGCGTGGGCGCGTTTGGCGCGCGATCTCGATATCTCAAAGCTCGACGCGATTTCTCGTGGAATCGGCCTGAGCGAAGCGATTGCGGCGGCATCATCTCTACTGGCGGGACAGGTTCGCGGACGGGTGGTGGTTGACGTTCAAGGATGAGCCGCTAAAACCACTACTCCTCTTTACGTGACGCTCAACTTCTCCGCTGGAAAGTCATCATGAAGTTCACCGGAAAGGTCAACTGTTTGAATTGCCGGATGCTTTGAACGTTGCTCGGTCAAATCATTCGTTTACCATCGTGCCCGATCAAACCATCCCACCCGAGTGTAGGTTTGTTTGTCCGTTGGGCTTGTAAGATCAATTCCCCCCGCGGCAGTGGGATTGATTGTTAAGGTATTGCCGGCGATCGTGAATGTTCTGGTTGAGATATCCTGCACGGTTTTGCCTTCTTGCAAGCCTTGTAATGATTCCGACAGCGTATTCCCATTCACTTTGTAGGCCATCGTAATGATTCCGAAGCTCCCACGTTCCTCGTCGATACCGGGTCGCCCATAGGTCAAGGAGACCACTGCCTTTTCAATCCCCTCCGCTTTGAACTCGCGAATTACTGGATTGGCTCGAACCGGCACATCCTTGCCCATTTGCCATTTGCCAATCAGTGGATTGGCAGCTTTCTGGCACCCGGTTAGCACCGCTACGATCATTGCAATGTACAAGCACAAACTGACGTGAGGACTCCGTCGCTTAATCACCTTAAAAGAAATCTCCTTTTTTACGACAACGCCGGTTTCCGGCAGATCAAATGCCGAAGAGCCGCTGCTGGCGCAGCGGCTCCCGAAAGCGCGCCGGTTACACCGGGCGCATATTTATTTCCTCTGATCGACAGGCCTCAGGGCATATAGCAGCCCGCCGTTGACGTCCAAAGTAAATCCGGTGATGTAATCCGCATCCCGGGCCAGGAAGACGAACCGCCTTGGCGATCTCCTGGGGTTTTGCCAGCCTGCGCAGCGGTATCTTGGAGGTGATCTTTTCCAGAACCTCCGGCGGCATCGCTGCCACCATCTCCGTACCGGTATACCCAGGGGCAACCACATTGGCGGTGATGCCATCTTTCGCCAGCTCCAGCGCCAGGCACTTGGTGAAGGCGATGATGCCTCCCTTGCTGGAGGCGTAATTGGATTGGCCGAAGGCTCCCGTTTCGCCGACGATGGATGCAATGTTGATGATGCGCCCGTATTTCTGCTCGATCATGGCCGGCATGGCGGCAGCGGTGCAGTAATAGGTGCCATTCAGATTCACGGAGATGACCGCTTCCCAGTCTTCATCGGTCATCTTTTTCATGGTGCGATCTCGGGTAATGCCGGCGTTGTTGACCAGGATGTCGAGCCTCGTAAACTTCTCCAGGGTTGAGCTGACGACACCGCGCGCTTTCTCCTTGCTAGCGACGTCGCCCTGCACCATCAGGCACTCGACGCCCATGGCGCGAATCGCGGCCGCGGTCTCCTCGGCCGCAGCCAGATTGCTGTTATAGCTGAAGGCCACCGTTGCCCCGCTGCGGCAAGTTCCAGAGCGATAGCCTTTCCGATGCCGCGCGATCCGCCCGTCACCAGGGCGACTCTGCCTTTGAGCGAGTCCGTCTGCCGACGCGCTTACCGTACCGCTGCTTCTGCCATAAAATGGCTCCTTTCGTACAAAGTGCTCCAGGAACCCCGATCTGCCACTCTGCCGGGACAAGCCCGGGCTATCTCGTCTGCCCCATCTCCTCGAGTTCGAGCAAGTGCCGTTGGGCCTCCTCGGCGCTCTCGTAAATGTAAGGAGCGACATTGCGCGCGCCCAGGGCTTCCCCGAGTTTCATGCGCGCGAAACCGCTGGTTGTGTACCTTGTGACGCCCGAGTAGCAGTCCTGCATCAGCCTCTGCACCATGTCGGTATACGGTCCCAACAGCTCGGGAGTAATCGAGAAGTTGTCATAATTGACGATGGCGTATTTCTTTCCGGGCGCCTGCCTTAAACACTCGCGTATAGTTTGGTCGATCCTGGCGATCTGTTCCAGATCGCGCACCGCATAGCCTTCGAAGTTGACGAAGAACAGATTCTGTTGCTCGATCGTAGCTGAGCCGGCTCTCCAGAGGCAGCACCAACAGATCGTCGCGCAAACCCATGGGCTCGGGCAGGAATATGCGTACGTCCATGATCCTGGGCCGCTTCACGATGGGCTTAAAATCCATGTGCGCCAGAATGTTTTTTTCAATATCGATTCCCGGCGCCACCTCGATGAGTTCCAGGCCCTCGGACGTAAGGCGGAAGACGCAGCGTTCGGTTACATAAAGCACCGGCTGTCCGCGCTGGCTGGCGTATTTGCCGCTGTAGGTTCGATGTTCAACTTCTTTCACGAACTTTTTCGTGCGGCCTTCCTTGAGGATCTGCAGTTCGCCGTCCGCAAACCCGAGTTCGCAGGCCGCCTGGCCGTGAAGGTCCCGCAGAAAACCAGGCTCTTGGCGTTCTGACTGATGTTGATGAATCCTCCCATACCCGCCAGCCTGGGGCCGAATTTGCTCACGTTCAGGTTGCCCTCGCGGTCCGCCTGCGCCAGGCCGAGGAAGGCCAGGTCGAGTCCGCCGCCGTCGTAAAAATCAAATTGGTACGGCTGATCGATGATGGCATGGGCATTTACCGCGGCGCCGAAGTCCAGCCCTCCGGCCGGAACTCCGCCGATGACTCCGGGCTCGGCGGTGAGGGTAATGAGATCGATGACCTTCTCCTCATTGGCCACATTGGCCACGCCTTCGGGCATGCCGATTCCCAGGTTGACCACGCTGTTGGCCTTCAGCTCGAATGCCGACCGGCGCGCGATCACCTTGCGCTCCGATAGCTCCATCGGGGTAATGGCTCCCATCCGCGTATGGACTTCCCCGCTAAAACCGGGGTTGTACACGGTAGCGAAAGTCTGCCAATGGTAATCCGGCTTTTCCGCAACCACCACGCAATCGACAAGAATTCCCGGTATCTTCACATCGCGCGGATTGAGCGTGCCGCTCTCGGCCACGCGTTCCACCTGGACGATGACGATGCCGCCGGAGTTGTGGGCGGCCATGGCGATCGAGAGCATCTCGACCGTCAGCGCCTCGCGCTCCATGGTGACATTGCCCTCGGGATCGGCAGTGGTGCCGCGGATGATGCCGACATTGATCGGGAAGGTCTTGTAGGACAGGTACTCCTGGCCGTCGAAGGTTATCAACTCGACCAGGTCCTCGGTGGTGCGGTCGTTGATTTTGCCGCCGCCGTAACGCGGATCGACGTAGGTTCCTATGCCGACCTTGCTGATGTGCCGGGGGCGATGGGCGGCGATATCGCGGATACATAACGAGATCACGCCCTGGGGCAGGTTGTAAGCTTCGATCTGGCCAGCTAACCGCCAGCGCTCCGAGCTTGGGCACCAGGCCCCAATGACCGCCAACGACGCGTTTCACCAGTCCCGGATGACCGAGATGATTCAGACCCCGTTCCTTGCCGTCGCCTTGCCCGGCGGCATAGACGAGCGTGAGGCCGCTGGGCTTTCCGCTGGCGGGGCCGGATTCCTCTTCAGACGCCAGAAACCGTTGCTCGATGGCAACGGCAATCCCTTCGGGAAAGGCGACGCCCACGAAGCCTCCGGTCGCCACTGTATCGCCATCGCGAATTAAGCGCACCGCCTCGGCGGCGGTGACGATTTTGTTCCGCTCCGGAGTCTGGGCGGCGGCAATTCTCATGATAGGGTGGGATTGAGGATTGGCAGGCATAATTATTCTCCCATCGAGTTATGAATGCGCGCCTTGCGGCGCGCCTTGGAAGCATCGTGCTCTAGTGCGCCATCCAGCCCAGATCGATGTCGATCGTACTACCGGTAATACCGGAGGCTACGTCGCTGCAGAGGAACTCGACCACGCCGGCGACCTCGCAGGGTTCGAGCAGCCGCTTGATGGCGGCGGGCTCCAGCATGATCTTCTTCACCACATCTTCCTCGGAAATCTTGTTCGCGATGGCCTGATTGGCGATCTGCTTGTCGACCAGCGGCGTGCGCACGTAGGCGGGCAGATGGCGTTACACGTAATGCCGTTCTCGGCCTGCTCCAGCGCCACCGTCTTCGTCAATCCGATGACGCCGTGCTTGGCCGAAATATAAGCCACTTTGAAGGGCGACGCCACTTTGGCGTGGATCGAGGCAACGTTGATGACCCTGCCCCACTTGTTCTTGATCATGTGCGGCAGTGAGTACTTGGTGCAGAGAAACGCACCGGTGAGTATCACGCCGATCAAGAGGTTCCATTTCTCTTCGGGGTACTCGACGATCGGCGCAACGTACTGCAGACCCGCGTTATTGACCAGAATGTCGAGGCGCCCAAACTTCGCCACGGTGGCATCGACAAGGTTCTTCACCTGGCCGGGATCGGAAACGCTGGCCTTGACGAAAATGCCTTCTAAGCCGGCTGCTTTCAGGTTTGCCTCGGCGCGCTCGCCGCCGGCGACGTCCATGTCGGCGATCACGCACTTCGCACCCGCCTTGGCGAGCCCCTCAACGCAAGCCCACCCGATCCCGCTTGCACCACCGGTTACGATTGCAACTTTTCCCTTCATCATCCACTCCTTGCGAAACCACGGTCCGATGTTTGGCTCTGTCTCGATTCTAAATTCCGGGTGCGTGCCTTTGCCACACACCTATCACTCTGAATTCATTCGCGCTGGTGAGCTACGGAACACAGATTATGTTGCGCGGTTACTCGTCACAGTGCCAAGCAATAAATAAAATCTCGACGAACGACCCGGCAGTGACCGCTATCACCCTCATAACTTCTAATTGACCTTAATCATGCATATGGATTCTTTGCCGCCGCTATCACATTGATGATTTCTAAGTGACCTTTGTCACGTTCATGCCTTTCTAACTTGGCCGCTATCGAATTTAGGGTTAATTAGTGACCGTTATCACACTCAATATCCCTTATTGAGTGCTATCAAGCACATGACTTCAGTGACCTCTATCACGCTCATAACTCCACCGTGACCGCTATCACGCTCGTTGGTGTTGGTCTTGCAATGTGAGCCAAGGTTCGCACTAACGGACGTACAATTTCGTCAATACCGTAGATTTGTTTTCACAATTGAGATTCATGCCAACATATCTCGCCCCAGAAAAAACTGAGCGGAAGCGGAAACTCTGTAGTCAGGGTTGTCGATTCGCGCGATGTGGGCCTCAAGATCGGGCAGACCAGCCGCCCGTCCTTGGGTTGTCCGATGACGCAGTCCGGGTCAAAGTGCACAGAGCCGGTGCAATTTCTGTTCTGAAGCGCGCGCCAGTTACTGTTCAGCATCGGGATGGATATCTGTCTTACCCGAATCTTCAAGAAGGAGATTTCAGGATGAATAGTTGTTCCTATAACTTGTATCTTCGTTTCCGGCTTTTCACATTTTTTATGATGATTCTGGTGCTGTCTGCAGTGCTTTGTACGTCGGCGAAGGCGCAGCAGGACGCTGCGGGCTCACACGATCCGCTGGCAGAGATCCTGCTCCGCAAAGGCATTCTCACGCCCGACGATATGAAGCAGATCGATCAGGCCGCCACGCCCCAGCAGGCCGAAGTTCTGATAGCCCGCTTCCTGCGTGACAAAGGAATACTATCGCAGTCCGACTACGAGCAGATCGCTGGAGGTGCGCCCGCTCCTGCAATGCCGGCTTCAGCCGGTACGCCAGCCGCGCAGACCGAGACCGCCGTGCAGCAAGCGGGCGCTCTCAACTCAGCGACTGCGGAACTCAAACAGCCGCCGGTTAGCCCCGGATCACAATCTCCTGCGCCGCCCGCAAACAAATCGCTGGTTGAGAAACCCGCGCCCTCGGTCATCGCGGCAGTTGTTCCCCTGCGCGTACTGACCTTGGACCCTCCCGAATCCGGTGGCTTAATCGGTGTGAAGAGCGGGCCAATAACCTTCGCGCCCTTCGGCTTCATCAAAGGGACCGCAGTGCAAGACAGCAGTTCGCCCAATGGCGACGACTTCCCTATTCCCGCCGGTCTCATGTTACTGCCTGGCAGCAACACCGGCCCGAATGCCGGCCCCGAGTTCCACATGAGAGCGCGGCAGAGCCGCATCGGAATCAATCTCGAGTGGCCTTCCAAGTCTAGGAAGCTGGTCCTCACGGGACGCATCGAGGCGGACTTCGAAGGCAACTTCAATGAAGCCGATAACGCAGACGTCACTTCCATTCGCAATCCCAACACGCGGCTGCGCTTGGCTTACGCGCGTGTGGATTACCGCTATTCGGACAAGACCAGTCTGTTGTTCGTCGGTGGACAGGACTGGACGTTGTTCGCCTCCAAGGCGCTGCCCAACCTGCTGGATACCACCTGGATAGCAGCCAGCTACGGCGCCATCTACAATCGCTCGCCGCAGTTCCGTTTCGGCGTCGTGCAAAAGCTGGGCAGTTCTGCGCGTAATTTCAAGCTCTCCCCGGAGTTTGCGATGATGATGCCGACTTCGGATCAGGTGGGGAAACTCACGTTTTGTACCATGGCTAATCTCTTCTGCAATGGAGGTTCGCCGACCTCCGGCTTGTTGAACCAGATCGGCGAGGCCGAGCGTCAGGGCGCCGACTCCGACCGTCCCGAGTTTACTGCTGCGTTGACCATGCAGTTCCAACTCGACAAGGCTCCCGCGGTTGCTCCCGCGCAAATCATCTGGGCCGGATTAGACGGACGCCGCGCCTCCATCGTCACCAATTCTGCCGTGGACCTTCTCGGCAACCCCTATCCAACCGCCTTGGTCGCGGGCACACCGTTTGCCAGAGGCTATACGGCCAGCAGCACGATGTACGGCAATCAACTTGTGGCGCAATTACCCACCCGCTGGGCTACCTTGGTGGTGAGCGGCTATCGCGGCGCAGACCTGCGCGCGGTGCTGGGCGCCCAATTGACGACCAACTACACCAACACGCTCGGCCTTACCCCGGTGTTCTATGGCACGGGCGTGGACAATGTCGCGGGCACGCTCTCCGGCTTCGCCATGCTGGCCTGCACGGGCACGTATAACGCTACCGCGGAAACCTGCTCCGGTTCGCTGAAGGTTGCTCCGGAGCATGGCGTGCGCGATTATGGCGGATTCGCCGAACTCGGGCTGCCGCTTTCACGCTGGTTCAACGCCAATCCCAAGGGCTACAACGCCGGCTGGCAACTCTATCTGCACGCCGGCAAGGACCAACTGGTGCATCGGGATGCCGCTATGCAGCTTGGCCTGGCCGACGGAGTTGGCCCCAACCAGAATGGCCAGGGACTGGGTATACCCATGATCGGGAGCGAGTTTGTCGGGACGACGCTGTACTACAAGATCAACCAGTGGTGCACCTTCGGCTACGAACAGACACATTACGGCTCCCGCGCCATTCCGGAGCTGGGCAAGTTCTGGACCATCGCCGCAACCCCTTCCCGCATCTGGCAGGACCAGCGTTCGGAATTCGGGCCGGTCTTTACTTTCTAATGTCGCCAAAATAGCCGGCTCCGGCAGACTCTTGGCCAACCGGCGCCGTCAACAATTCGGTAAAAGGATCTGTTGGCGGAATTCTGTTTTAAAGGCGTCTCGGTGCGCGTACGGAATGACGTGCGTTAACAGTTCGGTCCGCTCTTAACTTTCTGAGATCCTGCCATCGGCCGCTGCGCATATCTACCCAAGCGCTGCGGCTGATCCTGTCGCCTCGGGACACAGCTTTCAAAAAATCGGAGGGCCACCGCCGGCATGTATCAGGGAATCGCATTTCTCTGATACGATCGCGAAACCACAGAAGGTGTATCTCGGAACCAGTCGAGACTGGTCGCCGCGAACAACAGCGAGCGGCGACCCTCCGCGGAATCACCCAGGATACAGAATCTGTGGTTTCGCCTTAGCCTTCTAAATCGGGTGCCGGCTTCGCGAGCAGGACGCCGAGGGCGCAACTTGCTGTTCGAGCCTGTTCTCCGTCCGCGCGGCCGGTGAGAACTACCGGAACCTTGGCTCCCACCACAACTCCGGCCGCGAGCGCTCCGGCGAGGTACTGAAGCTCCTTGAAGAGGATATTTCCAGCCTCCAGATTGGGAACCATGAGAAGATCGGGGTCTCCAGCAACCGGCGATTTGATCTTCTTGATCCGTGCCGCGTCGCTGGAAATGGCATTATCGAATGCCAGCGGACCATCGACAATGGCTCCGGTAATCTGTCCGCGTTCGACCATTTTGCAAAGGGCGGCAGCATCGAGCGTGGAGGGAATGGCCGGACTAACCGACTCCACCGCCGACAGGATTGCCACCTTGGGGTTCACAACCTCAAGTTTGATCATCATGTCGATGGCATTCTGCAGAATGTCGATCTTGGTCTCCAAGTCCGTCCCAATGTTGACCGCCGCATCGGTAACGAACAGGGTCTTGTGATAGGACGGAACATCCAAAGCGAATACGTGGCTGATGCGCCGCCCTGTGCCCAATCCTCCGTCGCGTGAGGCCACAGCTTGCATGAGTTCTTCTGTTTGCAGCGAGCCCTTCATGAGCATTTGGACCTCGCCTTTGCGAGCCATCTCAACGGCCCGGCGGGCGGCCATGCGGCTAGCGTCGACGTCAACGATCTGAATAGATCCCAAGTCAAGTTGCAGGGTTCCGGCAATGCTGCGGATCGTCGCTTCAGAACCCACGAGAACCGGAACAATCAATCCGTCTTTGTATGCCTGGATGGCGCCTCCGAGAGATAGTTCGTCGCACGGCCAGACGATCGCGGTTTTCACAGCCGGCTTGGAAGTTGCACGCGCGATGAAACCGAGGTGGTGACGGTAGGGATTGTTCACAATGAGTTGCGGCACCGGGATTGTGGACAAGCGCAGCTTTTCCACAGGTGCAATGAGCTGTGCAGTGCCCGAAAAAACGGACATGCCGGCGTCATTGCTTGCCTCGCAATCGAATGTAATCGTCTTTGTAGAATCGTCCTTGGCCGTAACCTCGACTTTGACGTGAGTGCGGTCTCCGACACGGATGCGATTATGGAAGGCGAGCGACACGCTCGTCAGCGAGCATCCAGGCCCGGGTAGCTTCGTGGCGAAAAGACCGGAGACGCGCGAGGCACACCACATGTTTGACGCTGTCAGAGGGATGCTGCTCAAGGCGCGATCAGTGACCCCCTCGGAGTCCAGAACGGCGGTGCATCCGGAAATCGAAGCCCACGCCAGCTTGTCTTCCTCGGTCAAAACATGCTCCGTCCCGGCAGTGTCGCCAACTGAAATCTCATCGTATGTCTTGTTCTCAATAAATCCCAGATTCATTGGAGTTCCTTTCCCACTCCAGCGCCGGCCGAAGTGTACGCTGAATGCCATCGTAATTCTCTCGGAGTAAAGCCCAACGTGACTGCAATCACGTGTGCCGGCTGCCTGGAGATTCGAATCCGCATCCACTCGCAGAGTTCATGATCCCCGCTTGCGTGGCGGAGATCACAACCGGCAAGGCGAACATTGCGATATATATGAAACCGGTTGTAGTTCTCAACCGCAACCGGGCGACTCAAACGGGGGCCGCTCCCTCGCGTGGCGTCCGTCTCAGTGGATTCGAAGAACTTTTGCTGCCCAAGAGCCATCTGACGCGGCGCATGTGAAAAAGCGCGCTGTGTCGTATGAAGGCCCGGCCGCAGCCAGCGGGGGATGCGCGGGGCCTTACGATGGAAACGAAAGCAAAAAAAATTACGCGCGAAGGAAAATGGTGGTATATTGGTTCGCAGACAAAAGGCAATAATGGAATTCCGGGTAAATAGGGCTTTAGTGCCGTCCTCCTGGTACGGTAGCGTGATTGCCAAATCTTCCTTGCATCGAACCCCGAATGCCGAGAGTCACCGGAGAGTCTCGCTGGCCTCGCGGTTCTTTGCCCAACCTTCTATCCTGGCATCGTGAGCCAAGACAGAGAGCGAGTGTGATCCTATGACGACTGTTCCAACTTCTGCCCGCGGCCTTAACAAACTCTATCCCGACGCGCGCTCCGCCCTCGACGGTATCGTTCGCGACGGCATGCTGCTCGCCGTAGGCGGTTTTGGCCTCTGCGGAATCCCTGAGGCGCTTATCGCGGCCCTGCGCGACACCGGCGTGCGCAACCTCACCGTCGCCAGTAACAATGCGGGCGTGGACGGCTGGGGCCTTGGCCAACTCCTGGAAACGCGCCAGATCAAGAAAATGATCTCCACCTACGTGGGTGAGAATGCCGAATTCGAGCGCCAGTACCTTCACGGCGAGCTCGAAGTCGAGTTCTCACCGCAGGGCACGTTCGCCGAACGCCTGCGCGCCGGCGGCGCCGGCATTCCCGGCTTCTACACGCCCACCGGCGTGGGTACCATGATGGCCGATGGCAAAGAAACCAAGGAGTTCGACGGCAAAACCTACATCCTCGAGCGGGGCATCGTCGCCGACGTGGCGCTCGTCAAAGCCTGGAAGGCCGACACTCAGGGCAATCTCGTATATCGCCTCAGTGGGCGCAATTTCAACCCCATGGTGGCCTCCTGCGGCAAGATCACCGTTGCCGAAGCCGAAATCATCGTCGAGCCCGGCGAGCTCGACCCCGATTTGATTCACACGCCCGGCATCTTTATCCAACGCCTCGTTCACAACCCGCATCCGGAAAAACGCATCGAGAAGCGCACCATCCGCGAAAGTTGATCGCTGCGCAATGGAGCCTCTCGAATCTAATGCCGCCTCGATCGCCTCAATCGAGCTAAAAGCTAGAGCTAGAAGCTAGGAGTTGTCTCACATGCCCTGGACCCGTCAGCAAATGGCAGCACGCGCCGCCCGTGAGTTAAAGGACGGCTACTACGTCAACCTCGGCATCGGCATGCCCACGACTGGTCAGCAACTATATTCCCGAAGGAATAACGGTCGCGCTGGAGTCGGAAAACGGCATCCTTGGCGTGGGCCCGTACCCGCTGGATTCCGAAGTCGACGCCGACCTCATCAACGCCGGCAAGGAGACGGTGACCCTCAATCCCGGCGCCTCCATCTTCTCCAGTGCCGACTCCTTCGGCATGATCCGCGGCGGCCACGTCGATGTCGCCATCCTCGGCGCCATGGAGGTCTCCGACAAAGGCGACCTGGCCAACTGGATGATCCCCGGCAAGCGCGTCAAAGGCATGGGCGGCGCCATGGACATAGTCAACGGCGTCCACCGCGTCATCGTCATGACGGAGCACAACGGTCCCAAAGGCGGCCCCAAGCTCCTGCGCGAGTGCACGCTGCCGCTCACCGGCAAGGGCGTGGTTCACTTCATCGTCACCGAGCTCTGTGCGATCGAAGTTACGCCTTCTGGCTTCGAAGTCGTCGAGCTGGCTGAGGGCGTTACGCGCGAGGAAGTCGAAAAGCGCACCGGCGCGCCAGTACGCTTCCGGTAATTCGGAAGAAAATCAAAGCTTTGCCGCCCTCAGTTCGTTCGCGCCAGCGAACGAACTGAAGGTGCGCCTGCCGTGGAGGGGATCCGCGGCTGGGGATGCGGAGCAGCCAATTCTGTTTGAGAAGAAAGCGAACATTCAATTCCACCATTCCGCCTTCCGATTTTTTGAGAAACGCCGCCATGCCTTCGCGAAAACCCGCCGTCTCGCGCGACTGCGCATCGGCTTCGAGCGCCGCCTCAATCGCTGCGTCGCGCCACCTATGAGCGCTGTAGTTTTCCATCCTGAGGAAGACCTGACAGCCCAATTTGACGAACGGTACGCGGCGCTTGAGAAGCCAGGACCGGCCTGCTCAATATTTTCTCCAGCGAAGCGTTAGTTCGCGCAGACTTGTCAGGGGTAATCCCGTGCTCGGGAAGGACGAGCGGCCCTTGTCCGTTTCTCCCCGGCCGCTAAGGCGCCTTTTCTCTGCGATAAGTCATCTGTCGTCAATGGTCTCTCGCAACGTTCGTTAGCCACTGTCCAACTTCTGTACAACTCCAGTAGCGGTCAGTAAAGTGTTTTATTGCTGAAATTTGCACATGCGAAACGCTCGAGTATGCTATATTCCGTTTAAGCCAGAACGATGAGAGTAGTCTGTTCCCTTCGGCGTGCGAAACGCTCTCCTCGTTTAGCGAAGACCCCTCAGTGTTCCGGCCAAAGCGACGAGGCTCGTTTTGAACCATCGAACGAGATCGAATGGATTTGAAACCCAATCATTCAGTGTTTGAATCGGAGAATGCCATCATGTCGAATGCGAAGTCTTCCCGGTCCAAGTGGTCGATAATCGGTCTCACCGTGGTCGCGCTGGCCGCCTTCAGCGCGCCGTCGGGCGCGCAGAGTGGGCCAACGGTCACGATTGGGTACTCACAATTGAACGGCGTTGCGGACGACTGGACCCAACACCACGTCGTGTTTTCCAATCCCGGGACGGAAGAGCAGGCGATCAAAGCCGGTCGGTACGACGAGTGGCTCAAGATCGTGAATGACCCCCGCTACGTCATGCATCAGATGAAGCGTGGTCTTCCGGCTCAGGGGCCGGCATCCGGCGACGTGGCTGCATTCGAAGCTATCCGCGCAGCGAATAGGAATATCGAGCCGGTTGGCGGCGGGGCACTGCCCCATAGTCGGGATCCGATCAAACCTCAAAGGCTTCATCCAAAGTCGCCCATCAACACTGACTGGAATGAGTCCGTGGGGACCGCAACGTCGTCCACTGCAATCGCATACCCGGCGAAGTGGAGTTTTGCCACCACCAACACGCCGAGTTGCACCGGCGATTTCGTGGTCTTTGCCACTGGCCAGGCCGGATCCGGCACTCAGGCGACGATTCTTGCCTATTACAATCTTTACTCGGAATGCACCAGCGAAACAGTTCCATCCGTTGACTGGCAATATAATACCGGCACGGGCAGCACGGTTTCTTTGGCTCCCGAATTCTCGGCCGATGGGAGCCAAGTTGCCTTCATTCAGTCCACCGGAACCGCGGCAAGGCTGGTCCTTCTCAGGTATAAGCTGATCACCACCGGCAGCGGCACGCTGAGCACGCTCACTTCGCAATCCACCGCTGCGGCCTATTACAACGGCGGCACGGGCTGCACGACGCCCTGCATGTACACCATCGCGCTGAGCGGAACTACCACCCCGAACGACACCTGGTCGAACCCCTACTACGATTACGGCACCGATACGCTCTTCGTCGGCGATTCTGCCGGAAAATTGCACAAGTTCACTCCTGTGTTCAAGGGAGCTCCTGCGGAAGTGACGACTAGCCCATGGCCCGTCCAGATAGTGCATGGCGCCACGACAGACTCAAACCAACTGGCGAGTCCGGTTTACGATTCAAACTCAGGCAATGTCTTTGTTGGCAGCACCACGTCGGTCAGTACCACAACGGGAGGCTACTTCTACGCGGTGAATGCCTCCACCGGCGCGATCCTCGGCTACTCTTCAACGCAGCTCGATAAGGAGTACGGGATTCGCGACGCCCCGCTCTTTGACCCGGTAGCTGAAAGAGCGTACGTCTTCGCCGGCTACAACAGCACCGATGACAGTGCCGTCTACCAGTTTTCAGCAACAGGCTTCAGCGGGTCAACTGCTCCATTGGCTACGGCTTCTCTTGGAACCGGCGCCGACAGCGACCAGGCCTACATCTTCTCCGGCACGTTTGACAACACGTATTACACATCGTCGAGCGGTACTTCGCCCACCGGGTACTTGTATGTGTGTCCCACAGGCGATACGACCGACGCCCTGTATCAGATCTCCATCTCGGCTGGCACAATGGCAACTACCGCAACCGAAGGGCCGGTGGTGGGTGACGCCGGCACCTACTATCCTCGCTGTTCGCCGATCACCGAATTCTACAACTCCAACGTTGTTGTGACGCCGGCCACCACGGCCACCGGCACAATAACGATTGTGAGCAATCCGGCTGGCTGGACGCTTCCTGTAACAGTGACAGTAGGTGCGACGACCTACACGTTCGTTGCCGGCGCTCCAACATCGAACAACGATGTCGAAGTCTCTGCGATCGGCTTTTTCGGCACGTTCAACGAAGACCTCACCGCCGATAACCTGGAGGCAGCGATCGAGGGAACCCGCGCCGACTGTTCTTTCGTGACCCCTGACTGTATCACCGCAACCCAGGCAGCAAACACCAGCGCCACCGCGACCGTTGCGGGGGCAGTCGTGAGCCTTACCGCGACGGCAAGCGGAACGGCTGGCGACTTTACGCTGGCAAGCGGTAATACGGCCGACATCACCGTATCCGAAACCGATGGCGCCAATGCAGTCACGGGCGAGGACTACCTCTTTGTCAGCGTATTCGCCAGCTCGCGGACAGGTTGCACTGAAGACAACACCAACGGCTGCGTCATGTCGTTCGACGTCACCAACCCAGCGAGCTGGAGCACATCAACCGCGCCACTGGGCACCCTGAACGTAGCCTCGCCGACCCTCAACACCCTGCCCGTCCCCAACCCGGCGGCGCCAACAACCGGAATCGTCGTCGACAACAACGGCACCGCCGCCGGACAGTCGGAGATCTATTTCCTGACGCAGGATAATTCGGCGACGACCGCCTGCGTGTCCGGCGGAGCCGACGGAATATGCGCCATCCAGGCATCCCAAGCTGCGCCATAATGGGACACCGAAAGCTGTTTGAAAAATCCACCCCTTCTGTCACTCTGAGTGCGAGCACGTAACGCGAACTCGCGCACGGACCCCAAACCGAGTGAAATAAAGCCTTTGCTCATCGCCGGCGGTTCGCAGTCCGGCCGGCCCGGAAGGTTCACCGTTTCTCTCCGGCCGCTAAAGCGGTTCTCCAATTGGTGTAGAGCGGAACCGATTCGGTCAAGTGGCGTTTTCCCTTAGGAAAACGCCACATTGCTCGATCCAAGAAACTCCGCAGGAATTGGAGAACCGCCGTAAAGCGTTTCCCGAAATGAAATAAACCGAAACTGGAATCTTCAAGCCGTCGCGACCCCAAGGCCCGGGGTTCCCACGGACAATCGGGGTCCCCGGCAAGCGATCTCCGCTTGCTGGGGTGAGGTTAGGTCTTCGTCCGTGGGTGGAAGGAGCGACGGCCCTGCACTGCACTCACAACGACTACGCTATTTCGGGAAACGCCGTGAGGCATCCTTTCTCCGCGATAAGTCATCTGTTGTCTGTAGATTTTTGCTACCTTCGTTAGGCACCGTACAACTTTTGTACAACTTCAGTAACGGTCGTAAGGTGTTTTGTTGCTGAAATTTACACCTGCGAAACGCTCATTGTGCTATATTCCGCTTAAGCCAGAACGATGAGAGTAGTCAGTTCTTTTCAGCGTGTTCAACGATCTCTTCATTTTGCGAAGGCTCCTCAGCGTTCCGGCTAAACAGAGAAGACTCGTTTTGAACCATCGAACGGGATCGAATGGATTTGAAACTCAATCATTCAGTGTTTGATTCGGAGAATGCCATGATGTCGAGTGTGAGTCGTCTTTACGTAAAGTGGTTGATGGTCGCTGCGGCGCTGGCAGTGGTTGCCGCCTTCGGCGTTTCTGCTCGCGCGCAAGAGGCAGCCAATACATCCGCGCAGGGCGGCTCGTATGTTGACGATTGGAGCCATCATCACCTGGTGTATTCCAATCCCGGCGCCCGCGAAGACGCCGTGAAGCACGGCACGCTCGACCAATGGCAGAAGATCGCAAACGACCCGCGCTACCAGTTGCAACTGTCAAAGCGGAGCGCCGGAGCGCGGTCCGTAGTTGCCGACCCGAATCTCGCCACGGCCGACCCGAATCTCGCCACAGAGACTTTCGACGCGGCGGGCGGCCTGGCCGCGAGGCACGGTTTTCCCCTCAGACCGCGTCCATTCCTCGGGAACCCAATCAAGAAGGACTGGAGCACGCCCCTTGGCAGCGGCACTGCCGGCACCCCGTTAACTATCACCATCACCTCGCCCGGAACTGGCACCGTCGGTAGCACCTCGACATTCACGGTTGACGGGGCCACCTTTACTGCAAGCGCCCCGGGTGCGGCATCGGGCAGGGGAACGTTCACTGGAAACCCCGCCACCGGCACGACCGTGACAATCGGGGGGTCGCTGGTTCTGACGGCCAGCGATTCAACCGCGGCGACGGCTACTGTCACGGTTGGGGCGAGTACCTGCTTCCAGACCGGAAGCGGCATCAATTTGGGCGGAACAACGATCACGACGACCGCTGCGCCGGGGACCGGCACCTACACTGTCAGCGGCGCCGGGCCAACAAATGGCGAGACGGTCGTGATCGGTGGCGTAACCTATCATTTCGAGGCAACCCTCACCGGCGCGCCTGCAAACTCGGTTTTAATTGGCACAAACATCACCAACACTGCCCGGAACCTGTCGGTCGCCATCGCTGGCGGTACTGGCACTTGCGGTAACGGCAGCCCCTGCACAAACGCCACCACCGCCAATCCGCTTGTTTCATCTACAAATCTCGCTAATGTGACGCAGACGATGACTGCCCTATGCGCAAACAATGCCTCGATCACCAACACTAGCGGCACGAACGTCGCGGTGGGCACCGTCGCCACCGGTACGCTTGGAACCCAATCGACCGCATTGCGGGAGTTCGCGCTGGGCACGGTGGCGGGCACAACCTCGAATACGACAATCGCCTCCAATATAAACACCATCATTAACGGCAGCGCCAGCTTCGATACCGTGTTCACATCAACGGCCCCTAGCAACGTAGTCGACATATCAGCAATTGTTTGGGGAACCGCCGGGAATAGCGACACCTTAGCCCTCACCGGAGCCTCGACTGGCGTGACGCTCGCGACGTTTGCCACCCTCGCCACCGGGACAAATGGAACCACCAACGCATCACACTTTGCCGTTAACAACGTGAACTCCGACAACGCCGCGGCGCTGGCAACGTCTATTACCGATGCGGCGACTGGGGTCGTGACCGCAACCCACACGGGAACAAATGCCTACCTTACACTCACTGCAGTCACCCCGGGCACGGGCGGCAATGGCATTACGCTGGCGACAAACGCGACTGGCTTTAGTTGGGCTGCCGGCACCCTCGGCAGCGGAACGGGCGGAGTGCTTGGTTCGGATGGCACAAACTCCGCCACGACGTTTGCTTACTGGTCGGTGAACAACTACGCAAGCCAGAACCAACTTGCCTCCAATATCGCGACAGCGACAAGCGCAAATACCACCGTTGCGGGAAATATGACCGCCGTGGCCAGCAATAACCAGGTGACGTTTACGCCGACTACGGTTGGGAATTTCACCGCGAGCGCGGCCAACTTTTCGGCATTGAGCGGAACCGGGTCGTTCGGAGGCGCCACCTCCGCCCAGGTGCAGCCGAATACGTATCCGGCGAAATATGGCGCGAGCCTGACCGCGGCCGACTGCAACCTTGATTTTGTGGTTTACCCAACAGGCCAGGTCGGCAGCGGGGCCGCGGCGACGATTATCGCCTACAACCAGCTTTACGGCACCACGGGGTCCACCGGCTGTGGAACCACGGCCACAGTTCCTTCGACCTATTGGGCCTATAACACGGGCGGGAGCACCTACGCAGCTACGACATCTCCGATTATCTCCGAAGACGGGTCGAAGATTGCGTTTATCCAGAGCGACGGCACTACCGCGGAGCTTGTGGTGCTCTTGTGGGAGACAACTTCGGGTGGCACCCTCACAGCGCCGATAACACCCACGATCACTTCGGATATCACCACCTGCACGGCTCCATGCATGACAGTGACCTCGCTGGGCGCAAATGACACCTATTCCGCGCCGTTCTATACCTACAACGGGAACTCCAGCGGCGACGGCGGGGATACAGTGATTGTCGGGACGGACACCGGAACGCTCCTCGAAATCTCGCCAGTATTCAACGCGGGCGCCCCCGTGGTGTCAACCCCTGTAACCCTCACATCCGGCGTGGCCGCGGCATCTCCTGTCTATGACGTGACTTCGGGCTGCGTTTTTGTTGGGGATATATCAGGCATTCTTTATTCGGTTCGACGCCGGCTTTACCGGCGGGACAACATGCGCTACGGGTACGTTCCAACTCCACGGTCACTCCGAGGTTCTCGCACACACTGGCGGGAGCTACGGAATATACGATGGACCTATTGTGGATTCCACGGCCGGCAGGGTCTATGCCTTCGTTACTCAAAACTCGACTACGACAATAGGGTCTTGCACTTCACATGCTAATTGCGTGGACGAATTCAGCACTGCTGCATCGGGAAGCGGAAGCATTGCAACAGGAAGCACGACCGCTGCACCCGCCGCGGCCGAACCTGTGGGGGTAGGTGGTACTACTGGTGGGCCGGTTTACCCCCTTTACAGCGGCTCATTTGACAATATCTACTACACATCCGCGAATGCGGCTAGTCCCACGGGAAGCCTTTATCTCGTGGGTGGAACATCGTCAACGACCGGTGCGATTCTTTATCGGGTCCCAATCACGGCCAATACCGAGGGTGCGTCTGTGAGTGCGGTGACCGCTCTAACGGGGGCGCACCTCCCCTGGCCTTCCCCGGCGACCGAGTTCCTCAACGGCAGCATTGACTACCTTTTCTTTAGCGTGAACGACGGGGCGAAAATCGGTTGCACAAACCTTGTGGGGCACGGCTGCATCATGTCCTACATCATCACCACGACGACCGCC
Source organism: uncultured Acidobacteriaceae bacterium (assembly GCA_963799445.1). Classification (GTDB taxonomy): domain Bacteria; phylum Acidobacteriota; class Terriglobia; order Terriglobales; family Acidobacteriaceae; genus Telmatobacter. The sequence goes on along the minus strand of CAWCXX010000010.1, from coordinate 62,737 downwards.
GTGAGCCTATCAGGGGCCGGGGACTACACGACGCCGGGGACCAACGGCTGTTGGGCTACGGGCGGAATTGTGATCGACAACTCCGATCAAACCGAGCCAGGTTCGGATCTCTATTTCGTCAGCCTTAATGGGTTCGACAGCGGGCGGCGTCGACGGAGGCTCACCCGCCTCGGCCGGCTGCACGACGGGGGGGATTGGGACGATCAACGCAATCCAGGCATCGCAGCCTGCCCCATAATGGGACACCGAAAAGCTGTTTGAAAGGTCCACCCCTTCTGTTAATCTGTATGCGAACGCATAATAGGGCGTCACGCACGAAACCCAAACCGAGCGAGGCGCAGAGGTGAACATGAACCTTAAGGACCAGAAAGACCGGCAAGCTTCAGTGGACGAAACGAAGCGCACGGCGAAGAAGCCGTATGTGAGGCCGCAGGTGCGGCACGAGCGCGTGTTTGAAACCATGGCGCTGACGTGCGGCAAAGTGCAGACCACGCAACACGGCTGCCACCAGAACCGGAAGTCTTCATAGCGCAGTCAGGCATGATCTCAGAAGCCCACCTTCAGTCGGCGTGCTGCGATCTCGTTGCAGACATCGCGCGCAATCAAGGGCAGGTTCAACTCAAAGTCGCCGGGGCCAGTATGGTTCCCGCTCTCTGGCCCGGCGATCTGGTCACGGTTCGAAGCTGCGATTCATCCGAATTACAGCCAGGTTCGATCGTCGTATTCCGCCAGAATGAAAGACTGGTCACGCATCGCCTGATGCGGGTGGATTTCGCCCGTTGGGTGGACTCGATGCATGGGGCGGACGGCTGCCTGGTGACACGCGGAGATGCACGGTCCCGCTGCGACAAGCCGGTGAAGGCCAGCGAGGTGCTGGGGCGCGTGGAGAGCGCGATGCGAAATGGCCGCCCCGTGAATTTGCAACCCTCCCTTCGGCACAGGGTTCTGGCCTCGGTTTTGCGCCGCTCCCAGGTTTGCACGGAGATCTATTTGCGTTTGGCATCCCGAATGCGGAGGTTCGGAGCTGGGGGTGCCGTTTTGGAACCAGAGAGCCCGGTCCACTAGTCCCTAGCCCCTAGTCCCTTAGTCCCTGTTCTCTTGTTCCCTTGTTCCCTGGAATTGAATTGTTCCCGGCAGAGGCTACAGCGGTTTTGCAGTTGCCGTATCCGGAAACCCAATAGGTCAAGTGGCTTTTTCACCAGGAAAAAGCCGCCTTCCACAACTGCAAAAACGGCTACATGTACTGCGGAACCGCTCTAGGAGTGTAGAATGTCGCTATCGATGGTGCGAGTGGGGGAACTTCCCGGCAGCAAGACAAGTCACGACGTGGTGATTGAAATCGGCGGAATCCCCATTGAAGTGCAAACAACCGATGCGGATTTCGAACGCCTGCTGAGGGGGCGCTACGGCGACTACGTCAGACCGGGAACGGCATCGCAGTTTGCGCTGCGCGTGCAGTTGACCGGTCCGGGAACGGTTGACCCGGACGCGGACGTAGAGGTTTGGCTGGAGGATCGCGAATGGAAGATGGTGCGCGGCGATTTCCGCGCGAGTTGGAATCCGGCGGAGCGTCGCGGCCAGGTCTTCCAGACGGCGAATCCGTATTCCATCGATTCAGTGCTTCGCATCGTGCACACATTGATGCTGGCGGCGGAGGGAGGGTTCCTGTTGCACGCGTCAAGCGCCGTCAGGAACGGCAAGGCGTTTCTATTTTCCGGCCTGTCTGAGGCGGGGAAGACGACCATTGCCCGCCTGGCGCCGGCTGACGCAACGCTGCTGACCGACGAGGCATCCTACGTGCGTAAGGTGGACGGCAGGTACTTTGCCTATGGCACGCCGTTCGCCGGAGAGTTGGGCGCGCCCGGGAAGAACATTTCGGCGCCGGTTGCGGCACTGTACCTGTTGAAGAAGGCGGCCGATAATCGGATTGAAGAGATCGACCCGGCGGATGCGATTCAGCGCCTCCTCCGGAACATTCTCTTTTTCGCGCATCAGCCCGACATGGTGCGCCAGGTGTTCGAGGCGGCTTGCGCCTTTGTGGCGGCGGTGCCGGTCTTTCAGCTTTCGTTCTTCCCGGACCAGCGGGTTTGGGAACTCATAGGGTGACACATGGCATCTAACGGAACGTACCTGACGCAAAGCGCCGATATCGCATCGCGCACGATCGGTGACGACACCATTATCATGTCAACCCTGGATTCAACGGTATTCCTGTTGAATTCAGTCGGCACGGCGATTTGGAACGCTGCGGATGGCGCAACGCCGCTTTCACGGATTGTTCAGGACCATGTATGCCCGGAGTTCGATGTGAGCGATGGACAGGCCCTGGCCGATGCGATGGAGTTTGTCGACGAGCTTGTCAAGCACGGCATTCTATTGATTTCCGATGCACCGGTTCCCCCCAGGGAGGCCCCATGAGTCTGCTCGGCGAGATCAACGATTTGGCAACCGCCCGCGGCATCGCGTTGGCGGCGCACATGGACATTACATGGCGGTGCAATGAAAAGTGCGTGCACTGCTATCTCGATCATGACGATAAGGGAGAGATGACCACCGATGAGGTCAAGGACATCCTCCGCCAGCTTGCCGACGCCGGCACATTCTTCTTGAGCATCAGTGGCGGCGAGCCGCTGATGCGGCGGGATTGCTTTGAGATTCTCGAGTATGCGCGGGCGCTTCGCTTCAATGTCAAGCTGAAGACCAACGCCGTGATGATCGGGCCCAAAGAAGCTGCGCGCATCAGAAAGCTCGGGATCGAGCAGGTGCAAATCAGTCTGTATTCGCACCGTCCTGAAGTGCATGACGCGATTACAAAAGTTCCCGGTTCATTGCGCAGGACGATCGATGGGATTCGGCGCCTGAAGGCGAATGGCGTGAAAGTCTCTGTGACCGATGTCCTGATGAGGTACAACCACGGGGACGTCAGGGAAGTAAAGAAGTTGGCAAAGGAGCTCGATGTCAATTTTGTCGTCGACCCGACGATTACGCCCATGCTCAGCGGCGATCGGTCGATTTTGAGCCTTGGAATCACGCACGCCGAGCTCGAAGAATTGATGCATACGGAAGAGTTCGTAGGAGATGTCGCGGAATATTGCGCTCCCCTCTCCACCCATGGCGATGATGTTCTCGACGGGTATAGCTGCAGCGCCGGACACTCCCTGGCCTATATTTCACCTTATGCCGAAGTTTATCCTTGCGTGCAGTTCCCGATGCCGTGCGGCAGCTTGCGCAAGCAGAGCTTCCGTGAGATTTGGTACGAATCTCCGGCATTCACCGAACTGCGTTCCGTCCATGTACGCGATCTGCACACCTGTTCGCACTGCACCCACACCGCTTACTGTTCGCGCTGCCCTGGTTTGGCCTACATGGAAGGAGACTTCCGTGGGCCGTCCTCTGCTGATTGCCAGAAGTCCTACGCCCGCACTGGAATTCCTTCTCCCGCGATGTCACGCGCCGGCAATCGTATTCCTCAAGCCGCTGCCGGCTTGGTCCAGATTTCCGGTCTTCAGTGAGCCGTAATGTGATCGGCTCTGGCGTTGTAAGTCGTTTGCGGTTGGCCGCCCCGGCCACAGAAAGGTCTCTGGCATGAGGCCTGGAATGCAGTCCCTGCTGGATCTGTTTCGCGGGCGCCTGCAGCACACTGTTGACGGCGCTGAATGGACGTCTCTGCTAAACGTCGCCGAAGAGGAAAATGTCCCGTTCTGGGCGGCAGAACGTCTGCGTTTTCTCGACGGGCAGTACACGCCGGAACAGAAGCAGCAGCTCAGCGAAATCTGCCGGAGAGCCCAAGTCTCGACCTTTGTGTGGTCTGAAGCGCTGAAGGGCACAGCGGCAGCCTTTTACCAGGCGGATCTGCCGATGGTATCGCTTAAAGGCCCGTGCCTGGCGGAGCGACTGTATGGAGACGCGGCACTGCGCACCTGCTACGATCTCGACTTGCTCGTGCGGCAGTCCGATCTGGCTCGCGCCGAACGTCTGCTCACAGACATCGGTTTTCGTCCCGACAGCGATGCGGACGACTACCACCGCCGTTGGCGCCGCAAGGCAGTTATTCTCGAATTGCATCACAACCTGGAAAACCCCCTGGCCTTCGACTTCGACATGGATGCTATCTGGGCTCGGACACTCCTCTCTCAGTTCCAAGGTGTGCCCATTCGGCTCCTCGGAGTGTCCGACGAGATGCTTTATCTGTGTTTTCACGCGGTGCGCCACCGCTTCGAGCGGCTCTGCCTGATTTTTGACCTCGTATTCGCATTTCGCCATTCCCCGCGCGCATTTGCCGGAAAGTTGGAACGGTGTAACCCTGAGTTCGACAATGTTTATGCTCTGGGATGGATGATGGCGACGCGGCTCGACCCGCAGATCCCGGAGGCTGCGTGCGTACGTTCGGGGAACCGCAAACGTCTGGAACAACTGGCGGATCGGCTTTGGCAGGAACTGCTGCTCGCCCCGCCGAAAACGCTCGACTGGGCAGCGCAACACCGCTTCTATCTTGAATTGGAAAATCCCGGGCGGAGCCGGCTTCTGCGCCGCTGGCGGCATCAGCGGATTCTGCTGACGCGTCTCATCGACGCGGATTTTGCTTTTGCCGGGCGATTCAACCTACACCGCAACTGGCAGGTCCGCCTGCTTCGGCCGATCCGCCTTTTGATGAAGCGTTTGCGTGCATCGTCCGGAACGGCTTAAAGTGGCTGGCGCCAACGCATTTTCACAGTTGCTGTAGGCCGAAGCAGCAACCCTCAAGTGGCGTTTTCACCAAGAAAACGCCACCTCTCACGGCATCCAAAATGCCTCATAGTAACTGTGAAAATGCCTTAATATAGTCCCCTACCACCAGACAGGCTGTCAGTATCCCGCTTCCGGGTGTTGTGAGTAGGCTTTTTGCTGCTTCGCTCGCTTAATCTGTAAGACGAGGCTCTAGTAATCCATGTTGCTTCGCCAGTTGAAGCTTTTCTTTCGCCAGTTGCCCGCGGGCCGTCGCGCCCTGGCCCTGGTTTGGGAGGCCGCGCGAGGGTGGACCGTCGCCTGGGCCATCCTGCTGGTTGCTCAGGGATTGATTCCTGCCGGTCAGGCGCTTCTCCTCAGAGCCTTGTTCAACCGGCTGGTGGCCGCGCCGGGGTGGGCATCGATCGGGCCTCCGGCCCTTGGAATCGCAAGCCTTTGGATACTGGGACAACTCTTGTCCAGCTCTCTTTCCTGGGTCAGGGCGGTACAGGCCGAGCGCGTGCAGGACGAGGTCCACCGGCTCATCCACATTCAGGCTCTGCGCCTGGACTTGGCCTTCTATGACCATCCTGACTCCTACGATCAGTTGTACCGGGCCATCGTCGACGCTCTTTCGCAGCCCATGGCCTTGCTGGAGAGCCTGGGGTCGCTGGTTCAGAACGGATTGGGATTTCTGGTGCTGGCTGGCATCCTCTGGAAGTATGCCGGCTGGCTTCCCTTGTTGCTGGTCATTACCGGACTCCCCGGTCTGCTGCTTGTGGCCCGCCACATCCTGCGCAAACATCGCTGGCAGTTGGAGCATACCGTTGAGGAGCGGAGAGCCCGCTATCTGGACTGGTTGATTACCGAAAGCAGCGCCGCGGCCGAGCTGCGGCTGTTCGATCTCGGAACCCACCACCGCAAGGCCTTCGAGAGTTTGCGCGAGAGCCTGAGGGAAGGCAAGTTGCGCCTGGAACGGCAGGGCGCCCTCACGGAGCTTGCGGCCGGATCGCTGGCATGGGCCGGAAGCCTCGTTGGTTTGGGGTGGATGCTGCACCGCGCTCTGATGGGAAAGGCCGGCGTGGGGGACCTCGTGCTTTGCTTTCAGGCCTTTCAGCAATCGCAGACATCCCTTCGGGCGATTCTCGAGGGGGCAGGAAAAATCTATCGCAGCCTTCTCTTTGTCGAAAACCTGGAGGAGTTTCTGGGATTGGATCCGCAAATCAAGGCCGGTCCGGCTGGAGAAGCAGGGCTTCCAGTGACCGATTCCATTCGTTTCGAGGATGTGCACTTTACTTATCCCGGAGGAGGCCACCGCGCTCTGGATGGCTTCAACATGGAGATACCCCAGGGAAAAGTGGTGGCATTGGTGGGCCACAATGGGGCGGGAAAAAGCACTCTTATCAAGCTCCTCTGCCGTTTCTACGACCCCGACGGCGGTCGCATTCTCCTGGATGGCGTGGACCTGAGGGCGTTCGACCCGATTGCACTGCGCAACAAGATTACCGTCCTGTTTCAAGAACCGGTGCGTTATCATGCCACGGTTCGGGAGAATATCGCATTCGGGGATCTGGACGGACTTTCTGACCTGCATCGGGTGTGGCAGGCCGCTGAGGATGCGGGCGCCCTCGAGCCTGTCGAACGCTTGCCCGCAGGATTCGAGTCGCTTCTGGGCAAATGGTTTGGTGGCGAGGAGTTGAGCGCGGGCGAGTGGCAAAGGATCGCCCTGGCCAGAGCCTTCTTTCGGCAAGCCTCGTTGATCATCCTTGACGAACCCACCAGCGTCATGGATTCCTGGGCGGAGCAGGATTGGCTGGGCCGTTTTCGTGCTCTCACCCAGGGAAGGACGGGGCTCATGATCACGCACCGCTTCACCACCGCCATGCACGCCGACATCATTCACGTCCTCGACAAAGGCCGCGTTGTCGAATCTGGAACCCATGCGCAGCTTGTAGCGCTGGGCGGGGCCTATGCCGTCTCCTGGGCTGCCCAAATGCGAGAAGTCACCGCGGGAGATCGGACGCGTTGAAGACCGATTGGCCGCTTGGAGCCTTTGCCAGTGCTCCCGCGGCGAATACGATCCAATAGACATCGAGATACACGCGGTGTGCGGTATGAGCCCAGAAGACTGCTGTAACCATGACGAACGCCGCGAAAAGAACATAGACCAACGAGTCCTCGCGCCAACAGGAGCGGCGCCGGCACATTCCCCATAGCCCGGCCAGCATCACGGGCCCATACGACATCGCATACACCAGGTTCGAGGCCCAACCGTGACGCGGGCTTGGCAGCCAGGAAAAGCCCGCCGCATTCTTGCGCAATCCATCGATGACTGTTTGTCGGGGATGCGACTCAATGTATGCAAGGGCTTTATGGAAGAACCATCGGTTAGTTAGCTCTTCGTCAAACGCAATTCGCTCCAAATACTGCTGATTCGGGAGCGATAGTGCTTCGAGGGCGTCAGCTTTGCTCAGATCGCTGCTCTCCTTCGGGTAATGGGAGAAGAGAAAACCGTTGTTTCCGTTCCATAGCTCAACTCCCGACTCAGTGCTCAATGTCGCAGTGCCAAACAGCATGTAGTTCCGCCAGAGCCATGGAGCAACCGTCAAGACCAATAAAATTGCGCAAACCACACCCGCTCGAGTCCGCTTGCGCCAGACGAGCCAGAGGGGAGCCACCAGGGCAAAGGGTGCAATGGTCGCACGTGTCAACACGTCCAGTCCAAGGAGGAGACCGGCAAACGCACCAGGAGTCAGCTTTGCCGTGTCCTCTGTTTGCCTCAGGAGCATCACTGCCGCAAGAGTCAGAAGCGTAAAGAGGCTCGTCTCCTGCAACGCCGTGTCGTGAACAACATAGTACGGGTACACCGCAGTCATCGCGGCAGCCAGCGTTGCGGCTCTGGCTGCTGCCGGCCCTCGAAACATCTGGCGCGCGAGCAACGCGGCGCAAAATGTTGTTCCAGCGCCGATCAAGGACTGGGTAATCGCGATCGGCCAGAATGCCTTGTGGCCCATGGTCAGCGCGGCGAGAAAGATGGGATACAGGGGAACACGGAATGCCGTAGGCACGCCTTCAATCGCGACCCCCTTTCCCGCGGCGATGCTCTGCGCCATATCAAAGAAGAAGGCGTAGCCGTTTACCCAAAAATCTGCGATGCCCGAGTGAAGCCGCACGGCGATGCGCAAGGCAAATGCCAGCGCCGCAAACCAATACACGGCAGATGGGAGAGCCGGCTTGCGCAACCGAAAAAACATAGAAGCACCCTACCCCGGATTATCAAGTTTGCATCCGGGCTCTGGCGAGTTTACACACGAACGCGTCACGGTGCTGGATTTCTTGAAATTCTTCATTCCGGGCATATTCAGGCGTTCACGAATAGCCATTCCGGCCTGTTGCCCCGAAAGACAAAGGCAGGGAACCGGCTCTTCTCCCTCGGTTTGCAGGATATCTTTGGATGTTCTTGGAAGAGTCTGTGGCGGAGAGAGTAAGACCCGCCGACTGCTTCCAACGCTGTCTTGAGGGTTCTGGGTCATCAGGTAAGGCCGAGGGGCGCTCGAATAGTGCGTAACGCACGCGAGAACCTTTTGTAACAGGCTAGCGTGGCCTTCCTGACGAAAGCGTTAGGGCTCTCCACCGCCCCGAACAAACCCAATAGGGTAAGCTACCTTGATGCCGAGTGTTCGCCAAGGTTCCATCCATCTGTTCCGCCTCGCCGGAGTCGATCTCTTCCTGCATTGGTCCTGGTTCATCGTGGCAGCATACGAAATTCAGAGCCGACAGGGCAGGTACACCTCCATCGTCTGGAACATCCTGGAGTATCTGGCGCTGTTTATGATCGTGCTGATGCATGAGTTCGGTCACGCTCTTGCTTGCCGGAAACGGGAGGGACGGCAAACCAAATTGTGCTATGGCCCCTCGGCGGGGTGGCTTATGTGAATCCGCCGCAACGGCCGGGCGCCACGCTCTGGAGCATCGCGGCAGGACCTCTGGTTAACGTGGCGCTCCTGCCTATCCTCATAGCAGCGGTTGCGATGAGCCGGTCGTTGGGGTGGGCACAGGCAATGCCCGATGTCTACCAGTTGTTGCGGGCGGTCTTGTGGATTGACGTGTCGCTGCTGGTCTTCAACATGCTGCCGATCTATCCCCTGGACGGAGGACAGATTCTTCGCTCTCTGTTGTGGTTTGTATTGGGACGCGCCCGCAGCTTGATGGTGGCCACCGTCCTCGGCTTTGTGGGTGTTGTTGGGTTCTTCGTCCTCGCCTTGTGGGTGCGGTCCGTTTGGTTTGGCGCGATCTCTGTCTTCATGCTGATGAATTGCTGGGGTGGGCTGCGGCACGCGCAGGGGTTGTTACGCCTTGCCAGATTGACGCGCCGGGAAGGATTTGCCTGCCCGAGCTGCCGGACTGCGCCACCGATTGGAGCCTACTGGAAATGCGGGCAGTGCGGGCAGCCGATCGACGCATTCCAAACCCAGGCCGTTTGCCCTCACTGCGGAGCCCAATTTGCCACGACGAGATGTCTGGACTGTGGGGAGCAGCATCCGATGAACGAGTGGATCGTCAATGCTCTCGCGGTCGGTGGCATTCAAAGCGGTGGCATGATGACAAAATAGCGGTGGCTTTGCCGACTTCATGCAACCTTATATGTACTTGCACTCGACGGCATAGATCAGACGAGTGAATCCTTCCCGTTCCAGGGTACCCGAGCCTCACAAAGCTTGTGCGCGTTATCATCTCCATCGTGCCGAATCAACGCATCGCCGTGCACTGCCGAAGCTCCCCCAAGCACCGAGAGGTTCTCGCGCCCTGTCTTCGGTCAGGATTGGAACCGCCTCCGACTCAATGATGTTCGCAACGAAGATCGACGACGCTTCAGACGAAGCCCGACTCGTTGTAGGATGTGGAGAAACCGTCCGCCATGCGAGTGGCGTTCGATTTCTCCGCAAGCGAGGATTCCTATGCGCATCGCCACCGTTTGTTTGTTGATGCTCTCCTTCGGGGGAGCGCTCCTCCCGCAAAGTCCGACCGGTGCAGCCGATAGCACTACCCAGGGAGATGGTTTCGACATCGCGTTCCTGAACGGGCACATCATCGATGGAACCGGTTCGCCATGGTACTTCGGGCAAGTTGGGATTCGTGCAGGCCGCATCGCTGCCATTGGGAACCTGTCGGCTGCTCCGCGCCGGCAGACTATTGATGCCATGGGCAAGGTCGTCGTGCCAGGCTTTATCGACATGCTTGGCCAATCCGATCTGACGATACTCGTGGACCCGTGGGTATGTTGGCCGGAGTGGACGGGACTTGCGATGGCAACACGCAGTCCTGCTTAGAGTGGGAGGTCGGCCGGTTTGGTCGGTTGCTGAGATGCGCCGTCACAACCCTCACCTATCTGAACAAGGGCTGGGCACGCCTTCCTTAGACAAGGAGCATCCTCGGACACAGCACACCGTCTCGTCGGCGGCTGCTTCAATCGCGCATGCCGGGGCGGGTTCGAGGCCACCGACTCTGGAGAGGCTGCGTGCAGCACTGCGACTCACGAATCGAGCGGGGCTGCTGAGCGTCTGCGTGTCGGGATGAACCTAGACCAAATGGCTAGGCTTCGTGCCGGCGCCACGTCGCGGAGGGTTATCTGAGCAGGTGCTTCGAAAGCGGAAAATCCCGGTTCTTTGGCCCCGGAAGCGGCCCAGCCGGGCACGCTCGGGGCTCTGGCGTTGGAACGAATGCAAGAAAGATGGCGAACGGACGCAACGGGGGTATATTGGTACGGAGCCGGGAAAGCAAAATGGAAATTCCGGTCAACAAGGAGGAGAACGCATGGAGATTCGATTTCCGGACATACCGCTCTATAAAGGTTGGGGCCATCCTTATCGTGTCGAGGCCACGATTCGCGGCTTGGAGCTGATAGAAGGTCACCTGCCCGCGGAAATCGAAGGAACCTTACTACGTTGCGGTCCCGATCGCCAGTACCCGCCGCGTGACGGTTCTGACGTTTTCATCGATGGCGAAGGCATGGTGCACATTTTTCGTTTCTCGGGCGGACAGGTCGATTACATGAGCCGATGGGTGCGGACCGAGCGATTCGTCCTCCAGGAGAAAGCCCGCCGCGCGCTCTTTGGACGGTATCGGAATCGCTTCACGAATGACCCGGCGGCCGGCGGCGCTCGCATGGGCACCGCCAACACCAACATCGTGTTCCATGCGGGCAAGTTGCTGGCTCTCAAGGAAGACGACTTGCCGTACGAGCTCGATCCGGAGACGCTGGAAACCCGGGGGCATTTCGATTTCGGCGGAGCGATCACCAGCGTGAGCTTAAGCGCCCATCCCAAACTCGACCTGGTTCACGACGAAATGCTCACTTTCTCGTATCAGGCAAAGGGCGATGGCACGAAAGACATCGTCTTCTACGCGCTCAATCGCGATGGCCGGGTGGTCGATGAAATCTGGTTCGAAATGCCTTGGACCGGCATGGTCCACGATTTTGCCGTCACGCCGAATTACGTGGTATTTCCGTTCTTCCCGTTCATCACCGATATGGAAGCAGTGAAACGAGGCGGGCCCTTTTATCAGTGGCATCCCGATGAGGAAACTCGCGTCGCCATCGTCCCGCGTCACGGTACCAGGCGCGACATCCGCTGGTTCCGCGGACCCACAATGAGCGCGGGCCACATGATGAATGCATATGAGGATGGCTCCAAGCTCCATCTCGATGTGTGCCTCTATGACGGCCCATGCTTCGACTTTTTCCCGACCCCCTCGGGCCAGTCTTTTCCCGTGCCGCCGCCGATCCTGACGCAGTTTACCTTCGACCTATCGAGCGGCGACCACGGGTACGGTCTGCGGCCATTAGCGCAGCATTCCAGGCGAACTGCCGCGCACGGACGACCGTTACCAGGGACACGGCTACCAACACGGTTACATGGTGGCGGGTCGGGGCGATGACGGCAGCTCGTCAGTCGGCCACGTGGATCACAACAGCGGAAAGATGGAGTGCTGGAAGCCCGGCGCGGCGAGCGCGGTTCAGGAATCGCAGTTCGTGCCCCGCCGGCCGAATTCACCGGAAGGCGACGGCTACCTGCTGACCGTGATCAACCGTCTTGCCGAGAATCATAGCGACCTCGCCGTGCTCGATGCGCGCAACGTAGCCGCCGGGCCGGTCGCGCTATTCCGCCTGCCGGTGCGCGTTCGCATGGCCTTCCACGGAACGTGGGTTCCCGCCGAGACCTTCCGCACCCGCTCGTACGGGATGGAGATCGCACAATGAGCGCGCCGGCGATGAACGATTTGTGGGCACAGCTCCGAAGCCTCGGTTCCGATTTCACGCCCGCTCAAATCCAAGCCACCACGGCGCTCATGGCGCCGCTTGCGCCCCGGCCCGGACCTGATGTCGAAGTGCATCGGGATGTGGTCTACGGGCCGGATCCACGCCACCGGCTGGACATTTTTGTCCCGTCCGCCAGTGTGAGGCGCGCCCCCGTCCTCGTCTTTGTTCACGGCGGTGGATTCGTCATGGGCGATAAGGGAGCCCCGGACGCGCCGTTTTACAACAATGTTGGACTGTGGGCGGCCCGCTCAGGCTGCATCGGCGTAACGATCACGTACCGCCTTGCCCCCGACGCGCCTTGGCCGGCCGGCAGCGAAGATGCCGGCGCCGCCGTTCGGTTTCTTCATGCCGCTAGCGAGCGGTGGGGCGGCGACCCGAACGGCGTCTTTCTGCTGGGCCAGTCAGCGGGCGCGGTCCACGTGGCAGGATATGTTGCGGAGCCGCGGTTGCACCTGGCGCCCGGCGGCGGCATCACCGGAGCCATCATGATTTCGGGTCTTTACGATGTGGCACGCGCCGATCACAACTCGTTTAATGCCGCCTATTACGGCGAAGACGCGACGCGTTGGCCGGAGCAGTCCACGCTCAAAAAACTGGCCGAGACCTCGGTTCCCTGCCTCTATACCGTTTCCCAATTTGATCCGCCCGAATTCCAACGCCAGGCCGCCTGGCTGGTGGAAGCACATACCACCCGCCACGGCCGGTGGCCGCGACTGATACAGTTAACCGGCCATAACCATCTTTCGAGCGTGCTACAAATCGGAAGCGCCATGGACACCCTCGGGCCCGAGTTGCTGCGCTTCATCCACAGAGCTTGAAACGTCTTCACGCGAAGTGCCGCGTATACGCGTCTAGAAGCGTTGAAGGCGCCCAAACAACTTGAGCATCAGGTTCTGTTGATCGTTGGGAGCGTCGGGGTCGGAAAAACAACTTTCATCGATCACCTTCAATACGTCGCCCTTCCAAGGGACCTCGTTGATTCGACTTCAGAAGCTCTTGGGCTTCGGCTCTGAGATAGATGCCATGCAATTGTGGCTAAGCAAGACACAACAGCTGGACGCGAAGAATGAGTAAACACACGCGATTCATTGCAGTCTCAGCAATCGTTCTGATCTGTGTGTCGGGTGCGTGTGCCCAACAGGGAGACCGTGTCTATACAGCGGATCAGATTCCCCTTCCTCGGTACGCTCGGAATGACATGACTCCGGCAATTTATCTCACTCTCCTGGCCAAAGGAAACTGGATGCCGCTGGCAGGGCTGGTTTTGGCGGGATGGCTGGCAAGCTTGATGTTTCTGCCGGCCTGGAGCAGCGGGCACACTATACCGCCAGCTCCAGTCGAGGAGCATTCATAACGAAATCAATGCCCGCTCTGAGAGCCATTCACACGCGAACTGTATTCTAAGAACGGAGGATATTATGTCCGACCGCAACAACAAAATCCCGGTGGAAGACCGCCTCGATATTCAGGAACTGTTTGCCAAATACTGCTGGGCGCTCGACACCGGCGATGCCGATGCTCTGGTGCAGTGCTTTACCGAAGATGGCGAGTTCAATCACTTATGGCAGGGCGTCATGAAGGGGCGGCAGGAGATTCGGCGCGCCGTACAGGAGCTTTGGTACGACCGTCCGACCTGGTGGTTGGGCCGGCAGCATCTGGCCAACCACATGCTCATGACGCCGGAAGGCGAGGGCGTGCGCGTCAAAGCCTTCTTCTCCATCTTGCAATACAACGTGGATTACCGCACCAACTTCGTCTTTGGCATCGGCAACTGGGACAACTACTGCGTGAAGCAAGACGGCCAGTGGTACTTCAAGACCGTCTTCATCAATGCCTGGATGGACCGCGACAAGGTGCCGTGGCATGGCAAGAGACTGGCCCAGGCCGCTGCCAACCCACACGCATAGCCTCCAGGGCGCAAGGCTACCCTATTTTCATTCTTGGAGGTTTCGGCATGGCTCAACTCGCAACCGGACGTGAAGTTGCAAGCGCCCCGGCGGCCGCCGGACGGCGCGTGATTCCGGTACGCAATCCGCGGACCGGCAAATTCGACTATCAAATCACCCCGCCCACCAACGAAGAGCTGGCCGAGCTGTGCGGTCGGCTTAGAAAAGCACAGAAAGCTTGGGGCAGCGCGCCCCTGGAGCACCGTATCGCCGTCATGCGTCAGTGGGCCGAACGGCTCAAGGCGCACGCGGCTGCCCTGGCGGAGGCGGACTCAATCGACACTGGGTACTGCACCATCTCGAAGTTGAGTCCGGGAATCGTGATCGGCAACGTGCTGGGCTGGTGCGAGCAGGCGCCGCCGGTGCTCCAGCGCGCACGCCTGGAAGGTAGGTCGTCGATCATGCCCAGTGTCACCTTCACCACGGAGCTCAAGCCTTATCCGCTGCTCGGCGTCATCAGTCCGTGGAACGGGCCTTTGATGTTATCGCTCATCGATGCCGTTCCGGCCCTGCTAGCAGGCTGTGCCGTCGCAATCAAGCCCAGCAGAATTACTCCGCGATTCGTCGAGCCCCTGATGCGCACCATCCAGGAGGTGCCAGAACTCGCCGGGGTGCTGGAGTGTATTCAGGGCGACAGTAAAACCGGAGAAGCCCTGATCGAGAACGTTGATATTGTGGTATTCACCGGCAGCGTGGAGAACGGGCGCAAAGTGGCCGAAGCGTGCGCGCGGCGCTTTATCCCGGTCTTTCTGGAGCTTGGCGGGAAAGACCCGGCCATCGTCACCGAAAGCGCGGATTTGGAGCGGGCTGCCAGAGCGATCCTGCGCGGCGCTATATTTGGCACCGGCCAGGTTTGCTTCTCGGTGGAACGGATTTACGTTCATGAATCAGTACATGATCGCTTGGTCGAGCTTTTGGTGGAAAAGGCGGAAAAGGTGCGCCTCAATTATCCCGACATCGCCAGCGGCCACATTGGCCCGTTTGGCTATGACCACCAAGCGGAGATCGTGGATTCGCACCTCGACGACGCCGTTGCCAAGGGCGCCGTCATCCGCACCGGCGGCAAGAGCCAAAACCTGGGTGGCGGGCTGTATATGCGCCCGACGGTCCTCACCAATGTGAATCATGACATGAAGGTCATGCGCGAGGAAACCTTCGGCCCGGTGATGCCGGTGATGAAGTACAAAACCGTAAATGAAGCGGTGCGTCTGGCCAATGATTCTATCTACGGACTATCGTCTTCGGTGATTGCCGGTAGCGAGGAGGAAGCCCGGGCCATTGCCGTGCAACTGGAAGCCGGGAGTGTCTGCCTCCAGGATACCTTCCTGACATTGGCAAAGACGCACGACATCGAGTCCAACACCGTCAAGTTCTCCGGGATGGGAGGGGCGCGCACCGGGCCGGCCTCCATCCTGAGGTTTGTGCGCAAGCAGCCGCTCCTGGTCAACACCGCCGAGCCTGACGATATCACCGCGCCACCGCCGCAACGGTGAGGCGGAATGGAACAATTGCGTAATTGAGTGATCGGTTTTTCAATTACCCGATTACGCAATTACCCAATTCTCGTGGCTAGGGCGAAACCAGGTTTGCTGTATCCTGTCGAGCTGGTTGTTGTGACTTCGAAACAATAATGTGGGGACCTGGAGGTCCCCACGACAGCCGGTCTGGAGACCAGCGTTACATTTGATGCAGGATGCGTCTTCTCTGGTTTTGCTCCAGGAGGCCCGATGGGACAGCCCGTTCTCGTGGACGGCATCGTGAGAACTGTTGGAAAGGCAGGGCGGCATGGATCTTGGATTGGAAGATAAAGTAGCTCTGGTAACGGGAGCCGGCAGCCAAATCGGCTACGGCAAGGCCATAGTGTTGATGCTCGCGCACGAGGGGTGCGACATAGTAGCTGCCGACATCGATTTGGCGGGAGCGGAGAAAACCGCTGCCGAGGTGAATGCGCTCGGACGCAAGGCCATCGCCGTGAAGGTCGATGTGAGGAATGGCGCTGAAGTAAAGCAGATGGTCGATGCAGCAATAGGCGCTTTCGGCAAGATCGATATCCTGGTCAACAATGCCGGTTCGAGCAGCAAGCTGCAGCCGTTTGTGAAGATGACTCCCGAGGACTGGCAATACGATATCGAGGTCAATCTCTTTGGCCAAATGAATGTAGCCCATGCGGTTCTCCCTCACATGATCGCGCGGAAGTATGGACGCATCGTCAACACTTCCGGGGGGCAGGGCATTCCCAACATTTCGACCTATGGCGCGGCCAAGGCGGGTGTCGTCATGTGGACCCAGGCCCTTGCCCGGGAGGTTGCATCGCAGGGAGTTATCGTGAATGCCGTTGGTCCCGGCCTCGGGGCGACCGGTCTGATTCACGGCGCACCTCGGGAGTTCCTGGAGTCGGAGCGGCAGCGATCGCAATTGAAGAGACTCTGCACTCCGGACGACGTGGCCCCCGTGGTTGCCTTCCTCGTGTCGGACCGCTGTAGCTACATGTTGGGGCAATTGGTCTCGCTCAGTACGTACTGACGGCGAATTCAGCAGTTCCGTTCTGGCGGCAACTCTTAGGAATCGTAAATAGTCGATCCTGAAAAAGTCATATTCATATTCCCGCGCATAACATCGGCAGGCCGATAGGAGCCAGGATGAGCTGAAATGGGCCCCAGATACCCAGCAGGCAGCGCGGAAAATAGAGCCAAAAAGCTCCGAGGAGCTTGTGGAAGTTCATGGCCGCGGCCGCCCGCACGGCGTTGATCGCATCGCCGTAAGTGCCCTTCAGCCGATTCCGCTCCAACCGGTGTTCGTTCTTCAGGTGTCCGATGCTGGGTTCGACGGCGGCGCGGCGTTTCATCCAGCGCCACAGCCGCCGCGAGGTTCGTCCCGCCGCCGCTTGTCGATATGCTCCGTGACCGGGCCGTCGTAGTCGTGGCCGCGATAGCCCATGTCTACGCGCGCCTCACTGACCCGATCCCCGATCATGCTTTTGACCTGTTTCACCTGCGCGTCCAGCGTATGGCCATCGTAGGGGCTGGCAGCAAAGCTCTTGGCGCCCACCAGCCATCCGCCCCGACTGGTAACTGCCACACTGACCTTGTTGCCGAACTCATACGGCTTGCTTCCCAGCATGGCCCTATCCTCCGCTCAGCTCGGGCTGATTATAGCTCCGGTGAGCGGGGAGACGCATCTTCGCGATTGGTCCTGGAGTATGGCAGTTTTACCTTGGGGGAAAGATCACATTGGCACGCATCCCCTTCCCCAGGAGGCTACCAGATGAGTAGCAATGTGAAGAAGTATATCGGACTCGACGTTCACAAGGATGCAACGTCGATTGCTGTTTTGAATGGCGCAGGCAAGCTGGTGATGGAATCGATCGTCGAAACCCAAGCAGCCACTCTGCTGGAGTTCCTGCACGGTTTGCGGGGCGAACTGCATGTGACGTTGGAAGAAGGGACCTGGGCGGCTTGGCTGTACGATGTGCTCAAGCCCCTCGTCGAGGAAATCGTGGTCTGCAATCCGCGCCGCAACGCGTTGTTGAAAGAAGGCAGCAAGAGTGACAAGGTGGACGCACGGAAGTTAGCCGAACTATTACGCGCCGGACTACTGCGCGCTGTCTACCACGGAGAGAACGGACTGCGGACATTGCGGGAGTTGGCGCGTAGTTATCTGACCGTCAGCAAAGACCAGGGGCGGGTGATGAGTCGGCTCAAGGCGCTGTATCGAAGCTGGGGCATTGCCTGCTCGGGCCAGCAGGTCTATACCCCACGCCATCGCGACCAATGGCTGAGCAAAATTGCACAACCCGGTGTGCGCCGCCGAGCAGAGCTGTTCTACCAGCAGCTGGATGGACTGTCGGTTGTGCGGCACACGGTGCGAGGAGAACTTTTGGCCGAGAGCCGGAAACATCAGGCCGTGAGAATATTGCGCCAGATTCCCTTGATCGGCCCGCTTCGCGCTGCCCTGTTGCTGGCGCTGATGCAGACGCCCCACCGGTTCCGCAGCAAGCGGCAACTGTGGACCTACAGCGGTCTGGGGGTGGAGACGCACGACAGTGCGCAGCATCGTTATGTGGACGGACAACTGCAACGTTCCAAAAAGACTCATCGAGGCGAGATAGGTACCGGGCTTGCGGGAAGCAATTGTTCATTATCAGGCGGCTGGCGCGCTACTTCGGCATGGCGAATGACGGCTTGGAAAGCGCAACGGCGTGAAGCATCGGGGAGGCGACCGTCAGAGCACGATTGAATCGCGCTGGCGGCAACGCCAAGCGCATGTTCGAGAAGTATTCCGAGCTACTCCGCTCCGATAAACCTGGGGTTACGGTAGAGCAACTCCGCGAGGTCTACCGGAACGGGACGATCAGACAGCTGAATTTGCCTGTTCAAGAGCCTGACGGATCAACCAGTTATCCATGGGGCGGTTTGATCTCTCTTCTGTAACACCCGTATTCACCCGTCAATTTGACGAGGGCGTCTTAATCAACATCGACATATTCACTAAAAATTGGAAGACCGTTCTTCAAAGCCGAGAGCGTGGCTACAACAAGAACTGATAAGCGAAACGAGCGCGTGGTGCTAGATTACACGATAGCATTCTGTAGAGCGGATCCTCCCCGATCTTAGAAGTCGAACTTCGCAGTCATCTCGATGAGCCGAGAAGACGTGTCGCCGCCTAACTGCGATCCGAGAATCGAGGTCGGGGAGCTGACCGCGGAGCTGATTTTTCCGAAGCTGCCGTGCGACGAAAAGTTGGTGCCGGGCTGGCCGAAGTTCGGGTGATTGAAGAGATTGAAGAACTGCGCGCCAACCTTGAGTTTGCCCGTCTCCCAGCGAGGCATGGCGAAGCCCTTGGCGAGGGCGAAGTCGGTCTCGGTGTAGTTGGGGCCAAAAAGCTGGTTGCGGGCGGATTGACCGAAATCGGTCGGCGTGCCGTAGCTGGACACATAGGAACATGCGGTTCCCTGGGCGGCTGCGTTGCCTCCGCAGTGCGTGTTGCTGAGGGGCGCGCTCTGCTTCGCGAAGAGCGCTCCGCCGTAGTTGGAAATGGATGCGGAAGTCACAACCGTGAAGGGCAATCCCGTGCTATGGAATACGGTTCCCGATACCTGCCAGTTGTCCGCCAGCAGCCGGGGCCCCCTGAAATGCGGCATCGAGTAGATATAGTTGCCGCTCATGTATTGGCGAACGTCGTAATCCGCGTTGCCGTAATTCTGCTTCAAGTTGAATGGATTGTCCGGATAGTAGCTGCTCTTGCCCGTGAACGCGGCGAAGCCTCCGTTGGAAATCTCGTCCAGCGCGTGGCTCCACTGGTAGTTGACGGTGACCGTCAGATTGGCTGACCGGTGCTGCCCGGTGACAACCAGGCCGTTGTAGTTTCCCAAGGCCGAGCTCGATATTACGTAGACGCTGCCGAAGTTCGGATTGGGAGCCGAGGTGGTGAGCTCGCTGAAGCCGGCCTGGCTGGCGCGTTTATAGACGTTCGGGCCGTAGTTCTGCACCGGCTCATGATAGCCGCGGTTGCCAACATAGAGGATGGTGAGGCTGTCGGCGCGGGTCAGCCGCTGCTCCACGGCCAGGCTCCACTCCAGGTAGGTGGGGTACATCATATGCTGCGCCGCGGTGGTGAAGCTGGGCACGGCGAAGAACGGCACCGAGGCAGTCATGGCCGCCAAACTCGACCCGGAAGAAAAGCCGGACTGAAAGGCCGTGGCAGAGGTGGTTGCGGTAGCTCGCGCGCTGATCACACTGCTGCTTACAGTTGAAGTAGCGCCGGGGACGAGCAATAAATTGATCGGACCTCCTTTATTCGGCCCGGTGACCGCAAACTGAACATTGCTGGGAGCGTTGTTGAGGAGCATATCCGCGATGCGAGCGGGAAAGGTATCGTTGAAGATGCCGAAGCCGCCGCGAAGCGTAGTTCCGCGGCTGAGACCGAAGGGCTGGAGAGCGAATCCCACTCGCGGCTGCCAGCCCAGCATCTCTAGGCTGTTCATGGCCGCGCCTAGGTTGGGCAGAATCAGCTTGTTGTAAGCGGTCGAGGTGCTGGCGCGCTCGTCGGCAAAGTCGGTGGCCAGGCGCGCAAAGCAGTTGGTGTGGCAAACCGGGTTGGAGTCGTGCTCCATACGCAACCCGTAGGTGAGGGTGAGAATGGGCAGAACCTTCCAATGGTCCTGCGCATACCCGCCCATGCTGTAGAGCGCAACCGGCTGCGTGGCGCGGGTGGGAAAATTCTCAACCCACTTGTCAACGTAGCCCTGATTGAAGCTGGAGGCGTATACATACGCCAGGGGCGAGGTAGTGTACTGCGAAGGGCTGGGGTCGGTAACGTCGTAGCGGTGCATCGTCCAGCCCGCGGTCAGCGTGTGCTTGCCCTTGGTCCAGCTCAGATCGTCCTGGAATTGATAGCTGGTCGTATTGCGCGACTGGGGCCAGTACATGTCCTCGCCACCGGGGTATGAGTCGGAATCGTTGCCGCCCATGTCGCTGTCATAGAATTCCAGGCCGAATGGAACCTGCGCCTCCGCGGCCGCCTGGTTGGGATTGCCGGTAATCGAATGAGTGTAATTGGCGGTGAAGAGGAACTGGTTGGAGAGCGCCCGCGAGAACTGATGCTGCTCGCTAAGCTGGCCATTGTAATAGGGCTCAGGGCTTAATGCATTGAACAGCGGGTTCAGGAGGCTGATGAAGCTGGCCTGGACGCCCTTGTCGATGGTTACATGGCCAAAAAGATGATCCTTGTCGCTGAAATTGTGGTTGACGCGCCCGTTGAACAGTTGCTCATGGCTCTCGTTGCTGGCCGTGCCGTTGAAAACCACCGTGCCATAACCCCCGCTGCTGGCGTCGGTGGTGGAGACGGTGGCTGTGGAGTAGCCGGGAGCGTTGTTGTAGAGGCTGAAGATATTCTTGTAAATCGCCGTCTCGGACGCGAGGCCGTTGGCGGTTAAATTGGCCAGAACATTTGCCTGATAACTGGTGTCGGGAGCGTAGACCGTGTCGCGGCTCGGCAGGATGAAGTAGAGGCCCTCGTAGTCGGCGAAGAAGAAGGTTTTGTTGCGCCGGATCGGACCGCCCACGGCGGCTGCCCACTGGTTTGCGTTCTCGAAGGGGCGGGGAGTGCCGGACTGATTGTTGAAGTAGTCGTTGGCGTTCATCGCGCGGCCATTCCACCAGTAGGCGGCATTGCCATGGAACTGGTTTCCGCCGGAGCGGGTCACTTGAGATATCTGTGCCCCGCCCAGGCCGCCGAACGACGCATTGTATGCATTGGAAGTGACCGTGACCGAAGCGATGTCGTTGGCGCCCAGCAGCAGGTCCGTGGCCCCCGAGTTGATGGTGTTGCGGAACGGTTCGTTGTAGTAGCCGCCGTTGACCGACAGGGCGTTGGATGTTCCGGGCAGCCCGAACGAGGAGAAGTTTCCGAATCCGCTCTGCGTGTTCATGATGCTACCGGGAGCGAGCTGCGCCAGGAAGGTAATGTCGTTTCCGGGGTTGGGCAGCAGCAGGATCTGCCGCTGCGTAAATGTGGTGGTGATCTGCGTATCGTCCCCGTGCAGCAGGGGCACCTCGCTGCCATTCACCTCGACGGTGAAGCTGGCCTTGCCCACGGTCATGGCCACATTGGCGGTGGCCACGGTGCCGGGGCTCAGATCGACGGTCAGCGTGGTCTTCTCAAAGCCGGCAGCCGCCACCGAAACCGAATAACGCCCCGGAGGAAGCTGCGAAACGCGATAATCGCCGCTGGAGCCGGTGGCGGCGGCGCGGGTTTTGCCGTTGGCCAGGTTGGTCACGCTCACGTCGGCGCCAGGAACCACCGCGCCGGAAGGATCGGAAACCACGCCGGCGATCGCGCTGGTCGTGTTGGTCTGGGCCTGGGCAAATGGGGCCGCAAGGTTCACGGCCAATGCGGCAACGGCCAACAGACTTAGAGTCAGGGCCCTGATCTGCAATCGGATCAATCGCATCACATTCCTCCAAACACAAAACAGAACTTCGGCTTTAAGCCAGTATTTCCATTATGGTTTCCTGGACGCCGCAACTGTAGCTACCTGCGCCGCTAAGAAGGGTCACTCGGAACCATACTTATAACACCTGGATTATGCATCTTAAGGCAGACGCGTGACGTAGCGAGATTCTTGGTCAGACGGAATTCTCGCTCTACAACAAGCGCGGCAAGGCCGAGCAGTGGATCAAAGAGGGCAAGCAGGCGGTAAAGAGGACGCGGCTGAGTTGCCATCGATTCCGGTCCAACGAAGTTCGGCTGTGGCTGAGTTTGATCGCATACAAGTTGGGCAACCTGTGGCGGCGGCTGGTGCTGCCGAAGGGAATCGAAACGCGGTCATTGACCAGTTTGCGGCAGCGGCTGGTAAAGACGGGCGGGCGACTGGTAAAACATGCCCGCTACTACTGGCTGCTGTTGGCAGAGAGCCATCTGACGCGGCGCCTGTTTGGAAGCATGCTGCGGCAGATGGAGGCATTGCCGCTGCCCGCCGGGTAGGCGCGGCGGGAAAGCGAAACTAGTCTGGACGGCAGAGGGGAGTTGACGGGGGAGGTGTTCGAGCAAGTCCTTCGAAATGGGGGAAATCTCGGTTCTTTTGTCCCGGAGGCGGCCCAGCCGGGCACGCCCGGGGCTTTGGGATGGAAACGGATGCAAAAAAGATCGCGAGCGGAGGCAAATGGAGGTATATTGGTTCGCAGCCGAATGGCAAAACGGAAATTCCGGTTAAGCTGTATTACGCATTCCGCGAGGAACATTGTGGTGCATTCAATGAAAATATGGCTTGCATCGGCTGCCCTCATTCTGTTTTCGCTCGGCCCTCTACGGGGTCAGTCTTGGGTCAAATCCGTTGCCTTCAGTCCCGATGGCCGCACCTTGGCCTCGGGATCGAACAAGAGCACAATCGCACTGTGGGACGTGGCCAGCGGAAATCTGCGGCGCACCTTCTTCGGTCACGCGTACGGCGTCGAATCCGTCGCCTTCAACCCCGACGACCAAACCCTGGCCTCGGGCGGCGACGACTACACGATCAAGCTGTGGGACGTGGGCAGCGGGAGTACTCTTCGCACTCTTACGGGTCACACGAGCCTTGTTTTCTCCGTCACTTTCAGCCCCGATGGACGCACCCTGGCCACGGGAAGCGCCGATGAGACGATCAAGCTGTGGGACGTGGCCAGCGGGGGTCTGCTGCGCACCCTCACAGGCCACACGGACTCTGTTTACTCCGTCGCTCTCAGCCCCGACGGCCGCACCCTGGCCACGGGAAGCACCGATGAGACGATCAGGCTCTGGGACGTGGCCAGCGGGAGCACGCTGCACACTCTCACCCCCGGCCTTTCAGGCATCGTCTTTTCCGTCGCCTTCAGCCCCGATGGACGCACTTTGGCCTCGGGAAACGCGGACGGCACGATCAAGCTGTGGGACGTGGCCAGTGGGAACTTGCTGCGCACCATGACCGTTCCCGCCCAGTAGGTCATCGCTGCTAACGAGAGGCCGGTAGAACTTTATTCCAACGCTTCGGGCTAAAAGCGATATATTGATTGCCTGGATATTCTCACTAAATAAGCCTGCACCTATGTATAAGACATTTACGCATGTCATGAACATGTACTTCCAAAAGAATGCCCGCATATGAAAATACGTGGGGAGCTTCTTGTCTGTCGGCAGCACGAGATACTCAGTGATGTCCGCTTCGAGCAGCTTTGCGCGGTCACTAAAATACTCTCTGACACCGTTCACAGTTCTCGCATATAGGACTGAATCAAATGCGGTGTGTATCATCGCAAAACCGACGAAGATCCCGATCATACCAATGAACGCAAACATTGCGCCAATATATATTCCAGCCCACGCACGAGAGCCCCTCACGAAGCTATGCCCGCCAAAACCCGCAGAAACGCACGCCCGTCCATTAACATCAACGGCGAGGTTTACATGTTGGCAGATGCGAAAGCCTCTCGTTCCCGAGAGGCTTCGCAATTCAGTGGATGGCAAAGCCCCTGATTGCACATTACTCGTGGAGTTCGGGGTCGGTGTTGGTGGAATAGGGCACCATCCTACCTCCAATCGCGTGTTAGGTCGCAGCCGCTTCCGTTGATGCAGCGGTGGCCTTCTTCTGGGCAGCTTTCGTCGCGAACACCGCAACCACAAGCGCACCGAGACCCACAATAGCCACCCCCAACGCCACCCAATCTCCCGGTTCAACGGCCACTTTTGTTTTTCTCTCTCGCAGTGTCATTTCGCTCATCTTCGGGTCTTCGTCCATGGCTGCTGCCACCTCTTAGCTAAACTTTCTCTAAAGGTAACGCATTCCGTCCGCGATTTGTTGCGGTCAAATAGGCACAATCAATCCCGGACTGTTGTTTCTCACGTTCTTGTATGTGACCAAGCCTAGAATGGAGCGGCTTCCGTTGCGGCAGCAGTTGCCTTCTCCGGTGCAGCCTTCTTCGCCTTTGCCGCAGGAGCCTTCTTGGGAGCACCTTTCTTTACGGCGGCTGCTTTCTTGGCCGGAGCCTTCTTTGCCACCTTCTTGACAGGAGCGGCTTTCTTCGCCTTCTCAGCCTTAATCGCCGCCCATCTTTTCTTTTGGGCGTCGGCGATGCGCTTCCGAGTGGCTGCACTCAGTTTCCGCTTCTTGGCTGGAGGGGCGGATGTCTTCGCTGCCTTGGCGGGAGCCGGTTTCGCAGCCTCCTTGGTCGCTGCCCAACGCTTACGCTGCGCGGCAGCAATCTTCTCTCGAGACGCTGTGCTCAACTTCCGCCGCTTTGCGGGTTTCTTGGCTGGTGTGGGTGTTTCTCTAGCTGCTTCAGCCATACCAGCCAGCAAGGCGTGGGCTTGTTGGAGCAGGGCAATCTCGGCGTCGATTTCAGCAATCACAGTTTCGATGCTCATGGTGGTAATTCTCCCGTCCCTAAGATAGCACCGGGGCGTGGCTTGGAGTCAGCGTTCTTGCGCTCAGAAGCTTGCCGCCTGTTCGAAGGCATGCTGCGGCGGATGGAGGCTTTACCGCTGCCAGCCGGGTAGGCTTGGCAAGCAGGCGAAATCAATCTGGACGACGGAGGAGGTTGAGGGAGAAGTGTCCGAGAAATCGCTGCGGAATGGGGCAAATCAAGTGTCTAAGGTAATCTTCGAATGAATCTAGTGTGCTAAGAAACGCTGGTACTTGCGTTGTAGCCTATTTGCCTTCAATTGACCTGATTGTGGAAGAGCCAAGTTTGTCAATCACCCCGATACTAAGAACTGAAAGGATGGGAAACCATGAACCTGTTGTACGTTCTTGCATTCCCGGAAATCGTCGCTCTCATCGCCATCGTGTGCATCTACACCAAGCAGATGTACAGCGGTACGGAAGAATGGAACTGACCACGACACGCCTTGCCGAATGCAAGGGTCACTGGGCATCTGAGGCAGGTAATGTGTCCGAGGTGCGGGGCATTTTGGTCAATGTTTACTTCAGTCTGGACTAGCGGGACGTTGTGGGCTCCGCAGACCCGCCCCTGACTTCTCACCTGTCACGAGCCTATTATCTGCTGTTTCCCAAAGTATTTCTCTAACGGGCTGTCTGGCAGTGCCACGTCCGAGGTTGTAGGGAGGCGCATATGTTGGTCAAAACATGTAGCAGAGCGCCCGGTGACACAGGACTACATGTGGGCGTCGAAAACGTTCAACGCTTCTTTCCAACGAGTATTTGCGATATAGAGCTACATCTAGGTCACTTGCAAATCCAATGCAGTTTGCATCCCGATTTCCGGCGAGGCAAACCTGAGATTTTCGATGAGAGACTATCCGCTTGGCTTGAGTCGAAATATCTGCATGGCAAGCCGGATCGAAGACCCCTCATCTTGGCTATGGTACCGATAGGAACAGGAAAGAATGTCTTCCGCCTTAGGCCTGTTTCTCTCGATGAACTGGGAAAAGAAAAGCGGGTGTCGCGCACCACTTCACCGCTCACCGGGCACACAAGGAAAGTGAAGTTTCCAAATCCTGACGTAAGGTAAATTACCGGAACTGGGACGCTGTACGAGCGGCACATTGTGAACGCCGCAGATGGGAAAACTCGTGTCTTTCTTTACGCTTGCCTCTTAGTTGCACGTCTCGCCCCGCTTTTCCCGTTCCTGTCTTTCCCGCAAGTCCAACATAAGCTGCAAGACGTATTCTTCCTTAAGAGTGTCGTGCCAGCGACGGGCGATTGCCGCCTTCTGCTCAGCAGCCAAGGTTGCCTTGCACTGCATGCAGTATTTCGGGTCGTTCGTAAACTGTTTGTCGTGGAAGAAAAGTTGCTCACCCGCTGCAAACACAAACTCGGCTCCGCAGTCGGCGCAATTCAGCTTTCTGTCAATAAAATCCATAGTCCCTCCCGGCAATCGGGTAGGGTTTGATGTTCCCCTCTAGTCACGCGATTGCCGTCGTTGGCTGTCGGCGGTCAAGGGCAATTTTCGTGTGCAATGAGCATACGCTGGTTTTTTTCGCAGTATGTGTGATAGACAGCACATATTCCAGCCCACACACGAGAGCCCTCACGAAGCCCTGCTCGCCAAAACCCGCAGAAGCGCACGCCTGTCCTTCAACGTCAGCGGCGGGGTTTACATGTTGGCAGATGCGAAAGCCTCTCGTTCCCGAGAGGCTTCGCAATTCAGTGGATGGGGCAGCGCGTGATAGCACCATACTCGCGGAGCGTGTAAGTTGTCTGTTAACTGCCGAACAATAAAACAAAAAAGACTGTGCAATCTGTGAATATCTTTGTTGATAAATCCTATCTCTGTGGATAAGCACCGGCGCTTCCACGCTCATGCTTGGGCGGAACCTCCCTCAATGTCAAGGGGTTTGGGATTTCACAGTCCGTTGCTAACGGGTGACGAGTCCATCAGGCCGACCGAGGAAGACCTCGGAGGGAACACCTTTGCGACCCGCTTCATTTTGCAAAAATCAAATAAACTTGTGGATTTCACTAACTATGGTGCATTTGCGACCCAATTCTCACGCGATCCTCATACGTCCGTGCAGCACCGGGCGGAGCAGGGCGCAGTTCCTCAAGTCCGCGAGGGACGCAGACTCGGCGATGGCACGGACGAAAATCGGCACATCGCCGCTTTCGGAAGCCCACCGGAGCCAATCAGTGAGTTCGAGGTCGGTGTTGGCGGAGTAGAGCACCGTCGCACCTCCAATCGCGTGTTAGGACGCAGCAGTTTCTGTTGAGGCTACAGCGGCATTCTCCGGGGGAAAAGAAGATTGACCCAAAGTTGTTCAACGTGTGCGGGCAAGAGGAACAAAGCGTCCGTTGGTAGTTTCCGTTTACCTCTCGTAGCCGGTGCTTGATGACGGCGGCTTTTTTCCCTGTGTAGCAGCCACCTCTTGCCCATCGGGAGACTTCGCCGTTCGAGCCGCCCGGTTCTCCGCATTGATCAGTACGCCTCGGATGCCCCGGAGGAGTGCGGCGGGATCGTTCGCCACAGTTGCATTAGCAAATCTATCCCTTTCATAGAGTTTTCCCGAGACGGAGACCACGGGGGTACGCGAACCGGAAGCTCGAATCCAGAGGGACAGGCGGTCCCTCTCATCGGTAAGGATGGATTGGCAAAGAAGGACAAGATCGAAATCGCCCACCCGAAAGCGGTCAACAGCCTCTTTGATTGAGTACGCTGAGACAACGGTGTAGCCCGCTGATTGCAAGACGAGGTTGCGAGTAGCCAGTAAACCCGTGTCCATGCCTACGGAGAGAACGAGAGTTTGTGCCATAGACCTCCTTGGTTTAGGCAAAACCACGGCCTTGAGCCGTCCGTTTTCCTCGCCCGTTCTATGATTCGGGGCATGTGAGCGTCGGGGTCGAACATCACCGGCCTCCGGTCCGCTGCTGGCGGGTGACGAGTTGGTCGGGGCGTCCGAGGAAGACCTCACTCGGCCTGTACTGCCGGAGTTCGCCGCAGAGGGGGCACTGGACGGTAATGGACTGAAAGGGGAACTCCTTCACCCCTGAGGGAACAGCCCGGTGACAGTCTTTGCAGTTGACGACGAACTGCTTGCGTTCTTGCATCACGAACCTGAGGCGTATCGGGTACGGTCAACCTTCACTTACACGGGATGGTCGTTCACATCTTCGCACGGTGTCATCTCGGTAGGCTTTGGCAAAGCGGATTAAACGGGTTTCTGCCGTGCCGTTTCTCTCTCTCTATCTTGTGCTTCTGAAACGCTGCGACAAATTTCCGAAATTGTTCCCTGACTGAGCCAACTTTACCGGCAAGTTGGAGTTCTGCTCCACACGAGCACGCAGCCTTCATAATCCGCCAGTCTTTTCTCTCAAGCACTATCGGTTCATGCCTCATGCTTCACCATATTCAAAGGCTACGGTCACGCTACTTTCTGAAAACATGCGAGACAAAGTACCGGCCTGCCTTGCGTCGGTTTGAAGGGAACTATAGTCTCCGATCCGCATTCCGCGCACGTCATCCTTGTCTCAAAGCGAACGGGCTTTCGAAAACCGCTGTTGCGCTTCGCCCTGCACTTTCTGCAATGTTTCGGGTCGTTCGTAAACTGTTTGTGGTGGAAGAAAAGTTGCTCACCCGCTGTAAACACAAACTCGGCTCCGCAGTCGGCGCAATTCAGCTTTTTGTCAATAAAATCCATAGTCCCTCCCGGCAATCGGAGATGAATGTGAGAGAGTCTCTCCGTTCGCACGATTGCTCAACGGAGCAGTAGTTACGTAGCCTCACGATAATAATTCTGTTGTGATGAAGACAATCCCTGTTTCGGGCTAAGTGGGAGCTACTTCGGTAACTAGCCTCAAAGTACGAAATGTGTAGACCGGAATTTCCTTTTTAAACTCGACAACGGCACCAAGCTTTACCGGCCTCTGCCCCGCTGCTGCCGGGTGACGAGTCCATCAGGCCGTCCGAGGAAGACCTCTGAGGGCATCCTCACACAAGCCTTCCTGTACGCATAGGTTACTTCTGATTACCAACTTGTCATGCCCTTCCCACAGAGGAACTATTCCACTGTCGTGTTTCGTCGCGGTACGTTTCCAGTAATCGGTTCCTATTCCCGTTGGTCTCGGCTCTGCGTGTTCACACCTACAGGGGGCTCGTTTAGAGGTGCTGCTATGAGCGACCGCGAGCGCAATTACATGGAAGTGCTGGCTTATCTGGAAAAAGCGCGGCTGGCTATCGGCACAGTCAATCCTCGTTTTTCTTACTACGAGCGCATGATCTGGCAAGCCATCTTTGACGACGGCGCACTTGCCGAATTGCAGGAGCGCATTCAACACGAAGGAGGTCTCTGGTGATCGACCATGCCGCGATTGACACGGGGCATGTGAGCGTCGGGGTCGAACATCACTTCCTTACGGTCCGCTGCTGGCGGAGGGTGAGTTAGTCAGGTCGCCCGAGGAAGACCTCAGAGGGCAAGTACCGCCGCAGTTCGCCGCACAGGCAGCACTCGACGGTGATGGATTGGAACGGGAACTCCCTCAGGCCGATGGGCACATCGGCGGGGCTAGAGCGGGCCACCCAACAGCGCCTTCTGGGCCTATGCTTGTGTTAAGAGGTGCTACACACAGTTGCATCACTGGATGGACCGATGATCGACAAGCTGGAAATCCTGGTACCCGAGGATGTGCCAATACGAAGTGAGAGTTGGCGAGAGAGCGACGCCAGGCCGGCAAAGGTTGGCTTGCCTTATTCATTTACGCTGGATGTAGATAAGCGGTTTGCGCTCAGAATTCACTTCAACCATCGCATTCCGATAGCAAAAGAGAAACGACACAGAAAAGTTGATTTCACAGACACACGGCTTCTCAGCGCTTGGGACGTGCTGTGGAGGCCACTTTCAGGGAAGCTTCCCCACCCACACGCATCGGAAGCCCTCGGTCGAGTAATACATGAACTGCATCAATCCACTGCCCGTATCGCGGGCTGACACCCTGCACTTCTTTTCCCGGTCGAACCAACTACACCCTCGCTCGCCCGCCTCCTCGGATACGCTGATGCTGCGGCCGTCGATTTTGGTGTGGGTGTTCACGACCCATTCCGTGACGTTTCCGAGCATGTCGTAAAGGCCCCAGGCGTTGGGAGCCTTGCGGGCTACAGGATGGGGACCGTCGCCGTTGGCGCGGAGCTGCGCGCCGTAGTTCAAACTATTATTCGCGAACACTGCCTCGCTACTGATCGGGCGTCTTCCGCTGTTATCGGCGTACCACGCGATCTTGTCGAGATCGCCGTAGCGGGCTGCGGTACTGCCGGCGCGCGCCGCGTATTCCCAATACTCGTCTTCGGGCAGTACGCCGTCAGCCCATTCGCAGAATTTCTTGGCCGCGAACCAATCCATCAAGACCGCGGGCATGTTGTCGTCGCGGCTGGCTTCATTCAACTTCGCCGGCGTCAACAGGTCGGAGGTAGGCAGGGCCGTTTCACCAGTGGCCGCGCGGTATCTCTTCCAGGCGCCGACTGTAACGGGGGTCTGTCCCATCCAGAAACCAACAATCTCTTCGGCGTGCACGGGTTCACTGTCCGGATCGCAATCGCGATCATTTGGCGAGCAGCCCATGGTGAATTTTCCGCCGGGAATCCAGACGTAGACCTGGCCGTCAGTGGGGTTGACGCGCGTGGTTCCGGCAGGCGGTTCGGGCGCAGCCTGCTCTGGCGGCGGTGCGGGTTTGCAGGCCGCGAGGCAGCAAAGTGCGATTGCTACGCAGGCGATCTTGAGGTTTTTCATTTATGCCTCCTGATTAATACGCGACAAGGAGGGGGGAATGGGATCAAGTATACGCTTAATGGCCCGCGGGCCACTTCAGTTCACGCCAAAACGCAATTCGGTGGCATGCTGGACACGCAAACGGCCCCCCCGAGGCCCCTCAACGCTCCACTGTCCGCTCTCAGGGAGAGAACCGGAATCTGCTCCCGCCGCGTACAAGCAGGACCCGTTCCGTCGAAAAGGGAGAGTGAAACATGGCGAGGATTGGCGCATTCTGTTCTCCAGGACGGGGCAAATCAACCCATTGACCGCGCTGGCGCGTCTCCTCCCGAGTTGCTGGAAAAGGCTGGTGGGACGCAATTGTTCATTATCAGGCGGCTGGCGCGCGCTACTTCGGCAAGGCTAATGACGGCCTGGAAAGCACAACGGCGTGAAGCATCGCGGAGTAAGTCATTCCAAACGAAAAGGGAAATGCATTTCAGTCCCACGACTCAGCGCGACCGCACTCTCCGCATTGGTCGGCATAACCGGAAACTATCCGGGATATGGACGTGGGGCGGACCATCCCATTACAACCTGGCTAACCCTCTCAAACGATCGTTATCGCCGGTTCGCGTCCCCAAGACTGGCATCGCTATGACGCCTCTGTCGGCAGATTCATCAGCGCCGCTAATTTCGGCCAGCGCGGGCTGGCGCGCAGCGGTTCCGCAATCGCGCCTTGCAGAGTTGAAGGAACCCGAGGGTATCGTTCTTCGATGGCCTTCTCGAACCAGTCCGCGGCCCGATCGATTTCGCCGCAGCAGAGGTAGAAGAGCGCCAGCCCTTTCGACGCTCCATAGGCTTCGCCGGAGCCCAGCCTTTGGATCAGATCCAATCCCCGATCCCGCGCGCCCGTACGAACCAACAGCGCCGCGTAAACGCCAACGCTCGGTGCCCACCAGGGGGCCAGCGAAAACGCCTTTTCAGCGAAAGGAAGCGCTTCCGCAAACATTTGCCGGGCCGCGTAGTGCCCAGCGAGGAGGTACCAGGCCCAGGAGAAATTTGGATCCAAAGCGACGGTCTGACGGAGATGCTCCTCCGCCTCCGCATGTCGGCCAGCCGAATCGAGGCACATTCCCATGACGCTCCGTATCATAAGCTGCAGCGGGTCACCCCGAAGGGCGATTTCGACTTGCTCTACTGCTTCCTTCCGGCGGCCCAATGACAAAAAGTAATGAAGCCCGCGGGTGAAGTGACAGTGCGGGGAGTCGGAGTCGTCAGCGGTCGCCAGCGCGAGCTGGCGCCCGGCCTCGTTCCAGTTGTAGTCAAGGCAGCCGGCCAGAGCACCCAGAACCGCGTGTGCTTCCGGGAGCGAGGGGTCCAGTTCCAGCGCCCTTTGCGCCAGGGCGCGAGCGACCGGCGCGGCCTCGCGCAGTGGTGTCATATCGAGGGTTGTCCGGCCATAAAGATAGTCGGCGTATTGGGCCTGGGCCAGGGCGAATTGCGGATCAAGCGCGATGGCCTGCTCGTAGAACACCTTGGCTTGGTCCATCGATTCCCGCGTGACCTTCCAGTGGAAATGGCGGGCCTTCAGGAGAGCTTCCCAGGCGGGAAGCTTGGGAGTGTAGCGCGGCTTCGCGTCAGCCCGCGGCGACAGCTTGAGCTGGAGCTCCTGCGCGATGGCTGCCGAAATCTCGTCCTGCACGGCAAATACATCTGCCAACTCGCGATCATAACGCTCCGACCAGAGATGGGCGCCATCGGCGGCATGGATGAGCTCTGCGGTTACCCGGATGCGGTTCCCGGCGCGGCGCACGCTGCCTTCGAGGATGTTCTGTACGCCGAGCGCTTGGGCGATTTTACGGATGTCCTGGTCTTTGCCGCGGAATGAGAATGACGACGTTCGCGCGATGACCTTCAGGCCGGGCATTTTGGCCAGCAGGTTGAGGATCTCCTCGGCCAATCCGTCACTGAAGTATTCATTCTCTTTGTCGGCGCTCATGTTGGCGAAGGGCAGGACGGCGATGGACGGCTGCGGTTCCGCGGGCTTGGAGACCGCGACCTGTTCCAGCGCGCTTCTCACCTCGCCCATGCTTTCGTGGTGGCCTGGCTCAAGGCTGCGTTTCAGCCGCATCAGGTCGATGCGCATGTCTGCGGCGTGGTGATAGCGCAAATCGGGACTCTTCTCCAGCGCCTTGCCGACAATCTCTTCCAGGGCGGCGGGCAGGTCGGGGTTCACGCGCAGCAGCGGAGCCGGAGCGCGGTTCAGGATAGCATCGAAGATGAGCCCCGGGCTGTCGCCGCGGAAGGGGAGCAGGCCGGTGGCTACCTGGTACAGCACCACCCCGAAGGAGAACAGGTCGCTGCGGGCGTCCACCTCTTTGCCGCGCACCT
Organism: uncultured Acidobacteriaceae bacterium; assembly: GCA_963799445.1. Classification (GTDB taxonomy): domain Bacteria; phylum Acidobacteriota; class Terriglobia; order Terriglobales; family Acidobacteriaceae; genus Telmatobacter. Next base: position 29,728 of record CAWCXX010000010.1, on the reverse strand, counting down.
GCTCCGGAGACATGTACGCCACGGTGCCCATTACCGACCCGGGAAGCGTCGCATGATCTGCGCTGGCCGTGGATGCGTTGGCCGACGGACGCGCGCCGGCGACCTTGGCCACTCCGAAGTCCAGTATCTTTACGTGGCCGCGACGCGTGATGAAGATGTTCCCCGGCGTGATGTCCCGATGAACGATGCCGGCGGAGTGCGCCGCGTCGAGGCCGTCGGCGATCTGAATGGATAATGTCAGCGTGGATTCCAGTTCCAGCCGTTGATTCGCCATTCGTTGGCGCAGCGTAAGACCATCCAGGAACTCCATGGCGATGAAGATCAGCCCGTCCTGCTCGCCTATCTCGAAAATCGTGCAGATGTTGGGGTGATTCAGTGCCGCCAGGGCGCGCGCCTCACGCCGGAACCTCGTTACCAGGCCCGTGTCGCCCGCCAGCTCCGGATGCAGCACCTTCACCGCCGCATCGCGCTGCAGATTTGCGTTGACAGCGCGAAAGACCTGGCCCATCCCGCCTGACCCCAGCGGTTCCACGATTGTGTAACGTCCCAGCTGAGTTCCCTTTGGCAAATCCTCGCCGGCAGGCCTGCCGGACGGCGTGAACGGAGGTTCCGACAGGAACCCCTGAAGGCGATCATTTTCCTTGAGCAGCGCCTCCACTCTGCTGCGCAGAGCAGGCTGACCAAGACAGATCCGATCCAGGAAAACTTGCCGTTCCTCCGGCCCGAGCTCCAGCGCTTCTCCGAAGATGCTCTCTGCCGCTTGTTCCTGATTGGCGATGGAACACCTCCCGGGCTCTGCACTCGAGTCTTGAAGTTGACTCCACAGTACCATGTTCGGCAAGCACGGGCCGCATCGATTTACAAAGAAAAACAGGAGTTCCCCCGGAGGGAAACTCCTGCTGGTTGGTTCTCGCCTTAGTGTTATTTGCCGAGCTGCGGCTCGCTCAGCGCGGCGACTGCCTGCAGATCGGGAGCCTGGTGGTTCATCGCCCACTCCTTAGCCACGCTCCGCTCATTCTTCGACTCCGAGACGGAAATCTGCGCCACTGCTGTCCAAAATAGCAGGTTCTGTGGTGTGGTGCGGTTGCGAATAAAGGCTTTGGGACAGGGTTGAGCATGGATTGGAGATGAGGTCTGCTTTTTTCTTTTCAATCGTCTGTCCAAATCATTTCCAGGCGAGTTTGAGTTGTTCAGGCATGGGGAGGATGGGCGGGGTTCCGAAAGGGTTGTGCAGCCAGTCCAGCAAATCGCGGTAGGTGAAGAGGTTCAGGCGCAGCATGGTGGCCAGATTGGACAACGACCAGTTGGCCCGGGAGAGGTGATGGAGCCACTTGAGCAGCAGCATGGCGATCAGGGCTGTCCAAATCTGGATGTGCAGCGCGTTCTCGGTGGTGCCGACGAAGCTCTTGATTTTGAGGTTTTGCTTGAGCGCCTTGAAGAACAGCTCGATCTGCCAACGCTGCTTGTAGATGTCAGCCAGGGTGGAGGCGGCGAAGCCGAAGTGATTGCTCAGGAGCACGATCTCCTGTTGACGTTCTTCGTTCCAGACGACGATGCGGCGCAGCAACAGTTTGAAGCCGTGCCGCTGCGCCCACTCACTGGTAAAGCGGATGGTCTGGTCGGAGCGAAGGCTGCTGTTTTCGCGCACGGGGCGAGATTCGACGACCTCGAAGACCATGTGCTGGAGCGGCCGGGTAACGAAGAAGACGCCGGCCTCGGTCCATCGGGCAAAAAGGCGGAAGTCGACATAGCCGCGATCCATGGTGACGATGGAACCCTTGGGCAGGGCCAGCGCGTGCGCCACGCGTATATCCGGAACCCGCGCCGGCGTGATCAAAACGTAGCGCGGCAGATAATCGTCGTGGTCCAGCAGCACGTGCGCTTTGGCTCCGCCCTTGTTACGGCGGCACAGAGCCCAAGGGAACATGCTCAGACAGAGAGAGACGATGGTCGAGTCCAGCGACAGCAGCTTGTTGCGGAAGCGGAATTTGCGTTTGCGCGGGCCCAGCCCCTGCTGCTCGCGGAAGCGCGCCAGCGCGGTATAGAACAAATCTTCGTAGAGCGCCGCCGGGCGATGCTGGTTGGCGTACGACAAGGTGGACTTGTTGGGAGCTCGGGCGATGCCGAGATGGACCAGCTTGCCCAGGCAGCAGGCCAGCCCGTTGCAGATCTCACGCAGAGAGTCGGCATGACCCAACTGGCAGAACAGCATGGCCACGAACTGGGTCCAGCAGTCGAAACCCTTAGCCGCGCGCTCGGCCTGATGCGTCCTGACCAGACCAGCGAATTCCAGACGAGGAAAATGCTGCAGAAGTTGATTGAACAGACTCGCGACTTGTACCATGGCAGGCGCCCTCCCTGGCGGTTTTCAGCGACTTCTCGACAAAGTCATTCTGGAACCGCCGATACCGGAGGGCAACCAGCTTCAACTCAAAATGTGTTTTGGACAGCAGTGAATCTGCGCACCCCCTCCGTTGATCGTCAGTCCATCCAGAAAGTAATAGTCGCCGTACCTGTGGAAGATAACCCGAGTTTCGTTGACCCGGCCGGGATCGTAAGCCATCTTAGCCCACCCGATGAAAGTGCCGGATGCGCCGCTCACCGTCACGAGGTCATCGGTAAAGGAGAAGATGTAGGTGCCGGCAGGAAGGTGCTTCGTCCCGTAATCGAAAGCGAAGGGCACGTTCGCGCGAATGGAAATCGGGGTTGATTGAGCTTGCGCGATCGGCGCCAGAGACGCGACCGCGGCAAGGGCTGCAGCAGAGATCATGCTGATAAGCGATTTCATGGTGAGTCCTCCTTGGAAAGCGCTGCATCGTTACGTTCAAAAGCGCTTTCACTGGAGAACGCGTTGCCGCAGGCGAAAAGGGGCAACGAGACGCAACTATTTTTCGGCGGGGGACTTTCGGGGCCCATCGCCCCGGCTCTCCTTGCGCCCAGCCGCGCCCGGACGGAATTGGCGAGACAGCCAGATCTTGGCCAGCGACCAGTCTCGCTTTACGGAGCGCGGCGACACTTCGAGAATCCGCGCAATCTGCTCCACCGAGAGTCCCCCAAAGTAGCGCAGTTCGACGGTGCGGACCTGCCGCGGATTCTCCGCCGCCAGTCTGGTGAGCGCTTCGTCGAGCGCCACAGCTTCGGCGAGGCGCTCCGGCGAGATCGCCAGATCATCCTGCATTTCGACTTGACGCATCCCTCCGGCACGTCTCTCGGCAGCGTGGGCGCGCGCGTAATCCACCAGAACCTGCCGCATGACATGGGCAGCCAGTCCAATGAAATGCGCGCGGCTGGTCCAGCCAATATCCTCACCCGCGAGCCGAATATAGGCTTCGTTGATGAGGGCCGTGGCCTGAAGGGTGTGATCGGGCCGCTCCCGGCGCATATACGCCTGGGCTAGCCGGTGCAATTCGCCATACACGAGCGGGAGAAGACGCTCGGCAGCGGCCGGGTCGCCCGCGTGCATCGCCTTCAGGAGTTGCGTGACGTCGCCATCTGCGGTTGTCATTTCTGCCCTCCAGGGAAAGCCAGATTCAGACGAAGCGCATCGTCTAGCGCCCGATCGAAACAAGCTCAAGGGTAAGCGGGATCGGGCACTTCTCGCGCTGCTGCTGGCGTGCGGATCAAAACACCCACGGTGTTCAGCGGCACGAGCGAGGACGAGCGGCGTTGACTCGGCGATCTCATGGGTTATGCAAGTGTACGCCATGAATCGAAGTCCCGGGCGGATCACCGCTATCCAAGATCGGGGCGCCTTCTACGTATTCCAGCACCAGATAGTCTGGGCCAATATCGTGAATCTGGCAGATATTGGGATGATTCAACGCGCCGATGGCTTTGGCTTCCCGCGCAAAGCGTTCCGAAAACCGGGCGTCAGAGACTTTGATGGCCACGTCGCGGTTGAGCCGTGGATCACGCGCTTTCCAGACCGAACCCATGCCGCCGGCGCCTATCGGCGAGACGATTTCGTAGGGTCCGAGTTTCGAGCCGGACTTCAGTTCCATGTGGGCCGCCAGGGGCTTTTATCAATATACGAGAATGGTTCGCACCAGCGTTCTGAAAAATACGCTGGGTGGATTGCGCCCAAACGACCGGCATTGCGACGGGAATCTCATGATCTGCCCGGGGGGTGTGGTGCTCCGAGGCTCCCTGACCCTGTAGCGTTTTAGGTCACTCATCTGTGGAGCGCCTCGTACCCCGAGTTCAATGAGCGCTAAGGGCTGCTCGTCAACCCAGGATCATGCCCAGGCAGATCGGCGGCCGCTGGCCGACTCTTCGTTCCCTATCCGCGGTCGATGCGCTGTTTGGCCGAGCGGTGCGATCCAGAAACACGCTCAGCGATGTGCCCATTTACGCGACGATTGCAGAGGAACCTCCCGGTCACAGTTTATGGCCCGCGATACCGACAAGTCGGTTCAACTCGGCTGGACAGCAGCTTCGCGAGTGAGTGCAACGGTGCGCTACCCTTGCCACAGAGTAGCGTCGCGACATGGCGGGGATCATCCTCTACGTACAATTTCGGCGGCCTCAACGATGGCGCGTAGTTTCTGTTCGGCTGTTGTCGCTGAGCTCACTGGATTATCCGCGAAGGTGGCAAATCCACAGTCGGGAGTGAAGAGGACGCGGTCGGCTCCGAAGATGCGAATCGCCTCCCGGCCTCGCGTTACGATTTCATCTACCGTTTCGACGCTTGGCTTCTTCTGGTTGACGATGCCAACGCCGATGCGAAGCTCGCGCGGCAAATCCTTGAGCACTTCCATGCTTCCGGCCCGTGGCGTGCACATTTCCAGGAACAGGGTTCCGACTTGGAGTTCCCCGAGCAAGGGCAACAGTGGTTGATAGTCGCCTTTAAGTGCCGCCGATTCATCCGGGGTCCAGTTTCCTCTGCACATGTGCATCGCCGTTCGCGCGCGCGGTACTCCATCGACAACAGCGTTGATCAGGGTCCGAGCGAAGGTCAACTCGGATGCCGGATCTTTCCTTTGGCTCAACGCGCCACACATGAAGCTGCGTTTCGCCTTGCCTCCGGTGAAGACCACTTCGCTCAGTACGGGTTCGTCAAACTGCACCAGGTCAGCCCCAGCCGCCAACAGATAGTGCAGCTCCTCCCGTAGAACGCGGACCACATCTTCCGCCAGTTGTTCGCGCGATTGGTACGCATGTTCGGAGAGACACTCCATCCACATGGTTCGGGTGAGCAGGTAGGGCCCCGGGAGCGCCACCTTTGTTGGTTTGCCGGTAATGGATTTCACAAACTGCAGTTCATGGACGGTGAGCGGTTTGCTTCTGCCGATGGGCCCGTAGACTGCCGGATGACGAACCTTATCGGCGGGCACATCCAGGCTCTTCATCTCCTTCTCGAAATGAGCGGGATCATCCACCATCGGAAGAAGGTCGGTCAAAGGAACAAGAACGCAATTATCGAGCAGGCCCCCGACGAAGCTGGCATAGTTGTCGCGGCGCTGCTCCCCGTCAGTCACCACATCAACACCCGCGCGCAACTGAGCCTCGACCGCAAGCCGGACCGCATCGTCGGCGGTTGCCTGAAAGTCCGCCTCCTGCAAGCGCCCTTCCATGTGGTCGTGAATCGCCTGGACCATCCAGCGCGGCCGGGGCCAACTCCCGATCCCCATTACCGAAAGAGGAGAAATCTCCGCTGCCGGTGCGGGTTCCGGAAGAACAGATGGCACTTGAATCCGCACGGGACTCGGCTGTGTGAATAAAACCGGCGCCGCGGTGGCCGCCGGTTTTGAGCGATTAGCGAGGGCTCCTTTCGAGACAAGGAAGCTTCGTTCGGTTCCCTCGCGAGTGAATGAAATTAGCTCGTTTCCGGTCAGGCGGCACCACGCGGGCAGGTCCTCCTCCACGGAACTCTCCGTCGAGCGAATCTCCAGAATGCCTCCGGCCGGCAGCGGATCGATGCTCCTTCGAATTAGCAAGAGGAGCCCGTTACCACAATCCATGTTTCCGCCGTGGAACGAGACGTCAGGTTGAAACGAGTGTTGCAGTATCGGGTGCATAGCTTTCCTCCTCTTAATAGCTGATGCAAGCGGCGCCGTCGCTCAGGAACTCGACCAGCTTGGCCCCGCCTACAATCGCTGCGCCATCCACAAGATTGTTCGCATCGAGCTTGCGCTTGTTGAAACACGGCGAACAAACATACATCTTGCCGCCTGCTTGTGCAAAGTTGGCGATGAGATCCTTTAGCGGCGCAAAGCCCTCTTCGTGAATGCCATCGGCGTAACCTTTCTGAGATAGGCGCACCCCCTCGATACTGAGGAACACCACCGTTTCCTTGTCCGATGCCACCGCAGCATTCGCCACGACAAAAGCGACGGTCGCTTTGTCGGTGTTGTCCTTGGCGAATGAAAGACTCACACATAGTTTTCCAGCCATTGATTACTACTCCTTTCGTTGAATGAAATATTCGGGGTGATTGAAAGACACAAGTTCGTGCCCGGTTAGACGGCACCACGCCGGAAGGTCTTCTGGCGCTCCGTCGTCGCTTGCCGTCAGCTTCAGAATCTGACCGGGCTTCATCGCCTGGAGACGCAGGCGAAGCTCCATTACTAATTCGCCGCAGCCCGTGTTCCCGGCATCCCATTCGGCGTCTGGGACCCGATTGGGATCAGGACGCCGAGGCGACACAGGTAGGTTCACCGCCCGTTGACTCTCTCCCTCGACGCCGGCGCCAGACCAAAGACAGGCCGGAAGCGCCGTCGCGCCCTCCTCGTTGCTGGCCCACAACCATGCAGCGCGGCGGCATGCGCGATGCATGATGTAGTGGTACAAATGGTCGCGCACCTCTTCGCTGCCTCTCCCCATCTGCCGCGAGAGACAAGACAAACATCGTGGGCTATTCCTGTACCCCGCCACCACGCTCATCAGCAATTCGTGTCCGCAGAGAATCGCCGCGCATTCCTTACACCTGCTGCCCAGCATCCGCAACAGATCGTGAATCAAGGCCACGGTCTGAATTTCCTCGTCGGAATCGGATGTCTCATCCATCGGCTGTTCCCACCAAACGCTTTCAGTGGACGGAACTGAAAGGTTCCATATTCTTCCCATCGAGGGTCTTCTCATGGTCCGGTTACATCGTCCCGTAAGCATCGGTTGCAACGAGCAAATACCTTGCGAGGAAATAACAAACAGTGGTCGTTGAACACGATTGCGCTCTTACATCCGAGTCTCATGGGCACTCCCCTTTGGAGATTGAATTTGCGGAATGCAAGGAATGCGGGAGCGCGGACCTGACCGGGCAGGGCAAGTGGACGATAATGTGGCCAAAAAGGTAGCGAAAGACCTTCGCTCTTCTTATTACGCGCTGTGCGACCGCACAGCCGGAGAGGGCAGTCATGTGTAACAGACATGAGGCCTCCTCGGAACGATGCCTTCAGCAAAAGGTAATGCGCGCCTCATTTCATCGGCGGGCAAGCCATCTACCGAGCCTGCCGATCTGAAAACGCGGAGACCCGCATCGAAATCTGACGAGCGACACATTTCTGTGACCCGATTATATCGTTCCATGGTTCCCCTCAAGCAAGCAGGTCCCTATCGAGCGCACTTCACCGTGGGTCGCTTGTGATCTCCCGTTTCGTGTCATGACCCTAAGAGCCTGCTGGTTACACATTGACTGATCGGGCACCCTGCGCAAGCCGCGCACAACAAACGCGATACTGCCTCTATTAGCCGACCTCACAGAATCGGGAACGAAAAACGCCCCCGGCTCCGGGAGCCTCCTCGGACCCCAGCCCGGCCAGAGGGCACGAGATTCCAGTCGCCATGCCGACATTCGGGGAGTCATGCGCATGTAAGAATCTAAGCTATTATATATCAATAACATGGGGGGGCTTAACCGGCTTAGCTGCTGTCCGAATCCCAGCGCGCTCGATTCACGCCTTGATTTAGCGCAAGCCGAGGATTTCTCCCGGCCGCATGGTGTTTTCCAGGACGAATTTTGTGCCGAGTTTGTTCGGACTGCGCCGCGGAGTCGATCGCTCGATCAAGGAACTGAAGGATGCGACTCGCTCCTCCATTCACCCTGAGCAACGCAATTAAAGACTTCAAGGGATGAGGTTTCCTGGCGCAACCAGGCGACGGCTCAAGACAGGTTGACTTCCGCTACGATTTTTTCAACAGCGATGGGCAGGGTCTGTTGCAGCGCCGCCGTCATTTGCGTGCCGAATGTGAACGGGTCGGCGACCTCGACAGCCAAGATCTTGAGGCGTGATGGCATGGCCAAACCGAGCCGCCGGCCAAGCTGGAGCGTTTCGGCGACGCCTAAAAAATGCGGCGTGCGGTCGGGTAGTGACTTCAACTGCTGCTGCGTGATTTCGTGGATGTGGCCGGGCGTGGCGAGACCGGTTTGGATGGCGTCCACGAGGATGAGCGTTTCGTAACCAACGATGAAATCCAGCAGAGCTAAGCCCATTTCCATCGTCTCGCGAACGTCAACATCTGCCAAGTGCGCGACGCGCCGGCGGACTTCGCGGGCGACGAGAATGCCAATGGCGTCGTCGGTGAGAATGTCGTTACCGAGGCCGAGAACGAGGATTTTGGCGCCGTTGACGTTCATAGAAAGCCAGCGGCGAAATCAGTCCTGCCGCAATTCCTGAACGAGTTGCCGGTTGCGGTCGTAAATTTTCACAAGCAGCGGCATATGGCCGGGTAGGCTGTGCGTCGCGCAGCCGAGGCACGGGTCGTAGGCGCGGAAGGCCATTTCGACTTTGTTGAGCAATCCTTCGCTGACATTGCCGGCTTTGATCAAACCTTTCGCCGCCTTTTCCACGCTCATGGCGATGCGCGCGGCATTGTTGGCGGTGGCGACGATCATGTTGGCCATGGTGATGCAGCCCCGTTCGTCGGTCCGGTAATGGTGGAACAGCGTGCCCCGCGGGGCTTCGACCACGCCGACGCCTTCCTTCGGAACGGTGGTCGGGATACGCCGCACTTCGGGGCTGGTAATTTCCGGATCGTTCAGCAGCTTCTCCATGGTCTCGGCGGCCTGAATCATTTCGATGACGCGCGCCCAGTGGTTGGCGAGGGTGTGATGAACCGGCTTGCCGCCGAGAGTTTTGTAAAACTCCTCGTAAGCGGCCTGGGCCTTGGGCGTGGCCATGCCGTCAGCGGCGTTCAACCGCGCCAGCGGTGCGACGGAATAAATACTCGTGTCAGGGCCTTCGGTGAAGCCGTTCCAGCCGCGCGGCTTGAGGTAGGTGAACTTCATGTAGCTCCATGGTTCGACGTGTTCGGCTACGAAGTCGCGGTATTGTTGCGGGGCGAACTTATAGATCTCCTTACCGGTGCAGTCTACAACGCGAAGTTTCCCGTCGTAGAAATTGACCTTGTTGTCTTCGTCCACCGTGCCCATATAACAGGTCTTGTGGGTATAGGCATCCGACGTGATCATGTTTACGTAGTCGGAATTGCCGAGAACAATTTGCTTGATCACGGCCAGCGTCCATTCGGCGAACTCGACGCCGTCCTTGGCAAGCTGCTTGAACTCGGGCAGGTCTTCGGGCTTTAGCGGCTTGCTGACGCCGCCGGGCAGACCGAGTACCGGATGCACGACTTTGCCGCCGAAATAGGCGATGAGTTCGCGCAGGCGTTTGCGCGTAGCGATGACTTTTTTGCCGGCGTCGAGGCCGACCTTACCGATCACGCCGATGATGTTGCGCTCGGCCGCGGGCGCTTCCGGCCCGACGATGAAGTCCGGCCCGCCTAGCACGAAGACGTGCAGCGCGTGGTCTTCGAGCATGAAGGTGTTGTAAACCAGCTCGCGGATTTTCCGGCCCGGAGAAGTCGGCTCAACTTGATAAAGGTCGTCCAGACATTTCGTCGAAGCCATGTGATGCGCGGTCGGACACACGCCGCAGATGCGGCTGGTGATTTGCGGCATGTCCTCGGCAGGCCGGCCAAGGCTGAAAACCTCGAAGCCGCGCAGTTCGGGCACTTGCAGGTAGGCACGCTCGACATCGCCCTTCTCATCGAGGTAGATGTCAATCTTGCCGTGACCTTCGAGCCGCGTGATGGGGTCAATGGTGAAGCGGCGGCGTCCCAGCTGGTAGGCGGCGTTGGCGCGGGTCGAACCTTGATTGAATTTGTCCTTGACGACTTGTTCCATATCGGGCCTTTTCATCCGGTGGCAGGCAGCGAAACTTTACGGCGCAAAAGACTCTTCGCCAGTCCGTAGCGGTAGAACGTGCCGACAGGATCGGGAATGCCGGCGAGTACCGCGCTGATTTCTTTTTCTTCCTTGCCGGCGACGTTGGCGCAGAGCGACGACATGATTTTCAAACCCTGGTCGCGCACCCGCGACGTCGGGCCGAAACAGCCAGTGCATGGCATTCCACCGCAGGTGCAGGCGGCCTCGCAACCGCCACGCGTAGCCGGTCCCATGCAGACGACGCCTTGCGCGAGAAAACATCTTTCGGAATCCATCAACACCTGATGCGGCCGTCTGAATTCCGTGAAGGAAAGATTTGTCGGCTTGGTGGCCTTGCGCGGGCACTCGTCGCACAATGCGATGTCGGGCGCGATGACCGAGCCTTTCGGCGGCAGCGTGCCTTCGAGCAAGGCGGTCACGGCGGCCTTGGTGAGCTTGGGCGTGGGCGGGCAGCCGGGCACGTAATAATCCACGTCCACCACCTGGTCGAGCGAGCGTACGACGTTGTGCAAGCTCGGCAGCGTCGGCTCGCGACCATTGTCTGAAAATTTCAATTGCGGGCGAACCTTTTTCTCGTTCACCACGGACGGCGCATCTTCGTAATTGAACTTGAAAATTTGTTCACGCGAAAATTGATTGGCAAGACCGGGAATGCCGCCGCTCACGGCGCACGCGCCGTAGGCGATCATGAATTGGCTCTTGCGGCGCAGCAGCCGCGCCATCTCCTCCTGCTCGGTCGAACGAATCGCGCCGTTGAGTAGCGTGGCGACGATGGACTGGTCGGGCATGGCCTCGATATCTTTGTATTTGAAATCCATCGCCACGGGCCAGAACACGATGTCCACCTTTTCGACCACGCCGAGGATGTCTTCGGCCAAGTCCACGACGGTTTCCTCGCAGCCGCCGCACGAGGCGCACCAATAAAAGGCAACTTTGGGTTTAGGCATGGGCTACTTCCGTTTCCGACTTTTCAGCCGCCGCGTGTTCTAAGGCGGTCATTTCGCGATCCCATTCTTCGAACTGCTGTGGTAAGCCCAGCGGGCCGAGCGCGCGAACTTGCTCCACCATTTCGTTGATGACCGTCTTGATGCGTTCGCCTTCCGAGGCGGAAATCCATTCCATCCGCACGCGCTGTTCCTCGATGCCCATGTCGGCCATCATGCGCTTGAGCATTGTGAATCGGCGTAGCGTTTTGTAATTACCCTCGACGTAATGGCAGTCGCCGATGTGGCAGCCGCCGATGAGCACCCCGTCCGCGCCTTTGGCCAGTGCATCCATGATGAACTGCGGGTCCACGCGCCCCGAGCACATGAGCCGGATGACGCGGACATTCGGCGCGTACTTGAGCCGCGACACACCGGCCAAGTCGGCGGCAGTGTAGGTGCACCAGTTGCAAAAGAACGCGACAATACGTGGTTGCCAGTTCGGGTCAGACATAAGACAGCATTCCTTCGATTTCGCTGAAGATTTCCTCGTCTTCAAACAGGTTTTGGCGGACGGACCCGCTCGGGCACGCAGAGACGCACGTGCCGCAACCCTTGCACAGCGCCGCATTGATGCGCGCCTTTTGTGTCGCTTCGTCGAACAGGATCGCCGTGAACGGGCAGAGCGGCACGCATGATTTGCAGCCGCTGCAGTCCGTCTCGACGACGTAAGCCGTGTTCGGCTCCTGCTCGATGTAACCCTTGTCAATCAGCGCCAGCGCCTCCGCGGCCGCCGCGCCCGCCTGCGCAATGCTGTCAGGAATGTCCTTCGGCCCCTGGCAACAGCCCGCGATGAACACGCCGTCAGTGAAAGTGCTCACCGGCGCGAGTTTCGGATGCTTTTCGAGGAACCAGCCTTCCGAACCGCAACTCATGTTGAACAGCCGCCGCACCTCCTGCGCGTCCAACTGCGGTTCCATACCGACGGCCAGCACGATCATGTCCACCGGAATGCGCCGCACGAAGCCCGCCAGCGTGTCCTCGACGCGGATGACGAGCTTGCCTTCCTCCTCCGGCGAGAGCGCCCAGTCAGTAACCTCGGCTACGCGGCCACGGACGAACCGGATGCCTTCACGCAGCGATTTGTCATAAAACTCCTCGCAGCCCTTGCCGGGCGCGCGGATGTCCATGTAGAAAACCGTCACGTCCGCGTCGGTATGTTCCTTGAACAGTTGCGCCAGTTTCATCGAGTGCATGCAGCACGTACGCGAGCACCAGCGGTTGGTTTTTGTGTCGCGCGAGCCAACGCACAAAATAAAGCCGGCAGTCTTGGGCTTGCTGCCGTCGCGCAGGATGATTTCGCCCGCCGTCGGGCCTGAACTGGTGACAAGCCGTTCCAGTTCGAGCGACGTGACGACGTTCGGATACAGGCCGTAGCCGTATTCCGGGATCCGCGTGGCGTCGAACAGTTTGAAGCCGGTCGCTACGATGATATTGCCGACTTTGATCTCGACGAGTTGTTCTTTCTGGTTGAAGTCAATCGCCTGCCGCTCGGCGCAGGCTTCGAGGCAGGATTTCTTGCACTTGCCGGTCTTGATCTGGATACACCGTTCCGGGTCAATGACGACCACCTGCGGCACGGCCTGCGGGAACGGGATGTAAACCGGTTTGCGCTTGTTCAACCCGACATTGAACTCGTCCGGGAATTTAGGCTCCTTAAAAGCGCACGCCTTGATGCATTCCTGGCAACCGACGCACAACTCCTCATTGACGTAACGCGGCTTGCGCTTCACCGTCACGGTGTAATTGCCGACGTAGCCCTCGACCTTTACGACTTCCGAGTAGGTCCATAGCGTAATGTTTTCGTGGGAGCGGACGGCGGACATTTTCGGTGTGAGGATACAGGCCGCGCAATCGAGCGTGGGAAAAGTCTTGTCAAACTGCGCCATGTGCCCGCCGATACTCGGCTCGCGCTCGACAAGAAAGACCTTTTTGTCCGCGTTGCCGAGCGTGAGCGCCGCGTGAATGCCCGCAATGCCGCCGCCGACCACCAACACATCGGGATTGATGGGAACTTTCGTGATTTCGAGCGGCTTGTGGAAGCGAACGCGATTGACGGCGGCGTGCGCCAGCGCCTGGGCCTTGGCCGTAGCCTCAGCGCGGTCGGAATGCACCCACGCATCGTGTTCGCGGATGTTGACCATCTGGAAATAGAACGGGTTCAGCCCTCCGGCGGCCACGGCGTTGCGGAAGGTGTGCTCGTGCAGCAGCGGCGAGCAGGACGCGACTACGACGCGATTGAGATTGTGCTCGCGGATGTCCTGCTGGATCAACTCCTGGCCGGGAGCGGAGCACATGTACTTGTAATCGCGCGAGAGGACAACGCCGGGAAGTTTGCCGACATATTCCGCGACCGCCGGGCAATCCACAACGCCACCAATGTTATGGCCGCAGTGGCAGATATAAAAGCCGATACGAACGTCGCCGTTGGAAGGGTTCGTTTTCATGGCAGTTTCATTTCAGACGCCAACCGGCGCCACTGGTGTAATTTCCGCCAGGGGTTTCATCCGGACAAAATTCCGGTGCAACCCGAGTTGTCGCGATTCGATCCCGAAAGCCAGACCCATCAATTGCGTAAAATAAACCGTCGGAATGCGCGCCGTTCCCCAGTGTTTCTCAATCTGGTCGTGGTAGGCGTCGAGGTTGAACTGGCACAGCGGGCATATGGTGGCGATGACATCCGCACCGCGCCGGATGGCTTCCTTGAGCAGGATGTAAGTCATGCGCTGCCCGGCCTCCGGCACGGTACCGGTCAGACTGCCGCCGCAACATTTGGTCTTGAGCGGATAATGAACAATTTCCGCACCGAGCGCGGCGAGGATTTCATCCATAGTTGTGGGATTCCAGGCGTGATCAAACGTCGCGTAGGGACGCACGACCTGGCAGCCGTAGTAGGGTGCGACTTTCAAGCCCTTGAGCGGCCGCACCACTTTTTGCTTGATGGATTCCACGCCGATATCGTGGAACAGCACGTCCAGCGGATGCCGGACCGCGGTCTTGCCGGTGTAGGTGAGGTTGGCGGTCTTGAGCGCACGATCGACGTCCTCGCGGATTTGCGGGAAGTCGGCGATGTTGTGCTGGGTCTTGTTGAGCACGAGGTAGCACGCGCTGCACGGCGTCAACAAATCTTGCGGGCCGGCTTTTTCGGCGATGGCGAGGTTACGGGCGGCCAGCACACAGGCTTGCTCCTCGTCCACAGACATGTAGGCAGTGGCGCCGCAGCAGTTCCAGTCGTTCAGTTCGTTGAGTTCCGCACCGAGGTGTCGCATGACCGGCAACAGCGATTCCTCGTAGGCGCGGCCCAAGCCTTTTAACGAGCAGCCGGGAAAATAGGAATAGTTCATGCCGCATCCTTTGCGTTGCCGTTACCGATTGTGGCGAGCATGGCGTTAAGTTCGGCCTGCCGTTCAATGCGTTCGTGTTTGATGACGAACCGTCCAGTTCGAATCAATCCCAGTCCCAGCCGCCAGGACCGCAACACCGCCCGCCAGTTGGCACGTAAGAACAATTGCATCACCAGCAGCGTCTCAGTGATACGGCCCTTGCGGGAAACCATCTTGGCAAATTCTCTGGCCAAGATGGGAATCGGCATCTGCTTGGGATACACACGCTCCTTGATCGCTCGCTGCTTTAGGGCATACATGATGTCAGTGATGCGAATCTGGCGCGGGCACTCGACGGTGCAGCCGTAGCAGGAGGCGCACAGCCAGATGGTGTTGCTGCGGAGTACCTCGTTCTTGAAATCGGCACGCACCAGCGCCATGACCTGACGCGGCGAATAATCCATGTAGATGCTTAACGGACATGCGCCCGAACAGGTACCGCACTGAATGCAGCTCGACAATTGGTCGCAGCCGGTGACGCCCATGATTTCCCGGCCAAAACCAATGACCCGGTCGGCGTCGTATTTGATGGTGCGCTTAATCTCCATCGTGAGCGCCTCCGCCTATACAAGACCATGTTGTCAAACACAAGAACACCGATACAGAACATCCATGCGGCTCTTTTGTGTATCGATGGAGAGTAAGGCAGAGATCAGTCTGCTTGTATGTGATCGACTTCACATACCGATGTGTCTAGGTTTTTCTGAATGCAAGCCACATCACACTTTTTGCGGTTCTTTTGTGTATTGATGGAAAATAAAGCAGAGATCAGAGTTTTTGTATGTGATCAATTTCACATACCTATGGTCAATGGTTTTTCTGAATGTGATCTACTTCACATTCCTATCTTGAACCGCGCCGAATTTCGCCTCCCGACACCCAAATTCGACCGTATTCTGTCCGGCGGGGAGGATCAGTCCTCAAAAACGCCCATGTGGCCGGGAGGAATTCTGGCTTCACGCCAAATAGCACTCATCGAGGCGAGATAGGTACCGGGCTTGTGGGAAGCAATGGTTCATTATCAGGCGGCTGGCGCGCGCTACTTCGGCAAGGCTAAAGACGGCTTGGAAAGCACGACGGCGTGAAGCATCGGGGAATGGCTTGACCTGAAGCAGGGGTGAATCTTCGGGAGTTGGGGAATGGACCAGCCTATGAGGAAGGATCCGTCTCGGCCGGAGGCATTTGGGCAGGGAAATCGCTGTTCACGCCAAAACGCAATTCGGTGGCAAGCCCGACGCGCAAACGGCCCCGCGAGGCACCAAGCGCTCCACTGTCCGCTCTCAGGGAGAGAACCGGAATCTGCTCCCGCCGCGTACAAGCAGGACCCGTTCCGTCGAAAAGGGAGAGTGAAACATGGCGAGGATTGGCGCATTCTGTTCTCCAGGACGGGGCAAATCAACCCATTGACCGCGCTGCCGCGTCTCCTCCCGAGTTGCTGGAAAAGCAAGCTCACAAAGAAATCCTCGATTAAATTAGAAATTCAATAGAAGACTCTGCATGCTAGAGCGAGGCCCAAATTCCCGTTTTGGGATGAAATCCACGTCCGACTGGTATGGAAGCCCCAGTGGTTGGTCGGAACCCTATAGGGATCCGGCCTTCACACTACATTTCTCGAAGGGACCCTCTCGAGCCCCTTTGGTGTTTTCGTCCCACTTTATGGTACGCAAGTTCCGTTTTGGGAAACGCCAAGCTTACGCAGTGGCGTCGTTCTGCTCGCCCATCGACACGCCGGCAAACTCCGCTTCTGCAAGAATCTCGGTCGGAACCGGGACTGCAGCCTCAGGGGGTGCCTCATGCTTCGGCAGGTCACTGATGATGGACTCGACCTTGAATCACTCTGCAGTGGTCAGGCGGCGGTCGTTTTGGTGGTTAGCTAGGGTTTGGCGGCGGGAGTGCCCAGTCCAATCTGTATATGGCGGCAGTGCCCGGTCCAATCTGTATATAGATGCCGAGATCATTCCTGGCCTGGACTTGGTGTATTCCAAAGCGCCCGAAGGGGCCGGTGCCGGCTATTCGGCCGTTGCGTTGCTCGGCGGACACTTGGGCGTCTGATCCACTTTGTAGACCTCGGTAATCAATAGCGGCCATGTTCATTGAAAGGGACATTTTCTCTCTTACAATGTAGATATGGACGCGGTTGACAGCCTTATCGACGTGAGCACGATGACCGTGAATCTCGATTTCGTGCCAGATATTTACTTCCCTGAAGTGGGGATCGTCGGACAGTGCAAATCGATCAGCTGGGCAGAGAACCTGACCGCCATACCGACTAATCACGTCTATGCCGCGAGCGGCCAATATCTGAATGATCTTTTCAGCGCCCAGGCTGAGTTTTTAGAGACGCGAAAGAAGGCGGAAGATCAACTCCGCCAGTACATCGAACGACTCCAATCCAGCAACAATCTGCGCACGATAGAAATCGTTGAAGCAATTCCGTTCGAACAACTGCTGGAGCTTTTCAACCAGCAAACTCAGTATTCGTTCACCCCGCCGACAGGGCTTCTCAATTTACTGCTTGAAGATCTGCACGTAAGGAACTTGCTCAGGCAGATCTTTGCTCGAATCACAATCGTTTGGAAGGCAATCACGCTTGGCGTGCCAATGTTCTGCGCCGTGAGCTGGACTAAACGTTCGTGGTTCCTGATGCATGGAATAAGGCCACCGAGGACATGGACGCTCCTTCGCCCAGTCTTCGAGTGTGCCCCACTTTAGATCGACGGCAAAGCACACTCCAGAACTTTCCCGAACGTGAACCCTCAGGAAGTTACGGAGGAAACATATGCCGAGAATTTGTCTTCAGGGCACCAGCGCGCCGAAGCCGGTAAAGATTCGCGTCAACATCGCAGCTAAGGTCGCAGGCTATTCCGAGCGAACAGTTCGTCGCTTTATCCAAACCGGAGCCCTTTCTGCAGAGCGGGAAGGCAAGAGGCGTTGGCTTGTCCTGCGCGCTGAAGTAGAGCGGGTGCAGCGTGAAAGGAGCCTGTCATGCTAGAAGTTGCATTCTGCGTGGGAGACTCCTGCACGTTTCACTTTGCCGGGAAACTTCGCATCAGTGGCGTACCGCTCCTTGGGCTGCTGCTGCAGTGTTTCCAGCTCATCTCAATCCACTCGCGTTAGCGAACCACATCGGCGTAAGGTTCGGGTGTAAGCGTCCCGATCTCCCCTCTTGACCTAGTTGAGGAGTCATCTCATGAAGTGCCCACTACCTTTTTGGTGGACACCTGATGAGTGTGTCTAAGCGGCCTGGGAGGATTGGGTCTGTATAGACAGGGCGAAGTTCCAGGGCAGGAGTTCCTGGATACGGCTGATGGGATGGGGCTGGTGTCCATACGCCGGTGGCATACATTAGCGGCGATGCTCAAGACATCGCCTTTGCAAACGCTGACGACGATTTCGAGCGCATTGCGGCCGTTCCGATATTCCGAGGTTATGAAAAAGGAGTCACTCATGGTGGCACCTATCGTCAACCAAACGGGGGCGAGTTCAGCGGCGTTGCCGTTGCTTGGCTGGACTGGCAGCTGAAAGGCGATCAACGCGCCAGCTTGATGTTTGAGGGAGCGAATTGCGGGCTGTGCGTCAATCCTCGTTGGGTAGTTCGAAAGAAGAAGATTGACTGAGTAATGCGTTAGGCTAGAGCGTCAAAACGGACAATGAAAGTAACGATTCACATCCCATTAGCCGTGGCTCTTTTGGCCAGCGCGGCAACTGCACAACAGAATCCGCCGCCGACGGTACTGCCGTGCGTTCCTCAGTCGACTCGGTGTTCGGCACAGCCTATCGCGTTCGGTTCGGCTCTCGATGCAGAGCAGCAAATCCGCGAATCGCAATCGCTGGCGAAGAGCCTAGCGGCACCCGGCAATCCTCAGTGGCGGGCCAAAGGTGACCAACATCGCACCTATAGATTCTCCGCTGCCGGAACGGACATGCCGTATCGCCTTTACGTCCCAACCTCGTGGGACGGTCAATCGAAATTGTCTCTCATCGTGATGCTTCACGGAGGCGGTTCAGACGAGAACCGGTATTTGGATGGCAACGGTAAGCAACTTCTGCGCTTGGCCGAGCAGCACGGCTACGCCCTGGTGTCGCCTCTGGGCTATAGCCCATTAGGTGCCTATGGAACTCCGCTCAGACTTCCTGCGGTCTTCGGGCAGCCCGAAGCCGCTGCAAAGCAAAGAGCCGCTGTGACACCAGAACAGGAGCGGGCGCTGGAACTCAGCGAAAAGGATGTCCTGAATGCCCTCGAGATAGTCCTCAATGAATATCCGATAGACGAGACATCCGTTTTCTTGATGGGTCACTCGATGGGCAGTGGAGGGACGTGGTATCTCGGGGCAAAGTACTCCCAGTTATGGCGAGCCATCGCGCCCATGTCCGGTCCTTTTGTTGATGAGGCGAACTATCCCTGGGATCGCATCCGGACCATGCCGGTCATGATGTCCGAAGGGACGAAGGCGTTGCCGTCAGTGAAGGGCAGCCATTTGATGCGGGATTGGATGATAGCCCAGGGTTTCGATCTGGAATACCTCGAAGTCGACGCCGACCACGGTGGCATGGTGACCTTAACGCTTCCTGCTGTTTTCGATTTTTTCGATCGCTATCGCAGCGAGTAGTACAAACCCTGGAAGCAACGACACTCTGAGCGCCGACAAGAGTGCGGGTTGACTACAAGATGATTTCACTGGCACGGCCTATCTACGGCGGACCTGAGTCTCAATAAACTCTGCGACACGCTGCCGCATCGATGTTGCATCCCACCGGCGGCTATCTACCATGTCCGCCCAGATCTCAAGCGCCGGAATACCGGCGTCTTCGAGCGCATGCCTGATGAAGAATGACCCAGTCGCGGAAGGTCTACTGTTCTGGGGCACCAGAATCACCGCGCCGTCGATGCGATGGCGCTTGGCTTGTTCGACGATCCATTCGTTCGCCCAAGGGGGATTGTGCAGTTGCTCATTCATGCTAACGACGCGGCTGGCGAGCGCTCGCAAGGCGTCGTCGAGGCCGTAACGAATATAGCCATCGGGTCCAAAGGCGAGATACATGGACCACACGAAAACCGCCCCCAGGCTTTCTTCGAAAGCTGTGTAGAAATCCGTATCGTGCCACAGGCCCGCGCCGACCCACATGAGGCGCAGCCTCTCTCCGGGGTATGCGGCGATTCCTTGGTCCACTCGGTACCGCACCTCGTCTCGAAAGGCGCGCGCGTGGCTCACAGCCCATTCCGTGCCGCGATGCCATTGTGCGTTCATGACGTTGATGACTTGCTCGTTCATGCGGACGGGCGTTTGCGGGGCGGAACAAATCAGATCGCGGACTTCATCGAAGTATTCTTCCTGGCGATTCACGCTTTCCATTAAAGAAAGTAGACGAGCGTGACTAAACTTGTTGCGGCTGACCCTTTCTAGAGCACGGATCAGAATGCGAATTTGCGCAACCATGAAATCCAAACGATGGGGCTCGTAGAGCTCACGCCAGCGATGACGACTCAGTTCCCACCAGCGCGGAGGAAGGTGAGTTGCGCCGGGGCTATCGAGAGCGATGAAGTCACTACCAAAAGAGGCGGCCCACGTTTCAAAGACGCGTTGTATGCAGTCGCATGTGAGACGAGCCGCGAGCAAGGCAGGCTTAGGGAGTCCGCCCCAAGGTGCCTTCGCCGGATCGCCCGAAATCGAAGAGGCCAGCGAGAGACTGCAATAGCGGCAAAGACCTTCGTGATAACCGGCAGCATTGAGGGCGTCGAAATAGTATCCGGACAATTGCTTCGCAGAAACTACAGCGGCCCACCATTGATTGCTGACCACCGGCACGCCAAGGAGCTGAAAGAGCTCCAGCGGCATGTCGGCCTGAGCGATCGCGTACGGTTTCTTTTCGTCGAAAACACTGCGGCGAAGCGAGGCGAACCAAGCCTTCTGGTGCTCGGATGAGGCGCGTGTTGATTCGAGTTGCTTCTCAGACGCGCGAGACACGGGACCTCCTGCGGATCGTTTCGACGAACTCTTGGACTCGGGCGGTCATGTCGGCCGAGAGCCCGCGGCTGGCGTCTTCGCGAATCAGCAATGACGGAATGGAGCGCTCACGTAGGAAATTGCGCTGGCGCGGATAATCCCAACCGTAGACGTCGTCATCCGGCGGAAGATAGAAAACCACGCCGTCTATCCCTTGTCGCACAGCGTTCTGGAACCAACGATCAGCAGCGGCGGCTGGCGATACTCGTGGGCTTGGAGTGCGCAGATAGTAGTTGTCGAAAATCGCCCGAACGAGAGAGGCGGAGCCGTGAGCGAGCGCTATGTTTCCATCGGCTGCCCGAGAACCCCACCAATCGTCCTCCGCAACCACGACAGCGTCATGCGCCTCAAGCGCCTGGTGAAGGCGAGCGTGATGCAGGGGCGCACCCTTGATCAGCAGCCGCGGACCACGCAACGGTCTCGCCGCCTTGGATTCGCGGCACACTTCGTCGACCAACCGTGCGTATTCCTCGCGGTCCATGAAGTAAAGAGCCCCGGTGATCGCGTGAGCGTCGCTTCCACCAATGCGCGGCTTTTCACCTCTTCGCAAATTGTGCAGACGCCGCAGCGCCGCTCGGGGACGATTCGACTCCTTGATCGTATTTGACAACGATTTTGCGCTGATGGACCCGATTTCTCCCAGACGTCGCATTAGATCCTTCGTCCTGTCGAATCCGTACTTGCGGCTGATAGGCGAGCGCGTGTGAAGCAGATCATAGAGATATACGGGCGGTTGTTTGTCCATCAATTTCTGCCGGGCAACTTCTCGAAGATAGAGATACAGCTTGTTCTCGGGCTCCGACGTGCGCGGAATGATCAGTAATCGAAGAAATGACCAAGCGCCGGAAAGGACGTCATTGAAGATGGTCCGAATTCGGGAGTCGAACACCGGCTCCATGAGCGAATCGGCAAGCGGCGTCGGTTTGTCGAGGACATCGAGTTCAGGCCCAATCAGAACCGGAAAGCATCCGGCCGCGCGGATCAATTCCCAAGGAACGGTGTTCGAAGTGAATGCGACCACCGGCACGCCGGCTTTGTGTTGCGCGAGTGCTTCGGCGGAGCGGTGCTGGTAGTGCCAGAGAAGCTTCTTAAAGGCGCCCGACATGAGTGTTCAGATGATGCCATCTCGCCGGAGCTCGGCGATGCGCTCCGCAGAGTAGCCTAGAAGTCCGCCGTAAATCGCCTGGTTGTGCTCTCCGACTGCAGGCGGTGGCTGATCGAAGCCCACCTGAGCGGCGGAAAACTTGAGCGGCATTCCCATCCCGTAGACATCGTCCACTTCGCCGTACTTCGGATGCGAAAGTTTCACCGTTTCGCCGCGAGCGACGACGCGTGGATCACGGACGGCCTGGTCCGTGTTTCGTACCTGAGCAGCGGGAACGCCCGCAGCTTCGAGAGTCGCGATTACCTCGGCCGCCGTGAACCGTTGCGTATAATCCTCGATGATGCGGTCGACTTCGCGAACATTCACCACCCGTTTATCCCGGGTTGAGAAACGAGGATCCGAGTTCAACTCGGGCCGGCCAATCGCTTCAAACAGCGCCTTGGCGAACACCTCCATCGGAGCACAGATGGAAACGAATCCATCTCGCGTGCGATACGTGCCGAAGGGTGCAAGGCGCGGCACGCTTAGGCCGGTGCGTTGCGGTATGCCGAGGCGCTCGAGAACGTCGAAGGGCTCGCCCGAGACCATCATGGACATAACGCCCAGCATCGAGACATCTACGTGTTGGCCCACTCCTGTGCGCCGGGCTTGCATCAAGGCCGCCAGCACGCCGATCACGCCAAACAGCGGAGCGCACATATCAGCAACCGGAACGCCGACGCGGACCGGAGGATCGTCTTGCGAGCCTGAGATCATCATGAATCCGCTGAGTGCCTGGATAATTGCGTCCATCGCTTTGCCTGAACCGTCTTCCCCTTCGCTGCCGAAGCCGGTCAGCGAACAGTACACGATGCGGGGACTGATCTCGCGCACCTGTGCATATCCGGCGCCGAGGCGATTCATTGCGCCCCGACTGAAGTTCTCGAAAACGACGTCGGCTCGCCTTACGAGGTCAGCGAATACCTCGCGTGCTTTGGGTTTCTTTAGATTGAGTGTGATTGCTTGTTTGTTCCGCAAACGGTTTATCGCCGAGACGGAAACATCATCGGCGTCGCGCCGCACAAGTGTGGCCCCGTTTCTCCCTAGATAAGGGGGATTCTCGCGACACGAGTCCACGGAGAGCGGATTTTCGATCTTGATCACACGAGCGCCAAGGCCGGCCAAGAGCAGGGTTCCGAAGGGTCCGGCAAGTGCCGTCGTCAGGTCGAGCACAGTGACGTCTTCAAGAGGGCGGGCGCACGTTTCCTTGGTAGACGGGTTTGGCATCTAGGCTCCGCTAAGAATCTGCATCCGCGAAAACTGCGCTTTACCGGCGGCGCGTTTCAAGACCAGTATAACCAAGAGCGCAATCAAGGCGCCGATGGCAACGAAATACCAGCCTGCGGTGAAGCTGCCCGTGCGGTCGCGCAGGATGCCTAGCATCTGGGGGCCGACGTACCCGAAAATTCCTCCCCCAAGACTGACGATTCCCATGACCGGCCCGATTTCACGTCCCGGTATGACTTCACTCGCGATCGCAAAAATTTGATTCGTCACGCAGAGACCGAGCGAGATCACGAGCGCGGTCGCGACCCGGAATACGAAGAGATTGGGCGTCATCATGGCAAAGGAAGCCGGGATGAGGAGCAGCATGATTCCGATCACGACGCCCCAACGATTCAGCCGATCAGCCAAATAGCCGCAAAGCAGGTTTGCGAAGATCGCGGTGACGTATGAGGCGCTGATGATGTAAGCCGCAACCGTTGGTCCAAGGTGAAATGTAGTTCTCACGGCCGAAGGAACAAAGAAGGTGGCGCTGAATCCGCCCATGTTTGTAAGCCCCAGCAAGACCATGGACCAAACCAGCGGGTTGCTAAACGCATTGGCGTCTAAAGAATGTGCGGATCCATGTTCTTGGGTAGACGGCTGCGCCACCGCTTCTGGGACGCGATAAAAGATCCAGAACACGATCGATCCCAGCAGGCCCATGCCGGCAAAAGCGAGTATACCGTTGCGCCACCCAAATGCCACACCGATTGACGTGCCGAATGGCGCGCCGATCACAGAAGCGAGTGACGACATAGCGCCCAGAATGCCCATTGCGATGCTGCGGTGATGAGATGGAACAACCCGAGCAATCGCCGTCATCACGCACACGAAAGCTACACGATAACCAATGATCCAGATCGTACGAGCTGACAGCGCTATGGCGAAGTTGGGAGACTGGCTCAGCAGGACAAGCCCAAGCGTCACGACGAGCAATCCGAGCCACAGGATGATCTTTTCGCCGAAGCGCTTCGCGAGCACTCCGCCGGGAATGCTAAAGACGATGGCAGCCAGTCCGTAAACGCCACTGAATAGTCCCACCTGGGAATAACTGATACCGAAATCTCGCTGAATGTCGGGCAAAAGAGGGGAAAACCCAAGGCTGGACATCTGCAAAGTCATCATCGCGAAGACCGTTGCCGTAAAGGGCACGATCCAGTATTTGGCCGGGGCTTGAGCGAGATTCGGTTCAGACATGTAGCCGGCAACCCAGTTGGCTCGAGCGAATTCGGGAGTATATCACCGTTACTTTGCGCCCTACCGGAAGCAAGGCGGAGAAACGTGGTTTGATTGTGTTCAGGAATTTGTCGATAACCGGCGGCTGGATGTATAGGCGACGGTGCGATCTCACCTGCTTTTTTCAGAATGGGTTTTTAGGAAATCGAGCTGCGCTCCGCGGGGATGAGGCTGCATCCCTACACTTTTGTCCAGGACCATCACCGCATCACCGAATCCCGTGCGCCACGCACACGCAAGAAATCCATCACGGATCCTTATGTCAGTTACTTCACTTGATAGAATCGAATGTGTACGGCCGGCTTTCCGTCGACCGTGGCGAGCTCCAGCGTTCCAACGAATGCGCCACCATTCAACCAAGCGTGTGTCCCCAGTGGCGCTTCGAAGGTCGGCGTGGTGATAAGCCTGACGTTTGCACCGGGACTTGCGCAGGATGTCCCTTTGTTGATGACGTTGATGATTGCCCCGTCGTCGGCTTGGATCATGTAGTCGGCTTGAATCGAATGGCACCCGGTTTTGGTCGACAATTGCCAGTCCCATCCGCCAGACATTACCTTGCCTCGGATATTTGGTCCTGAGAATGTTCCCCCAGTTATCGGAACGATATTCCGCTCTCCGAACGGAGTTTCACCAGGATGAATACTGGCACCTAGCGTTACGAACTCTTCGAAGACAAACTCCAGATGCGGAGTATCTTTTTGCGAACCAGTTGAATTGGAGTTCGCTTGTTGGGCACATGCCGTGCCAGCGCACAAGACTGCTACTAAAGCCGCGATCAACAGGGCGCCCCTCGCTCTAATCATTTCATCTATTCTCTTGTCCATAGAAAGTACCCACTCCTCTCATGTAGGGGTTATCCACCCGAAATGCTCTGCAAACGCGATCGATGAATCGTTGGCGTTGCTCTCACTTGCGTTGGTGTGATGCGCGATCATTTGGGCGAAGCTCCAGTATGCATACTTAATTATGACAAACCCTAAAAGTTTGGGTACTAGGAGCAACTTGATTTCATAACAATGTCAGGTCCCTCGACCGGAGTAGACTTTGGTTGCTTGACGACCAGAGGCTCGAGTTCTCAATCGTCTTGGAATTCTCAGCCCGCGTAATCTCCGTCGCGATCAAGCCAGCAAGAGAAAGCAAGAGCACAAACGTCGGAAGACGTAGCGCAGATCGGTTCATCGCTTCTCCTTTGATGTGAAATTCAGACCAGATCTCAGGGTTGCGCGCCGTAGACAGTCTTGCCGCTTACCACCGTCCACAACACTTTCGTATCGCGGGCCTCCTCGGCTGAGACCGTCAGAACATCGCGATCCAGCAGGGCAAAATCCGCTTGCTTGCCGGGAGCGATCGACCCGATCTGGTCCTGGTCGGCCAGTGCCAGAGCTGCATTTCGTGTGTAGGCATACAGCATGGCCTCGCGAGGGACGCGCTGATTTGCATCCAACACGCCTTCCGGCCCTTTGCGCGTTTCGGCCTGATAAATAGCGCGAAAGGGGTTGGCCGTCGAAACCGGCCAGTCGCTGGCGCCCGCGATCACGCTACCGGCGTCCAGAATCGACCGCGCCGGATATTGCCACTCGTACAAAGCCGGATCGATGTAAGGTTTCACCAGTTCGATCGTGTCCGTTTCCGCGCTGGCCCAATAGAGCTGGAATGACGCGATCACACCGAGTTCGTGGAACCGCGGAATATCTTCTGGCCGCACGAATTGCAGGTGCGTAATCGTATCGGGCAGATCGGAATTCCCGTTTGCCTTGCGGACCGCCTCGAATCCGTTCAGCGCTTCAGTGACAGCGCGGTCGCCGATCGCATGGACGTGAACGAGCAATCCTTGCTTATCCGCCGTAATCGCGATCTTCGCGAATTCGGCCGGATCGAACAGGAGCTCGCCGTTCCGTCCCGTATTCCGATATGGCTTGGATAGAAGCGCTGTTTGCGAGGGATATTCCACAACGCCGTCGGCAAACACCTTGATTCCGACAATCTTGACGCCGGGAACATTTTTGTATTCTTCCCGCCACTTGAGCGCCGTTGCCAACTGCTGCTCCGTATGGCCGCTCTTGAAGTCGATGACCGGAAGCGCCGCAATGTGAACGTTCAGTTCACCGCGTTCCGCCAAATGTCGATAGGTGGTCAGGATCTCTTCACTGGCCGCTGCGTCCAGCCACGCCGTGATTCCTTGCTCATGCATGTACTGAACTGCGGCGCGGCCGGCCGCAAGCATTTGGTCGTCGCTCGGCTTTGGCAGCACCGATCTCGCCTTGTCCGATCCGACGTCCACCAGGAAACCATTGGGCTCAAAATCCGGGCCGTAGCCGTAATATCCGCGGCCCACCGAATCGAGGCCGCGAATGAATTCTTTAGTGATGCCGGCTCGCTTGAGCAGCGCTCGGTTTGCCCACGCCGTGTGGTGGTCCATCCCTTCGAGCAGGACCGGCTGATCTGCGTAGGGGCCACTATTGAAGCGATCGTTCAATTCCTTGTTCTTCGACCAGAACGCCAGCGGAACTCCACTCACAATCAGGATGTCGCCGTGCATTCCTCGTCCGCTTTTCTTGGCCTCGGCTGCAAAGGCCACCAATTGATCCATACTGCGAGTTTCTTCTCCCACGATGGCCGCAATCAGCAACAGCCCCCCACCGATAGCGTGACAATGGCTGTCGATCAACCCCGGCATCAAGAAATCGCCCTTGAGATCGATGAACTTCGCGTCGCTTGCCACCGCCTTGGTAACGTCGCCACGGTTACCGACGGCTACAATCTTGTCATCACGAATTGCCACCGCCTCAGCATAAGGATGCTCCGGCTCGCCAGTGAAAATCTTGCCGTGGAAGAGCACAACCTCATCCGCAGCTCGTGCCTGCGATGCACCCTGAAGGCAAAAACAAAACAAGAACGCAAGCACCCGCCTAGGCACTGATATTCTTCTCCGCGAGAAATTGAAGCACCTGGCTGCGGCGCGCATTTCTCAGCGCTCCCTTTCAGATGTTTCCCAACCAGTGCGAGATCCGTAGGGGAGAGCTATTGTCACCCCTTCGATCTGGCGAATTTTCCCGCCTTCGATCTTAAAGAATTCACCAGCCTCCACACTGGATGGTCTGCGTGCGATCGCCGGCATTGGAACCTTTCCTACGCCCGGCACCTCCGCCGACTCTACGGTTCCAGGATGATTGAACATGAGCATGCCCAACATGATTCCCATCTTCTCGTCGACCACTACGAAACGCCGGGGTTCGATCGACCTGATGTAGGTCCAGATTCCTGTGTTCATGTTTTCTCGGATTCCCAT
Source organism: uncultured Acidobacteriaceae bacterium (assembly GCA_963799445.1). Classification (GTDB taxonomy): domain Bacteria; phylum Acidobacteriota; class Terriglobia; order Terriglobales; family Acidobacteriaceae; genus Telmatobacter. The sequence goes on along the minus strand of CAWCXX010000010.1, from coordinate 2,260 downwards.
CGAGTCTGGCCTAAACGATCCCATGTCGAACCATCCCTTTGCGGTGGGATTGTTGGTGTCCTGGTATCCGTCTAGGATGCGGTTGCATTTCGGATCGAACGGCACCGAATCGCCCGACGAATGGAGGATGCCGTCGAAATAGGAATTCGCGATCTTGATCATTTCCTGCCGCGGGACGCGTTGCGCGGGCTCGAGCGGCTGAGTCCAGACCTGATTCGGCTGCCCGAATCTTTCAAGAGCCGCGGCATCGTCCGCGTTGCGGTGCACGAGCGTTTCGATCTCACTGATTTTGTGGTTCGCGACTTTCAGGCGCAGCAACAGGATCGCGGGTGTGCCGTTCTCGCGAATCGACGCTTCAATTCCCGCTGCGCCCCCTACCGGGTCAGCAAAGTACAGCTTGTACGTCCCGAGCCCGCTCATCGTTCCCCACAGTGCATCGCCGAGTTTCAGCGGAATCGTGTTCTCGGTGAATTTGACGTGATCTGTGACAGGAATTTGGCTGGCATCGTGGGCGACGAGGGCCTTCAGGTACTGATCCACAAAACCTGTCAGGCAAGTGTAATCGCACGAATCTTCGACGCTACGGGGCGCTTCCCTTGTAGCAACCGTCGCCGGATTGACGTGCATCGCGAAGACGAACAGCAGCAATGCCGTCATGCTCGTGACTACTTCAAGCCCTCTTCGCATGTTCGCGCTCCCTTCTCGCGGCCTTCGGGTGGATTTTGAAGTCATTCCTTGCCGGAAAAAGGCGACCACCGAACCCGCGTCGACATCGAATCCTGCCAGCTGCTCCAGCCCGAGCCCATGCCATAGGGACATCGTTGGTAAACAGCTTCGATCCGGCGAATCTTTCCGCGCTCAACCCGAAACACTTCCGACATTTCCCAAGTCCACGGCGTAATAGGTCCAACCGTCACCGTGCGACCATCAGGAATCTGGAACGTGCGCGTTTTCCCCGCTGCGTGATCGAAGAAACCGAACGCGAGGGCCACTCCGCGTTCCGGATCGACAACGACAAAGCGGCGATCTCGAATCCGCGTCACAAAATGCAGCAACCCTGACTGAAACTGCTCCTTGCATCCCCACTCCGGCGAATAGCTCAGATCAGCCCGGCGCCGTGCGTTGTCGACGGAGTTCCCCTGCGCTGCGACCGCGTCGGCGGTATCAGCTGCGCGGTTGTTCGTTGCTTCCATGCCGTTTTCAACGCGATCGCAGTCGTCGGTGAACGGATAGTCTCCCTTTCCGTCGTTGAGCTGCATCCCCGAAAAGTACATGTTCGCGGTCTTTACAAGCTCCGCGCGAGAAACACGGTCGGCGGCAGGAATGGTTTCCGCAAAGAGAGGATCGGGATGGCCGCGCTTTTCGAGATTCTCGGCCTCGCCCTTATTGCGAACGACGATCGTCTCGATCTCGGCGATCTTGTGATTCTCGATTTTCAAACGAAGCGAGATAATAATTGGTTCGCCAGCCTCCCGCATCGTTCCGAAGAAACCTACTTGCCCGGCCTGCACATCATCCATATAGAACCTGTAGGTTCCCCTTCCGGTAGCGGTATTCCACAAGCCGTCGCCCAAATTCAGCCGTTGGCCGTCCTCGGTGAATCTAACCGTCTGTGTCAGGGATACGCGCGACGGATCGTTCACAGCGAGAGCATCAAGATAGCTGTCGACGAACCCATCTAGACACGCGCGATCACAACTTTGAGTGGTAGACATACTCGAATGAAAGCCAAAGGCCAGCCCGACCCGCAGCGCACCTGCGACGACGATCACAGCGAGGGCAACGCTCCAACCTACACACATGAGCCAGCGGTACATGCCGTCCTCCTATGGGGATTTGATTGCATCGCCGTCTTACGCCAACTGACCTCGAGCAAGCGAGTCGTATGCTATGTCGCGCCCTTTCGATACGCAAGGGAATCTCCAGTCTCCTAACCATAGCTAACTGATCTTGAAAAAATCTGCGGGTTGGGCTTCTCCCGCTTCTATGACCGCCTCCCACAGCGCGCGAATCTCCTCACGCAGAGGTTCGCTAGGAAGGATTCGGCTGTGTAATTCGCGGTTGGAATCAGTGGGCAGGTTGGCGCTGCCTCCGGGAGAGCCAAGCGTTAATGGACGATCGCTAGGGTCCTTCGGTTCTTTCGACTGAATGAGGGCTGGGCTCGATCCGTGCTCAAAACTTCCGAACACCGGGCCCCGGGCACCTCGTGGATACGCGGCGGAGGCGCATCGGAAAGAATTATGGAGTTACCTTAATCATC
>CAWCXX010000009.1:0-31586 GCA_963799445.1 uncultured Acidobacteriaceae bacterium | reverse complement strand
ATCATTTCGGCTGTGGTCTGCCGCCCCTACGGGGCTGAGTCATTCTCTGGTCACCTGCCCCAGGACCGCCCCTTCGACTTCGCTCAGGGTTGTCCTGGGCCACTCTCTTTGCTCCCTCCGGGAGCGGGACGGCGGCGAATCAGCAAAAGCGATTTTCGTCACCTTCGGTGGGCCATTGGCCCATGGATACTCAGGTAGAAGGGCTTTCGCTCAGAGGATGCGGAACAACCTCTTCAGCGGATCGAAGTACCGATCCACGACGCGCTCCTTCAGCGGGATAATGGCGTTCTCCGTGATCGTGATCGATTCCGGGCACACCTGCCGGCAACACGTAGTGATGTTGCAGTAGCCGATGTTGTGCATGTGCCTCAAATCGCTCATCCGGTCCTCGGTATCCAGCGGATGCATTTCCAGTGCGGCAGCGTAGACGAGCAAACGCGGGCCGATAAACTCATCCTGCTTGTGGTGCTCCCGCAGCACGTGGCATACATCCTGGCAGAGGAAACATTCGATACACTTGCGAAACTCCTGCACGCGCTCGACGTCCGCCTGCTGCATGCGCCACGTGCCATCGGGCGCGTCGGGCAGCCGGGGCCTGAATGGCTTGATCGTCTTCTTGGCGCGGAAGTTCCAGGAAACGTCCGTGACCAGGTCGCGTATCACCGGAAACGTGTGCATCGGCTCCACGGTGACCGGCGCGTTCAAATCGATTTCGCTGAGCCGCGTCATGCACATCAGCCTGGGCATGCCGTTGATTTCGGCGGAGCACGATCCACACTTGCCGGCCTTGCAGTTCCATCGCACCGCCAGGTCGGGCGCCTGCTGCGCCTGGATGTGATGCACCGCGTCCAGAACCACCATGCCCTCTTCCACGGCGCGTAGTGTAATCCTGGAATCCGCCGCCGCCGGATCTCCGCGCCAGATGCGAAATGTCGCTGCTGTGGCCATCGGTTTTGCCTCCCGGCTATTTCATCTCCTCGATCACTGCCTTCAACTCGTCCGGCATCGGCGGAAGCGCGTGTTTCTCCACTTGCATCTCGCCGTCTGCGCCCCGCTTGATGACGATATTGTGCTTTCCCCACTCCGCGTCTTTGCCGGGAAAATCTTCGCGGAACTGCGCGCCGCGGCTCTCTTTCCGCAGCAGCGCCGCGCGGGTAACCGCCTCCGACACGATCATCAGATTGCCGATATCGATCGCCGTGTGCCAGCCATTGTTGTATTCACGATTTCCCCGCACGCCTGCCCGCTCGGCGCGGGCGCGCAATTGCCCGATCACCTCGAGAGCCTGTTGCATTTCACTTTCCGTGCGCACGATCCCCACCAGGTTCTGCATGGCCTCCTGCAGATCGTATTGAATCTGGTATGGGATTCTCGCCCGAAGGGCCGCGGTCGAAAGGAACGAGGGCCTTCGCCGCCGTCCTGAAGCTCCGTCTCGTCGATCGCGCCGGACCGTTGGCCTTGGCGAACGCGGCCGCATAGCGCCCTGCGCGGCGTCCAAACACAAGCAGGTCGGAGAGAGAATTTCCCCCCAGCCGATTGGCTCCATGCAATCCTGCGGCCGCCTCTCCCGCGGCGAAGAGCCCGGGAACCGTCGACATCTGCGAATCGCCATCCACGCGGATTCCACCCATCATGTAGTGAGTCGTTGGACCCACCTCCATGGGTTCCTTGGTGATGTCGAGATCGGCAAGCTGCTTGAATTGGTGATACATGCTGGGGAGCTTGCGCTTGATATGCTCCTCCGATTTCGGAAGCCGCTCCTTGATCCAGGAAATGTCGAGGAACACGCCCCCATGCGGCGAGCCCCGGCCCGCCTTTACCTCGCGATTGATGCACCGCGCCACGTGATCTCTGGTGAGAAGTTCCGGCGGACGCCGCGCATTCTTGTCGCCTTGCGTATACCGCCAGCCCTCTTCTTCGGTGTCGGCGGTCTGCTCCTTGTAGAGATCGGGGATGTCGTCGAACATGAATCGGCGTCCTTCACTGTTGCGCAAAACGCCGCCTTCGCCGCGCACGCCTTCGGTCACCAGGATGCCGCGCACACTGATCGGCCACACCATTCCGGTGGGATGAAACTGAACGAACTCCATGTCCTGAAGATCGGCGCCGGCGCGGTACGCCAGGGCGAGGCCGTCGCCCGTATATTCCCAACTGTTGCTGGTGATCTTGAAGGCGCGCCCAATGCCGCCTGTGGCCAGCACCACCGCTTTCGCCTGCCAGAGATAGAACCGCCCTTTCTCGCGATCGTACCCGCACGCTCCGGCGATCCGGTCTCCGTCGAGCAGCAGGCTCAGCACCGTGCACTCCATGTGGACTTCCATCCCCGTGTGAATGCCGTGATCCTGGAGCGTGCGTATCATCTCCAGGCCGGTGCGGTCGCCGACGTGAGCCAGCCGCGGATACTTGTGGCCGCCGAAGTTTCGCTGCAGAATCCTGCCGTCCGGAGTGCGATCGAAAAGCGCGCCCCATGCCTCGAGTTCGCGTACGCATTCCGGCGCTTCCTTGGCGTGCAGTTCGGCCATGCGCCAGTTGTTGAGGTACTGGCCGCCGCGCATGGTGTCGGCGAAATGGACGCGCCAGTTATCGCGATCGTCGACATTGGCGAGCGCCGCCGCAATGCCGCCTTCGGCCATAACGGTGTGCGCTTTACCGAGCAGCGATTTGCAGACGACTCCCACGGTTGCGCCGTTGGCTCCGGCTTCAATCGCCGCGCGCAGCCCTGCCCCGCCCGCGCCAATCACCAGCACATCGTAGGAGAACCGCTGGAACTCCGGCATCTAGAAAATTCTCCAGTCATGCCAGATGCCCATCGAACAGAGGCGGACGTAGAGATCGGAAAACGCGACCCAAACGAGGCTCGCCCACGCCCACTTCTTATGGGCCGCGTTCAAGCAGCTCACGCAATCGTAAAGCTTATGACTGACGGGGTGATCCGAAATCCGGTCGAAGCTGCCTCCGACCATGTGCCGGAACGCATGACACCCGAATATATATCCGCCGAGAAGGATGACATTCACAACCAGAACGAGGCTCCCGATCCCGATCCCAAATCCGTTCGGGAAAAAGAACGACTTGACGGCATCGTAGGCCAGAAAGCCCCAAATAATGTAGGAGAGGCGCAGAAAATAGCGGTGAAAATTCTGCAGGATCAGGGGAAAGCTTCGTTCTCCCAGGTAGCTCTTTCGCGGCTCGCTCACCGCGCAGGCCGGAGGATCGGCCCAGAAGGACTTGTAATACGCGCCGCGGTAGTAGTAGCAGGTCACGCGGAACAGGCCCGGAATCCAGAGAATCAGCAGAGCCGGAGAAAACGGCAAAAAGTTGGGGTACCACCCCGGTTTCGGGCCAAACAGAGCGTGTGGGGAACTGCCGAACAGCTCGGGCGAGTAAAACGGCGAGATATATGGCCCGTAGGTGTAATGGCTGTTCTGGAAAGCCGCCCAGTTTGCATAGACCAGAAACGCGCCCAGACCGAGAAAGACCGCGGTGGGAGAAAGCCACCAGGCGTCGCGCCGCGATGTTTGGGCGAACTTGCCGTTTTTCAAGATTACGTCGGGAGCTGACACAAGCTCCTCCACGGCAGAGGCATTTGAAGACGACACCGCGACCGCCGATGGAATTGGATTTTATAGCAAGAACTCCGCCGCAAGCCACTCTCAAGCAAATTGGGCGAAACCAGCGCCGACGTGCAGCTACTTTGCGCTCGCCGGAGGGACAATGCCATTCATTCTCAGGTAAACGGCGATTTGGCCGTAGTGATCCCAGGCGTGGGCAATGCCAAATGCCGCAAGGGTAGCGCGGGTTTGGAAGCCCGGCTCAGATGACTTGATCACTTCAAATGCATTGGCGGCCGTAAGAGTTGCAATGGCTTTGTGGGCGAATCGGAACGATCCCGCCAGTGCCGCAACGGCGTCTGCTTTCTTCGTAAGCTTTTCGATCGCCGAGGTATCCACGTCCGGTTTCAAGCCGCTGACGATGCCGAAGAAGAAGTAGTTCGCCTCTGCCACATGGGTCACCTGCTGGACAAAGGTCCGAACGCCCTCGAATTGAGTTTCCTGTCCTGGGACAAAGATCGCGGGACTTGGGGCGAAAGCGTACTTTTCCGCCGGCATTGCCTTCACGGCACTCATCATCTCCTGTTCGATCAAGGTGAGTTGGGAATCAAACGCCTGCGATGGCGTCGCGATGGTTCCGGCTGAAGGCTGCGGCCCATTCCCGGCGGATTCCATCTGCGCTGCCGCGGCAAGAGAACCAATTCCCAATACCCAACAAATGGCCAATACACGTGCACGCATAAACTCCCCCTGGATGCCTTTTGAAGGCTCAATCAGACTAACAGAATGAGACGCGTGGGCCTTAGGTTACCAGCATATGCTGGCGAAAAGAGGATCAGAGCAGAACCAGAATTCACGTGCCCAAACGAAGAGTCTTCAATGTGGCTTTTTCCTGATGAAAAAGCCACTCAGAGGGCGTGCCATCGGGTGCACCTATTCTGGTTCTGCTGTAGCCGGGTTGAGACCTCACCTCCGCTCAGAGCGCAGTGGAGCATTTGGACTTCTACCGCGATCAGGGACTGGGGACTGAGGGGATGATGGACGCAGGGACTGAGGGACTAAGGGGTTGAGGAAACTAGGACTTAGGGCCGGGAAATATAAATTTGCGCAAGGGGGGAAAAGTTTGCAGGAAATTCGTGCAGAATTGGGTAAGCTAAGAGCATCCGTACAGAAATGGAACTGACAACCGGAAAGGTCGAGGAGACTTTTCCGGAGCGGTTCCACATTTCGCGTGCCCTCTGCAATGTGGAGCAAGGTGGCTTTTCCTTAAGGAAAAAGCCACTAAGCGGCTGCGGTTTCGGAGTACAGCAATCGTGGAACCGCTGTGATCTTCTTTGGGCCAATCCCACGGGCGAGCATGCGTAGGGAAAGAAGAGGAAGAGAGCAAAGATAGAAGGAACGCGGCAGCGCGAATTGCAGAAGTGGTATTTGGTTCGATGGGGCTTCGCTCGGTGGCGAAGCCCTCTGTCTTTACAGTATGTTTTTGGCACAGGTGAGAAGCTTTGCGCGGGCACTCGCCGCGGCGAGCGATTCTTCGAAACACGCTCTCAAAAAGAAGGATGCGATGGGAATGAAGCTTATCAAGTACGTGTGGTTGCGGTGTTCAGCTCTTTTCGCGGCAAGCAAGATGGAGGTTCCCTTGGGCGGGCTCAGAGCAGGCTTTCGGCTCCAGGCGGCGTGGCGGCCTGCGCTGCGAACGATGGCGCTCGGAGTTGCCGTGCTGCTGCTGGCGGGTGCGGCGCTAGCCGGCGCGCAGGCGGTGAGCACGACGACAGTGCAGGGGACGGTGTACCTGGCGAACGGGCAGCCGGGGGCGGGAACGCTGGCGATCAGCTGGCCGGCATTTACGACCGCGGCGGGGCAGGCGATTGCGGCGGATTCGACGACGGTGACGATTGCGCCGGACGGGTTTGTGAGCGTTCACTGCTGTCCAAAACACATTTTGAGTTGAAGCTGGTTGCCCTCCGGTATCGGCGGTTCCAGAATGACTTTGTCGAGAAGTCGCTGAAAACCGCCACGGAGGGCGCCTGCCATGGTACAAGTCGCGAGTCTGTTCAATCAACTTCTGCAGCATTTTCCTCGTCTGGAATTCGCTGGTCTGGTCAGGACGCATCAGGCCGAGCGCGCGGCTAAGGGTTTCGACTGCTGGACCCAGTTCGTGGCCATGCTGTTCTGCCAGTTGGGTCATGCCGACTCTCTGCGTGAGATCTGCAACGGGCTGGCCTGCTGCCTGGGCAAGCTGGTCCATCTCGGCATCGCCCGAGCTCCCAACAAGTCCACCTTGTCGTACGCCAACCAGCATCGCCCGGCGGCGCTCTACGAAGATTTGTTCTATACCGCGCTGGCGCGCTTCCGCGAGCAGCAGGGGCTGGGCCCGCGCAAACGCAAATTCCGCTTCCGCAACAAGCTGCTGTCGCTGGACTCGACCATCGTCTCTCTCTGTCTGAGCATGTTCCCTTGGGCTCTGTGCCGCCGTAACAAGGGCGGAGCCAAAGCGCACGTGCTGCTGGACCACGACGATTATCTGCCGCGCTACGTTTTGATCACGCCGGCGCGGGTTCCGGATATACGCGTGGCGCACGCGCTGGCCCTGCCCAAGGGTTCCATCGTCACCATGGATCGCGGCTATGTTGACTTCCGCCTTTTTGCCCGATGGACCGAGGCCGGCGTCTTCTTCGTTACCCGGCCGCTCCAGCACATGGTCTTCGAGGTCGTCGAATCTCGCCCCGTGCGCGAAAACAGCAGCCTTCGCTCCGACCAGACCATCCGCTTTACCAGTGAGTGGGCGCAGCGGCACGGCTTCAAACTGTTGCTGCGCCGCATCGTCGTCTGGAACGAAGAACGTCAACAGGAGATCGTGCTCCTGAGCAATCACTTCGGCTTCGCCGCCTCCACCCTGGCTGACATCTACAAGCAGCGTTGGCAGATCGAGCTGTTCTTCAAGGCGCTCAAGCAAAACCTCAAAATCAAGAGCTTCGTCGGCACCACCGAGAACGCGCTGCACATCCAGATTTGGACAGCCCTGATCGCCATGCTGCTGCTCAAGTGGCTCCATCACCTCTCCCGGGCCAACTGGTCGTTGTCCAATCTGGCCACCATGCTGCGCCTGAACCTCTTCACCTACCGCGATTTGCTGGACTGGCTGCACAACCCTTTCGGAACCCCGCCCATCCTCCCCATGCCTGAACAACTCAAACTCGCCTGGAAATGATTTGGACAGACGATTGAAAAGAAAAAAGCAGACCTCATCTCCAATCCATGCTCAACCCTGTCCCAAAGCCTTTATTCGCAACCGCACCACACCACAGAACCTGCTATTTTGGACAGCAGTGGTGAGCGTTAACCTCGCGCCGAACGTGGGCGCGACGCCCGCGGGAGAGTTCTACACCGCCGTGTACTACATGAGCGATGGGTCGACAAGCACGCAGTACTGGGTGGTGCCGGCAGCGGCGTCGGCGAGCCTGGCGCAGGTGCAGGCGCAGGTGATGCCGGCAGCGCAGGCAGTGCAGGCGGTGAGCAAGGCGTATGTGGACCAGGCGATTACGGAACTCGCGCAGAGCTCGCTGACGGCGAGTGGCGGGACGCTGAGCGGGCCGCTGTATTTGAGCGCCGATCCGACGCAGCCGCTGCAGGCGGCGGACAAACATTATGTGGATGTGCAGGTGGCGACGGCGGTGCCGCTGGCGGGCGGGAACATGACGGGCGCGCTGACCTCGCCGGCAGTCGAACGGCGTGCAGGCGCCGAGCGCGGTGAGCGGGCAGACGACGCTTGCAGGCGGCGATGACCGCGGCGGGGACGAATGGGGCGATGGAGATTCCGCCGACCTACGCGGGGACGGACACGTTTACGAATCCTAACGGAGTGCGGGTGACGGATCTGCGGACGGGCGTGGCGCAGCAGACGGAGCGCAGCGTGAAGGAGTTCGGCGCGGTGTGCGACGGCGTGACGGACGACACCAACGCGCTGCAGGCGGCGATTAACTATGCCAACGCGCACGGCGTGGCGCTGACGATTCCCGAGGGAACGTGCAAGACGCGGACGCTGAGCTGGCATGGGGAGTCGATTGGAGGATTGGGGAAGCAGGTTTCGGCGCTGATGGGATTTCCGGGCGAGGACGTGCTGGCGAGCGGGCCGGACGCGACGAACATGCTGAGCTAGACGCGGCTGCACGATTTGACGATCTACGTGGACCAGAGCGTGGATGCGTCGTGCACGCCGGCGGAGGGGCGCGCGGCGGCGGGAAGCTGCCAGATGAGCCGGGCGATGGAGGGGAATTCGATTTTTTCGCCCGGAGGCAACGGGCTGAGCGGGACGGCAGGAACGGGCGCGGGCTGGTGGGTGGGCAATTGCGCGATTGCAATGCAGGCGGCGACGGGCGCGGGCGGCAACGGGCTGAAGGTTGCGGAGATCGAGAACGTGGAGATTGCGACGACGGGCGTGGACCCGATGGCGGCGCAGTATCCGGGCGCGCATTCGACGCATACGTGCGGCATGTATCTGGCGCAGTGGCCGCAGTGGAGCGAGTTCCGGAACATCGATGTGCGCGGGCTGAATACGGGCGTGGCGATTCCGGCGCTGCCGGTGACGGCGCCGGCGGGATTGAATGCGGACTCGAACCGGTGGCAGAACGTGACGATTCAGGCGACGCATGCGTTTACGGCGGCGGCGGGATCGAACAACGTGCTGGATAACGTGGTGGCGATGGCGGGGAATTCTTCGGCGACGGGCGAGCCGCCGACGGGGCTGGTGTTGGACCTGAACGGGACCGCCCAGGGATGGACGGTGCGGAACGCGGTAGTGATGCCGACGTGGATTGCGGTACAACCGGCGCTGACGGTGACGGCGGCTGACGGTGCGGTGAGCGGCAGAGCAGGGTTGGGGTGGGATCCGTATGGGACGAGCGTGCCGGTGGCATTCAGCGGGAGTTGCACGGCGCAGGCGACAGCGGCGGTGAATGCAAACGGATCGATTGCAAGCGTGACGGTGACGCAGGGCGGAGTGGGCTGCTCGGCGACCACGATGGCGAGCGTGAATGCGGCGGGAACGTGGGACACCGCGGCGCCTGTGAATTTGATTGGCGGGCAGGACATGACGTTTTTCGCCGGAAATTTGCTGAAAGGCAGCGGCGGGTACACGGTGTGGAACGCGGCGAGCTCCGCGACTTACGGGACGCAATTGGATGGCGGAGGCGGAACACTGCCGGGTGGTGGAACCTACGCGGCGCTGGTGGCGAACAACAAGCCGGGCGGCGCGTACCAGGTGGACCAGTTTCCCGGCGCGGATATCGGGGCGAAGATCCAGGCGTGCTTGAACGCAGTGAATTCGAGTTACGGCGGCACGTGCGATGCGCGGAATTTTACGGGCAGTTTATCGATGGCGTCGAATCTGACGATCGCAACCGGGAATACGGCTGTGTTGCTGCCGTGCGCGACAATTGCGACGGCCAATCGGATTGTTGTGACAGCGGGGACGCGCAACGTGGCCCTGCGCGGATGCGCGCTGCGGGGAGGGACGGCAGCGAGCGGAAGCCAGGGCGGATCGGCGTTGGCGTATTCGGGGACGGGCGCGATGGTGCAGGTGGGCGACCCCACTTACGCGACGGATACACCAGGCTTCCATATGGACAACGTGGTCATCAACACCACCGCCGCGACAAGCGGCGCACAGGGATTGGTTGCGTACCGGACGCAGGAACTGGACTTAGAAAGCCTGTATTTCCTGGGTAACTCGAACCAGACAGGCATGACACTGGATGGGACGGGGAATTACACGGGCGGGACATTCCTGGACAACCAGATCGGCGGATTCGGGACGGCGGTGAATGCGATCGGGCACCAGGTGGCGAATCCTGCGACGACCGATTGGATGAACGCCAGCACGTTTGTGCGGCTGCACATCGATTGCCCGACGAGTAGTGGAAGTCCGATCAGCGGGACGTATGGGATCAACTTACAGCAAGGCGACGGAAACACCTTCACGGGAGGAGATGTAGAGGGATGCGCGACGGCATTGCATTTAGGGCCAAATGCGCAGAACAACACCATCGTGGGGTTGCGCAACGAACGCTCGACGAGCCAGGTGGTGGCGGATGCGGGCAGCGCCTACAACAACTGGATGACGGGCGGAACGATGTTCACCGGCCAGCTGACCGACAACGGCACGCGCAACAGCTTCCTCGATACGTTTCACCGGAGCTTTAACGGCTTGAACGGCGACTGGTACGGGAGCCAACAGGACGCTACGGTGACCAATCATTTCCGGCTGGGCATTGGGATGGGCAACGAGCGCGGAAAGCTGAACGAGATCCAGACCGACTACGGATATCGCTGGGAAGACGGGTATACCGACGGAACCAGCGGCGAGCAGTTCTGGAACCTCACGGACCTGCTCAACGGCGTGCAGCGCATCTCGGTGGGGCAATATCTGAGCGCGACCGCGAACGCAGTTACGAACGTGGTTGTAAACAACGGGGGCTGCTACACGTCGTCGACTGCACCGGCGGTGAGCTTTACGGGAGGCGGCGGCAGCGGCGCCGCGGCGACGGCGAACCTGGTGACGACCAATTCCTTGAGCTGCCCGGCAGGCTACACGGTAGGAAGCATGACGGTGACGGCCGGCGGCAGCGGTTACACGTCGCAGCCGTCTCTGAGCTTCACTGGATCGAACCAGACGGCGGCGCCGAACGCAGTTGCGGAGATTGCGCCGGCGGGCAGTACGAACAGCCAGACGGCAATCAGCTCCGCGGGCACGGGCGCCATCGTGCTCAACGGCTCCGCCAACGCCGGCACAGGGGGCGTCGTCATCGACGGCGGCGGCTCCACCCCTACGGAAGTCGCCAACATCGACAACACGGGCGACCTCAACCTCAACGGCTACGCGGCCTTCTACGCGTCGGGCGCGCTGCAATGGGACTGGGCATGCGCCTCCACAAGCGTCTGCGAACTCCGCAACGCCGGCGCCACCATACCTGCCAACGTCTTCCGCGCATTCCCCAACGGCGACACCGAAATCGACAGCCAAGGCGCCACGGCCGTAGTCGTCAACAACACGAGCACTGCCGGGACAGGCGGTTTCGCCGTCTACGAGGGCGGCGCGAACTCGGGCACAAGGCTCTTCTCCGTCACAGGCACCGTGGCCAGCCCTGCCTATTACTTCCCCGGCATCGAATCGTCAGGCGGCTACAACTGCCTCCAGGTCGACACCTCCGGCTACGTGACGAACACGGGCTCGGCGTGCGGATCGGGATCGGGGTCGGGAGGGACGAGCGGCACGATCAATTCCGGGAGTAGCGGGCAGATTGCGTATTACACCGCGAGTGGCACAACGCTGGGGGGCATGAGCGCGGTTCCGCTGAATGTTGGCGGGACAGGTGCGTCGAGTGCCAGCGGAGCCATGGCAAACCTGCTGCCCGGAGTTGCATCCGACGGAAACAACGGCGTCAAGGTGACCGGCAACGTGGCGACGGCAGAGTCGCTCCCGGCGACCTCGCCTTACGCGGACATTCGTGCTTACGGAGCGGTGATCGATGGGTCTACTCCGATCGATACGGCGCTTAGCAATGCCATTGCAGCGCAATGCCCTGCGTATAACCGTTCGGTGACAGGGAACGCCTCCTGCGTGGTGCTTCTGCCGTGCGAATTGACTGGCGGCGCGGCCGGTTGCTACCTGGCAAATGGGTCGGGAATTACATACGCTGCGCCAAATACTTTGGTAATCAAGTTGCAAGGAACACTGAAGATGGGAAGTACGCTGGTGCTTCCCGCGAATGTGAAACTAGTTGGAGATGGCGGGGGTTATCCCGCCGACTTTCAGATAAAAGGATCGACAGGGTCAATTCAAGGTCCGCAGGTCACCGGAACTTTGGGAACGGCGATTACTTCAACTGGAACGCCGGTGACCTTTACGCCGACTTTTGCGAATGGCAGCATCTCGAATCTAAAGGTCAACTCCGCTATCACAGTGGCGGGGCTGACTAGCTGCACGGCTTCTGTGACACGCTCAGCAGGACAGTATTTTGCCGAGCAGTATGTTGCATCCTGTTCTTCTTATGTGCGGATTCCTCCTGCTGCTCTGATTACTGTGACGGGATGTTCTGATTCCAGTTTCGATGTCACAAGCACTCCGGTGATCACTTCTGACTACACCGCCCAGACCCTCATGTGGGTGCAGTCCACAAGCGCTACCCCGGGAACCGCAACGGGGTGCACCATCACGGGTTTCAATAACGATAGTTTTGAGACGGTGTTGATTACGGCAGTTTCAGGATCAACAGCGACCGCAACCTTCGCGCACACTCATAGTGCATCAGATCAATTCGGTGAGGTTGTTGCGGAGGTTGCTCCTAACGACCTGGCTTTCAGCGACATCGAGGAAATATCAATCAATACCTGTAAAGGGGCATGTCTCTGGCTTCCCAGTGTACAGGACTTCACGCTCGCAAACGATGGATTCTCGGCCAGCCCGATCATGACCTCGATCGCGGTTGAAATAGATGCTGGATTGGGGACCATCCGCGACAGCGCGTTTAATGAGCCCGTCATGGACGGCCCTCCGCTTTGCACCAGCGGCTGCCCGGGAGTCGCTTATCCCGAAGGATTGCGCTGCACGAATGTGAGCGTCACGTTGGGGAGTCCGGGTGGATATAGCGGATGCGGGTATGTCAATGCTTACGACAACACGTTCTTCGGCGGAGGGGTAAAGGCAGATACAAACGGGTACACTACGAACGCCAACCTGGCACTGCCAAATTTCTACAATAACCAATTTCGCGAGCTTTCGGCGAACGCTATCACCATAGACAATCGCAACGTCAGCGTATCTTCGTTCATCGACGATAACCCGGTGATCGAGGACAATTTCTTAGGAAGCAACACTATTTGTTTCATTGGACAAACCGATGGAGCAGCAAGCGGCGGTTCCAGTCCTGTCGGCCAGGTAGATCTTCGCGGGCTAAGTACCGCCAGCACCCCCTGCATCGTAAATCCCTATTTCAACGGCCCATTCACAGCAACCAATACCGACGGAATGAATCTGACGCTTGGGCGCGGATCGCCGGTCGGATCATATACCAGCGATGGAGCGAAACTGGAAGAGGTGAGAGGGGTGGGTGCGAGCCTCGCGCCGAGCGTGGTGCCATTCGCGCTCTTGCCGACCATCGCTTTGACGAGCGGAAACTGCTCGAATTGCACCATTGCAACGGGAAAATTGTTTGAGGATGGCACCGCGAGCGCCGTTGAGATTGATGCTACGGCTGGTGGCGCACAAGTTTACGCCGGAAATACGCCGCTTGCTACTTATCCTGGCGATCATCTTCTGCTTTGGTCGTGGGTGCGCCCCGGAGCTAACGAAGCAAGCGTAGGCCAACCACCGTTTGGCTTGCGAACTTCCGGTACAGACACTTTTAATCCTCCCGATGTCCATACGTTTGGGATGTCGCTCGGTAACGACTGGTGGCATCCGCAAGTGGCGCTTTTGAATGTAGTGACCGGCGATTCAACGCCGCACTACGTTGCGTTTTTCCTTTATGGAGGCGGGAGCGCAGGACAGGGGAATCAGTTCTATGGGTGGGGTTGGTCGTTGGTCCCAGGACCTAACAACCCTGCGTACACCGGCGTCACCATCGATATGGTGGAGCAGGCGCGGCAGGAACTCTTGCACGGCACGATCCCGCAGAACTATGCGGGGGGAGGTTCAGGGCACGCTGTAACCACAGAGCAGATTGACGCGCCAGGGTTCAATATCGTGAGTCCATCGACCGGGGCGGTAACGGCGCTCGCCAGCACGAATCTTGGCGATTCGTCTGTGCTCGTGAGAAATAATCAGGCGAACGTCTACGGCGCCTATTTGCAGGATTTTTCGGGTGCGACGATTAAACTACCGGCGGCTGCGGGGTACGCGTCCGGCGCGAATGGCGGAATTGGCTACGACTCAACAAACTTCAACTGGCACGGATGGCTCAACGGCGCCGATAGCCTCTTTGCGCTCATGCCCACCTCGGGCCTCACTAGCGGGCACTGCGCCGAGTTTCTGAAAAGCACGAACTCCTGGAGCTTGCAGGATGCGGGATCGGCCTGCGGATCAGGTAGTAGCGGCACAATCAACAACGCCAGCCAATACTCGCCCGTCTACTACTCAGCATCTGGATCGGCCAATTCTTTGTCTGGCGTGACGCCGTTTACGGGGTTGGCGTACTACTCCACCAGCGCGGCTCCGGCGGGGGCGACGGGAGCGCAGATTGTGAGCGCGATCGGGACTACTGCCGTGACCAACGCCACGAACTTCGCGGGTTCGTTGAGTGGCGATGTAACGGGCACACAGACTGCGGCAAGCGTAGGCAAGATTAATGGCGGAGCTGTGCCGGCGAGCGCGACGGTACTGGGAACGAATTCCAGCGGGCAGCCGGTGGCAGCGGCTACGACGGGAAGCGGAAACGCGGTGCTAGCGACGTCGCCGACCTTGACTACGCCGGTGCTGGGAGTGGCCAGCGCTACCAGCATGACGACGAGCGCGTCCTCGACCCTTGGTGGAAGCGCAAACATCTTCAACAACGCGGCGGCGGCGGCGAACATTGTGGAGATTCAGGCGGGAACCACAGCGGCGCAGACCGAAGAGATCCAGTGGCAGAACTATAGCGGGACGGCGGAGTGGCTGAACAGTGTGGATACGAGCTACACGTACCACATCAAGGACGCCGCGAACAGCCTGGACCGGGTGACAATCTACCAGGGCGCGGGCAATACGAACATTAACGCCGGCAGCGGAGCGTATGCCGTTTGCCTGAACTGCGCGTCCAGTAGTGGCACAAGCGGCTTGCTGGTGCAGAACGGAGCGGCAAGCCCGTCAACAGTGTTGACTGTGACCGGCGCCGGCAACACAACCGCAACCGGATTCGTCTCGGGCAGGTTTTTCATCGGCAGCAGCACAATGACGCTGACGGCAGGAGCGGCGGCAGGGACAAGCCCATCGATTGCGTGCGCGGCCAACCACGTATGCGATGGCGTGAGCGGAACCGTGACGCTGACAACGGGGACGAGTCCGACGACGGGGACACTGGCGACGCTGGGTTTCCCCAACACGCATTCGAATTATGCCAATTGCCTTGTGAGCACGGAGAGCTCGAGCGCGGTGATCACCAGCAACACCTGGACAGAGAGCACGACGGCGATCACGATTACGGCCAATACGGCGCCGGCGGCGTCGACGGCGTACACAGTGAAGTATTGGTGCGGCGGAAACTAGCGCATGTTTGCCATGGTGGCCTGTAAGTGCTTGAAGGCATTGGAGCGATTTTTGAAGTTGGTCACTACATGAGGCATGGTTGGTTCTCCGGCGGAGAGGGTGGGTCGAGTTGAGTGATGCCGAGAAGGCGGAGCACTTCGGCGGCATGTTTGTTTCCGCGGGTGACGCAGGATTTGCTGCGTTGCTGTCCGAGATCAACTTCAACGGAGCGGATCGTCTCCAAGGCTTGCCAGGCAAAGGGCGTGGACAGTTGGCTGCCGGCGGCGCGCAGAGTTTTCTCCAGGGCGCGATCCAGTAACAAGGCCAGCGCGGCCACGAAGACATGCGCCTGCACCCGCTCATCGGTGTGGTGATAAACAGGCCGGAGTCTCGAGCAGGCTCTTGAGATGCGAGAAGCCGCGCTCGACCTCATTCAGTTCCTTGTAGGTGGCCACAGCCTGAACCGGGGATAGATTGCGCTCCTCAGTCTGGATGACGTACTTGCCCTCCAGGGCCTTTTCCCGGGCCAGGTTGGTGGGATGGTCGAAGAAGTGGAACTTGCCCTGGCGCAGTTCCCAGGCAAAATAACGCTGGCCGTGATGGCGGCGCAGGCGGGTGGCGGCAGCGGCGCCGATCTTGTCGGCTCCCTTCAGTTGCCCTTTGTCCACCTGCGCTTTTAAGGCTTGGAGTTCTTTCCGCGCCCGCTCCATGGTCAACTCCCGCATACTGCGCTCGTAGACTTCGCGCTCTTCACTGTGCACCACGAAGACCCGCACGCCGGCTTGCTTGCCCGCCACCTCGACGACCCGTGTCTGGGGTACAAGGGTCTTCTCTGCGGCCGCGATGCCCACCGGACACTGCTGCCAGTCGGTGCGTCGTTCCGCCCGCTGAATATAGTCGAAGGTGTCCTTGCGATTGCGTCTTTGCAGTCCCAGCAAATAACCCTGCCCGCTCTGCTTGAGCTCGTCCACGTTGCCTATGGTCATCATGCCGCGATCGCCCACGAATACCACACGGTGGAGAGCAAAGCGCTGGTTCAGATCCCTGACCACTTCCAGCACCGTGGTCTGATCCAGACGATTGCCGGCGAAGACGTGATGCGCGACTGGCCATCCATCCATCATCACCACCCCGATCACGATCTGCCGGTGGCGGGGCTTGCCGTCGCGACTGTAGCCAAACTGTTCCAACTCCGCCGGCCCAGACCCTTCGAAGTAGGTCGAAGTAATGTCGTAGAAGACCAGGTCCGGCTGCAGGCTGAACAGATCGCGCAACTCCAGATACACAGCTTTTTCGATGCGCTCTTTCTCGGCCAGCAAATCGTCCAGGCTCTGGTACCACAGCTGCAGCTGATCGAAGCCTACCTTGACCCGGCCGGACTGTTTCCACACCGGCATCCAGCGGCTGCCCCGGGCCGTGCACACATAGAAATCCTCCAGCCATTGCGCCAGCGCGTGTTCGCTGCCCGGGCGGCTGAGCCGGTTGGCGAGCAGGGGAAAGATCCTTTCTGACAGCGGTTGCCCATGGCGCCGCAGAGCCCGACCGGCATCCAGAATCGCGCCCAAGGAGAGTTTCTCGAAAAGATGCCGGGCCACCAAAACCGGTCCCCACGTGGAGGACCGCGGAGCCGCGATGTCCGCGACGGCAACCCAGCGCGGGTTACCCTCCGGCTCGGCCAGCAACCGGATCAAGGCATCCAGATGCGGCCCCAGCAGGTCCTTGCGTCCCAGGTGAGCGACGACGCGCTGCTTGACCTTGTCCCCTTCGCGGAAGGACTCCACCAGGCGGAGATACTCCTGTTGTCCATTGCGTGACTTGACCGAACGCAGGAACATGGCGGCAGTCTCCAGATGACACTACATATATCGCATCAGAGACGCATAATCAATGATCATCTGCGCACATTGTCAAAATATGTTGGCACTACAAATTTTCTCAATTGCAACTGTCGGCGATGATAATACAGGACTTAACTCCTTCCACCCAGCTTTCCATGGCAAACATGCGCTAGGTCTCTGACCGCTTAAAGAAGTACTTCGGGCTCGTGCATTCCCAGGTCCCAAAATCAGGACCTGGGGCGCCCAATATCGGTACAAATTCATGCGGTCAGAGACCTAGCGGCTGCGGATCAGCTTGGCGCAGGAGCGGAGTGAGTGTGCGTTCATCCTGGGGGCCCCATGAAAGCGAGAGAAGAAAGCGCACTGCAGGCGCAGGAATTGAAGGTGTGCCTGGAGCTGGCCCCGGAAGAGATGGACCGGGAGGAGCTGGAACGTTGGGGGAGAATTCTGGACCAGCATCCTGCGATGCTGGGCGGGCGCACGCCGGGAATGGCGCTGGCGGAAAAGCTATTGGTGGTGAGGACACGCGAGGGTAAGCCGCAAAAGCTCAAGGCGAACGAGGTGCAGAAGGCCTTTGAGCTGCGGCGGGGCACGAGAAACATTGTGCTGAAGGCGCGGCAGATGGGGCTGACGACGTGGGTGGCGGCGCGGTTCTTTTTGAGGACAATTACGCAGCCCGGGACGCTGACGCTGGAGGTGGCGCACACGCAGGAGGCGGCGGAGGAGATCTTCAGAATGGTGCACCGCTTTGTGGACTGGCTGCCGGACAATCTGCGGAATGGGCCGCTGCGGACGTCGCGGGCGAATGTGCGGCAGATTGTGTTTCCAAAGATCGATGCACAGTACCGCGTGGTGAGCGCGGGGGACCGGAACGCGGGACGCGGGTTGACGGTGCAGAATCTGCATTGCAGTGAGCTGGCACGCTGGCCGGGCGACGCGAGCGAGACGCTGGCGGGGTTGCGCGCCGCCTTGGCGCCGCGAGCGGAGCTGATTCTGGAGTCGACGCCGCGGGGAGTGGGCGGATGCTTCCACGCGGAGTGGGTGAAGGCCGATGAGACCGGGATGGTGCGGCATTTCTTCCCGTGGTGGATGGAGCAGCGGTATCGCTCGGAAGCGGTGGACGCGGCGAGCCTGACGGAGGAAGAGCGCGGCTTGATGGAGCGGAACGGGCTGACGCTGACGCAGATCGCGTACCGGCGGCGGATCAGGGCGGATTTTCGCGGGTTGACCGCGCAGGAGTATGCCGAGAGCGAAGAGAGCTGCTTTTTGGCCAGCGGGGAGAGCGTGTTTGAGCTGGCCGCGGTGGAGGCGCGCCTGCAGACGGCGCCGGAGCCAGTCGAGCGCCGAAAGAATGGGGAGCTGGAGATCTGGCTGCCGCCGGTGAAGGGCAAAGAGTATTTGGTAGCGGTGGATCCGGCGGGGGGCGGGAGCGAAGGCGACTACTCGGCGGCAGAGGTGCTGGAACTGGAGACTGGGCTGCAATGCGCAGAGTTCGCCGGGCACGTGGGAGGGCTGGAGCTTGCGCGGCAGGTGACGGACCTGGCGACGGAGTACAACGGCGCGTGGCTGGTGGTGGAGCGGAATAACCACGGCAGCGGTGTGCTGGCGCTGGCGGAGACAGCGTGCAAGTACGGAAGGATTTACCGGCAGAGTGGGCAGGCGGGCTGGCTGACCACGAGCGTGAGCCGGCCGGCAGTGCTGGGGCGGCTGGACGCGGCTCTGGTGGAGGAGCCGGAGCGGTTCCAGAGCCGGCGGCTGCTGGACGAGTGCCGGAGTTTCGTGCGGCTGGCGAATGGAGGCTCAGGAGCGCAGGCCGGGACGCACGACGATCGCGTGATGGCGATGGCGATTGGCCTCGCGGCAAGGGCGGAGCTGGCGGGAAGGCGCTCAAGGAGAGCAAGTTAGCAAGTCAGCAAGCCAGCGGGTCCGCGTGTCACTTGTCCCGTGCGACTTCCCTTCCCTGTGGGCCGGGCTTGCAATTGCACAACCCGGCGAATCCCCCTACAATATCGATAGAGAAGATTGCAGGAAAGGTTTGTCTTTAGATGCCGAAGGAAAAGATTCATCCCAATTACGCCGCGGTGCGGGTGATGTGCGCCTGCGGAAACAATTTTGAGACGCGGTCGACCCACAAGGGCGACATTCACGTGGAAATTTGCTCGGTTTGCCACCCGTTCTTTACCGGAAAACAGCGGCTGGTGGATACGGCGGGACGCGTGGAGCGGTTCCGGCGGAAGTATGCCAAGAGCGACAAGGCGATAGCAGCGGCGGCAGCCACCAAATAACCGGCTGCGACGGGTTTCAAGAGTGGGCCTCCGCCGCGGCGGAGGCCTTTTCATCTCATATTGTGCGAGAATGCTGTGATGGTCGCCGTGCAAGTGCAGCACTACCTTGATCGGGCCAGGGACTTCCTGGAAGGTATGAACCTGCTCAAAGAAGATCTGGGAGTATTCAGATTTTCTTCTGCATTGCTGGGCATTCACTGCGCCATTTCGTATTGCGATGCATTGCGAATTGGCCTGGGGAGCACAAAAGTGGCGTCGGACGATCATCTCAATGCAGCGAGGGACCTAGAATCGCTTCTCGCGTCTCGAAAGTTCGAAAAGGCGCAAGGAGCGAATAGGCTCGAAAAACTTCTCTTCAAGAAGAGCAGAATTGCCTATTCTCCTGATGCGGCAAGTGAAGCAGAAATTAAGCTTATTCATCAACATACTGAGCGTTTCGCAGCCTGGGCAGAGGCAACGGGCAAAGCAATGAGGATTGAGGGGTGGTGAGATGACTGAAACTCAGATACAGCGGGAACTGGGCAGGGCCAAGAACGCTCTGCAGGATTACCTGATTCGCAGGCTTGTCGTCCCCAAGGTATATCTCGACGCCGACTGGAATGGCACGCACGTGGATGTGCTGGCCATTGACCGTGCCGGCGTGGGCGATGTTCATGCTGTCCGGATAGTGCCCCCACAAGGCAAGTTCATCGAAGACGGTGCGGCGGTCCTGATTGCCAAAATGGTATTCGATTCCGTGAAGGAATTCAGGCCTTTCCCTAGCCATTACCGCTATGTGGCGGTGGTGAGCGCCGACCCCGATAACCGAAGATTCAGCCCGTCAGATCTCATTTTGCAGGAGTCGTTCGCCGAGGATGGCGTGGGCCGCGTCGGGGTCCTGTATGTGGACTTTACAATCGATCCGCCGGTTGAGGCCAAGCTCAAGCCTGAGCGCTTTAGGTCCTCCAAGGAGATCGTCAAGCTGGCCGACCAATTCATCGCCGAGCACACGGCAAATTGGGAAATTAGAGACGAGCCGGCTCCTATTGGTTGAGATTGCCCAGCCGTGGACGGTTTGCGTGATGCGATCAGGGCTTTGAGCATAAATGTTAGAAGCTAACAGCTTGGAACAGCGCCTATGGCACAACGCGGTTTTACCGTGAAGAAGAACTGGGACAATCCGGTGGAGCACGCGATGCCCGCGGAGACGCGGGTCCCGGCGGAGGTGCGTCTGGGCGCGGTGTTGGTGCGGCCGGCGACGGTGCTGGCGCCGATGGCCGGAGTGACGGACACGGTGTTCCGGCGGTTCATCCGGCATGCGAGTCTATTTAGCAGAGATCAGAGATCAGAGAACAGAGAACAAGAAACAGAGATCAGAGATCGGAGATCGGAGATCGCGGGCGTTGAGACTGCGGTGACGAATGCGCAGTCGGGGTGCGGGCTGCTGATGACGGAGTTCACGTCGGCCGACGGGCTGGCGCGGATGCGTGAGACGAAGCGGCGGCGCTATTTGACGTTTTACGACGATGAGCATCCGATCGGAGCTCAACTGTTCGGGTCGAACCCCACCACGCTGGCGGAAGCGGCGCGGATTGTGGAGGAGACGGGCTTCGATTTAGTGGACCTGAACCTGGGCTGCCCGGCAAAGCGCGTTGTCGGTTGCAATGGAGGGTCGGGACTGCTGCGCGATCTACCAAAGATCGGAGAGATTTTTCGCGCGGTGCGGCAGGTGGTGACGATTCCCTTCACCGTAAAGTTCCGCATGGGCTGGAACGAGACCGAGATTGTGTGCGTGGAACTGGCGCGGATGGCCGAAGCCGAGGGGCTGAACGGCGTGGCGCTGCATGCGCGAACGCGCGAACAGGGATACAGCGGGCAGGCGCGGTGGGATTGGATTGGCGCGGTGAAGCAGGCGGTGGGGATTCCGGTGATTGGGAACGGGGACATTCGCACGCCGGAAGACGCGGCGGCGATGGTGGCCGAGACAGGCTGCGACGCGGTGATGATCGGGCGCGCGGCGCCGGCCAATCCGTGGATCTTCAGGCAAATCGCACAGTACACGGCAACGGGCACGTATGAACGGCCGACGGTCGAGGATCGCTACCGGATGATTCGCGCTTACTTTGAGATGCTGCTGGCGGAAGCCGAAGCCACGAAGGATTTGGCGCGCGATGCGCGCATGGGCGAACCCGGGGCCCCCACGGACAGGTCTTCGTCCCTGGGGTGGGAGCCGGTGGGAAAGATGAAGCAGTTTGCGACTTGGTTTACGCATGGCGTGCCGGGCGGCGCGAAGCTGCGCGCGGCGATCTACCATGCGCACAGCGGCGCCGATGTGCTGGCCGAGGTGGAACGGTTTTTTTCGGCGCGGACCGAGGGCGAGCCGAGCGAGCAAGCCGGGCTGGAAGAGGACGCGCAGGTCTTTCCCGGCGCAGCGCTGGTGTGCGATTAGCTTTCTGACCGCCCTCTGATTTGAAAATTGGTGATGAGTCCGTCGCCGTTTGTCGCCGGAGCTCGGCGGCTTTACAACGTTGAGCCGGGCGAACTTCAACAGTCCCATCCAGGAGCGGAACGGACGCAAAGAGAGAGCTGGATTACGATCTGATTCCAGCGCAATTGCCTTGTATTCTGCGCGTTTCTGGTTCATCCTAGACCTACAAATCCCAAAAGCCGGGACTCTCCGCCGGAGACTGCACTTGCGTCGGCGGAACGGAACCGCGAGTTCAGCTTGCGGTGCCACCGTTAAGTACTTTCGCCACAGACAGTTGAAGGCTTTTTTGCCGTTTCGGGCATTCGTGTCAGCAGGCAGTATGGTGCAAAACCAATGGCAAGCGAAAACATTTCTACTCTGATTCGACGCATGATTGGAAAACCTGTGCGGCTGCTTGCCGCCATCGTCATCGTGCTGCTGGCGTTTTTTCTGCGCCAGGCGCTGGCGCATGGATCACCCGAATTCCCGCCGTACGTCACCTTCTATCCCGCAGTCGTTCTGGCGGCGCTGCTCGGTGACTTCTGGGCCGGGATTCTGGCCACGGCGCTCTCCGCTTTCTTAGTCGATTACTTTATCCTCCCGCCAATTGGCCAGCTCACGATCCTCGGCCCAACGGATTTAACCGGGTTCGCTCTGTTCTGCTTCTCTGGAATTGCAATTTCAGTGGCTACGGAGCTGTACCGCCGAAGCCAGAAGAGGCTGGCGGCTTACCAGGTGCAAGCCGCAGTTTTGGATGAGCGCAGGAAGATGAACCCGGCACGAGAGGCCGCAGATGCCAGTGAAACCCAGCTCGAGAGTAATCTCGGCAGGCGCCATGGCACTGAACCAAAGGAAGGCGAAAACGTTTCTACTCTGGTTCGCCGCACGGTTCTCATTCCCGTGATCGCGCTGGTGTTTCTTGCGGCAGCCTTTCTGGGGCAGATTTTGTCGATGAGAAGCTCCATGCAGTGGGTCGATCACACGGACCAGGTGATCGGCACCGACCGGGAACTGCTCAATCTGGAAATTGACATGGAAACCGGTCTGCGCGGATATCTGAATACCGGATCGGAAGCGTTTCTCCAGCCTTACAATAACGCGAATTTATCCATCGATTCCAATTTCGATCAACTTCGGCAATTGGTTTCCGACAATCCCGGTCAACAGGCAAAGCTTGCAGACATACGCAGCCAATTCAATCAATGGAGGCTGGACGCGCAAAGCACGATAGAGCTTCGCCGCAACAGCAACACCAGCATGGATTACGAAAGCTTCTTTCAACGGAAGCGGCTGATGGATTCGATCCGGGCCTCTCACCATGCTTTTACGGCGACTGAAGAGCAACTGCGCGACGAACGCGTACGGTCGGCAGAGAGAATGACGCGGTTGGTCATCGTCACCAGCTTGCTGCTTGCTCTGGGCATCGGTGCATTCCTGGCCGTACTTACCCGACTCAGCATGCGGTTGATCGCCGCGCGTTTTCAGGAACTGCTGGACTTGGCGGAAAAACGCACCGAAGAATCGAAAGAAGCCGCGCAGGCGCTCCAAGAGAGCGAAAAGACTCTGCGCCAGAGCCAGGAATGGTTGCGTGTTACCCTCGGCAGCATCGGCGACGCCGTATTGGCGGCCGACACCGAAGGCCGGGTCACTTTCCTCAATCCGGCGGCCGCCACGCTCACTGGATGGAACGCGGACGAAGCGCAAGGCCGGCCGGTCCAGGAGGTCTTCCGGATCGTCAACGAAAAGACGCAAGAGGCGGCTGAAGATATTGTTGCACACGTGCTGAGGGAAGGACACGCGGCCGAGCTGGCCAATCACACGGCGATGGTTGCGAGAAACGGCGCCGTCACTCCTATCGAAGACAGCGCGGCGCCAATTCTTAACAGCGCCGGCGAGGTCATTGGCGTGGTGTTGGTCTTCCGCGATGTCACCGTGAGACGGCGGGCGCAGGAGGCGCAGCGGTACCTCAGCGCCATCGTCGAGTCCTCCGACGACGCCATTATCGGTAAGTCTCTTAATGGCGTGATCACCAGTTGGAATCGCGGGGCTGCACACCAGTACGGCTACACCGCCGCGGAGGCGATTGGCAAATCAATTTCGATTTTGATTCCCGCTGACCACCCGAACGAAATGCAGGATTTCCTGCAAAGGGTCGGCGCCGGGGGAAAAGTCGATCGCTATCAGTCCAAACGCCTGCGAAAAGACGGTAGCTTGCTGGACGTCTCCCTGACCATATCGCCGATTTTTGATACAACCGGAGGAATCGTTGGCGCCTCGACCATCGCACACGATATCACCGAGCGCAAGCGGGCCGAGATTGAATTGCGCGCGCGGGAAGAGCGGTTGCGCCTGGCGGGTGACGCCGCGCAACTGGGGATTTTCGAGTGGACTGTGCCGACGGACACGGCCGTTTGGGAAAACAAGCGGATGTACGAGATCTTCGGCATCCCCGAGACCACCGATCCTGTGAACCGGGATCGATTCGTACAAGAAACTCTGCACCCCGAAGATCTGCAGCGCTTTACCCGGGAGTTGGAAGAAGCCATGCAGCCCGGCGCCTTGTTCCGGGGGGCTTATCGCATCCGCCGGATGAACGGCGGGCAATGGCGATGGATCCAATACTTCGCGAGATTCGAGTTGACTCCCGACGGCAAGCCCCTTCGCTTGCTCGGCGTGCTGGAGGACGTCACCGAGGCCAAGCAGGCCGAGCAGCGTCTTGCGCATGTTGCAAGCTTCCCGGAGCTAAATCCAAAACCCATTATCGAGACAGACCTGGAAGGCAACGTCACTTACGCCAATCCGGCAGCACAGAAGCTTTTCCCTGGCCATCTTGCATCCTGCGCCAGCAGCCCTCTATTGAGGGATTGGGCTTCGATGATCGCCGGATTCACAACCGGCGCGGAAAAAATAGTGACCCGCGAGGTCGAGGCTGAGGGCAGTGTCCTTGAACAAACAATCCACTACATTCCGGCACTGGGCCGCGTGCGTGCCTACTTCAGCGATATCACCGAGCGCAAGCGGGCCGAGGAGTTCAGGCAATCCTCGCAATACGCCCGCAGCCTGCTTGAAGCCAGCCTGGATCCTCTGGTCACTATCAGCCCGGAAGGCAAGATTACCGATGTGAACGAAGCCGCCATCAAGGTTACCGGGGTGGCTCGCGATAAGTTAGTGGGAACGGACTTTGCTGACTACTTCACCGAGCCGGATAAGGCCCGGGAGGGGTATCAGCGGGTCTTTTCAGAAGGTTTCGTTACGGACTATCCACTTACGATTCGGCATGCAGACGGACGTTTAACAGAGGTGCTTTATAATGCCTCGGTTTACAAGGATGACCGGAACAACGTGCTGGGAGTCTTCGCCGCCGCCCGCGATGTCACTGACCTTAAACGGGCAGAAGCGGAATTAGCCGCGCGAGCTCGGGAGTTGGCCCGTTCGAACGCAGATCTGCAACAGTTCGCCTATGTCGCCTCGCACGATCTGCAGGAACCACTGCGCACCATAAGCAGCTTTTCGCAACTGCTGGCGCGGCGGTACCAGGGCAAACTGGACGCCGACGCCGACGACTTCATCGCTTTCATGGTCGACGGCGCAATGCGCATGCAAACCCTGATTAACGATCTGCTCGCCTTTTCGCGGATCGGCACACAGGGCAGTTCTTTTGCGCCAACAGACTGCGAAAAGATTCTTCACTCCGCCGAGGAGAATCTCAAGGCGGCCATTGAGGAGAGCGGAGCGGTGATCACGCACGATTCTCTGCCCAGGCTAGTTGCCGACGAGAGGCAGTTGACACAGCTTTTTCAGAACCTGCTCAGCAACGCCATCAAGTTCCGGCGTCCGGAGATAGCACCCCGCATTCATGTCTCTTCCAAGCGGCAGAATGGCGCGTGGAAGTTGAGCATTCGCGATAACGGCATTGGCATCGATCCGCATTATTTTGACCGTATCTTCATCATTTTTCAGCGCCTGCATGGGCGTGAGCAATATACCGGCACTGGGATCGGTTTGGCAATCTGCAAGAAGATTGTGGAGCGGCATGGTGGCCGTTTGTGGGTGGAGTCTGAATCCGGAACAGGCTCCATCTTCCATTTCGTCATTCCGGGAGAAAGCAATATCGGAGGAGGTAGTCTCTATGATGAGTCCCGTCAACGCAATTGACATCCTGCTGGTGGAAGACAGCCCCTCAGACGTGCGCTTGACGCGCGAGGCGCTGAAAGAGGCAAAGGTTTACAACAGGCTCCACGTCGTCCAGGACGGCATGGCAGCGTTAGCGTTCCTCCGCAAAGAAGGCGAATACACCAAAAGTCCGACCCCGGATCTGATTCTGCTGGATCTGAACCTGCCTTTAAAAGACGGACGCGAAGTCCTCGCCGAGATCAAGAAAGACAAAAACCTGCTGCGCATTCCGGTGGTGGTCCTCACCACCTCCAGAGCCGAAGAGGACGTAATACGCTCCTATAATCTGCACGCCAACGCGTATATCTCCAAACCGGTGGACCTGACGCAGTTTCTCGAGATCATTCGCGTGATAGAAGACTTTTGGTTGGCAGTGGTGACGCTGCCCAAGGGACAGAATCGGAAGTAGAGCCTAAATGAAAACGCTCCTTGTCGAAGACAATCCGGCCGATGCTCGCCTGATCCGCGAAATGTTGAAAGAGCATACGGCCTCGACTTTTGAGGTTCGGCACGTCACCCGGTTGGACATGGCGCTGGAATGTTTGCGCGAGGAAACCTTCGATGTGCTGCTGCTGGACCTGGGGCTGCCGGACACTCAGGGAATGGAGACGCTGGTTGTCACCCATAAGGCCTGTGGCGGCTTGCCCATCGTAGTCCTCACCGGTCTGGACGATGAACTATTGGCGTTGGAAGTGATGCGCGCCGGCGCGCAGGATTACCTCGTCAAAGGGCGCTTCGACACCCAACTACTCGTCCGGACTATCCGCTACGCCGTAAAGCGCAAACAGGCCGAAGAGGAAGTCCGCCGGCTGAATGCCGAACTGGAGATGCGCGTGGCCGAGCGGACGCTGCAATTCCAGGCGGCCAACGAGGAGTTACAAGAGGAACTGGCCGAGCGCAAACGGGCCGAAGAGGCCCTGCAAGAGAGTGAGAACCGGCTGCGCCTGGCCCTGGATGCAGGCAGTATGGCGACCTGGGATATGGATGTGACGAGCGGCGCCGCGAATTGGAACGAAGAGATGTTCCTGCTGCTGGGCTACGAACCCGATCCGACCCCGGCGAGCTATGAAGGCTGGAAACGGCGCGTGCATCCCGAAGACCTTTCGAGGGCGGAAGCGGCGCTCAGGCGAAGCCTGGAGTATGGCGGCGACCATCGCTCAGAATACCGGGTTCTAAGTGGGGACGACGAGGTGCGCTGGGTCGAGGCGCGCGGCCGCTGCAAACGCGATGCGAATGGAAACGCCATCCGCTCCTACGGAGTGATGATGGACATCACCGAGCGCAAGCGAGCCGAGCGCGAGCTTCAAACCACCCTTGAACGCTTCTACTTGATTCTCTCCAGCATGTATCCCGCCGTCTTGCTCGTATCGTCCGAGGGGGTTGTTGA
This sequence comes from uncultured Acidobacteriaceae bacterium, assembly GCA_963799445.1. Classification (GTDB taxonomy): domain Bacteria; phylum Acidobacteriota; class Terriglobia; order Terriglobales; family Acidobacteriaceae; genus Telmatobacter. Next base: position 4,688 of record CAWCXX010000009.1, on the reverse strand, counting down.
ATTCGCCAATCAGGCTTTCTGCGACATGTACAGCCTGCAGGACAAACCCGCAGATTTAGTGGGAGTCAGCCAGGCACAATGCCAGGCCAAGATCAGGAATTGTTATCTGAACCCGGAAGCCGCCATGGCCCGTATCCTCGAAATCGTCGAGTGCGGGGAACCTGTTGCAAATGAAGAGTTCACCATGCAGAACGGGAGGACATTCCTCAGGGATTTTGTCCCCTTGAACGTGGGCGGAAAGCTGTACGGCAGGCAATGGCTGCAGCGCGACATCACCGAACGCAAGCGAGCCGAAGAGGCGCTGCGCCATAGCGAGAAGCAACTTCAACAGATCATCGACGGAGCGCCGGATACGATGGTCTTCCTGAAGGACCTTGAAGGACGTTTTATTACCATCAACACTACATTGGAGAAGTCGTTGGGCGTCACGCGCGACGAGATCAGGGGAAAGACCGATTACGACATTATTACCAGGGAGCGCGCCGACCTCTACCGTGTTCACGACCGGCAGGTTATAGCGACAGGCCAGGCAATACACGTGGAAGAGACTGCGCTCGCGGCCGACGGCAAGGAACATATATTCCTGGCCAACAAGTTTCCCCTGTTCGATGCATACGGCAAGCCCTATGCGGTCTGTTCTATTTCAATCGACATCACAGAGCGCAAGCAGGCCGAGCAAATCATCCGGGAGAGCGAGTCTAAGTACCGGGGCTTGTTCAACAGCATCCAGGAGTTGCTGACGGTTTATCGTGTGCAGCGCGACTTGAACGGCCGCATCGTCGAACGGCGTTTACTCGATGGCAATCCGGCTTTTCTGCGTGCCGCGGGGGCTTCATCCATTGACGAGTTACGAGGCAGGACTTCGGGTGAGATTTTCGGCGCGGCGTGGTCCTCGTCCCATGCCGATGCCGTTCAGCAGGCCATGGATAGCGGACAGAGCGTAACCCAGGAAGTTCATCACTCACAGCTCGGGCGCGACTACATCACAACCGTCGTCCCGCTCGATGAGGACACCTATCTCGGCACGGGGCGCGACATCACCGAACGCAAGCGCGACGAGGCGGAGTTGAAGAAGGTAAACCGGACACTGGAGGCGATGAGAAACAGCAACGAGGCGATTCTGCGGGCCACCGATGAGCAGCCGTTCCTGAAAGAGGTGTGCCACATTATCACCAGGGATTGCAATCATGCGATGGTGTGGATCGGCATAGCCGAGAAGAACGAAGGCAAGACTGTCAGGCCGGTTGCGTATTCGGGCATTGATGAGGGCTACCTGGAGACGATTCGAGTCACATGGGATCGACAGCGCACAGGGCCGCGGGCCTACCGGCACGGCGATCCGCACCGGACAGCCCTCGATGTGCCGCAACGTGCTGACCGATCCCGGCTTTGCCCCGTGGCGCGAAGAGGCCATCAAGCGCGGCTATGCTTCTTCGCTGGTGATTCCTCTCAAGGAACGTGGAGAAACATGGGGAGCCATCACTATCTATTCGCGCGAGCCGGATGCGTTTACGCAAAGCGAGGTGGACCTGCTGATGGATTTGGCGCGAGACCTCGAGTTTGGCATTCAAGCGCTGCGCATGCGCGCAGCCCGCGCCCGCGCCGAGGAGGCCCTGCGGGAGAGCGAGGAGCGGTTAAGCCTTTTTGTCGAGTATGCGCCGGCCGCCCTGGCCATGTTCGACAAGCAAATGCGCTACCTGCGTGTGAGCCAGCGCTGGAGGGCCGACTATCGTCTCGGCGATCGCGATCTCTGCGGCATTTCGCACTACGATGTCTTCCCGGAGATAACCGATGAGTGGAAGGAGGCGCATCGCAGAGGGCTGGCCGGCGAGGCCTTGCGCCATGAGGCCGAACGCTTCGAGAGAGCCGACGGGACTGCGCAGTGGATTCGCTGGGAGATTCTTCCCTGGCGCGATGCCATGGGAATGGTCGGCGGTATCCTGATTTTTACCGAAGATTTGACCGAGCAAATTCAGGCCGCGGAAGCGCTGCTTCGCAGCGAGAAGGTGGCACTGCAGGGGGAACAACTGCGGGCGCTGGCGCAGCAAATGACCGCAGGTGCGCGAAGAGGAACGCAAGCGGGTCGCTCGCGATCTGCATGATGACCTTGGGCAGCTTCTCACAGCCATCAAAATGGATTTGACGTGGACGAAGCGGCATTTGACCGGGGCCAAAGGCGAAGTGCAGGACCGGCTCACAAGATCGATCGGCATGATCAGCGATGGCGCCAAGTCTGTACGCGACATTTGCAATGGCTTGCGGCCGGGAGTATTGGACGATTTGGGCCTGTCTGCAGCCCTTGAATGGCAGGTGAACGAGTTTGCTTCACGTACTGGGATTGGCTGCGAAATTGTATTGCCGTCAACTCATGTGCACCTCGATAGCGGCAAATCCACCGCCATCTTCCGCATCTTCCAGGAGTGCCTGACCAATGTGACGCGGCACGCGCAAGCGAAGTCGGTGCGCGTTTCACTGCGCGGCGAAGACGGCAATCTATTCTTAATTGTTCAAGACGATGGAGTAGGCTTCCGGGAATCCAGTGTATCGAACACAATAGGATCCCTCGGCCTCCTGGGTATGAAAGAGAGAGCGCAAGCGTACGGCGGCGAAGTAATCATTACGAGCTCTCCCGGCAACGGGACAACGGTGACGATTCGCGTTCCCGCAGAGGCAATGTCCGTTGAACGTCAGGAAAAATGAACATCCCGATTGCCGATAATCGCGCAAAACCTCAACCGCGGAGGTTACTAAATTACTAGAACCGGTCTCATAAACCAGCTTTTTCAACTCGCCAGCTTTGTGGGACCCGCCTTGTTGTTGGGTCCCACACTTGCGCGGCACATCGCATTGCCATTTATGAGACCGGTTGTAGTCGATTACGGCGGTTCTCCAATTCCTGTGGAGTCTTTGGATCGAGAAATGTGGCGTTTTCTTAAGGGAAAACGCCACTTGACCGCATCGGTTCCGCTCTACACCAATTGGAGAACCGCTATAATAGCCCGGAGCACTTAAACCGGCGCCGGAATTCGGACCACCTGTCTCCGGAACTCCAAGGTTGTCAGTGCAATCGCATTTCAAGATATGGGAAGAATTTGTCTTGAAGGGCGTGCTTTCGGTCTACAGTAATTCCGAAAATGCTATAAAACGGCGTCAAAACGGGGCCGATTTCGAGGGTTATGTTTATGGATCGGTTACGTGCCTGATTGATACAACTCGTTGATACCATTGGCGCGATTGGCGAATTTTTGGAGAAGAAAAACGAGGAATTCCGAGGGGGTGGGGGTACCTGCCCCCCGGGTACGGACCGGTGACATTCCTGACAGATTGAACCGGGGACATCGCTGACACTGCACAAGTCCATGGGCGGTTAGTTAGAACGTCTTGATGGGCTGGAGAGCGAGCAGTGTGATGGATGAGAAGCTGCGCTTTGTGTTTTCTTATGAGCGCGATGAGGAGTCGATGAAGGCTCTGTGCGAGCGGTTCGGTATCAGCCGTGAAACGGGCTATGTCTGGCTTCGTCGTTACCGTCAGAGCGGGTCGGAGGGATTGTTGGAAGTAAACCGGGCTCCTCTGCGTCATCCCAACCAGACGGCTTTGCCGATCGAGCAAGCAATACTTGGTCTGCGCCAGGCGCACATGACGTGGGGTCCGCGCAAGCTGAAGCGGATTCTGGAGCGGGACCAGCCGGGCCGGGCGTGGCCTGCGACCAGCACGGTGGGCGAGATTGTGAAGCGCGCCGGCCTGGTGGTGGCGCGCAAGAAGCGCCGCCGGACGGAGCCGTATACGGAGCCTCTGGCTCACGCCGGGGAGGCCAACAAGGTGTGGTGCGCCGACTTCAAGGGCTGGTTCAAGAGCGGCGACGGAACGCGCATCGATCCGCTGACGATCAGCGATGCGTGCAGCCGCTACCTGCTGCGCTCGCAGGCCGTGGAGAAGACCGACACCGAGCGGGTGCGGGCCATCTTCGAGGCGGCATTCCGGGAGTTTGGGCTGCCCTGGTGGATACGCACCGACAACGGGCCTCCGTTTGCCAGCTCGGCCGTGGGCGGACTGTCGCGGCTGGCGGTGTGGTGGATCAAGCTGGGGATTCAACCGGAGCGGATCGAGGCAGGTCATCCGGAACAGAACGGGCGCCACGAGCGCATGCATCGCACCCTGAAGCTGGACCTGCGGCCAGCCGAGGACTGGCGCGCCCAGCAGCGGGCGCTGGACCGGTTTCGCCATGACTACAACCATGTGCGGCCGCACGAGGCACTGGGGATGCAGACGCCAGCCTCGGTCTATGAGCCTTCGCCGCGGACCTATCCGCAACGCCTGCCGGAGGTCGAGTACCCGGACACGATGCAGGTGCGCACCATCAAAAGCCACGGGCATTTCCGCTGGAAAAAGCATGACGTATTCCTCAGTGAGGTGCTGTGGGGCGAGCGGGTGGGCCTGCTGCCGTTTGACGACGGATGCCATACCGTCTACTTTGCCCATGTACCCTTGGCTCTGTTTGAAGAAAGGACTGGAAAGACCTACCGCTTGCCACCGAGCAAAGGCCAACAAACGACGCGTTCCGTTTCCGGGGCAGCTGCCCCGGAAACGGAAAAACAAAAACAAGAACAATAACAACAACAAAACCTTCCTGATAATGAAAAACTGTCAGGTATGTGCCCGGTCTAAAGTGTCAGGGTTGTCCCCGGCCG
>CAWCXX010000008.1:0-241964 GCA_963799445.1 uncultured Acidobacteriaceae bacterium | reverse complement strand
CAGTGAAACGGCCGGAGCAAGTTTTGGCTCGCCAAAATAGCGATCCGCTTTTGAATCTTGCAGATGCAATCCTGTGGAATGGGAGCGATTTGCCCGTGTCAAACTGGTCTCATGCTCCGCTTGTTCGGTCTCTTGTGGCTCTTGGCTGGCCAATTTTTCAGCTCTCGCCTTGATCTGAGGCTGGAAAACATAGCGCTTCGACAGCAGCTGGCCGTCCTGATGCGAAGACATCCTCAGCCACCGTTGGCCGAGGTTTCGGCGATGATAGGAAGAGCACGCGCAAGGGGCGGATTAGATTGTGAGCGATTTGCGGCATGGGCCTGAAAAGACGGCGATTGTGGTGGGCGGCGGCGTGGCCGGCATGAGTGTGGCGTGCGCTCTGGCCGAGGCCGGCCTGCTGGTGAAGCTGGTGGAGCGGCGCGGGTACCTGGGCGGACGGGCCAGTTCCTACTTGCATCCGGGCGTAAATGAGGTCATCGACAACTGCCAGCACGTGCTGTTTGGCTGCTGTACCAATTTGATCGGGTTCTACAAACGCATCGGCGTGGCGGAGCGCATCCACTGGACGCAAACCATGACGATGATTGAGCCGGGCGGGCAGCGGTCGTTGCTGGGGCCGTCAAGTTTCGGCCCATTCGGATTGCCCGCGCCTTTGCACGCGATGCCGCGGCTGATGACGGCGAAGGCATTCACCCGGGCAGACAAGTTCGCGCTGGCGCGCGCCTTTCGCGCGCTCATGCGGCCGGTTGCGGCCGATTCCGGCGAGACATTGGGCGCATGGCTCAGGCGCAAGGAGCAGACGCAAGGCGCAATGGACCGCTTCTGGAGGCTGGTGATTGCAAGCGCGCTGAACGCGGACGTTGAGGCGATTGCGCTGCCCTACGCGGCGAAGGTGATCCGCGAGCTGTTCATGAACTCAGCCCAGGCGGGCAGCATGGGCATGAGCACCGTGCCATTGAGCGAACTCTACGAGGGAGCGGAGCGGTATCTGCGTGAGCGCGGCGGCGGGGTTGTGTTAAACGCGAGCGTCGAAGCCGCGGAGTGGGATGAAGAGACTGCGCAGTGGGCGCTGGCGACGCGAACAGGCGTGCTGATGGCGGGCTTTCTCGTGCTGGCGCTGCCGTTTGAGGGCATGGCGAAGTTGCTTCCGCACATGCCGCCGGCGGAGAGCGCCGAGACGCTTGCAAGCCAAATCGAGCGACACGAGCATGGGCCCATTTGCAGCGTGCATCTGTGGTTTGACCGCGAAATCACAACACTGGAACACGCGGTGCTGCTCGACCGCGAGATTCACTGGCTGTACAACAAGAGCCGCTTGCAGCCATGGCGCAAAACGAAGGGCTGTTATCTGGAGCTGGTGGTCAGTGCATCGCGTGAGTTTGCGGCACTGAGCCGCGAGCAGGCAATTGAACTGGCTGTGCGGGAGCTTGCGGAGTTCTTCCCCGCGGCTGCGGCGGCGAAGCTGGAAAAAGCCGCGCTGGTGAAGGAAGTGCGCGCAACGTTCACTGTGCCGCCGGGGATCGATGCGGCGCGGCCGGCGTCATTTTCGCCGTGGCCGAACTGCGTGCTGGCCGGTGACTGGATTCAAACGGGCTGGCCCTCGACGATGGAGAGCGCGGCGCGGAGCGGGCATTTGGCTGCGGAAGCCGTCTGCGCCGCCGCCGGCAGCCCGCGCCAGTTTCTGGACCCGGACCTCAAGCCGCGTGGCCTGATGCGATTCTTCCGCTAACTCGGAGACACATTTTCAGTGCTTCTGGTTGGCGGGTCTGCCACGTCTTCAATGTGCCAGTAGATAAACGCCGATGCAGACGAGCACTGCGGATGCCCATCGGCGCCGGTCGACGTTTTCCTTGAGGAAGATTTTGCCCGCAATGGCATTCGTGACTAGCGTGAGCGACGCGGAAGCGGGAGCGACGAGGCTCAAGTTGAGGTGATTGAGGGCCAGGAGAAGCGAGAAGAAGGCGAGAGCGAGAAAAAAGACTCCGGCGAAAAATAACGGGCAGGTAATGACAGCGCGAATGGCCCCTTTCAGGCCGGAGCGGGCGCGAATGACGTCGAGATCGCCGATGGACTTCATGGCCGCGGCCGTCAGCACTTCGCCGGTGGTGGAGAGGAGCACGACGGCGGCGATCATTGCGGTGGCGAGCCATGGATTTTGGACTGCTGCGAGAGGCGTGGCTGAAAGGGAGATCGTCATCGCGATTCAACCTCTGTTGCTGCCCGTTCCTCGTGAACCGGCGCCGGGTGTTGGGTAAGAGAGGGACCCTGTGCGACGAACCCCACGCCCAGCGTGATAAGGACAATGCCTGCCCAGCGCTCGATCGAGATGGCTTCATGCAGCCAGAAGCGCGAAAGGAACGCAACAATCACGTTGCCGAAGGCCGTGGCGGGGAGAACAAAAGTGAGATCGGCCCAGGAGAGAGCGGTGAGATAGCTGGCGAAGAAGCTGATGAGCAGTGCGATGCCGGCGGCGATCCAGGGAGTGAAGACGGCGGCGATGAGGGCGGAGGGATGAGCGAGAGAGATGGCCGGAATCGTGGTCATGCCGCGCGAAAGGCAACTGTCGCCGAGCGGTGCGCAGACTGCGACGAGTCCCAGAATCAGGTATTGGCGCGGCGAAAGTGTATGGTGAGCCATCTTGCGGTTTGGGCCCTATGAGAGGAAAACCGGTGAGGGTTCGTGCTGTCCCACGCTTTCGCTGGAAAGCTGACAAAAGGTGTGGGGCACGGAGCTTCGAGGGCGAGGCAAGCCGCCCTACGCGCCGGCGCCGACGGGGGCAGGCGGCTCGGCCTGCTGTGTGCGCGCGGCTTTCACCATCTTATTGCGCTGCGCGCGCAGCTTGAGGAACGATTTGGCCTCGACGTAGAGCCGGGGCAGGTCGCGATTGACGATGGCCTTCCATACGACGCGGAAGGCAGCCTTGGGACGGAAATAGTACTCGTCGTAGAAGCGGTGCACCATCTCCAGCACGTAGTCGGCAGGCAGGCCGGGGTACTCGATGTGCGCCATCTGATGCCCCCCGCTGTCCTGCATCGACTTGTTGGTGATGTATCCGTTCTTGGCTGCGTACTCGTAGAGCTCGGTACCGGGGTAAGCGTGGGCGATGGAAACCTGAATGGTTTCGCAGTCGAGGGTCTTGGCAAAGTTGATGGTGTTGCGAATGGACTGCTTGGTTTCTCCGGGCAGGCCGAGAATAAAATCGCCGTGAATGGTTAAACCTAAAGAGTGGCAGTCACGAGCGAAATCGCGGGCGCGCTCGACGGTGGCGCCCTTCTTGATGTTCTTAAGAATCTGTGGATCGCCGGATTCGAAGCCGACGATGAGCAGGCGGCATCCTGCTTCGCGCATGGCCTTCAGCGTCTCATAATCCGTTGTCACGCGCGAAGTGCAGCTCCAGGTTAGACCGAGGGGCTTCAGTTTTTCGCACAGCTCGATGGTGCGCGCCTTCTGGATATTAAAGGTGTCGTCATCGAAGAAGAATTCTTTGACTTGCGGGAAGTTCTCCTTCGCCCACTTCATCTCGGCAGCGACGTCGTCAGTGGAGCGTTTGCGCCAGGCGTGCCCGCTGAGCGTTTGCGGCCATAGGCAGAAGGTGCACTGCGCCGGGCAACCGCGCGTGGAGTAAAGCGAGATAAACGGATTGAGCAGGAAGGGCACGTTATAGCGTGTGACGTCGAGATCGCGCTTGTATATTTTGGTGGCCCAGGGCATCGCATCCAGGTCCTCGACCTGCGGGCGGTCGGGATTGTGAAAGATCTTGCCGTCTTTCTTATAGCTGATACCCAGGATCTCGTTCAGAGGCTTGCCCTGCGCGAATTCAACGATCGAGTAGTCGAACTCGCGGCGGCAGATGAAGTCGAGAACGGAGCACTCATTGAGGGCGCGGTCGGGGTCAGTGGTGACCGGCGGACCGACAAAGGCGATGCGGATCGACGGATTGGCCGCTTTGATGGCCGTGGCAAGGCGTTGGTCGCCTTCCCATCCCACGGTGGATGTGAACAGCACCAGGAACTCGTAGTTCTTGCAGATTTCGATGGTTTCCTGGGCCGAGACGTGGTGGGGAGGCGCATCGAGCAGGCGCGAACCCGCAAGCAGGCCGGCAGGATAGGTGAGCCAGACCGGGTACCAGTAGGACTCAATCTCGCGTGTCGCCGGCCAGCGCGAACCTGCGCCGCCGTCGAAGTTTTCGAACGAGGGAGGGTTGAGGAAGAGTGTTTTCAGAGGCATAGACATCCCTTCTATTCTAACATTCGGTCTGTTCTTTTAGACGGAATTGCGGGCAAAGGCGGAGCGGCCGAATTGCGCGAGCCGGCTGGCTCGACGGAAGCAAAAGTCCAGCAGAATCAACGCTGGTTTGTGCCGCGAGAGGACCAGGGAGGGCGATGGAGAATTTGTTTTCAGGTTCCTGAGCTGGTCTATTTACTGTGCAGCTCGTTCAACCAGTCCTGCATGTGGCCGAGGGCGCGGAGCAGGTTGAGGCGCGCTTTGCTCAGGTCAAATCCGGCGTCGAGAGCGTCCTGGTACTTCTGGCGCTCATCAATGCGCGCCTGCTGCTCCGCTGTGGGAGAAAGTTGGGGTGGCGCGCCGGGTGCGTTGCCGGCGCCATTGCCCAATTCCATTTGCACGAGAACGCTCTTCAACTGTTCGCCGGCGATCTGCTGCTTGAGGCTGGCAATCTCGGCTTGCGTATCGAGTTCGCGCAGGCTCGCGGTCAGTTCCGTGATCTGAATATCGTTCTGGTTCTGTGCCTGTTCGGCCTCAACCCTGGCGCGCAGCGCCTCGGCTGCGGATTCTTTGGATTTGGCGTGCAGGCCGGCGTCGAATAATGGGACGCGGATGGAGAACCCGGTGCTGAAGTTGTCGGCCGGAAGGGCGATCGCGAAGTAGTTCCTGATGCTGTTGAGTAGCGTAGTATTGCGGTTGTAATGGGCGCCGAATGCAATTTCGGGCAGGAGCCACAAGTGCTCCCGATCACCCTTGGCAACAAGCTGCCTGGAACGCGCCAGCGCTTGTGCCGAATCGATGGCTGACGTCGAGAGCGCGTGCTCGTCCGCGGTGACCGCCGGTATCTCGGGAATGCTGGCGTGATCCGGCGTAATGGAACCCACAGGCAGGCCAGTGAGCACGGCAAGCTGTTTGGAGAGCGTAGCTGCGCGCGTTTCGAGGTGCAGGCGCTTCAGCTTCAGTTGCGCGGCCGTTAACTGCGCCTGCAACAGCTCGCTGAGGGGGTCGACGCCGGCCTCGGTCCGCTGCTGCTCGATGGCCACCAGACGCGCCGCATCCTGCTCCTGCTGCCGGGCGGCTTCCAGTTCCAGGTCGACCGTGTCGAGCTCGATGTAGGCCGTAGAGGCGTCGAGCGCGACTTGCTCCCGCGCATCCTTGAGCGAAAGCTGCGCCGCCTGCAAGGCCGCTCGCGCCGCGTGGATGTACTGAATTTGCGGCATGCTGAAGACCATCGACTGCACGGTGCTGTCCCATATGGAGGGCAGGGAGCCGGTAAAGCCGACCTCGGGGAATGCAGGCAGCCCCGAGCCAAATGAGACCGAAGGGATGAAAGCATCGCGGCTCTGACCCAGTTCCGCTGAGGCTTTTTGCACGTCGGCCTGGCTGAGCCGCACCGCTGCGCTGTTCTTCTGCGCCAGTTCCACTACCGAGGTGAGCGAGACCTGCGCTGCGGCCATAGCGGACGCGGCGGCAAGCGCCAGGCCGGCCAAAGCCGGCAGCATGAGCCTGGGCGATTTCTCCCTAACCTGCATTCCTGGTCTCACATTCTGGTTTCAAGGCGCGGGATCCTGCGACGGACTGAATTCGTGCGCCAAATCGGTTGCAGCTGCAAAATCCTGCTGTGCGCCTGCTGCATCGCCAAGCTGCTGTTTCAGGCGCGCCAGCCGGATGTGCGCAATAAACGCCGGGCCTTGCTCTGAGAGCGATGAGCTGGCAAGATAATCTTCCAGCATTTTCTCTGCGAGCTGCGGATTGCGCTTGGCCGCAATCAGCACGCCGGCCCCGTCGTAGAGCGCGAAGGCCGAGTTCTTGTCCTTGGCTGCAGCATCGACGCAATTTTGAATCGCGGCATCCAGATCGGTCCATCGCTGGCGCTGACGGTAAAAGTTGGCCAGCACAGTCCACTCGTCAGCAGGCTCAGGGCTGACCGTAGCAGCTTGACGGTACTGTTGTTCGGCGGTGGCGTAGTCCTTTTGATCGACCGCGATGTCACCGCGCAACTGAGCAGCCCTGGCCGGATCCACCTTGTCCAATTGTGCGGCGATCTGTTGGGCTTTGCTGGTTCCTCCGCCCGCGATGGCGGGAGCCTGGGCGTAGTAATCGCCGAGGTCCGAAAGAGCCGGGCCATTTTGCGGATCAAGTTGAATGGCGGTTTGCATTTCAGAGAGCGAGTGTCTGGCATCGCCATACGCGGAAAAGAAGTTTGCGTGGCTGGCCTGTTGGCCCAAAGCGCGCGCCAGCCACATGTGATAATCCGAGACGTTGCCATTGAGGGTGATTGCCAGCTGGCACTCTTTCGCGGCCTGGCTCCACTGTTGCAGAGTGATTTGTACGCGGCATAGAAGGTTCTGCGCCTCGTCAGCGCCGGCGACGGTCTTTGGCAACGGCGACAACAGGGCCATGGCCTTGTCCGCCTCGCCGGCCTGCATCTCCGCATTGGCCTCAGCGAGCGTCGCGGCCGGAATCTGCGCGCATGCCAGAGCTGCCGCGGCCGTTGTCAGGCATGCCGCCAGGAGCGCACGGACTGTGACCGGCAACCCGCTCACTGTTCTTCCTTGATCGGTACGCCCTCCTGCAAGGGCTGCCCGTTGGTTGTTCCAGTGGCCACCGTGTCGCCGTCCTCGAGGCCGGAGAGAATGGAAACCTGAGTCAGATTGGGGGATCCGATCGTGACCGGCACGCGCTTCAACTCGTTGTGAACGACCTTGTAGACGAAGTATTTCCCGTTCTGTTCGTGCAGCGCTTCGCGCGGCATGCTCAGAGCATTGGGCTCGCTGGAAATGGTCACCTTGACGGTGACATTGGTATCCGGCAGCAAGCCGTCTTCGGCGTCGTCGATATCGACCAGGACCTCACCCACGTTGCGCGTGGTGTAGGTGACCACGGTGACGGGAAGCCGGGCGATATGACCGTGCCACTCGCGGTCCGGTTTGGCGTCCCAGCGAATTAGAACTTTCTGGCCTACAGCCAGGCGCCCTATATCGGGCTCGTCGAAATAGGCGCGCACTCGCTCCTTGCGGAGATCGGCCATCTGGAGCAGCAATTTGCCCGCTTCAGCATATTCTGCTGGGTCGGCGTCCATGGTGTAGATGGTTCCGGCGATGGGGGCGTAGATAGAGGTTTGGGACTCGACATGCCGCGCGGCCGCCAATGCAGCTTCAGCATCGGCCAGAGCGGCCTGGGCGCGCGCTACCTCGTCAGACGAGTAACGATGCTGCGCGCTCTGTTCCGCCGCATTCAGGCTTGCCTGCGCCGTCTCGAGCTGCTCTCGCGCCGCGGCCACCTCGCCCTGCGAGGCCGCGCCTGTGGAGGCTAATTTCGTGAGCGCGTCGAGATTGTGTTGCGCCTGGCCCAGCGCTCAGCCGGTCCTGCTCAACCTCCGCTGCAGCCGCCTGTCGCTCCGCCTGGGTTCCGTTGTGCATGGCGGCATCCAGCGCGGCCTGCGCCGTTTTTACACCGCTCTCGGCAGTGGCCACCCGCGACCGCGCTTCCACGTCGTCAAGCGTTACGAGCAGCTTGCCGGGCCGAACCACGTCGCCTTCCTGCGCATAGACCGCTTTCACTGTGGTTGCCAGGGGGCTGTAGAACGGGTAGTTCACAACAGGTTCCACGCGCCCGTTGGTGCTGACCGTGTTCTGCAGCATTTCGTGCTCCACCCGCGCCACGCGCACCGGCAACTGGTCCCGCAGCAGATAGCGAGCCATGAAAAATACAATCACCACGACGATGGCCGAACTTCTCCAAAACCAGAGCCGGATCGTTTGCTTGCGCTCTTGATTCATGCAGGTAACCAAGGTCAGTATATAGGACCACAAAAGCTTGCTTAAGAAGCAGAAAACGTAGATCTAGCGGGTGACCCACCTGGGCGCCCTTTGGGCACCGCGCCTCTGTTCTTGCGGCCAGGGCGGGTTGGGGCGGAGCTTCTCGCGACTCGTACAATACTGCTATGGCCTCCCGACCGCGCTACACCGACGAACACGCCAAAGCCGGACTCGACTTCGCCTTTCCCGCGATTGAGACCTGGCAGAATCAGTTTCCGGGCTACGAGATCCAGATCGACGATCCGGAGCTGACCTCGGTTTGCCCCAAGACCGGCCTGCCCGACTTCGGGGTGCTGACCATCCGCTACATGCCGCGCGATCGCTGCCTGGAGTTGAAGTCGCTGAAAGAGTATCTGTTCAGCTATCGCAATCTGGGCATCTTTCAGGAAAACATCGTGAACCAGGTTTTAGAGGACGTCGTGAAGGCCTGCGACCCGGTGTGGGCCGTGGTGAAAGGTGAATTCAGGCCGCGCGGCGGCATCGGCACCATCGTGGAGGCGCGCTGGCCGCGGCCATCTGCCTCGGGGCAATAAGCGCGTGAGCGCCAACAGGAGTTCCGTTGTCCACCCGCATTGCGCTGTCGCAGGCCGGTTGTGATATTTGTTGGTCTCCCTGGTTTTTAGCCGCTCACTGACGGGATTTGAATTCTCTTGCCTAACCTGCTCAAGCGCCTGCGCCTTCGCACCAGCCCTGCCTTGGGCACGGTATCGCTGCTGCTGGCCCTGAACCTGCTGAACTACATCGACCGCTACATTCTGCCGGGCGCGCAGCCGCTGATCCAGCGGGAGTTCCACGCCACTGACCAGCAGATGGGCGCGCTGACCACGGCGTTGTTCTTCTTCTACATGTTTGCCGCCCCGGCCAGCGGCTGGCTGGGCGATTGGTTCCGGCGCAAGCCGCTCATCATCACGGGCGCGGTGTTGTGGAGCGTGGCTACGCTTGGCTCCGCCTTTGTGCACAGCTACTGGAGCCTCTACATGAGGCGTGCGATGGTGGGCGTGGGCGAGGCCACATTCGGCATCTTTGCCCCCGCCGTGCTGGCCGACTTTTATCCCGAGCGCGAACGCAACCGCATTCTTGTCGATCTTTTATCTGGCCATTCCGGTGGGCGCGGCGCTGGGCTATCTGGCGGGCGGAGAAATGGGCAGCCAGTGGGGCTGGCGCAGGCCCTTCCTGATTTGCGCAATTCCCGGTTTGTTGGTTGCCGTGCTTTATGGGCTCTGGGGTCGCGAACCGGAGCGCGGCGCCAGCGATCGCGGTGGACCGACCGATGCGCGGACAATCTCCTGGCACTCCTTTCGAGAATTCACGGGCCAATTCTTCAAGCTTCTCAAGAATCCTGCTTTTCTGACGTCGACGTTTCGGCATGGCGGAGATTACGTTTGCGTTGGGGGGAATCTCGGCGTGGGTGCCCACGTTTCTGCACCGCGTCAACGGCCTCTCAGTGGCCAATGCCAGCCTGGTGGTCAGCGCCATTACTGTGATCGACGGCATTGCCGGAACAGTCACAGGCGGCTGGATTGCGCACCGTTGGCTGCGCACCGACCACCGCGCACTTTACCTGCTCTCGTTCTGGAGCGTCGTTCTCACCATTCCGTTTGGCGTACTGGTATTCTTTGGCCCTCATGCGTTCACAATCCCGGCACTCTTTCTGGCGGAGTTTTGCATCTTCCTCAACACCGGCCCGCTGAATACCGCGATTGTGAACTCGGTGAACGGCGCGGTCCGTGCCACGGCCATTTCGGTCAACCTCTTCTGCATTCATGCGTTCGGCGACACCTTCTCGCCGCAGATTATCGGCGCCATCAGCGACCACTCGACCCTGAGCATCGGCCTGGGCGCGACGCTGGTTTCGCTGGTCATCGCGTGCGGCATTCTCTGGTACGGCGCGCGCTTTGCATCGCCTTTCGAAGATTTGTAAGAGATCAGCTACTTGCCGGGCAACGTCTCCTGATCCTTGGAGTTCATGAAAGCGCGGTGTCCGCCTTGTGAGCGCAGATTGGGGTCGTTGACGGGAGGGCGGCTCTCGTCGGCGCTGAATCCGTGTGCGAGCAGGGGGTTGGGCTTGAACTTCGGCGGCCCTCCATAAAACTGCCGGGCATGGCTGAGAACCATGCCGGCGCGGCCGTGCATGGGCTGCACGATGCCGCGAATCTGCACGTCCATGTCGCGGTATTTCTTGAGCTCACCGACCGTATCGCGATCCTCCCAGAGGCTCACGACGGTGAAGTGGCATTTATCGTCGGGAGTCTCTGGCGAGCACACATCGAGGAAGCGTGTGCCATCGGGAAGTTGCACCACATCATAGATATGCGCCGAAACGCAAATGTCTTTGTTGAGCATTTGCGATGCCTGGTCCGCAGTGACGCACGGCTTGTGAGCGCCTGCAAGCGCCAATGTCGGGGCGCAGACTACAAACATCGCAACCGATGCCAGACGGCTCAGCGCCATAAAAATCTCCGCGAGGAGCTGCAGACAGACTACCGCGAGAGATGCGGAAAGGGAAGAGGGGACTCGTCACAGTTATTGGCCGGTGTGGTCGGCCCCCAAAGACCGGCCATGTTCGGGGTCCTCCCGACGTACGCCAATGTCACGGGATTGTTGCGTTGGTGCTAAGCTATTGAAAACCTGAAGCCTCATGTGCGGTTAACTGGTTTGGTCTAATCCGCGACCGGAAGGAGCCGGCGATGAAGGTTTTCTTGAGTTGGTCTGGAGATCTTAGTAGGCGCGTTGCAGAAGAGTTGCATGGCTGGTTGCCCCTCGTCATTCAGGCCCTCGAACCGTGGCTCTCGTGCGAGGACATCGAGAAGGGCTCGCGGTGGGGCTCGCACGTCGCCAAAGAACTGAGCGCGTCAAAGGCAGGGATCATCTGCGTGACTCCGGATAACTTGGGCTCTGCTTGGCTCAATTTTGAGGCTGGCGCTATCTCAAATACCGCGTGGTCATCGAAGGTCTGCACCTACCTGATAGGCATGAAGAACACCGATCTCACTGGGCCTCTAAGTCAATTCCAGGGAACTGTCAGCGACCAGAAGGATACGAGGAGCCTCGTCGGTACCCTCAACAAGGCGTTAGAGAAAGACGCGCTAACTGAGAAAAACTTGGATGCTGCATTTGGCGCATTCTGGCCGAAATTGGAGAAGGCGCTAGCGCGAGATTGTGTCTGCTAAAAGCCCAGCGAAGCCCATGCGGACTGAGCGGGAGATCGCTGAAGAAACGCTTAGCGCATGTTTGCCATGGTGGCCTGTAAGTGCTTGAAGGCATTGGAGCGATTTTTGAAGTTGGTCACTACATGAGGCATGGTTGGTTCTCCGGCGGAGAGGGTGGGTCGAGTTGAGTGATGCCGAGAAGGCGGAGCACTTCGGCGGCATGTTTGTTTCCGCGGGTGACGCAGGATTTGCTGCGTTGCTGTCCGAGATCAACTTCAACGGAGCGGATCGTCTCCAAGGCTTGCCAGGCAAAGGGCGTGGACAGTTGGCTGCCGGCGGCGCGCAGAGTTTTCTCCAGGGCGCGATCCAGTAACAAGGCCAGCGCGGCCACGAAGACATGCGCCTGCACCCGCTCATCGGTGTGGTGATAAACAGGCCGGAGCTCGAGCAGGCTCTTGAGATGCGAGAAGCCGCGCTCGACCTCGTTCAGTTCCTTGTAGGTGGCCACAGCCTGAACCGGGGATAGATTGCGCTCCTCAGTCTGGATGACGTACTTGCCCTCCAGGGCCTTTTCCCGGGCCAGGTTGGTGGGATGGTCGAAGAAGTGGAACTTGCCCTGGCGCAGTTCCCAGGCAAAATAACGCTGGCCGTGATGGCGGCGCAGGCGGGTGGCGGCAGCGGCGCCGATCTTGTCGGCTCCCTTCAGTTGCCCTTTGTCCACCTGCGCTTTTAAGGCTTGGAGTTCTTTCCGCGCCCGCTCCATGGTCAACTCCCGCATACTGCGCTCGTAGACTTCGCGCTCTTCACTGTGCACCACGAAGACCCGCACGCCGGCTTGCTTGCCCGCCACCTCGACGACCCGTGTCTGGGGTACAAGGGTCTTCTCTGCGGCCGCGATGCCCACCGGACACTGCTGCCAGTCGGTGCGTCGTTCCGCCCGCTGAATATAGTCGAAGGTGTCCTTGCGATTGCGTCTTTGCAGTCCCAGCAAATAACCCTGCCCGCTCTGCTTGAGCTCGTCCACGTTGCCTATGGTCATCATGCCGCGATCGCCCACGAATACCACACGGTGGAGAGCAAAGCGCTGGTTCAGATCCCTGACCACTTCCAGCACCGTGGTCTGATCCAGACGATTGCCGGCGAAGACGTGATGCGCGACTGGCCATCCATCCATCATCACCACCCCGATCACGATCTGCCGGTGGCGGGGCTTGCCGTCGCGACTGTAGCCGAACTGTCCCAACTCCGCCGGCCCAGACCCTTCGAAGTAGGTCGAAGTAATGTCGTAGAAGACCAGGTCCGGCTGCAGGCTGAACAGATCGCGCAACTCCAGATACACAGCTTTTTCGATGCGCTCTTTCTCGGCCAGCAAATCGTCCAGGCTCTGGTACCACAGCTGCAGCTGATCGAAGCCTACCTTGACCCGGCCGGACTGTTTCCACACCGGCATCCAGCGGCTGCCCCGGGCCGTGCACACATAGAAATCCTCCAGCCATTGCGCCAGCGCGTGTTCGCTGCCCGGGCGGCTGAGCCGGTTGGCGAGCAGGGGAAAGATCCTTTCTGACAGCGGTTGCCCATGGCGCCGCAGAGCCCGACCGGCATCCAGAATCGCGCCCAAGGAGAGTTTCTCGAAAAGATGCCGGGCCACCAAAACCGGTCCCCACGTGGAGGACCGCGGAGCCGCGATGTCCGCGACGGCAACCCAGCGCGGGTTACCCTCCGGCTCGGCCAGCAACCGGATCAAGGCATCCAGATGCGGCCCCAGCAGGTCCTTGCGTCCCAGGTGAGCGACGACGCGCTGCTTGACCTTGTCCCCTTCGCGGAAGGACTCCACCAGGCGGAGATACTCCTGTTGTCCATTGCGTGACTTGACCGAACGCAGGAACATGGCGGCAGTCTCCAGATGACACTACATATATCGCATCAGAGACGCATAATCAATGATCATCTGCGCACATTGTCAAAATATGTTGGCACTACAAATTTTCTCAATTGCAACTGTCGGCGATGATAATACAGGACTTAACTCCTTCCACCCAGCTTTCCATGGCAAACATGCGCTAGCATTGTGCGTGAGCTGCTCAAACAAGCCCCAGACCAGAAACTGAACATGTTTAGTTATGTCGTCGATCCAAGCCAACTTCAGCCGGGTCTGGTCAATTGGGGAGAGCCTGTCTCGAATGCAAATTTTATAATTCATGACGACTCCGCGCCAGGGATCATTAGGTACTCTCCCTCGTCGAATTGGCCGATCAGAACGGTCCCGACAGCGAGTCTGCCCTCCTTTTCAACCGCCTCAACGAAGAGCGCACCAGACTCTCTCCCTGCGGCCAAGGCGAACATGAAAAGGAAAAGTAGGTCCTAGCTGTTTGCCGCATCTGCGGAGCTTGATCAGTTTTGCTCTTTACCGCATTTCGACCATCTCACCGCTCTTCGCGCCCTGTCCGTAGTGGCTCTCGATATAGTGGTCCAGGATCTGCTTGAACTCGGCAACGATCGTGTCGCCGCGCAGGGTGGTGGAAAGTTTGCCGTCGATGTAGACCGGGGCGACGGGATCCTCGAAGGTGCCGGGCAGGCTGATGCCGAGGTTGGCGTGCTTCGATTCGCCGGGGCCGTTGACGATGCAGCCCATGACGGCGAGCCTCAGCTCCTCCACGCCGGGATACTTCTTACGCCACTCGGGCATCGAAGTGCGGACGTAACTCTGAATCTGATCGGCCAATTCCTGAAAATACGTGCTTGTCGTCCGGCCGCAGCCGGGGCAGCTCGTCACCTGCGGCATAAAGCTGCGGATTCCGAGCGACTGCAAGATCTGTTGCGCGGCCAGAACCTCTTCCGTCCTGTCGCCGCCGGGCTTGGGCGTGAGACTCACGCGAATCGTATCGCCGATGCCGGCCAGCAGCAGCGGTGCGAGCCCGGCTGTCGAGGCGATCAGGCCTTTCGCGCCCATGCCGGCTTCCGTCAGCCCGAGGTGGAGCGGATAGTCGCAGCGCGCGGCGAGGTTGGTGTAGACATCGAGCAGATCGCGGACGCCACTCACCTTGGCCGAGAGGATGATCATGTCGTGACCGAGGCCGTAGTGCTCGGCAGCGGCGGCGGAGTTGAGCGCGCTGGCAATCATGGCCTCGATCATCACGTCGCGGGCGGGCAGCGGTTCGGCGCGCTTGCTGTTTTCGTCCATCATGCGCGTCAGCAGCGACTGATCGAGTGAACCCCAGTTGACGCCGATGCGCACCGGCTTCTGATTCTCGACGGCGCACTCCACCATGGTGCGGAAGTTGTCATCGTCCTTCCGGCCAATTGACACGTTACCGGGATTGATGCGGTACTTGGCCAGCGCGCGGGCAGTGGCCGGATATTTCTTAAGCAGAATGTGGCCGTTGTAGTGGAAGTCGCCCACGATCGGTACGCGGAGCCCGCGCTTTTCAACGCCTTCGACGATGGCTGGAACGGCGGCCGCTGCGTCTTCGTTGTTGACCGTGACGCGCACAATCTCGGAGCCGGCGAGGGCGAGTGCCGCAACTTGCTCGATGGTGGACTGTGCGTCCGCAGTGTCGGTGTTGGTCATCGACTGCACGACAACCGGAACTTCCCAGCCCACGAGAACATGGCCAATTTTGACTGTCGGGGTTTTTCTGCGTTGAATCTCCGCCATGGAATTAGTTTACCTGCCGCGCGAGGTGCGGCATCCGGCTTCAAATGCCGGAAAACGGTCATCTGATTTGCGCTGGAGTGAATCCTTATTTGGTCTGGCGAAAGCCCGAGGCTTCACCCTGAGCGAATCGGACGGCTCTTCCTCTTTAGAATGAGGCCCGCGCCCGCGGTAAGACGAAAGATTCGCCGATTGCCGCAGAAATATCTACATGCGATCTCGAAAATAGCCGTTTTGAATCGTGGGAGTCCGGGGCTATAATCCCATCCCAGAAAAGGAGGGTGGACGATGCCCCAACAAAATCAGAATAAGCAAGTCGTCCAAACGTTCATGGAAGAGTGCTGGAACCGTGGCAACTTGAACAAGGTTGCTGAGCTGCTCACAGACCAGGTCCGATTCCACGATCCGGTCTTTCCAAGCCTGAACCCCGGAACTCAAAACGTCAGGAACCACATCGAAGGATGTCGCAAGGCATTTCCTGATCTCCATTTCACTATTGACGACACCATTGCGGAGCGCAATGAGGTCGTAATCCACTGGACTGCGCAAGGAACTCACAAGGGACCGTTCCTCGGCATGCAGCCCACCAACCGTAAGGTGACGGTCAATGGCACCTCGATCTATCGTCTCGAAGGCTCGAAAATCGCTGAAGGGTATGCAAACTGGAACCTGGCGACGATGTTGGCACAACTCGGACTCGTCGAACTGCCGAAAGAGGCAATGAGCGGCGACTATCAGGAATCGAGACAGGGAGCGAGAAGCCACAGCTAGTCTCTGCAAGCCAATTCCCCATCCACTGAAAGCGAAAGATACGAAAGATAATCGATACGGTTTGACGCATTTTTGAAGAGCGTCGAATCCCAACCATGCAGAGCCCACCTTTGCGCATTCTTGTGTCGCGGAGGTGGGCTCAAGTGCGAAGTTCCGCATTCCAGGCCGTTAGAACGGATGGTCCAGCTTTGAGATGCTGACGTGCGGACGGGTCCAATGTGGAGGTGGGGTTTTTCTGCGCGGAATCTCCGCCATGGCCCTGGTGTACCTGCAACCGAGTCGCGCTTGAGCGAGCTGTGCCGTTGCCTTCCACATGTGCCGTTGCCTGCGCGGCATCGCGATCTTCGAGTCTTCAACGCGCGAAATGGGCAAGATTCTGAAAAAAAAGAGCCTTCACGAGGGTATCGCTCCGCCATTTACTGGCGAGCCCAGTCGCCGGCCCAGACCGGGGCGCTCTCGTCCTTGGCTCCCGCGTGGATCTGGATTTGCTCGCAGAGCCGGCTGATTTCCATAGGACGGCCAAAGTGCCATCCCTGGGCATAGCGCACCCCCCGCTTCACCAGATACTGCGCCTGCGGCTCGGTCTCCACGCCCTCGGCCACCATCTCCAGATGTAGCGAGTGCGCCATTTCGATGATGTGCAGCACCACCTGGCCGGTGGCGCTGTCGGTATTGATGGTTTCAACGAACGCGCGATCGATCTTGAGTGTGTCGAGCGAGAGAGACTGCAGGCAGGCAAGGCTCGAGTACCCGGTGCCGAAATCGTCGATGGCCACGCTGAAGCCCCTGGCGCGCAGGGCATCGAGAACCTCCGCGGTTTCAGGCCCCGCAAGGAAAGCGCGCTCCGTCGCTTCCAACTCGAAGTTCTGCGGGCGTGCTCCGGAGACCTCTAGGAAGTGGTTCATGGCATCGATGGTGCGCTTGTCGTTGAGATCGGCCGCGGAGAAGTTCACGGCGACGCGGAAGTCAGGATCCAACTTCAAAAACTGCGGCATATCGCGCGCGACCATGCCCAGCACTTGCTCCGTGATGAGCTTGATCATGTCGCACTGTTCAGCCTGGGGAATGAAGTAATCGGGCCGCATATCGGCGTAGCGGCTTCGCCAGCGCACGAGGGCCTCGGCGCCGACAACGCGCCGCGTTGCCAGCTCCACAACCGGCTGATACAGGACATACAAACTCTTGTCCTTGAGGGCGCGGCGAAGCATGGTGGGGAACGAGGAGTGCATGCGCCCCATGAGGCTGACCATTAGGAAGAGAATGGCGCCGCAGAGTATGCCAGTGGGGATCAGGTAGATGGCGAAGTGGCCGATGCGCTGATAGATGCAGCTCTGCGGCGTCGCGGCCACAATGGCAAGGTCCCATTGCGCTGAGCTCACACGTGAGACCATGTATCCGTCGTTCAGAATCGTCGACTGGGCTCCCTGATCCATCGCGTCGAACCAGCCGGAAGGAAAGTCCTGGCCCTGGGCCGCGATGCGGTCGCGGTTGGCGGCCGACGGTGCGAACACCGCGAGCTCCACGTCCGGGGACTCGGTGGAAACATCGATTGCCAGGTTTGGGTCGAAGATCATCGCGAATCCGCCGGCGGCGAAAACATTCAGCGGATGCGACGGCTGCGACCCGAGATTCTTGTTGAAGTATTCTGAGACGCCCCGCGCACTTACCAGGTCCGGCTTGCCCAGATATACGGGGTTTGCAACGCCCTGCGAGGTGCAAAGCAGCGTGTCGTGCGTCACGCGGCCCACCGCCTTCATGGTGCTCGAGCCAAGATCGACCTGCCGCATCAGCTTGATTTCCTGCGGCGAGCAGGGCGGCAGATTGGCTTGCGCCAGTTTCTGTGCGCCTTCCTTGAATTGGCTTGAGGTCTCTTCCATGCGGCGCAGCACGTCCTGCGCGTTGGCCAAACTGAGGGCCTTCTCCGTTGCGTAACTTTCCCACCAGGCTAGATAGGCAGAAGCCAGGATAGGCGCAAGAAAGGCCGCCAGCGCGATGAACAGCGTGATGCCAACCCGGGGTTTATTGGGCATTCATGAGCCTCTTTGGGATTTTGGCCAGAAGTTACCTTGGTTTCGGATCGTAACGGAATCCAAAGCGTTATTCCATCACCCATACGATGTAGAAGGCCACCGCAGGTCATGCGCTCTGCCGTGAAACCTCAAGCGCGGAGCGGTCCCAGTGGGCGCAATTGGCTGCGGCCTCATAGGTGGTCTGGAGGAATTCGAGAAGAGTCGCATCGGGATCGGCGGACTGGCGCACGGCTTCGTAGGGCAGGATGAACTCTCCGAAGTTGGGGTCGAATCGGGCCGGCGCAGGCGCGATGGCGTATTGCGCGTAGCCGGGCGGCTCAGGGTAGGCGTAGCTGTAGAAGAAGGGCTCGACAACAGGCGGTCCGGCCGTGCCGGGCCAGAACCCGCAACTCGACACTTCATGAGAATAGGCATCGCGCGTGACACGGTCGGGAAGTCCCGCCATGCTGGGGTGTTGGGGCGCGCTGCGGCCCGAGAAACGCGTGCAGGCCAAGTCGAGCGCGCCCCAGAAGAAGTGGACGGGGCTGACTTTGCCCTGGAAGCGCGCGCGGAAAATGGTAATGACCCGAGTGGCTTTAAGCAGAATGCGCCAGAAGCGCTGCGCGTATTCCGGGTCGTAGGACTGGTGCGTGTGGTCTTCCAGGAAGGGGATGCGGTCGGAGATTTCGCAGGGCACGGGCCAGATGCTGACCGGAGTCTGAAGGCTGTCAAGCACAGACATGACTTGGCTGTAAAAGGCGGCGACGGTCATGGGCGCGAGAGGGATGCTGCGGCAATCGCCGTCGTCAGTCTCGAAAAGCAGTTCGTGATCCAGAAAATCAAAACCGATTTCGAGCGTGCGGCTGCCGTAGGGCATGGGCGAGGTGGTTACGCCGCGAACCGTGGGATAAAGGGTCACGTTCCAGCAATGGTTGATCGGCGGCGTAAGCGCGAGCCGGATTTTGCCAATGACCTGCATCCAGAGTTGCAGAGTGGCGCAGGTGTCGCTCCACGCCGCCTGCGGCAAAGCCGGCCAGAGGGCTGGGGGAGGGGTTGCGAGATGGGGGCTGGGTGAGTGCATCGCGACCCTGGTTCCATGACCTTGGTCCCATAATGACACAGAGAATGTCCGGCGGCGAGTCGCCCGCTCAGCCAGCAAAACTATCCGCCGGGATTCGCAGGGTTTGGATTCCCTGACCCCTGATCCCTGTTCCCTGGTCCCTGCCTTTCCGACCCGTGTTCTCTGCCCACCTGCACAGTGCGCAAAAGCGCGCAATTTGAAGCGATTGCCGACAAAGGCCGAAAAAATACGGACGTGGCGAGGTGGGGCCCGGGCCCTTTGCCCGGAGCTACGGGGATTCTTCAGTTGGAGTGACTGCACACTGAGGTTGGCCAAACTGAAACTGCAAGAGCCACGTGCTGACGGCAGCGCGGCCGTCAACCCGGGCGGGTGTGAACTTCCAGTTCTGCGCGGTGAGCAGGGCCTGGTTGGCGAAATAGCGGCTTGGGCCGGGCGAGTCGATGGAAGCCTGGGAGACATTGCCTTTCGGATCGACCTCGACACGGATGATTACTTTGACGTGGCCTTGAATGGCGTCAAGGATTCCTGTCGGTATGTCGGGCAGGGCTTGGTGAGCAACCGATCCCTTGACGACACCGCCTTTGGGGGGTTCGGCCACCAGTGTCGGCGCCGGCGACGGCGCCGGCACCACATTTCGCTCTCGAGATGGTGCAGGTGCAGTTGCCGCAGGGGTCGCCGGCGCCTCGGTTGGCTCCGCGACTGGAGGTGGAGGTGCGGGCATAGTGGATGACGGGGTTAAGTCCCAACCGAACTTAAAAGCGGCAAACATGAGCAATAGGCCAAGGAACACGCCCGTGAGAATCATTGCGCGGAATTTATAAGACGGCTTCGCGGTGCGTTCGATGATTGCTTCGGCGGGCTGGACGGCAGGTTCCGCAGCCTGGGGAGGATTGAGGTGCGCGTTGATGCCGGCGAGGGTGCAGCGACTCTCCGGATCGATGCGCAGGCATTCCCGGCAGATAGTGAAGAAGGGCTCGGGGATAGCGGCCGGTATTTCCGGTTCACCGCCTTGCGATCTGTCCCAGACGGGTGGTTGCTGTGTCAGGGATTCGACGAGAAGGATGCCGAGCGACCAGATATCGGCGGCGGGGGTCAAATCTCCGGCGTCGGCTTCCGGCGGATCGTAGATGTTTCGTGTGCGTGAGCGCCAGCCGAAGTCTGGCGAGAGCTTCACCTGGTCATCGATGACCATGATGTTCGTTGGCCTGAGATGACCGTGGGTAAGACAGCGCTTGTGAAGATAGGAGAGGGCGCCCCAAACGGGGCCGAGCATTTCCCGGGCTTCCTCGGGCGAGAGGGGACGCTCGGGAAGGATCTGGGAGAGGGTTTCATCGGCATACTCGGTTACGACATAGAGCATATCCTCACCGTCAACTTCACAGCGTCCGGCATAAAAGAGCGGCATCAGGTGAGGATGGGAGAGGGTCCTGGCTATGTCCCATTGAGCGATGGTGACACGTGCGTCCACAGATTCGAATGGGAAGATTTTAATGGCGGCTTTTTGCTCTCGGCCATCATCAAGCTCCGTTAAATAGGCAGAGCTCCACTCCGTCTCGCCTAGCTGCTGGAGAAGCGGGAATCTTCCGTCAATGACGCGCCCGACAGAAATGGCGTCAAGCAAGGTCGCACTCATGGTGGACCCCATGTTAACCGAGTTTGCGGCATGCGCCGTCACGCAAAATTGACGTGCTTGTGACCTAGGTACTCTCGCGGGCGGCGACGTGTTTAAGCCCGCACCCTCCCGGCATATGCCTGCGCCTTCCCAGGTTCCCGTCCCTCGCCGGCGCTCAGGAGCTGGACCTGGGGTAGTGTCTTAAAGGTGCGCTGAAGGTTGGGCCAGCTTGGCAACTTGTTTCACATACTCATCGAACGGTTTCTCAAAAGCAGGCGATCTCCAATTTTCCGCAAGCCAATTCTCATGCAGAAAATCCGCTATTTTTTCAACCATTGGTCCATCTGGCATTCGATCAAGCTGAGCCTTGAGAAGATGAAGAGATTCCGACGTTTCAATCGCAATCGCTGCACTTGCCGGATAGATCTGGTTCGGGAGATTTAACAACTCCCGTTTGAAACGGAAGATGACCATCAGCTTGTGCGTCTCAGCCCAACCGTCTCTGATGTCGATTGTGTGGTCTCTCTGCTTCATATAGCGCAATTGCAGCCATGCTACCAACAGTCCCACGAGGGCAACCTCAACCGTCACCAGCGGTGCTGGAGACGTTGAACATAGCCAGCGCCATATCCATTCAAGGAACGACAGAAGTTTATTGAACTCCGTTTCTATCCAGTTCGATATCCCCATTCTGGTACCCCATCGGACCTGACTGATGCGAAAACAGCCAGCGAAAGGCCCGTGCGGGCGGTAGGTAGAAAAAAGAATCAGACTGAAACCTTGACGACAGCGAATCGATCACCGTTGCGTTCAAAATCGATTCGCTTGACCATGCCAACTCTGCCTTTTGATGGGCCGAGGCTCTTGGTTCCGGTCATGAGTTCTTTATATCGATTCCCGGGCATTCGCCAAACAATGTATGAGCCGTCCTCTTGCTCGAATGCTCCGAGCACAGCCGATACTCTTTCGAGCGCCTTGTATGTCACGCCTACGCGGTCCGTGTTCTTGCGGGCGCAATGAACCGAGAGCAATTCGCCTCCTAGTGAGCATTCGTTGCTGCCGGGTTTTACCGCTTTTGCGCCAATTTCTCCCATGATCCTCTTGCCGCAATCGCGGCCGTATTGGCTTGCCCTTGCTCCACTTTCTCTGTCTTGAGGCATGGCTCTCACAACTCCGATAGAATGAATAATCACAAAACGAAACGCCCGGCGCGAGGCCGGGGCGATTCGGTGAAGCGGCTGGTTACCCACATCGTAAGCCCCTCACCGTGCCGGTGCAAGGGTGCCCGTGAACAATCAGGACAAACCTCCGTTGGGCCTGTACGCATACGAGGAAATTGCCAAGTCGCTCCACGAAGTCGATAAAGCGTACTGGTCTGAACTTTCCAAAATGAGAGTGGCAAGCCCATATGGGTTTGGGAAGAATATAGAGCCAGGTCCAGCTCCGCCCAGGCTCCCTGAGCATCTTCGCGCGACTCTTTGCAATTATGCGCGGCAGCTATTTCAAACCGAATGCAACGAATACCCGGCATCTCCTCAGTTAGAAATCTGGCTTACAAAATTGGCCGAGCGCATAACAGGCAGAGTATTGCGCACAGTAGAAAGTCTGAATACATCACTCTTTGACGTTTTACTCGGCACAAAAACAGACGGGCTGGGCTATCACGGGCTGACCCTCCCTGAAATGCGCCAGGCGGTTGAGGCCGAATTGGAGACGGAAAAGGCGCGAACGCTCGCGCGCTACCAACCTGTGGTCGAGCAGCCTAGCCAAACCGCTGAACAGGGCTCTTCCACTGCCATCTGCGAACCTTTCCATGCTTCCGATCCAGATGAGGAGAGAACGGTTGAGGCCCGGAGGATGGTTGAACGCCGCGCAAAGTTGCTAGCCGATTACAAGGCCGCTACTGGAAATCCATCAAGTAAGAAAATCTATGAGGCAGAGAATTCTGGGATTAACAAGCCAGAGTTCTATGAATGGAAAAACGGGAGGCTCCCAGATCGATCCCGCACTACCAAACAGTTTGAAGCATTCCTAACAGCCAAAAGGCGCCTGATACCCAAAAAACCTACCACCTAGTTCCTACCATGGTAGGAAATCTGCAAAACTCCTACCATGGTAGTAAACCTCTACCATGGTAGAGATCACCATTCTCTACCGCTTCTACCACTCATAATCTGCCTGTTTTCTACCACTTGCATTGCTTCCGTGGTAGTCCGCGATGCTTTGAATATGCATTGCGGAATTCAAATTCGAGGGCCACCACCAAACCGCCCTGAAAAAGGGCGAAATCAACGCATTTTCCGCCACCACCGGACCTGGGGGCCCCGGCGCGTTCTAGTACTACAGTTGTTGATCGCTAATTCCGGAGGGAGCCGGGAGCTTTAGCTCCCGGAAAAGGTGCAAATGCGCGGGGCCTTTAGTGCCCGCGTGAGATCTCGCCGCATCTGCGAACTCGCCATCTTGCCACGCCGCAAAGCGGCGCCAACCTGCGGTATTTTTCCTCGAAAACACTCCTCCCGCCGTGTTCGCAGGCAGGAAATCGGTTCTCACGCACACTCCTTCAGGCCCGGATTTTTGCCCGAAGTGAGCCTACCGCGTTGGTCTTGCAATTTGCGCCAACGGGCGTACAATTGCCGGGAATCTGTTTTCAAAATGGAGATTCCGGTTGCTAGCTGCCACAGTACTTGCAGCTACCATCGGGGAGTTGTGTGCGGCCGTGGAAGACTTGCACGGCGCACGGAGAGATTTGCATGAAAATTCTAGGTGTGGTGGGCAGCCCGCGAAAGGGCGGGAATACGGAAATACTGATGAGGGAAGCCTTGCAGGAGGCTCATGAGGCCGGCTGTGAGACGGAGATGTTCTCGATGTCCGAAAAGCGGGTGGCCCCCTGCGATGCCTGCGCAGCGTGCTTCGAAGTCGGTTCCTGTGTGATCCAGGATGATATGCAGGAACTGTACTCAATGCTTGACAGGGCCGATGGAATCATCATCGGTAGTCCCGTCTATTTCGGCAGTGTCAGCGCACAGACAAAGGCCATCATGGACCGGATGTTTTCGCTGCTTCGGCGGCGTGCGCTGAAGGGCAAGGTGGCTGGATCTCTTGTCGTCACCCGGAGAGTAGACGCAATTCAGACTCAATCGCTCATATACTCCTTCTGCGTTGCCCAGGGCATGGTGTTGGCTGGCGGCGCCATCGGTTACGGAAGAGAAATTGGCGATGTTCTTACGGGAGTTGGTGGCGGAATCGATAAGTCGGCCATGGAAGAAGCTCGCCGCCTGGGCGCCGATGTTGTCCGTTTGGCGAAAAGATTGGGAGGCGACCCAAGCTAGCTCTGGCTGGGTCAGGGGCGGCTATTTCCAAGATTTAATTCAATGTCCGAATCGTCCGCGCTTCACGTTTAATTTGAGCGCGAACCGCCGCGACCGTATATTTCTTCTTTAGTGACGGAGCCAAACCTGATGCGCCTCGAACCATTCCCGCACCCGTTCCTGTTCGCGGGATAGATCGGCATGTGTCAGATGCGACGCGGCTTCGTCTCGATACTTCGCAACTTGTTTCGAGTCCGAGGCGTCCTGCTCGCCAGCAACCGCCAGATCGTACCAGAAATAGGCTTCTGCGTAGTCCCGGGGCATGCCTTGACCGTCGAGGTACAACCCCCCGAGCGACCATTGCGCCCTGGCATTGCCTTGCTCAGCCGCCTTGCGAAACAAGGCTGCCGCTTCCGCGGCGTCCTTGGGTACACCATCGCCGTCGCGATACAAATCCCCAAGACTCTCTTGCGCGTCAGCGTCACCCTGCTCAGCAGCCTTCCGATACCACGCTGCCGCTTCCGTGGCGTCCTCGGATACACCATCGCCGTCGCGATACAAATCCCCAAGACTCTCTTGCGCGTCAGCGTCACCCTGCTCAGCAGCCTTGCGATACCAAAACGCCGCTTGGGTGTAGCGCCCATGCATAATCCAATCTATAAAATGGTCCATACTGAGCGGGCCGTGGCCGCCATAGTATAAGTTCCCGAGGGTCTCTTGCGCGTCGGCTTCGCCCTGCTCAGCCGCCTTGCGAAACCAGAATACCGCTTGAGTGTAGAACGTGTTATAGGGGTCAGCAGAGTTGATCCATGCCCTCCATGCCCTGATCGCGTGATACCAAAGCGCCGCTTGTGTGTCGTTCTGGGGCACCCCTCGGCCCTCCCACTCTTCGTAGTACAAAACCCCCAGGTCGTACTGCGCGCCGGCATCACCTTGTTCAGCCGCCTTGCGAAAAGGGGCAATCGTGCCGGAGAAACTGGTTCTCAATTGAGCATCGGGAGTTGATGATCGAGATGCGAAACTGCCGACAAAAATGAGGCTAAGAATTGCACATATGATTAACCAAGTTATTGCAGACCACATAGCGAAATTTGTAATTCCGTTTTTGGGCAGGACCTTACTGATCGCGCGAGACCAAAGCATTGCAGCACATGCGAAACCACCAAGTGCCAGGGCGGACACAATAACCTTACCCAAACCTGAGTCCGGCGAAGATACCGCCAGAGAAAAGCCTCCGCCCAAGAGCAGACACACTACCGTCCAAGTAATTCTGTACAGCGTCGAATCCGTCTCCCATGCTTGGATACCAGCAAGTGTCATGACGAACACAACAATCACTACCCACTCACTGTGATCCGACGAAAATACCGGTAGTAAAGAGCTTCCGCCCAAGAGCAGACACACTGCCAACCAAGTAATTCCGTACAGCGTCGAGACCGTCAACCATCCTCTTGCGGACGAAGTCCTCCTTGGACTTGCAGCCCTAGCGTCGGCAGATGCTGCCGTTCCACCCGCCGAGGTCCCAGCCCTTTGATAAGCCCCAGTGCGCGGCCCCTGGTGCGCTTGGCCGTCCTGCGAGCTAGTCGGTGTTTGCCGCTGTGACGCCTGCGGCTGCTTGCGGAATAGCCAATATCCCGACCATCCAATCAGGAGAATGCCCAGATACAGATCAATCGGTTGCCACTGTGTCCGCTGCATACGTATCGGCAAGAACGGGTTCAAAAGAAGCGCAACCGCCGCAAACATCCATGTCCAAGCTTGCTGGCCTGCCTTGTACACTCTCCACGCCCAATAAACTGCGCCAACCGTGATGACAAGCCGGAGCACCATGTAAAAGCCGTAAGGGTGCTTGCCGGCCGCTGCAATGAGCAGCAACGCTGCGCCGAGCATCGTCAGAACTACTTCCAAGATTCGTCCACGGCTCATGATCGTTCTCCGTTGACCGGGATTTCCATTTTGGCTTCCCTCCACTCAGAGTGTAGAGGATGATCTGCGATGTAGAGTAATTGGTAATGCCACAGTGAATGGCGGCTACCACGATGCCCCTGATAGACCAAATCCGCGAACAAACGCTTATCGAATTGGCCCGCCGACGCTTCGACCCGAATCTGACCAAAGCCGAACTCAAGGTCCTGCACGACTCGGCCAGTTCCGAAGACCTGTTGGAACCTAAGAAGGATGCCCCGCAGCCCGAGATTCGCGCGGAGTTCATTCGCTGGCTGGCTACCGACCCGGAAACTGCGCCTCAGATCGACCCCGGTGGCCTGCGCGTCTATGCCGCCACCATTCCCGGCAAGCTTGACTTAGAGGGGTGTCATATCGACTTTATACTGGACTTTCGCCGCTGCGAGTTCCGAGGGAAAATCATCCTCCACACCGCGGAGACACGAGGAATCTACATCCTTGATTCCTCACTGGCCGAAAGCATAATTGGCGATGAGATCGTCGTTAAAGGACCGCTCTTTCTCCGGGGCATCCGATCCGAAGGCGAGATTCGCCTGTTTGGCGCGCAGATCAAGGGCGTCCTTGACTGCTCCGGCACGAAGCTGGCGGCCAAGGACAATGCGCTCTCCGCGGATGGCGCCACTATCGGCGGCGTCTTCTTGATTGCGGATAAGGAATCCGGTGAGAGCTTCGAGTCCGAGGGCACAATTCGCCTACCAAACGCACAGATCGACGGCGATCTTAGCTGCCGCGGCGCGAAGCTGACGGCTGCGAAAATTGCGCTTAACGCCGACGGCGCGAGGATTGGCGGTAACTTCTTCCTGAGGGAAGGCTTCGAGTCCGAGGGCGAAATTAGCCTGCTCGGAGCGCAGATCAAGGGCGATCTTGACTGCACAGGCGCGAAGCTGAAATTCACAGGCGACTCACTCCTGGCAAACCACGCCCAAATCGACAGCAGCGTCTTCCTGAACGAGAACTTTGAGTCCGAGGGCACGATTCGCCTGCCTGGCGCGCAGATTGGCGGAGACCTCACGTTCCTTGGTGCGAAGGTTGCCGCAGTCTCTTGTGTAAATATGCGGGTCACCGGCGATCTCATTCTGCGGCTCGTTCGGAACTCTAAGGAAACCCGGCTTTACCTTAATGGCGCGAAGGTCAAGAGCCTGCACGACGATCAGGATAGC
This sequence comes from uncultured Acidobacteriaceae bacterium, assembly GCA_963799445.1. Taxonomy (GTDB): domain Bacteria; phylum Acidobacteriota; class Terriglobia; order Terriglobales; family Acidobacteriaceae; genus Telmatobacter. The sequence continues at coordinate 215,212 of CAWCXX010000008.1, read as the reverse complement.
TGGCCTAGTGAAGGCAATCTCGACCTCAATGGTCTGGTTTATGGGGAGCTAGCCCTCCACGATTCCCCGCCGCCGGAAGATTTCAAGAGCGGCGGGCTAGGGAAAGAGCGTCCGTTCAAGGCCAAGGAGCGGATCGCATGGATCATGCTTCAGCCGCCCGATCGACGCATCGAGCCGCAGCCGTGGATGCAGCTTCGGGATTTGCTGGAGAGAAAAGGTGACCGCAAGGGGGCAAAGCATGTCCTTTACAAATTACGCTGCTTGCAGGCTGAGAATGAGTGGTTTCTTCGGCGCAGGTGGGCCATCGCCTTTGCATGGCTGGAGGAAGTGCCAGGACGCATTTGGCGCTCGGTTGCCTGTGTCTTGCTGCTCGGCTGGCTCGTCTTTGGCAACGCGGGCTCTCATGGCGCGCTCGCGCCGACCGAGGCCGAAGCATACAAGGCATTTATCGCCGGAAGCCCTCTGCCATCCGCTTATCCCACGCTGAACCCATTTGTATATACGCTGGACAACGCTGTCCCCCTGGTCAAGCTGGGGCAGGACGAGAAGTGGGCACCCGACCGGCGGTACCCCGGAACTAATTGGTTCACGAACTATTGGTTTCTGATGTGGACTCGCTGGGTGCTGATCCTTTCCGGGTGGTTCCAGGCTGGCGTTTTAGGCGCGGCGCTCCTGAGACGCTTCAAGGAGTAAATGGAGGAATTCGTCGCTGGCGTCGAACTCTGGCAGAAATTCCTCTTAGTCTTTGAACCAATCCGGGTGCTCTTTGGCAGTAATGGGGCCAGCTCACAAAACGGGAAAAATCGTACACTGAGGCGGGGTCCCGCCCCTGGCTGGCGCCCAGGAGCTGGACGCGGGGCGCCGGGCATGTTCTAAAATGATTTTTCCTTTGTTATTGGGAAATGGAGATCCGCTTATGGCCCTATCCGCAAGCGAAGTGAAGAAGTTGAAGCAGGCGCCGCCGGTCGAGGGCGTGCTGCCCGTCGTTCTTGAGCGCTGGAGCGCCCGTTTCTATGCCAATCGCGACGTGCCCCTTGCCGGCCTTGAGAAGATTTTTGAGGCTGTCCGCTGGACCGCCTCGGCTCGCAATGAGCAACCCTGGCGGTTCATTGTTGGCTCACGTGATTCGGAGACCTACAAGAAGATCGTCCACGCGATGATGGAGTTTACCCGGCCCTGGGCTTCGACGGCTCCGGTGCTGGTTGTGTGTCTTGCAAAGACGCGGTTTTCTCATGACGGAAGTCCCAACCCCTTCCACCAGTACGATCTTGGCGCGGCAGGCACAACACTGATGTTGCAGGCCACCTGGCAGGGGCTTTGCACCGCCACACTTGCCAGCTTCCATAGCGATGAACTGCGCAAGTCTTTGGCTATTCCTGAGGATTATGCCATCGGCAGCGTCATTGCACTGGGGTATCAAGGCGATCCCGCGGCGCTTCCAAGCGGAGAAATGGTTGCCATGGAGACCTCGTCACGCGCGCGCAAATCAGTGAACGAACTCGTTAGCTGGGGCGAGCCCCTCAAATTCGCTTGAATCTACCCGGCTTCTTGAGATCGTTGCGCATAGTTTGCGCGGCATACGGTGACCCCTGACCCCTCATCCCGTCCACCCGCGCAGTGCGCAAGAACACGCAAAAACATGCGCAAATCGGAGCAAAAGTGCGCATTTGGGACCGCTAAGCCCTGTTTAGACGCACTTTTGGAAAATTGTTTGGTGCTACTTGCTCTTATTCGCAACTTTTCTCGGTTCTAACTGCTAATTAAAAGGGCAATTTCCCGGTATTTGTCAAGAAGAATCGCAACCATCCGAGCGAACATTCCGGGGGCAAGCGCAACCGCCTGAGCGAACATTTGGCCGGTTCCACGCACCGCCAAAACCAACATTTGCCTTGATTCGAAACGATTTCCCGGCTTGGCAACAAAAAATGCAAAAAGCAGCCGATGGTCAAAGCCGATGGGACTTCGCTATGCTCAATGAGATCGACCAAATCACGAAAACAGCGGAGATGCGATGAAGACAGCCCAGCGGCTGGAGGACATGAGGGAATCGTTTATCCGGGGAATGACCCGGGTGGCGATCAAGTACAACGCGATCAATCTTTCACAGGGTTTTCCGGACTACGACACGCCGCCGGAGGTGGTTGAGGCTGCGAAGCGTGCCTTGGGCAGCGGCCAGAACCAATACGGCATTACCTGGGGTATTGCGCCCTTGAGGCAGGCGATTGCCGCCATAATGGCGCGCCTCTACGGTCTCAAGTTCGATCCCGACCAGGAGATCACGGTGACCTGCGGCGTGACCGAGGCACTGTCGGTGATCTTTATGTCGCTGCTGGACCCCGGGGACGAAGTCATCGTAATTGAACCATTTCACGAGGGCTATTTGCCTCAGGTGAAGTTCCCTGGAGGCGTGCCCGTCTTTGTGCCGCTGGAGGCGCCGGCCTATCTGCTGGACGCAGAGCGGGTGAGGGCGGCCATCACTCACCGGACCAAGGCCATTATGCTGAATACGCCGCACAACCCCACGGGCCGTGTGTTTACGCGCAAGGAGCTGGAGGGTGTGGCGGGGCTATGCCGGGAGTTCGATCTGGTGGCCATCACCGACGAGATCTACGACCGCATTATCTACGACGGGCGGCAGCACATCCCCATTGCGACGCTGCCGGGCATGGCGGAGCGGACGATTACCGTAGGGGGATTCGGCAAGACCTACGCCGTGACGGGCTGGCGGCTGGGCTACGTGTGCGCGCAGGAGCCATGGATCGGGGCCATGCGCACTGTGCACGACTTTACGACCATTTGCGCGCCGGTGCCTTTGCAGGCCGCTTGCGTGGCCGCGCTCGAGCTGCCAGAGTCCTACTACGAGCAACTGACGCGGGATTACACTGCGCGGCGGGCGCTGATTATGCCGGCCCTGGAGGCGCTGCACTTTAAGACGCACACGCCGGAGGGCTCGTACTACGCGATGGCGGATTTCAGCGCGTGGGACTTCGATGGGGACGACGTGGCCTTTGCCCACTGGCTGCCCGAGCACGTTGGCGTGGCCGTTGTGCCCGGCTCCTGCTTCTACGGCACGCCCGGCCTGGGGAAGACAATGGTGCGCTTCGCGTTCGCCAAGAAGATGGAGACGCTGGAGGCCGCAGTGGCGCGAATGCGGGCCTACCGGGGATAGAGCTGGTTACATCAATGCAATCAGGTTGGGAATACCTGTCCCTCAGGGGTCAAAATCCCCGATCTAACCCGCTTGAAAGGCACGACTGAAGTCGTGCCCTTTCAAAGCCGACGTATGCAACCTGTTCTGATATGGAGTGACCTGTCAACCCCTGCACAATCGTGGTGTTGTTTTTGTCTTTGTCGTTGCTTTTGCCATTTTTCGAGGACAGAGCCGGCAGCAGCCGGGGCAGCTTTGAGCGACGATTGATCAGTCTGATATTCGCGGGTCGAAACCGCATAATCTTGATCCGTCGGGAGCTGCCTCTGACTAGAGTCGCGAGTCCGGCTGAGCCTGTCGCATAGAGCAGTCGAGGATTCTCCTTCGTGCTGGCTCCGCCTGCTGCCGGCTCTGTTCTCGAATTGGGCGATGCTGTTCATTGGTCAGGTTTTTGCTTTTTCATTCTTTGGAAAGTTTTGGCTTTTGTCTTTGCTTTTGTTCTTGCTCTTCCTCAGGCTGCCCTGCGCAACTTGCTGGCCGCTTCTGCCTTGATCCCGATGGCCCAGATGAAGCCCAGCAGTTCGCGTCCTACCGCCGTAACAATCTTGCGTTGATCCTTGCCCGACGCCGCCAATCTGGCGTAGCGCCTGGAGAGCCTGATCTGCGCCTTCCAGGCGATCTCCTTGATCTCTTCCGGCACTGCCTCTTGTCGCTTCCGCAGCCCCGGTCCGATGCCTGGCCGGAGCCGGTAACTCCAGGCCGCTTCGATGGCAATGCGTCTCAAGTGGGCGTTGCCGGTCTTGGTGATCGAGCCGCGTTGCTGCCGTTTGCCGCTGGAGTTCTCGCTGGGCACCGTGCCGCTGTAGCCCATCAGTTGCCGCGCACTCTCAAAGCGGGAGATGTTGCCCAATTCCGCCACAATCGTCACCGCCGAGATCTCGGCAACGCCGCGCAATGCCTGCAAGCCGCCAATCACTTCCTGCATCTGGGGCGAAGCCAGCTTCACGGCTTCCCCCATCGCCTGCTCCAGCCGACGAACCCGTTCGGCCATGTGCTCAACCTCGTGCAGATAGTCCAGACGCGTCCACTCCTGTGCCGCCTGCTCGTAGCGCAGTTGCCGCACCCAGGCCATGTACAACTCCGTCCACGCCTTCACTCCAGATGCGGGCCGTCGCCCCGTGCGCAACAGAAACTTACTCAACCGGTGGCGCGCACGCAACTGGTCCTGCTTTGCCGTTTCCCGCGCCCGCACCAGATCCCGTAGCGCTTCCGAATCCGCATCCGGAACCCATACCGCGGTCAGATCGCCGGCACGATGACACCGCGCCAGTTGCGTAGCATCCCGCCGGTCCGTCTTTACCCGGTCGCCGGCCTTCCTCGGAACCAGCGTCGGGGCAATCACCACGCACTCCACTCCCAGTTCAGTCAACTGCCAGTAGAGAACATAGCCTGTCGGACCAGCCTCGTAGCAGGCCCGCAAATGCTCCACCGGGCCCAGCTTCTTCACCAGCTTGCGCATCGGCTCCGCTCGGTTGGCTATCGTTCCCAGGCTGCGCACAGAGCCATCCGGCTCCGCAACCACAACTGCAATCGTTTCGGCATGGACATCCAATCCCAAAAATCGTACCTTTTCCTTCATGACCGGTTCCTCTCCGCCTGTGGCTCTGAACTGTGTTTCTCTTCGATTCACAGCCTAACCCACGGTCAGCGCATTGGACCGGTCACTCCATGAGAACCGAAGTTTTCACCTCCGCAGGCCCCGCAGTGCCGTCCTGCCGCTTGTGTCTCGATGGGCGTCTCCGCAATTCCTGCGCACCGGGCCGCGAAAAACACGGCCGATTCGCACAATTTGTGCGGATTGCCAAATTCTCTGCACGATCCATCTCCTTTACCCTACCCTAGCGAAAAAGACGGCGAATACAGCCCTCAATTCCGCCTTGAATGTGCAGCTAATGGAGTGATTTACGTCACTGAATAACTCATTGCCAGGAAGGAAAATAATGCCGGCTTGAAGAGAGTCGAGAGCGGCGCCAGGAGGTGCAACCTGTGATGGGAAAATCGACGCCGATGCACTTCCCGGCACGGATGTGCGGAGGCGGCTCAAGATGACCTGGAGCGAGGAATACCAGCGCAAGCGCATGAGCGCCGCACAGGCGCTGGAAGCTGTACCATCAGGCGCCCGTGTATGGATTCAGTCGGGCTGCGGCACTCCTTCTGTTCTGGTTGACGCGCTGGTGGCCCGGGCGCCGGAACTCCGCGGTGTCGAAATCATCCACCTGAAGACGCTGGGCAGGGCGGACTACACACGGCCCGAGTTCGAAGGACATTTCCGCCTTCGCGGGCTTTTCCTGGGCGACAATGTGCGTCAGGCAGTGTGCGACGGCCGTGCTGATTACGTACCCATCTTTCTCAGCGAGATCGAAGGCCTCTTCGAGACAGGCGCGTTGTCGTTCGATGTGGTGCTGATGCAGGTTTCGCCGCCGGATGCGCACGGATTCGTGAGTCTTGGGACCACGGTGGATTGCACGCTGACGGCCGCGCGCTACGCCCGAATCGTGATTGCCGAAGTGAATCGGCAGATGCCGCGCACGCACGGCGAAACAACCGTGCATGTAAGCCGTATCTCCGCGATTGTGGAGAGCGACCGGCAACTGCTGGAGTACCGCACCGAGCCGCTCACCGAGATGCACGTGCGCGCGGCGCGCAACGTGGCTTCGCTCATTCCCGACGGCGCTACGCTGCAGACCGGGATCGGCGGCATCCCCGAGGCCGTTCTCCAATGTCTGGGCGACAAGCGCGACTTGGGCATCCACACAGAGATGTGCCCTGACGGCGTGATCGATCTGATGGAGGCGGGCATCATCAACGGTGAGCGCAAGACGCTGCATCGCGGCAAGGCCGTGGCGGCCTTTGTGCTAGGCACGCAGCGTCTCTTCGATTTCATTCGCGACAATCCCAGTTTCGAGTTCCGCCCCATCAGCTATACAATCGATCCGTTTGTGATTGCGCAGAACGACCGGATGGTGGCCATCAACGGCGCGCTGCAGGTGGATATGACCGGGCAGGTGTGTTCCGATTCGATTGGAACGCAGCCCTACAGCGGGTTTGGCGGGCAGGTCGACTTTATTCGCGGCGCGGCGCGGTCGAAGGGCGGCGTGCCGATTATTGCGCTGCCCTCGACGGCGCGGGGCGGCACGGTGTCGCGGATCGTTCCGGTGCTGAAGCCGGGTTCGGGCGTGGTCACTTCGCGTGCCGACGTGCATTACGTGGTGACGGAACACGGCGTCGCCTATTTGCACGGAAAGACATTGCGCGAAAGGGCCGAAGCGCTGATCGCGATTGCCGATCCGCGTTTTCAGGCCGGGTTGGAGGATTTTGCCGTGCGCGCGCACTACATGGAGCGAAAAGCAGTGCTCGTTTAAAGTATTGCGAAGAGGGAGAAACGGGAATGACAGATGCGAAAAAGCCAGAGCGAAAGCCGGACAGGGGCCAGTTGCACATCGACGAGCAGGAGTGCAAGGGCTGCGGGCTGTGCATTGAAGCCTGCCCGCCCAGGGTGATCGGCGTGAGCGAGCGGCTGAATCACTACGGCTACCGCACGGCAGTTTATGCCGGCGCCGGCTGCACGGGCTGTGGCATCTGCTTCATGGTCTGCCCCGAGCCGGGGGCGATCACAGTGTACCGGCTGGTAAGTGCGCACGAAGTTGAGTTGCCCACAGCAAAAGCTGCGGTGGAGGGAGTAACGGAATGCGCAAGCAACTGATGAAGGGCAACGAAGCCATCGTCAAAAGCGCCATTCTTGCCGGATGCCGCGCGTTCTATGGCTATCCCATTACGCCGGCCAGCGAGATTGCCGAGGCTGCGGCGGAGTTGATGCCGAAGACCGGCGGCGTCTACGTGCAGGCGGAGAGCGAAGTTGCGTCTGTCAACATGCTGTATGGCGCGGCGTCGGCGGGCGTGCGCGCCATGACCGCATCCAGCGGCCCCGGCATCAGCCTGATGCAGGAAGGCATCAGCTACATGGCCGGAGCGGAGCTGCCTTGCGTCATCGCCGACATCACGCGCGGCGGGCCGGGTCTGGGCAACATTGCCGCCGAGCAGAGCGACTATCACCAGGCGGTGAAGGGCGGAGGCCACGGCAACTATCGCACCATCGTGCTGGCGCCGCACTCCGTACAGGAGATGGCGGACTTGACCGCGCTGGCCTTCGAGCTGGCGGACCGGTATCGTAACCCGGTGATGATTCTGGCTGACGGTTTTATCGGCCAGATGATGGAGCCGGTCGAGTTTCCGCAGGTTGCTACTGCGCCGCGCCTGCCTGAGTGGGCCGTGGCCGGGACCGCGGAGTCGCGCGCCAATCTCATCACGTCGTTGCATTTGGACTGCGACGAGTTGGAAAAACATAATCGCGACCTCGAAGCCAAGTACAAGGTCGCCGAGCAGCACGAGGCGCGCGCCGAGGAGTGGTTCACCGGCGACGCAGAGATTGTGCTGGTGGGCTACGGCATTGTGGGCCGCATCTTGAAAGCCGTGACCACCGACGCACGAGCCGGGGGACTGAAAGTGGGCCTGCTGCGGCCTATCACGCTGTACCCATTTCCCGCAGCGCAATTCCAGAGCCTGGCGCGCAGCGCGCGCGTCTTTGTCGTGGTGGAGATGAGCAACGGCCAAATGCTGGAGGACGTAAAGCTGGCGCTGAACGGCGCGCGGCCGGTCGAGTTTCTCAGCCGCATGGGCGGCAATGTGCCGTCGCACGAAGAGGTGCTCGAATTTGTGCGCGAACTGGCGCAGCGAACTGCCTCGAAGAGGAGCGGATGGCAAATGTCTAGCGAAGCGGATCAAGAGTACACAGTCGCGCACGGCAAGCCCAAAGCCTTCTACGAGCGCTATGAGCGCAAGGAAGAATTGCAGCACGCAGACGCACTTCTGCCCCGGCTGCGGCCACGGCCAGGTGCACAAGATGCTGGCCATGGCCATCGACGATGCTGGGCGTGCAGGACAGGACGATCTTGGTCGGCCCCGTCGGCTGCGGGGCCTTCACGTATTACTACTTCGACGTGGGCAACGTGCAGGCCGCGCACGGACGCGCGCCGGCCGTGGCTACGGCCATCAAGCGCAGCCGCCCCGGAAGCATCGTCATCACCTATCAGGGCGACGGCGATCTCGCGGCCATCGGATCGTCGGAGATTCTGCACGCCGCCAATCGCGGCGAAAACATCACCGTGATCTTCATCAACAACGCCATCTACAGCATGACCGGCGGACAATACGCCCCCACCACGCTGCTGGGCCAGAAGAGCACGACCACACCCGAGGGCCGCACAGCCGCCAGGGAGGGCTACCCGCTGCACGTCAGCGAGCTGCTGAGCACGCTCGAGGCGCCCGTCTACATTGAGCGCGTGGGCCTGGGAGACAACAAGGAAATTGCGCAGGCAGCGCGCGCCATCCGCCGCGGCCTGGAAAACCAAGTGCGCGGATTGGGCTTCTCACTGATTGAAGTGCTCTCGCCCTGCCCGACTATCTGGAAGTTGACGCCGGTGGAGGCGCAGCACTGGGTGCGCGATGTGATGGAGAAGACCTTCCCGCTGGGCGTGTTTTGCGACCGGACGAAAGATCGGCAGCCGCAGGCGCCAGAGGGGCCGGCTGCGGTCGCGCTCGAACCCGATGCGCCGCCGCTCGACGAACTTCCGCGCATTCTTGGCGTCGCCGAGGAGGATTTGCCCGAGGGCAATGCCGCGGCGCTTGCGCAGGACAAGGAGATCGATCTCGAGGTGCGCATCGCGGGCTTTGGCGGGCAAGGTGTTTTGCTGCTCGGCGAAGTGCTGGCCGAAGCCGGTCTCGATGCCGGACTCGAAGTTTCGTGGCTGCCCTCCTATGGGCCGGAGATGCGCTCGGGCACGTCGAACTGCCATGTGCGGCTGTCGCGCCAGACCATCGATTCGCCGCTGGTGACGGCGCCCAACGTGCTGGTGGCGATGAACGAGCCCTCACTGCGCAAATTCGAGCAGAAGCGTGCGCGCCGGCGGATGGATCATTTACAACGGCGACGAATTTCCCGCCGATTGCGCGCGCGACGGCGTGCATGTGCTCGCCGCTCCGTTCACGCGCCTGGCCGATGAGCTGGGCGACAAGCGGGCGGCAAACATGGTGATGCTGGGCGCGCTGCTGGAAATCGCGGGCGCACTGCCGCAGGTGAGCATCGATGCCGCGCTGCGGCGGCTGGTGAAGAATCCGCGCTGGGTGGAACTGGACGAGCGCGCCATGGCGCGGGGAAGGGAACTGCTATAGGGAATCGCTCGCGGAGGCGTGACATGAAGGCGGATGCCGATCCCAACCTGATTGTGTATTTCGGCGGGCAGTATGTGCCCATGCGCGAGGCGCGCGTCGGAATTCTGACGCATGCCCTGCATTACGGAACCGGAGTATTTGAAGGGATTCGCGCGTACTGGAACGAGGCCGAGCGGGAGTTGTTCATTCTGCGGCCCATGGAACACTACCAGCGCTGGAAACAGAACTGCGGAATTCTGCGCATCGACGTGCCGTTCTCGCCTGAAGAGTTGTGCGCGATCACCGCCGAGCTGGCGCGGCGCAACAAGCTCCACACCGATCTCTACATCCGGCCGCTGGCCTATAAATGCGCCGAGCGCATCGGCGTCGCCATCGACGATCAGGACGCATTCTTCATCGTCGCGCTGCCCTATGGCGAATATGTGCACAGCGAGAACGGGCTGCATGCCGGCGTCAGCTCCTGGCGGCGCATCGACGACAACATGATCCCTCCGCGCGCCAAGATTTGCGGCGCCTACGCCAACAGCGCGCTGGCCAGCGACGACGTGCGGCGCAGCGGATTCGATGAAGCCATCCTGCTGAACGAAAGCGGCCATGTGACCGAGGGGTCCACCTGCAACCTTTTTATGCTGCGCAAAGGACGGCTGATTACGCCGGATGTGACCGAGAACGTGCTGGAAGGCATCACGCGCGATTCGGTGATGGAATTGGCGCAGCGCGAGCTGGGGTTGGAGATCGTGGAACGGCCCATCGACCGCAGCGAGCTGTATGTGTGCGATGAGTTGTTCCTGACCGGCACGGCTGTAGGCTTGGCGCCGGTGACGCGCGTGGATCATCGCCCGGTAAGAGATGGAGCCATCGGCGCGGTGACGCGAAGCTTGCGGCAGTTGTACTATCGACGCCACGCACGGGAATTTGCCGGCGTACCGCAAATGGCTGTTTCCGGTCTATGGAAAAGATCGGACGCCGGAGCAGAACGCGGCGCGGCACGAGGAAACGAGCTTGGCCTGAGCCAATGCCGGCCCGCACGTTCCCACCCCTTCCGCGATGAAGCCGCGGAAAGAGTGGGGCTACCGCGCCGGCGATGCGGCCCAGGCAAGGAGGAAACACGAATGGCAACAACAGTGATTCAAGCGAACGCCTATGACGTTGCCATGGAGAACTTCGATACAGCGGCAGACGCCATGGGGCTGGAAAAAAATACGCGCGAGATGATCAAGTATCCCGAGCGCATGCTGACGGTGGGCGTGCCGGTGCGCATGGATGACGGCAACATTCACCGCTTTGTGGGCTACCGCGTGCAGCACAGCTCGGTGCGCGGGCCTGCCAAGGGCGGCATCCGCTACCATCCCCAGGTCACGCTCGACGAGGTGAAGGCGCTGGCCACCTGGATGACGTGGAAGTGCGCGGTGGTGAACATTCCCTTCGGCGGAGCCAAGGGCGGCATCACCTGCGATCCGAAAAAGATGTCGCAGGGCGAGCTGGAACGGATGACGCGCCGCTACACCAGCGCGATTCTGCCCATCATCGGGCCGGAGCAGGACATTCCCGCGCCCGACGTGTACACCAATTCGCAAACCATGGCCTGGATCATGGATACCTACAGCATGATGAAGGGCTATGCGGTTCCCGGCGTGGTCACGGGCAAGCCCATCAGCCTGGGCGGCTCGCTGGGGCGCAACGAAGCCACCGGCCGCGGCGTCTTCAACACCATCGAGTGCGCCTGCGAGCATCTGCACATGCCGCTGAAGGGCGCCACCATCGCCGTGCAGGGCTTCGGCAACGCCGGATCGATCACTGCGCAGTTGCTGCACAAGGCAGGCGCGAAGATTGTCGCCGTGAGCGACTCCACCGGCTGCGTCTACAACAGCAAGGGCCTGAATATTCCGGAACTCATCCACATGAAGGCGCTCTGCGGCCATGTGGAAGGTTTCCCGGAGAGCGAGCCCATCCTGCCGCACGAGCTGCTGGCCATGCAGTGCGACATCCTGGTGCCGGCGGCTCTTGAGAACACGATCCATGCCGACAATGCGTCTGCGGTGCGCGCGCGCATCGTTGCCGAAGCGGCCAACGGTCCTCTCACGCCGGCTGCGGACAGGATTCTCGAGAGCAAAGGCATCTTCGTGATCCCGGATATTCTGTGCAACGCCGGCGGCGTCACGGTGTCGTACTTCGAGTGGGTGCAGGACGAGCAGCACCTGTTCTGGGAGGCGCAGGATATCTACAAGCGCCTCAATCACGTGATGAAGACGTCCTTCCACGATGTGCTGAAGATTCACCTGGAGCGGAAGGTGCCCATGCGGATTGCCGCCAACATGCTGGGCATCGGCCGCGTGGCCGAGGCCGTGCAGATTCGCGGCATCTATCCATAGCACGTTCTTCGTGCCCCATCCTTTCCGCGTTCCGCGCGGAGAGGATGGGTGCAGGTGTTTCAACCGTAGCGCCCGCCCCCAGACCGGGCGCCCGAAGAAACTGCCTTTCAAGGCACATTGAGCGAGAGAATCCAAGGATGGACAAGGCAGCAATTTTCGCCAAGTTTGGGCAGGACTACCTTGCGACGGAACGCACTTTCACAATGGGCATCGATCGGCGCTTTACGACGGAGATCGCGAGGCGGTTTTGCGGGCGGCATGTTTTAGAAACCTGCACCGGAGGGGGATTCACGACAGTTGCACTGGCGGGAGAAGCCGCGCATGTGCTAACCGTGGAAATTGAACCAGCTCACCAATTACAGGCCAAACATAACCTGGCAATCGCTGGCCTGTCAGATCGCGCTACTTTCGTGTTGGCAGACATTACGGACGAGGAAACGTGGAAACGGTTGCCACCGACGGACGCAGCCTTCCTCGATCCGGATTGGGCGGTAACCGGCCCTGACCATGTACACCGTTTCGTGAACTCCACGACCCAGCCGCCCGCCGATGCCTTGCTGAGAAGGACTTTCTCCGTTACCCCAAACGTGGCTCTGGTCCTGCCTCCAGCCCTGAATGTTCGCGAGTTCGACAACCTTCCGGCCCACGAACGACAGAAGCTCTATATGGGCCAAAGCCACGAGCTCTACTGCCTGTACTTTGGTGAACTCGCCGTCTCGGTGGGCGACACCGAATTCCGAGTGTGATGTATCGTGGGGGCATGGATGGCAAGGTCCCGGTTAAACCGATTATTTGCACCAATTCTGGGCTCCGTTCACGTGCTGACAAGCGTGCTGGCGAGGAGGCGAGCTGTGTTGAACGAGCGGATTTGGCCTTGCAGGCGGCCGGGTCGTGGGTCGGCGAACCACGGTTCACAGTATGGGATGAATGGGGGAAGAAGTCGGCTGGTCGGAGTAATATGACTAGTTAGATCACCACTCAGCCAAAAATCGGCCCAAAACTGGCAGCTTGGACTAGGGCCTGTTTGGGCTAACGTGCGATCGAGCCGTAAGGGACTTATTTCTTAATGACTTCTAGTATCTATTTTTCATTGGCGGTTCTATTCGTCGTGGCGCTCTGCTTCGGTTTGACTCCGCTGGCGCTGGCTTGGCTTTGGGCCAAAGTCTTTGCGCCGCCCAAACCAAATGCGCTAAAGAACGCCAATTACGAGTGCGGACTGGTGTCAAAGGGTGACGCCTGGATCCGGTTCCACCCAGCCTATTATCTCTACGCCATCATTTTTCTCATCTTCGACGTGGAAGCCGTGTTCCTGCTGCCATTTGCAGTGGCGTTTACAGGATTGGGCGTCGCGGCTTGCATCGCCATGCTCGTATTCGTTCTCCTATTGATTGAGGGCCTGGCCTGGGCCTGGGCCAAGGGCGTGCTAACGTGGGCGTGATCACAAATACAGACCACTAGCCACTGTCAGACGTGGGCGTGATCACAGACCATGGACCATTGGTCACTATCAACTGAGGAGTGGAGCGACTCATGGACCAAAATCTGAAGATCGAGCTCGGCAAACAGGGCGTCTTCGTCACAACCATCCGAGGAGCTCTACAACTGGGGGCGGCGCAGCTCGGTGTGGCCGATGAACTTCGGCTTGGCCTGCTGTGCGATCGAGATGATCGCGACCACTATGGCCCGCTACGATATAGCCCGCTTCGGCGCTGAGGTCTTCCGTGCCTCTCCGCGCCAGGCCGACCTGATGATCATCTCCGGTACGGTCACCAAGAAGATGGCGCCGCAGGTAGTCCGGCTCTACAACCAGATGGGCGAGCCCCGCTACGCGATCGCCATGGGCGCCTGCGCCATCTCCGGCGGGCCGTTCAAGCAGGGCTACAACGTGCTCAAGGGCATCGACCGCTATATTCCGATTGACGTTCATATTCCCGGCTGCCCGCCGCGGCCAGAGGCGCTGCTTCAGGCTTTTATGACGCTGCAAAAGAAGATTGACGGCCAGCGTTTGACCGGGGAGGGCCGCCCGCGCTTTCTTGATGCTGGGGCGCAGGGCGAGTTCCCGATTCCGGAGTTCGGCGAGCACGATCTCGAGCCGCCCTGCAATCGACTTGTTTGGCCGGCGCCGGCGGTGATCCGGTGAGTGCCGAGGGACCAGGGACATAGGGAACAGGGAACACGCATTTGGTATTCGGAAGGAAGCCGGCAATAGAAGGCACGAAGCTAAGAGCTAGAAGCTAGGAGTTGTTTTGAAGACGGTGGAAGAGATCAAGGCGGCAATTGAGGCGGCGATTCCGGGCGCGGGAGTGGAGATTGTGCCCAATCCCAGCCCCTCGGCGCAGCACTCGCTGCGGCTGGCGCCGGAACACGCTGTCGCTATCGCAACGTTTCTGCGCGACGACGCAGAACTGTCCTTCGATCTTCTTTCTAACGTCACCGGAGTCGACTGGCCCGACAAAGAGATCGCGGAAAAAGTAAAAGTGACACGTACAGTCACAAAGACGGTCGAGGGTCCGGAGGGGACGAAAGTTGACCTGCAAGTCGAGGAAACCGTGCAACGAGACCCGCAAGCGCGTCGAGCCCGGATTCCTTGAAGCGGTCTATCACCTCTATTCGGTGGCAAGGAAGCATGGGCCGCTCGTCTTTCGCATGCGCACCGTCAACCGCACCGACCAGGTCGAGTTGCCGTCGCTGACGCAAATCTGGCGCTCGGCGGAGTTCCAGGAGCGCGAGGTCTTCGACCTCTTCGGGATTGTGTTTACCGGCCATCCGGACCTGCGCCGGATTCTAATGTGGGACGGCTTCAAAGACCATCCCATGCGCAAGGACTATGTGGAGCCGGACGACTTTGAATGGGAGCCGACGGCCCACGATGCCGTGCTGGCCCGCGCGCAGGCGCACAAAGACAGAGAACAGAGATCAGAGAACAGAGATCAAGGACCAGGCCCCGCATGAGTGTAGTGGAGACCAAAACGGAAAGGGTGGAGAGGCTGGAACCGTCCGCGCGAGCTCGTGCCGGACAGCGGCAGCGAACTGCTCGAAGTCGCCATGGGGCCGCACCATCCCTCGACGCACGGCGTCTTCCGCATGGATGTCACGCTCGACGGCGAGCGCATCGTCCGCCTCAAGCCTGTCTTCGGCTACCTGCACCGCAACCACGAGAAGCTCGCCGAGAGAGAACACATATTTGGCTTCCATGCCGTATACCGACCGGCTGGATTACTTCTGCTCGCTCACCAACAACTGGGCCTATGCGCTGGCTGTGGAGAAGCTCGCCGGGCTCGAGGCTCCGGAGCGCGCCCAGTACCTGCGCGTCATTCTCGCCGAGCTTACGCGCGTCCAGAACCACGCTTGTGCGGTCGGGTTCCTGATCCAGGACATGGGCGCCAGCGGCACGCCGCTCATGTACGCCTTCAAGGCGCGGGAGAAGATCCTGGACCTTTTCGAATCGCTCACCGGCTCGCGCATGATGTGCGACTATATGCGCTTCGGCGGCTGCCGCGTAGATGCTTCCGCAGATTGGCTGGACGCCACGCGACATGTTGTCGCCGGCCTGCCGAAATTTGTCGACGAGTTCGAAGCATTGCTCACGACCAACGAGATTCTGATGGCGCGCTGCCAGGGGATCGGCGTGCTGCGGCCTGAGCTGGCCGTCAATGCCGGCGTCACCGGGCCCATGCTGCGCGCCTCGGGCGTCAACTACGACATCCGCAAGGTGGACCACTACGGCATCTACGACCGCTTCAATTTCCGCGTGCCGCTGGGCGATCATTGGGATGTTTACGACCGCTTCATGATCCGGCTGCTGGAGGTGCGCGAGTCGATCAAGATTCTGGAGCAGGCGCTGAAAGACATTCCCGGCGGGCCGGTGATGGATGCCGAAGGCGAAGATTCGCGGCTTCCGGCCCAAGCCCGGCGAGGCGTACGGCCGCATCGAGGCGCCCAAGGGAGAGCTGGGCTTTTATCTCATCAGCGACGGCGGACCGAATCCTTACCGCTACAGAGTGCGCCCGCCCAGCTTTGTGAATTTGACGATTCTGGAAGATATGTGCCTGGGACAAAATGTGGCCGATGTGGTGCTGATTCTGGGCAGCGTGGATATTGTGTTGGGAGAAGTGGACCGGTGAAGCAGGGACTTAAGGGACTAGGGACTAAGAGACTAAGGGACGGAGGAACAACATTTGCTGGGTGAAGGAATCCTGAAGGGTCTGGCGGAGACGGCGAAAAACTTCGCCGGCAGCTATGTCTCCAAGGAGCGGCTGACGACGGTCCAGTATCCGGAGGAGCGAATTCCTCTCGCCGAGGCCACGCGCGTTTTCCCGTTTCTGGTTTACGACGGTCCCGATTGGGAGGCCGGCCTGCGCTGCGTGGCCTGCCAGATCTGCGAAAAAGAGTGCCCGCCCAAGTGCATCTACATCGAAAAAAGCACGGACAAGAAGCCGGATTACGTGGGCAAGCCGCAGGTTTATCCCGCGCGCTTCGATATCGATATCTCTGTCTGCATGAGCTGCCAGATCTGCGTCGAAGTCTGCCCGTTTGAAGCCATCAAGATGAACACCGAGTTTGAGCTGGCCACGGACGACCGCTTTGGCGGCCTGCTTCTCGACCGCAAGCAACTGGCGAAATCGAACGAGTACTACCACTCAATTCATCCCACCGAAGCCGCCGAAGTGGACGCGCGCCTCGCCGAAGAAAAAGCCAAAGTCGAAGCCAAAGCGAAGGCCGCGGCCGATGCCGCCGCCAAAGCCGCCGCAGCGAAAGCCGCTGCGGGCAACCCAGCGCCCGCTGCCGGAGGAGGACATTAGCCGATGGCAGCGACGCTCGACCAGATCTTCGTGCTCTTCAAGCAATGGCTGGTGGGATTTCTGCCCGCCCCGTGGCGGCATGCGGCCGGCGTGCTGCTGTGCGTCGCGGCCATCATCGTGGTTTTTTGCACGCTCTTCGCCTTGGCCGTTCTGATGGAGCGCAAGGGATTAGGGCGGATGCAGAACCGGTATGGCCCCAACCGCGTGGGTCCCTTCGGCATTTTGCAGCCGGTGGCCGATGGCATCAAGGCGCTCATCAAGGAAGACATTGTGCCGCTTCCGCGCCGACGCGGTGGTGCATTTCCTGGCCCCAGTGGTCCTGGTGGTCACGGTCTTCATGGGCTACGCGGTACTGCCCGTGGGCCGCAACATGGTGCTGGTCGACATGGACTCGGGGCTGCTCTTCTTCTTCGCCATGGGCGCGGCGACGGAGATCTCGGTCTTCATGGCTGGCTGGTCGAGCCGCAACAAGTATTCGCTGCTCGGTTCCATGCGGGCCATCGCGCAGATGATCAGCTACGAAGTGGTGCTGCTGCTTTCGAGCGTGGCCGTGGTCATGATCGCCGGCTCGCTCTCGCTGCCCAGGATCGTCGAGGCGCAGAATCATTACACCGGAATCTTTCCGCACTGGTACGTCTTTACGCCCTGGGGATTAGCCGGCTTCGTGATCTTCGTCATCGCCTCCACCGCGGAGACCAACCGCTCGCCCTTCGACCTGCCGGAAGGCGAATCGGAGATCGTGGCCGGATACTTTACCGAGTACTCGGGCTTCAAGTTTGCGCTCTTCTTCCTGGGCGAATACGTGGAAATGCTTTCAGTGGCAGGCCTCGGAACCACGCTGTTTCTGGGCGGATGGTCGGCGCCTTTCTCATTTCTGAACTGGATCCCCTCATGGTGCTGGTTCTTTGCGAAGATCATGATCTGGATCTGTTTCTTCATCTGGATTCGCGGCACGCTGCCCCGCCTGCGCCAGGACCAGCTGATGAACTTCGCCTGGAAGTTTGCTCTGCCTTTCACGCTGGTCAATCTGATGGTCACCGCGCTGTGGCGCTTCATGGGCGAAGGCTGGCTGCGCTGGGTTGTCTGCACGGTCATTCTCGGCGCGGCCTTCCTTCTCATGGGCCGCCTGGAAATGCACAAGAGGCACATCGGCCCCAGGAGCTACCGCTATGCTGAATAAAAGCAGGGAACAAGGGACCGAGCCACCCCAGCGGGCAAAGATCGCGTGCCCCGCCGCTTCGGCGACCCCGGCAGGGAACAACGGAACCAGGCGTTCTGAATCCGAAGTTCGTGCTGCAGCCGCGCTAGAGGGAACTGTTCGATGAATCCCGTTTTCTACATCATCGCGGCACTCACGCTGGCCGGCGGCCTGGCAGCCATATTGCTCAAGAACCTTGTCCACTGCGTGCTTGCGTTGACTGTGGCTTTTGCGGGTCTGGCGCTGCTGTTCCTCGAACTCGACGCGCAGTTCGCCGGCTTTGCGCAGATTCTGGTCTACATAGGCGCCGTCGCCATTCTGATTGTCTTTGCCATCCTGCTCACACGCGGCTCCGAACTGCCCAAGGACGGAGTCTTCAGCAACACCTGGCTCGTAGGTCTGGTCATCGCCGCGGGCGTGTTTGCTGTGCTTGGTTGGGCCGTGCTCGAAGGCGTGCGCGCCGTACCGCAGCAAACCGCGGTTCCAGCTGTCACCGTCCACGACATCGGCAATGCGCTGGTGGGCCGCTACGTGCTGCCGCTCGAGATCGTCGCCCTGCTGCTCACCGCGGCCACCATTGGCGCGGTCATCGTGGCCATGCACGAGAAAGAGGGGCCCAGATGACCTATGTGACGACGGGTTTCGCCACGCCCCTCGCCGGTTATCTTCTCGTCGCGGCCTTGCTGTTTGCCATCGGGCTGGCCGGCGCGCTTACCCGCCGCAATGCCATCCTGGTTCTCATCGGTATCGAACTGATGCTGAACGCGGCCAATCTGAATTTGATCGCTTTCTGGCGCTACGGGCCGCATCCCGAAGCGCTCACCGGCATGATGTTCGCCATCTTCTCCATCGCCGTGGCCGCGGCCGAGGCTGCTGTGGGACTGGGTCTCGTCATCGCCATCTATCGCCACGCGAACACCACCGATCTCGACAAGATGAACAGGATGAAGGGGTGAACGACTGATGCAAGATCTGATTTCCTTCGCCCCGAGTTCGACATCCTCGGCGATCGCGCAAAGCCTCTGGCTCATCCCTGCTCTGCCGATTTTCGCATCGGGCGTGACCGCGCTGCTCAAGCAGCCGAATGCGCAAACTCGCAGCCGCGTTGGCCATTGGCTCGCTCAGTTGTTCGCTGCTGCTCTCGCTCGTCGCGTTTGGGCACGTCCTCGCCGGCTGGGCGCGCGGCGCGGTCGTCCGCGAGACGGTCAACTTCGCGTGGCTTCACTTCGGCAGCACCGCCGTCGATCTTGGCTGGGTGCTCGATCCCCTCGCCGCCATCATGCTGGTGATGGTCAGCTTCGTAGGGCTGCTCATCTTCATCTACTCCGTGGGCTACATGGCCCACGACGAAAACTTCACGCGCTTCTTCTGCTTCATGTCGCTCTTTGCCGGAGCCATGCTCGGCGTGGTCATCTCCAACAGCATGCTCCTGCTCTTCATGTGCTGGGAACTGGTCGGACTCACGTCCTATCTGCTCATCGGCTTCTGGTATCAAAAGCCCTCGGCAGCGGCGGCCGCGAAGAAGGCCTTCATCACCACGCGCTTCGGCGACATCTTCTTCCTGCTCGGCATCGTCTGGCTCTTCTCCCAGACCGGCACGCTGCTCCTTTACAACCACGGCGTGGGATCGCTGGAAGGCCTGGCCCTCGCCAACCTGCTCACGCAGCACGCGGCGTTCGGCCTCACTGCCGCCGGCGCCATCGGCCTGCTAATCTTTGCCGGAGCCGCCGGCAAAAGCGGCCAGCTTCCTCTGCACGTGTGGCTGCCCGACGCCATGGAAGGCCCTACGCCAGTCTCCGCGCTCATTCACGCGGCCACCATGGTCGCCGCCGGCGTCTATCTCATTGCGCGCGTGTACCCGCTGATGCAAATCGGCGCGCAGCCGGGTGGAACCACCGCGTCCCTCACTGTCGTTGGATGGGTCGGTGCAGCCACCGCGGTTTTCGCCGCTCTCATCGCCGTCGCGCAGAACGACATCAAGCGCATTCTTGCTTACTCCACCGTCTCGCAGCTTGGTTACATGATGGCCGGCCTCGGCCTCGGCGGCGTGGCAGTGGGCATGTTCCATCTGATCACCCACGCCTTCTTCAAAGCGCTCTTGTTCCTCGGCGCGGGCTCTGTCATTCACGGCTGCCACGAGGAGCAGGACATTCGCAAAATGGGTGGTCTCAAAGCCGACATGCCGCTCACCTTCATCACCTACGCCATCGGCATGTTGGCGCTGTGCGGATTCCCACTCATTTTCTCCGGCTTCTGGTCGAAGGACGGCATCCTTGAAGCCGCGCAACACTCCACTGCCATCAAGGGACCATTCTATCTGCTCGTCTTTGGCGCGCTGCTCACCGCTTTCTATATGACGCGCCAGGTCTGCTACGTCTTCTTCGGCTACTGGCGCGGCCATCACCCGGCGCACGAAAGCCCCAAGGTGATGACGCTGCCGCTGGCCATCCTGGCTTTCTTCGCCATCGCGCTGGGCGTCATCGGCACGCCTGCCTGGCCGTGGTTCCACGCATTTCTCGAAGGCCGCGCCGCCACATTCAGTTGGCACGGCTTTGCGGAGCCGGGCCTGCTCGGACTCATGGTCACGTCGTCCCTCGTTGTCTTTCTCGGCCTCGGTCTCGGCTGGCGGCTCTACGGCGACAAATCGCCTAAGCCCGAAGCGCCCGACGCCCTCGAAAAAGCCGCGCCATGGTTGTGGGCCGGGCTTCGCAATCGCCTTTATGTGGATGAGTTTTACGGCGTCACCGTGATTGCCTTCTACGCGTGGTGGGCGCGCGTGGTCGATTGGCTCGACCGCCGTGTGTGGGGCGGCATCGTGGCCCTGGTCGCGTGGCTCTTCGGCCTCTGGGCGCAGCTCAACCGCCTGCTCGACGTCAACTGGGTCGACGGCGGCTTCGACAAAACCTGCGAAGAGCTTTCCACGGGCGGGGGATTGCTGGCGAGTGTGCAGAGCGGCCGCGTGCAGAACTACCTTCGCATTCTTGCTGTGGCCGTCGTCGCGCTGGCCGCAATTCTTCTCTGGAGCAGCCGGCCATGAACGTGTTTGCGACCGGATTTCCGATCTTGACGCTCCTCACCGTGCTGCCTCTCATCGGCGCGGCCATTGCGCTCTTCGCAGGCCGGCATGCGCGCAGCGTTGCCGTGTTCACCACGCTTGCCTGCCTCATCGTGTCGCTCTTTATCTGGACGCACCTGCCCGGCGACGGAAGCATCGGCCTCGTGGAACGCGCTGCCTGGGCGCCATCGCTCGGCATTGAGTATCACCTCGGCGTGGACGGCCTCGGCGCGCTGATGCTCGTGCTCGCGGCCATTGTTACGCTCATGTCGGTCGATGCGTCGCATCGCGTGCACCACATGCCTGGCCTCTTCTACGGCCTTGTGCTCACGCTTGAAGCGGGCCTCTTCGGCTCCTTCACCGCGCTCAATTTCTTTCACTGGTTTTTGTTCTGGGAGGTCAGCCTCATCCCCGCTTTCTTCCTCATCAAGTTGTGGGGCGGACCCAGGCGCGGCCCCGCGGCCACGCAGTTCTTCATCTACACCATGGCCGGCTCGGTGGCCCTCCTGCTCTGCTTCCTCGCGATCTTTCTCTCGACCGGCTCCATGGACTTCGGGCAACTGACCGCGATGGCGCAAACCGGCGCGCTGGAGCAGGCCGTTACGGCTCACCTTGGTCCGGTCACGCTTTGGCTCGCCATCGGCGTGCTCGCGGGCTTCGCGGTCAAAGTGCCGCTCATGCCGTTCCACACCTGGCTGCCCGCGGCGTACGCTGAGGCGCCTTCTCCGGTCACCATGCTGCTCACAGGCGCCATGTCGAAGATGGGCGTCTACGGCCTGCTCCGCATCGCGCTGCCGATCTTCGGCCCGCAAATCGCCCAGATCCGCACGCCGCTTCTGGTTCTCGCTGTCGCCACCGTCGTCATGGGCGCATGGGCTGCAGCCGCGCAAAAAGATTTGAAGCGCGTCTTTGCGTACTCTTCGGTCAATCACCTCGGCTACTGCCTGCTCGGTATCTTCGCGCTGGCGATTCCGGTGTCCGGCGCAGCGGCGCAAGCCAGTCAGGCTGCCGCGCTCAACGGCGTCATCCTGCAGATGTTCAACCACGGCATTACCGCGGCCACGCTCTTCTGGTTCATGTCCATGATCCAGATGCGCAGCGGCGGCGCGCGCGGCATAGACGATTTCGGCGGTCTGCGCAAGCCCGCGCCGGTCCTCGCCGGCCTCATGGGCATCGCGCTCTTTTCCTCGCTCGGCCTGCCCGGCCTCAATGGCTTTGTCGGCGAGTTCCTCATCTTCCGCGGCGTTTTTTCCTTGTCTTGGATTAGCGCGACGGTATCGGTGCTTGGTTTGCTGGTCACAGCGGTCGTGATCCTGACCGTGATTCAAAAAGTTTTCAGCGGTCCCGTGCCGGAGCACTGTGCCGGTTTTCCCGATCTGCATCACGCCGAGCGCATGGCTCTCGCGCCCGTCATCGGTCTCATGTTTTTGCTCGGCCTTGTGCCCCAGCTCATCGTGGACACCATCAACCCCACGGTCGTGAACCTGCTGGCGCACTGGAGATTTTAGATGTTGGCCTTCGCCATCTACATTTCGTTTGCCGGCGCGCTGATTTCGGCGCTGCTGCCCAAGGGCAAGCCGGTCCTGGCGCGCTGGTTCGCGCTCGCCGTTGCCGTGGCCGGCCTCGCCATCGCCATCGCCGGCTACGCCGCCGGCTTCGCGCAAGGCCGCATCGTCATCGTCGACGTGCTTTGGGTGCCGTCGATGGGCATTCACTACATGCTCGCCGCCGACGGCATCAGCCGCGTGCTCGTTCTCCTCACCGGCATCGCCGCGGTCGCCGGCGTCCTCTTCAGTTGGAATATCGATCTGCGCACCAACCAGTTCTTCGCCTTCTATCTCGCGCTCATCGGCGGCGTCTACGGCGTCTTCCTCAGCTTCGATCTCTTTCTGCTCTTTGTTTTTTACGAAATCGCCATCGTTCCCAAGTACTTTCTCATCGCCATCTGGGGTTCCACGCGCCGCGAGTACGGCGCCATGAAGCTCGCGCTCTACTCCTTCGTCGGCTCGGCCATGGTGCTTATCGGTCTGCTTGCGGCCTACTCCACCTCCGGCTCGCACTCCACCGCGCTCGTCGATCTCGCCCGCGCCGGCCTGCCCGTCAGCTTCCAGATGTGGTGCTTTCCGCTGGTCTTCGTCGGATTCGGCATTCTCGCCGGTCTGTGGCCCTTCCACACCTGGGCGCCCACCGGCCACGTAGCCGCGCCTACTGCGGCTTCCATGCTGCTGGCCGGTGTGGTCATGAAGCTTGGCGCATACGGTTGCCTGCGCGTCGGCATCGGCCTCTTTCCCCACGGCCTCGATCCCTGGGGATTTGCCTTTCTTGGTATCGGCTCCTGGCGCGACGTCTTCGCGTGGCTTGCCGTTATCGGCATCGTCTACGGTGCGCTCGTCGCCCTGGCGCAAACGGACTTCAAGTTCGTCATCGGCTATTCCAGCGTCAGCCACATGGGCTTCGTTCTGCTCGGCCTCATGACGCTCAACCAGATCGGCCTCGACGGCGCGGTGCTGCAGATGTTCTCGCACGGCATCATCGCCGGACTGCTCTTCGCCATCGTGGGCCGCGTAGTCTACGACCGCACGCATACCCGCCAGTTGGCCGAACTCGAAACCATGCATCTCTCTCGCCGTCTGCCGTTCGCTGCGTGGGCCTTTGTCGTGGCCGGTATAGCGTCCATGGGACTGCCCGGCTTCTCGGGATTTGTGGCCGAGCTGCAGGTTCTGGTCGGCGCGTGGCGAGCCAACCCATGGTGGACCGCCGTCTCCGGCATCGGCATCATCGTCGGCGTCGCCTACATCTGGCGCGCCCTGCAAAAAGCCTTCTTCACCGACGCGCTGCCCACCGCGCACGAGCTTGAAGCGGAGCAGGCCCACAAATTCGCTCCCATCACTTGGCCTGAGATCTCTGGCGTCGCGTTGCTCGGCGCCTGCTCGCTCGCCGTCGGCCTCTATCCGCGCATTCTTCTCGATTCCATCGAACCGGCAGTCAAGGCGCTGCTTGCGGGAGGGATGCAATGAACTACGCCAATCTCTTCCTCGCCACGCTGCCTGAAACGATTCTCGAAATCGCCGCGCTTTTCGTGCTCGTCTTCGATCTCGCCCTCCTGCGCAAGGCCGCCATCAAGACGCGCGTGGCAGGTGCGGCATTGCTCGGCATTGCAGGCTGCGTCGCGGCGCTCATGGCTGTCTCCGTTGCGGTCCCATTCAGCGCCGGCGCCGATCTTCTGCTGGCAGCGGGCGGCTCCGCGGGCGTCGCGCAATGCGCCATCCTCATCCTCACCGCGCTCACGCTACTGCTGCTGATCGATTCCGATTTCACGCGCAACCCGGGCGAATATGTAGCTGTTGTTTTGATGGCCGCCGCCGGCGGCCTGATCATCGCCGCCGCGCAGGACCTGCTCGTCATCTTTACCGGCCTGGAACTGCTGTCCCTCGGCCTCTACATCCTTACCGCCTTCAACAAACAGTCCGGCAAGAGCGCTGAAGCGGCGATGAAGTACTACCTCTTCGGCGGAATGTCGGCGGCGTTTCTGCTTTTCGGTTTTAGCTATCTCTACGGCTTGAGCGGATCGACATGGCTGCCGCGCGTCGTGCTCGGCACTTATTTTGCGTCTGCTCGCGGCGGCTGGCCACTGCTCTCTATCGCGCTGGTGATGGTCGCCGTCGGCCTCGGCTTCAAAGTCGCAGCCGTTCCATTCCATCTCTGGGCGCCGGACACCTACGAAGGCGCGCCCGCGCCCGCTGCCGCTTTCATCGCATCGGTTTCAAAGGTCGCCAGCTTCGCGCTGCTCATTTCCATCAGCTCCGTCACCATGCACTGGGCGGAGAGCTTGTATGTCGCCGGCTATTTGGGACCTGGCCACGTAACGTTTACCGTGATCCCTCCCGGCTCGCCGCGGCCTCAGTTCGCGCCCGGCATCATCTCCGCCTGGCCGCTGATCCTCATCGTGCTTTCCGTTGCCTCTATGGTCTTCGGCAACCTGGCCGCGCTCGCCCAGATCAGCGTCCGCCGGCTGCTGGCCTACTCCGCCATCGCGCATGCCGGCTACATTCTGCTTGGTCTCGCGTTCTTCTCTCGCACGAACGTGAGCGCCGCGGCAATCCTCTACTACATCGTCACCTACGGCCTCACCACCATCGGCGCATTCGGCGTGGTCGGCGTCGTGGAGCGCGCCACAGGCAGTGACAAGCTCGACTCCTTCCTCGGCCTACAGAAGCGCAATCCGCTGCTGGCCGCGGTTCTGCTCGTGCTCTTCCTCTCGCTCGCAGGAATCCCGCCTCTGGTCGGCTTCTGGGCCAAGTTCAATCTTTTTGCAGCGGTACTCGGCGTGTCGGCGGGCGTTGTTCCGTTCAGCCTCGTCGCCCTCGCCCTCGCCTTCAGCGCCGTCTCGCTCTACTACTATTTGCAGGTGCTCAAGCGCGTCTATGTCATGCCCGCGGCCGACGAGACACCGATCCACGCCCATCCGGTCACTCTCGTCACGCTGCTGGCGATTGCCGCTGCAGTGGTCGTCATGGGCTGCCTCCCGGCGCTGCTGCAAGGCTGGATCGCCGGCTTCTATCCGGCGATGTATTGAATGCGCATCAACATTACGTTAAGGGTGGGAACTGAAAATCAATATATGGCTTGCAGTAATATTGGCCGGTGGAATTTCCTCCACTGCAGCGTTAGGACAGCAGAGCGCGACGCCCCGACCTGCTGACGGCGGGCCGTCTCTGGCGGCAACCATGCAGTTCCTTCAATCCACGCTGAACGAACAAGGCAAGATGAGCTGGACTACTCATTATCATGACAGTGCCGACAATACGAATTGGACCTATCAGTTAACCTTCGAGGTAAGCAAAGTGGTTGCCGATGCGTCGGCCTGCACTCATCGGTTATCACTACATCATCATCCGGGACGGCGTTCAGATCTCCGATAGCGATGCTTCGTTCAACCTTCACGATGTGCAGGACGTGACGCTGACCACGGGCGACCAGCGCCAGAACAAAAACGATACGGCCGCGGGGCACCCGACCTGGAACGCGAAGGTCGATCCGCCCGTCTTCGACCTGATCCTGCGGGAGAAGGAGAATGCCGAGTCCTACTTCTTCTTTTTCGATGAAGATACAGCCAACCGCGCCACGAAAGCCATGGGGCATGCGGTGGAATTATGCGGCGGCAGTAGAGGTTCGTTTTAGGCAGACTGGAACTCGATGAGCCGGAATGCGCACAGCCGCAAATTGAATTCGCGGGCGTGCTGGCGCTCAGAATCATCAATACTTAACAATCGCCGTGAAGGAATCCGGCTTCAAACTTGCGCCGCCCACCAGCGCGCCGTCAATCTCTTCCTGGCCGATGAGCGCGGTCGCGTTGTCGGGCTTCACGCTGCCGCCGTAGAGAATCCGCATCGCCGCGGCCACATCTGCGCCCAGCAGCTTCGCCACTTCGGCGCGAATGATGCTGGTGCGCGTCGGCGGCAATCTCCGGCGTCGCCGTCTTGCCCGTGCCAATGGCCCACACCGGCTCGTAGGCAATCACGATCGGCTGCGGCCGCCTCGGGCGTGATCCCCGCAAACGCTCCGGTCACCTGCGTCTTCAACACGCTCGCCGTCTTGCCGGCCTCGCGCTCTTCCAGCACTTCGCCGATGCAGACCACGGGCACGATGCCGTGCTTGAGCGCCGTGTGCAGCTTCTTGTTCACGATCTCGTCGGTCTCGGCAAAGTACTGCCGCCGCTCGGAGTGGCCGATGAGCGTGTGCGTTCCGCCCACGGCCATCAGCTGTCCGATCGAGGTTTCGCCCGTGTAGGCGCCCTCCTCGGCAAAGTGAATATTCTGCGCGCCCACGGCCACGTTCGATCCCTTGCAGGCCAGAATCACTGTGGGCAGCAGAACCGGTGAAGGGAACAGCGCAATCTCGTCGCGCGTGTGACCGGCAACCAGCGGCAAAAAGCATCGACAAACGCCTTGGCTTCCGCCGGCGTCTTGTACATCTTCCAATTGGCGGCAATCAGTGCTTTACGAGACATTTTTTCAGGATTCCTCAACTCAATTTTAGAGGATCGATTTCGGCGCTCCGGGTGACGGCTGGCACAGTG
Source organism: uncultured Acidobacteriaceae bacterium (assembly GCA_963799445.1). Lineage (GTDB taxonomy): Bacteria > Acidobacteriota > Terriglobia > Terriglobales > Acidobacteriaceae > Telmatobacter. Next base: position 188,270 of record CAWCXX010000008.1, on the reverse strand, counting down.
CGGTTCTGGCCGGGATCGCGGTGATCTGCTACTATATGACCATAGTCTGTGACCATGGGAGGATCGCCATGAAGGCCGACGCAACGATCCCCGCCGGGGAATTCAAAGTCGAAGTGCCTGAAGCTGCTGGATGAGGTCGCCGAGAGGCGCAAAACGCTGGTGATTACCAAGCGGGGAAGCCGGTTGCGCAACTGATACCTGATGCCGGCGAGGAAGTCTTTGTTTGGTGCGATGAAGGGCAGCGTGATATGGATGGGCGACATCATCTCTCCGATTGATGTGGAATGGGACGCGATGAAATGAGCGCACCGCCTGAACCAGCCCGAAGTTTGCAATTGGTACTCGACACGCATGTCCTGGTCTGGCTGGTCGAGGGCCATGGCACATCGGGAGCAACGGACGCACGCGGCGATCGATAAAGCGACTCGTCAGAACTGTGTCCTTGTTTCGGCGATTACGCCCTGGGAGATTGCGCTCCTGGTGAGCAAGAAGCCGGCTTGAAACTCGACCGGGATGTGATGGAGTGGCTACGGGATGCCCTGGCTAGGCCCGGCGTCACATTTGTCGCTCTCGAACCCGAGATTGCCGTAGCCAGCACGCGCATGCCCTTCGAGATGCACCCCGACCCTGCCGACCGGATTTTGGTTGCCACGGCGCGCCATCTGGGCGCGACGCTCGTGACGGCGGATAAGGCCCTCCTCGACGTTCGCCAAGGAGGGCTACTTTCGGGCGATGGATGCGGCGAAGTGAGTCTTGGAGATTCCGAAGGACGTTACGCGACCCTCACCTGGCGGAAGATCTCGGGCAGATCGACGAAAAGCGGCGTTCCCTTCACTTCGAGCCGGGAGGCTTCGATCCAATCCGTTCCGCGGCACATGCGGCCGGTGCGCGTTTTGGGATCGACGATCCACACCGTTTCCACGCCCATCGCGCGGTAGTCCTGGGCGCGTTCCTGGGTGTCGGAGTAGCTAGTCTTCGGGAGAGAGAATCTCGATGACCAGCAGCGGCGGCTCGGTCAACACTTCGGGTTGCGGACCTGCCGTGAGCACGACCAGGTCCGGCACGCGGACGCGGTTTGGCGCAACCTGAACTCGCTGTTCCGTGCTGCCCACGATGCCCCACTCTTTCTCGTGCATTCCGAACCAGGCGCCAGCAGCGCCTGAACTCTTGCATGTTCCCACTTGCCCACGTTGCGCTCCCGCACCTCGCCGTCCACATACTCGCAGTCCGGCCGGTAGGTGGTCGCCAAGTACTCTTTCAGCGGGATGTGGACGGTCGTCGCCATTTAACTGAAGATTAGCACGAATCGCGATGGGGCAGGACTGGCGCTCTCCCAAGTCCCAGAAGCGGGAGCTGGGGCACCCGGTCACTCGTCTACGCCGTGTAAACTGGGATGATCATGCTGGAACTCCTCGGCGTAAGCATAGTGGATCGTCTGATCCAGTTGCTCGCACTCGGCGAACGCAATCGTAAAGAGCACTTCCACGAGTTCATCGATCCCCTTTACAAGGATGCAGAGGTGATCGTAAACGATTACTTCAAGCTCTTCGGCGAATTGATAGTACGTCTGAAGAGTGCCAAATCTGCGGAAGACGTTATCGATTGGATCGAGCAGCGGCGGCAGGATATGCGCTCATTGAGGATAAAAGTGCGGGAGCTGCTCAAAGATGGATTCTTCGACGCTGAGAAGGCGCCCGAGGAGTATAGAGAGTTCGTCCGAGGATTGTGGGGTGTCATGAAGGGAGGTGTATCGCTTGTTGAAGACGGCCACACGCCATTATCGGAGTACGGCATGGGGGATCACACGGTTCTGGACCTGATGCGGATATTCTCCCGCTACGGTTCGGTCAACGAGCACCGCGAACGGTACATTAGAAATGCCCGACAACAGCTAACGGCGATAGAGTCCGCCTGGAAAGACACAACAAAAGGGTACATTAAGCTAAAGCGCAAGGCGCTCCGGCCCGCCTAAGTTCCCCCTACGCGCGTAGCACAAGGCTCATAAATTATCTACTGGAATCGCCGAACGATCTGAAAGATACCTGAGATCGGAAGGAGACACTATGGCTCTACGCGTAAACCGTCCGCAAGCGACCGGCATTCCGGAATCAATTTTTTTGCGCAATGGAAGACCTAAACAAACAGCACCCGAACAAATGGAAAGAGGGATGGGTGGCCTCTTTGCTGGATGAACCAGCGAATGATGAATGGGCGCTCAAGCTGCTGTGCCAAGATGGCCGCCGGGAGCGCGCTACCCTCTACGGCCAAGCAAATCAGCATAACAGCAGGTCCGTTTGTGCAAGTCTCATGGGACTTCGGAGCAGGTGGAACTGTTGAGGTAGACCTGATCAGGCCGCGCCGTATACCTAGGTAGCGGCGGCTGTCGGATGAGGCCGAGGCAAGGTGCGGAAATCGCATCCGACGGCTTTCTGCCGGATGCGATTCTCTGGCAACTGACCACTGATCACTGACCTACTTGTCTGTCAACGCTTCCACACCCGGCAACTTCTTGCCTTCAAGAAATTCGAGCGAAGCGCCGCCGCCGGTGGAGATGTGCGTGATCTGATCGGCGACGCCGGCCTGGTTGATCGCTGAAACCGAATCACCGCCGCCGATGATAGAGGTCGCGGTCTTGTTGGCCGCAACGGCCTTGGCAATCGCATTGGTGCCCACGGCGAAGCGCGGAAATTCGAAGACGCCGGCCGGACCGTTCCACACAATCGTCTTGGCACCTGCAACCACCTTCTCAATTGCCGCAATCGACTTGGGGCCAATGTCGAGGCCCTGCCAGTCATCCGGGAAATCGACCGAGCAGTCCCACTCCTGCGTCCTGGCGTCGGCGGCAAACTTGTCTGCCAGGATGTTGTCGAATGGCAGCAGGAGTGCCACTCCTTTAGTTCTTGACTTGTCCAGCGCCGCTTTTGCAAGGTCGATCTTGTCCTCTTCCACAAGGCTCTTACCGGTCTTCACACCCAGCGCGCGCAGGAATGTGTAGACCATGCCGCCGACGATCACCAGCGTGTCTACTTTGTCGAGAAGATTTTGAATGACGTCGATCTTACCTGAGATCTTGGACCCGCCGATGATGGCGACAAAGGGCTTTTCTGGATTTTCAAGGGCTTTGCCCAGGTAGGTAATTTCCTTTTCCATGAGCAGGCCGGCGACGGCGGGCTTGAGATAGTGCGTAATACCCTCGGTTGAGGCGTGCGCGCGGTGCGCTGAGCCGAAGGCGTCATTGACGTAGACCTCAGTCAGCGAAGCGAGCGCCTTTGAAAACGCCGGATCGTTGGCCTCTTCTTCCGCGTGGAAGCGCAGATTTTCGAGCAGCAGCACCTGGCCGGATTCAAGTTGGCGCGCCATCTCGCTGGCGACTTCGCCGATGCAGTCCGGCGCAAAGGCCACGTTGACCTTTTGGCTTAGTTTTTTATCGAGCAGTTCGCGCAACCGGTCCACTACGGGCCGCAGCGAGTACTTCGGATCAGGTTTTCCCTTGGGACGTCCCAGGTGCGAAGCCAGAATCACCTTAGCCTTGCGCTCGAGGGCATAAACGATGGTGGGCAGTGTGGCCACAATGCGCGTGTCGTCGGTGATGCTCGAGCCGTCTTCAGTGAGCGGTACGTTGAAATCCACGCGGATGAACAACCGCTTGTTGGTCAGATCGATGTCGCGAATCGAGAGCTTGGGCATGGGGCTCCTTTCTAAAGGGACCAATTGGCTAGGGATTAGGGACTAGGGACCAGGTCCGGGATCACGGCATCCATCTCGATTTCAATGCGCCACGCGGGGTTGAGCAGAGCGGCCACGACCACCATGGTAGCCGCGGGACGAACTTGCGCGAAGAACTCTCCGTGTACGCGCCCCACCGCTTGCCAATCCTCGGCGTGGGTCAAATACATGCGTGTGCGGACGACGTCTTTGAATGCAGCGCCCGTTTCGGCGAGGGCTTTTTCGGCGATAGCGAAGGCGCGGCGCGTCTGTCCAACGGCGTCTTCATTTTCCGCGCCTACCGGCCCGGTTCCAGCCAGGTGCACCGCGTTTCCCACGCGCACCGCGCGCGAGAAGCCGATGATGGGCTCGTAGGGAGATCCGCCGCTGACGTTCGTGCGCATGGTTCTCACAAAATAGAATCAGGGACCGGAGATCACCGGTTCAGTCGCTGGCCTCTTAGTCCCTGGTCCCTCGTCCCTTAGTCCCTGCTCTTACAGCCCCTTCTTCGCCAAAAAGCCGATCATGTCGACCACGCGATTCGAATAGCCCCACTCATTGTCGTACCAGCTCAGCACCTTCACGCTCTGGCCCACGACCTTGGTCAGCGGCGCGTCCACGATCGAGCTGCGCTTGTCGCCCTTGAAGTCCGAGCTGACCAGTTGATTTTCCTCGTAGCCCAGGATGCCCTTCATCGGGCCTTCCGCGGCGGCCTTCAGCGCGGCATTCACCGCTTTCGCATCGGTCGTTTTCTCGCTGATGAAGGTCAGGTCGACGATGGACACGTTGGGCGTGGGGATGCGTAATGCGAAACCGTCCAGCTTGCCAGCGGTCTCGGGAATCACCAGCTTCAGCGCCTTGGCCGCTCCGGTAGAGGTGGGAATCATGTTGAGCGCGGCGGCGCGGGCGCGGCGCAGGTCCTTGTGCGGGAAGTCCAGAATCACCTGGTCGTTGGTATAGCTGTGGATGGTCGTCATGATGCCGCTGACGATGCCGAATTCCTTGATGAGCACCTTCACCACCGGCGCCAGGCAGTTGGTGGTGCAACTGGCGTTGGAGAGAATGTTGTGCCTGGCCGGGTCGTACTTGTCCTCGTTGACGCCGAGGACGATGGTGAGGTCTTCGTTGCTGGCCGGGGCCGAAATGATGACCTTCTTCACGGTCGGGCCCAGATGCGCCTTGGCATCTTTGGCGTCGGTAAAGCGGCCGGTGGACTCGACGACCACCTGCGCGCCCACTGAAGCCCAGTCCAGCTTGGCGGGGTCTTTCTCCGCATATACTTTGATCTTTTTGCCGTTGACGGAGATAAAGTCCTCACCCGACTTGATCTCGTTGGCCAGGTTGCCCAGAATCGAATCGTACTTGAGCAGGTGGGCCAGCGTCGCCGGGCTGGTGAGGTCATTCACGGCGACAAAATCGATGTCGTTGTTGCCAATCGCGGCGCGCAAAACGTTGCGTCCAATGCGGCCGAAGCCGTTGATTCCAACCTTAACCGCCATAAGTGATTTCTCCTTCGTAAGGGGTGAAGTCAATGGTCTGTTTGCGGCTCTGAGATTGCGGAACTCGGGACCGCGGCGTCTGGGGCGAGCCAAAAAAGCAAATCCACCAAACCCATGATCGTATCATCCGGGGCGGCGGTGGAAAATGAATGCGCAGCCGCCACGCATACAAGATTCCCGGCCCTAAGGCAGACGTTCCCACGATGGAACTGTATGTGACAGAGTGGACACAATTTGCAGCGCCCTTGCCGAGTATGGTATTCGGGTTGATGACAAGGATTTCTGCAAGGATTAAAGGCACTATGAGAAGACGCTCGAGACGCGGTCCGAATACATCGGAATTCACAGGCAAGATTGGCCAGGAACTCCCATCGAATCAACAGGCTCCGCTGGTGCCGCTGTACCCGGACGATGCGCCTGAGGCGGCTCCGGCCACCCAGCCCGGCCCGCAGCGGACCCATGAAGCCCGGCACGGCGCACAGGCCCGGCAGCCCGGTCCGCCACGCCAGCCCGGTCCGCAACATGGCCAGCACCGCCCGCAGCCGCAGCAGTCCCGGCCCCAATGGAATGAGCCTCCCGGATCGGGACGCCTGGAGGTGGAAACCCAGCCGGAGATGCCGGCAATTGCTGCGCCCCAGCCAAACGCCGCAGGACAGACACCGAGAGGCTATGTCGTTCTGGCCATCGGACTCCCCGGCTCCGGCAAGACCACCTGGTTTGGCCGCCGCGGCATCACTCCGCTCTCCAGCGACCTGCTGCGCAACATTCTCTTCGACGACGTGGAGGAGCAGCGCTACCAGGGGCTGGTCTTTTCCACGCTGCGTTCGCTGCTGCGCGCCCGCCTCATCGCCAAAATGCCCATGAACTACGTGGACGCGACGAATCTCTCCATCCACGAGCGCCGCCAGTGGATCAAGATGGCCAAGAGCTTCGGTTACGAAGTGCAGGCCGTCTTCTTCGATGTGCCCCTCGAAGTTTGCCTTGAGCGCAACCGCCAACGCGACCGCTCAGTGAGCGAAGACGTGATGCGCAAGATGGCCGAGAAACTCAAACCGCCGGTGTTTGAGGAGGGATTCGAGAAGATCACGGTGGTGCGCGTGAAGAGCGCGGGGTAGGTATTCGTTTGATCCCAAAAAGCGCCGGATCGGAAATTCGAATTGAACCGCACTTAGCCGCGCATCGCCGTCCTGCCGGCCGAGGGTCAAACTCGGCGCCTTTTTGAACGGCGATGGGTCGCCTGTAGCCGCTTCACTCAGACGCATTGATCTTAGAAAAAGGGTCAGGAAACACGGAAGAAAACGTCGGTACCAAGCATTCGCTCCGTTTCGTCATGCACTAAGCAGAATTTGCGAGATAGCACCGATTTGATTATCTGTGCGTCAGCCAAGTTATGATGTTCCAGCATGACAACTCGCGTCTTCTCCAAATTTAACCCAATCAGAATCTCAACTTCACTACCCTCAGTATCAACTTTCACAAGATCGCATGAAGGTAAATCTCGGGCTGCGACGCACTTTACTCGGGAAGTTCGGTCAGTTTGCCGCTGGCCCTTCGAAAAGCCACCAGTCACAAACATATCCCCGATAAATATGTCAGCATCGCCAGCTTCAGCCCGAACAGCAAATGGCTCAACCGAGCACCAACTTGAATCCACATTTTGGCGCAACAGTTTGACATTAAAGGGCATTGGCTCATAGCAGATAATCCTAGCCTCCGGCCATTCCTTGTGCGCACGAACTGCGAATGCTCCAACATTGGCCCCGATGTCCAACACGCTTTCAGGAACGATCTTAATCGGCTCAACAAAATAATCATTCACTTCACGGTGAAGCCATTCCGGAATCACTCCCATTTCGCCGCCTCGCTGAAATCCAGCACCATTTTGGACTAGGTTACTACCTAGCGCTAGCCAACAGTTAAGCGGAAATTCGCTAGTGTCGGCCTTCAATCGGTATATCTGGCCAACCGGAGATTCTAACGATGCCTTTTTGCACTATGCTGACTCTCATCTCTGCCGCTGTCTCTTCCGGCCCACATCAGCCTTGTAGACAGATCTATCCAGCAGCCTGGGGTCTGGGTCTCTCTTGCGACCGCCCGGCCACCCACTGGGGATTGGCCAAAAGCAATCGTAGCCGCGATTAATAGGAGCGTCATAAGAACTTCAGCCTGCGATTTCATGCTTAACACTCCAGGAAGAGAATTAATGATTGTGAATTGTAAGCTGGTCTCTCGCTGGCGGTGTGGGGATTCTGAGCTTATGGTCGGTAATCGGGAAGTCACTAGAATTGTCATGCGTCATCGGGGCCCTTCTGATGCAACCGCAGATCCCCGTTCGACTTCGATCGCTTTGCGATCTTTGCTCAGGGCTGGCTTTCGCCCCCTTCCGGATCGCTCCGCTCAGGGTCAGGGCCCCCAGGATGACAATGGCAGGACGTCGGCGACCGATCGCGACCGTTAGACTGTTGCCATGAGCACTGCCAGCCACCCCCTACACCGAACCCTGGCTCCGCGGAACCCACACCGACGTTCCTGCCGCGGGCCGCGCCGTTCTGCACGCGCTTGAACTGGCCCTCGACGACCTGACCAAGTGGACCACAGGGCTGACCGATGCTGAGGTCAATGCGCAGCCGCTCGGGCTCCCGTCGATCGCTTTCCTTCTCCGCCACATTGCCGGCTCCGTCGACCGCATCCTCACCTACGCTGAAGGCAACCAGCTCAGCGCCGAGCAGCTCGCCGCACTCAAAGCTGAACAGGGAAGTGAAGGGAACCATGAGTCGTTAGCCGAGCTGCTCGTCGAGGTTGAGGCTTCTTTCAGCGATGCAGCCGATCGAATCCATGTGCTGGCCACAGCCAATCTGGACACGCCTCGCGCAGTCGGCCGCAAGCAACTGCCCACGTCCATCGGCGGCGCGCTCATCCACGTAGCCGATCACACGCAACGCCACGTCGGCCAGGTAGTCACTACGTCCAAGGTGATCAAGGCGCTCCGGACCTGACCTGCATTTCACACAACAACCAAGCGAGATGAGAAATCCGGACTCAGCTACCTGCTCGGCGCAAGCTCAGGTCCGGATGTGAGCAGGCTCTCGTCTGTGGCTGTGGCCTGCTGCGTCAGACGATAACCGTCGCGGGTGCGTATGTGATATTTCTGCAGATTCGCGCCGGCCAGCTTCACGCTGATCGTGCGCCATCCGCGGTTGGGATTGAGTTGAGGATAGTAACTGATGGAATAGAGATGGCCGAGATCTTCGCGGATGGAAGCAAACGCCTGCTTTTCCTTGGTCCAATTTCCCGCAAAATAGGCCTTGCCGCCAGTGACTCTGCTCACGCGTTCAAACGAGGCAGAGGAGACAGGATCGTCCTGGGCCAGGCGGGTGCTGACGATATAGATGATGGTTCCCGTCGACTGCGCCAATTCCGCCACGTCCTCCGGAGGAACGGAGCTGGCGTTGTCGGGCCCGTTGGAGAAGACCACAATCGCCTTTCGCCCCGTGAGCGGCGCCGCATCCTTCACCGTCAACAACAGGGAGTTATAAAGGGCGGAATCGTCTCCAGCCACGGTGCTGCGCACCCCGCTTACAACGCTGAATCGATCTGAAGTGAGCTGCGCCGCCCGCGAAAGGTCGCGGCTATACGAGTAGAAAGCGATCCTGCTCGCGTCGTCCATGGAGCGCACGAAATCGGAGATGGCATCCTGAGCGTAGACAAAGCCCCGGTACATGTAGTTGCTGGTGTCAAAGAGGATGAAGATATTGGTTCCGCTCGTGGTTGAAGTCTTTGCCCCGGTCGAGTCGGGTGCCGCTTTCGTCAGGTTCGCCTCAGGAGCGCGCACAGGGCTCTGCAACTTGTGGCCCGGGCCGGAATCGCGGACCATTTCGCTTCCTTCGTCAAAATTGGCGATCTTCTGCGGAATCTTGTCCTCTGTGATAACGAAGTCTTCAGGGCGAAGACCGCGCACATAGTTTCCACTGCGATCGGTGACGGCAATACTGAGCTGCACCAGAACCACGTTCACGCGCAGATGCGCCGGCTCATCCTGAGCCACGAAGCTCGGTTCGCCGCCGATCAGCAGCAGAACGCTTATGCCTTTCCCGATAACCGCGAAGATTTTAGGTGCTTTATTCATTGCCATGTGTACCCCCATTTGCTGTCTCTTGGTTGTCGGCGGACGAACCTGCCATGTGGATATCGATCCTGCCTTGGCGAAACTGTTCCCCTGTCTCGTCCATGGCGCGTAACAGTGCCGGCCAATCGTCGATGCTGGTGGCCGAGATGTTCGCGATCATTTGGCGGGTCAGCTCGGGAACCAAAACGTTGAGCATTGACGGCGCAACGCCCTTTTCATCCGCGAGGCGCGCCCAGTAAAGATTGGTCGATTCCCAGGATTCGCTGAAAAGGCGGCTCGTAGACCCTCCGGAAACGGGAAATGGCTCCGCCGTGAGCAGCGCCGGGGACGCGCTTTCAGCCAGTGTGAGATGCGGCACGCCAAAGTCGCTTGAGATCCGCTCCGGGGCAGTATCAGCGGGATTCCCGCGCGCGAGAGCATCGAGCTCCTGGCTTGCCTGGCCCCACTGGGCAGCCTTCTCCGGGAACCTCTTGCGAAATTCGACGGCCAGATAAAAAGTGTCTGCAGGAAGCATTTGGGCTCTCAGTGCAGCCGTGCTTTCCGGGCTTTCGAGATCCTGTTTCAGCACTTCCATGCGCCCCCAATCCATGCGGTCAGACAAGACGGCGATCACCTTCTCTCGCAGATCGGCGTTCGCCGGCGAAGCAGCCAGCAACTCTTCTCCCGCACGCTGATAGAGACTTACGGCATGCAATTCGTCGCGGCTCACGGTCCACCAGCGGGGCACAACCGCATCCACAAGTAGCTCAGGCACGGTCTCTCGCCAAGTCAGCGCCTGAGTTTTCCTGGGAACGATGAAATCCTCCTCCGTTAACGCCAGCACATAGGGCAGATCGGCGAGCGAACCAATCAGATATGCCCCTCCGCCGGCGGTGGCGCCGATTCCAACCAGTACTGGCGCATCCCACACGTCATTGATGCCCTGAATGGAGGATGCAGCGAAATCGTGCGACCGGACGAAAAGTGGATTGCTGTGAAGCACCTGAGCACCGGGCGGCTCATAGTAGGCGTAAATCAGGCCCACCAGCGTATCCCTGAAAAATGGCGCCAGCCGCTCGCGCGCCGCCACCAATTGCGCAGGCGTACCCGGAGCGCGAATGACCGCAGTCAGGTCGGTTCGCACCTGCAATTCCGCATGGCGGCTGGTGTAAACCAGGGGCGACCAGGAAGCTCGTTCTCCCGACGTAAAGATGGGCCGCGGCATCTCGAATTCCCGCAACTCGCCGGCGAGCGGAAGTAAGCTATTGCCAATGGCCGCTCCATGCGCCATCTCACCCAGGCCATCGTAGAGCCCGAAGAGCGTATCCAGAGAAACCAGACGCTGGTCGTCCAGCACGGCGCGTATTTTTCGCGCCATCTCCTGGCGGACTTGTGCAGCCTCAGGAGAAGACGGCGCCGGGGCGGCGAGCAGATCGACAACCTCATCCTGGGTGAAGTTCGCATTGGCGCCGGCGGCCACCAGAATCGATTGCAGCGAACTGCGGGCCGCGTCGAAAAGCTGGATGGACGAAGACGTGCCGGCAAATGGCTGCACAGCTTTCATCCAGGAAGCATTCAGAGCGTTCTCCGGGATCTCTCTCTGCCGGGCGAGTATCTGCCAAATCCCGATTTCGGCTTGAAATGCGCCCAGCACATTTGACCGCAGGGCCGGATTGGCAATGCCATCGATGCGCTTTGCCGTATCCACGAATTGGGTAATCGATGCATCGTCCAAAGCCGGGAATTCCACAAAGATCGGGTACCAGTCGTTGTATTGGGAAAAGTTGCCGGCAAGCAGGCGCGCGGTCGGATCCGACAGGCGTCCTGGCGCCTTGGCGCTGTCAATTGCATTGAGCGCCAGGTCGACCTGCAACGGCCCTCCATCGCCCGTAAAGTTGGAACAGGCCACCAGGGCTTCAAGGAGCGCTTCAGGGTTGTTTGCGTCGCGAAGGAATTTGGACGAAGCATGCAAGTGATCAGCTTTGTCGCCGCGAGCGAAGACTTCGCGCCAAAGGTCAAGGTCTCCCGGAACCAGAGGTTTGCCTTTCCCGTCCCATCGCAGAGTTGTGAAGAGAAGCAGCAGATCGGAATTTCTTGGAAAGACGCCGGTTCCGGCGCCTAAGCCGCGGATGCCCGAACGGTAGGCATCGTAGAAGCGCTTCAAACGGTCGCCTTCCGCAAGGCGGGCTTGCTGCGTGGGGCTCACTCGCGACAGAGCATCGAAATAGGCCGCCAGCCAACCCTGATCCTTGGCCAGCAAATGGTATACAAAGTCTCCTGGCGTTTTCGGACTTGCTCCTGCCAAACCCTGCCACCTCTGTTCAGCGGCTTCTTCCCCGGGCACAACCACGGCGCCGGAGCGAATGCATATCCGGCTTCCGTAGAAGTCCAGCACAGGAGCGTAGCCGAACAGCCTCTTCAGTCCGGGCGACTGGAACAGGGCGAGTCTTGTTCCCGGGTCGAGCCGCGCCATGCCCGAGTACAGGCGAGCTGCATTTTGGTCGTTCATCAGCAAGTCGAGTAGAGTCGCTCCGGGTCTCTCCTTGGCCGGGACGAGCGCTGTCCAGTCCTTCTCAGAGAACAGAATGGGAACGCGAGTAGCTGGAAAGGCATAGTCAAAGGGAGTGCCTTTCTGGAGCGCTTCTTCGAGCTGAGTGAGGGGGAAGCCCGAATCGACGGTGAGAAACGCTCGCTCCGCATCCAACGTGATTAAAGAAGCGTTCGTTCGGCTGCAACCGCGCTCAAACTTGTAGCCGAGGATCTGAATCAGCTTTCCCGCGTCCGCACAACCTGAAACGTGAATCGCACCGTCGGCGCCGGCGAGGGCCTGAAGCTCTCTGGCGAAATGCACATACCTGTCAGCCAACACCAGGTACTCTGTCCTTTTTCCGTTTTCATGGCCGTAGAGGAAAGCATTGCGTGCCAGCAATGGCAGCACTTCGCCGGGAGTTGCCTCCTGGCTAATGGCGGCCATGCGCAGGAAGGACCGCATCGGCCCCGGAATGATCACGGTTTCCATCGTCGGGCCAGAAGACGATTCGCCGCCAATGGCAGCGGCTTGCGAACCGCCGGAAGATGGCGGCAACTTTGCGGCGTGTGCGGTGTAACAGGCCGCCAAGGTCAGAAGGCCTGTTGCAAGCATGGAAAATGGACGAATTGGGAACTTCATCGTGAATACCCCCTTACATGCCTACGGCGATGCTGCCAGGTGAAGGATCAACCCACACGCCAAGTGGAAAGAGGGCCGTGAGGGGCTCGGGAGCCGCGATAAGCCCATTGGCTTACGTTCTGCTGCATACCCCTGATCTCCACATCTTCGTGCAGAATCAATGCGGATGAATGGACTTGCCGGGAGCGGGCATGCGCGGTGCCGAAATCCAGGGGTTTTTGCTGTCAAGCGCTTTTTGTGACGATTGCCGATGAATCAGGGAAGCCGAGGAAGAAATCGTCAGCATAGGTGAATCGCCCACGTGCGATCAGATTAGCAGGCAAACTTTCTTTTCGCTAGTGCCCGTGATGAATTTTCCTGTCACCGGCGGGAAGGTTCATACCAGGCTTGAGTCCTTTAATTTCGTAAAGCGGCCCCTCACCAGTAGAGGATGCACGTTGCTTCCGAAGGGATGCACGTTTTTGCCGCAGCGACGGGCACTTCTTTAGGAGTTGATCGATCAGATTCCCAGGGAGGTGTTGCCTGAGAAGGCCGGCTGTCACGTCGCTTCACGAACGGCAGACGTGTCACAGCTCGATTTTCAAGGAACCGTGCGGCCGGCGGCGCCAGGGGATTCAGCCTAAATCGCCGATTGCATTTACGCCCTCGAAGATGTGGCCCATCTTTTCCTGCTTGGTTTTAAGGTAGGCCGCGAAGCTCTCCTGTGGCTCGACCTCGGCCGACACGCGCTCCGTTACCTCGATTCCCGCCGACTCCATCGCAGCCACCTTCTCAGGATTGTTCGTCATCAGCCGCACTCGGCTGACGCCCAGCAGCTTCAGCGCCTCCGCCGGCAGCTCGTAGGCGCGGCAGTCGGCGGCAAAACCCAGCTCCTCGTTCGCTTCCACGGTGTCGCGCCCCTGGTCCTGCAGCTCGTAGGCCTTCAGTTTGGCCATCAGTCCGATGCCGCGACCCTCCTGCTGCTCGTAGAGCAGAATTCCCGCGCCTGCCTCGGCGATCTGCTTGAGCGCCAGCTCCAGTTGCAAACGGCAATCACAGCGCAGCGAGCCGAAGACGTCGCCCGTAAGGCACTGCGAGTGAATGCGCACCAGCGGCGGCGTGGCATGAATGTCGCCCATGACCAGCGCCACAAGGTCCTCCACTGTTCGCGCCGGTTCGCGGCCGGGTTGGCTCTCGGCCAGCACACCCTCGAAACCCAGAATGCGGAAGGCTCCCCAGCGGGTGGGAAAATCCGCCTCGGCGACCTTTTTCACGCTCTCCAGTCCCATACTCCTATTCTACTTTGCGGCCATCAGCACCGCCGCGACCGCTGTCACAGACCTGTAACTGCGATCCCGGCAACAATACTTCTCGGTCAAGGGCGTTCCTGATGAATGCAACCTGGAAAATCCACGCTGTGCAGGGCAAGGCTGCGATTGCCGCGGTGCGCGGCCTGCTTCGGGAGTATTGGGACTCCTTCGGCTTCACGCCCTGCTTCCAGAACTTCGGCGACGAGTTGGCGGGCCTGCCCGGAGCCTACGCGCCGCCCGATGGACGCCTCGCTCTGGCCACAATCGATGGGCAGCCGGCCGGTTGCATCGCTCTGCGCCGAGTGGATGCGCTCCATGCCGAGGCCAAACGCCTTTACGTCCGCCCGGCCTTTCGCGGACGCGGCCTTGGCCGCGCGCTGCTCGAATGGGTTATGGACGAAGCCCGCGCCGCAGGCTACTCCGAGATCGTAGGCGATACCATGCCGGTGATGCGCGACGCTCTGGCTCTCTACGACCGCATGGGTTTCCAGCGTACCGGAACTGGTGCTCCTGTCCGCCCGTCGTCCCTCCAGCAACTTTCCCAGGAACCGATTCTGATCCGCATCAAGCTCTAGGTAGCGCCGCGATTCTCGCTTTCCGCCCGCGCGGCGCGATACATTGATGGGGTGACCGAAACACTTCTTTGGGTAACGCTGCTGGTTAAGCTCGGCGTGGTTGCCTCGGTGGCCAGCATTCTGGCGCGTGGCAGCACGTTCCGGCGTCTCTTCTTTGCGGAGAAACGCCGTCCTGCCCAGACCCTCGCTCTGCTGGCGTTTTTCCTGGTTCCACTTACGCTCGGGGTTTGGGTTCGGCTTGTCGTGCCGAATTTTCTCGCCGCCGACATCTCCTTTGAGACCGTTATTCTCCTCGGCCTGCTCATCGGTCCCAGCTGGGCGATGCTCTGCGGCGCCGTGCTGTCCGTCCCTGCCGTCCTGCACCACGAGTATCTCGCGCTTCCCTTCAATGTCGCGCTCGGCCTGGCCGCGGGCACGATCGGCCGCTTAGTGGAGAAAGAAGAAATCTGGTCCTTCACTCCCTTCATCGATCTCAGCCTCTAGCGCTGGGTGCGCCGCAATCTGAGGAAACCGCGCATTGACCGCCAGATTCTCTTGCTGGTTCTCATCGCCGCAATGGAGATGATCCGCGACTGGATCGCGCATATCTTTCCGCACCGCCTCTTCGCGCTCCTTGCCGGCAGTCTCTGGCTGCAGGCGCTGGTCTGGCTCAGCGCACCCATCGTCGTTGGCATCGCGCTCAAGGTCTGGAATACGCTCCGCATCGAAATGTCGCTCGAAGAGCAGAAGCGGCTTGTGCTTGAGGCCCGCCTTGACGCCTTGCAGCGCCAGATCAACCCCCATTTTCTGTTCAATACCCTCAACTCCATCGCCTCGCTGGTGCGCAACCAGCCGGAGCTGGCCCGCAAGATGACGGTCAAGCTGGCCAACATTCTGCGCGCCCTGCTCAAGGACCACGACGCCTACGTGCCGCTGCGCGAGGAGCTGAAGTTTACCGACGATTACCTCGACATCGAGGTGGTGCGCTTCGGCGCCGACAAGCTGCGCGTTGAAAAAGAGATCGACCCGCGCACCCTCGATGTTCTGGTGCCCAGCATCCTGCTGCAGCCGCTCATCGAGAACAGCATCAAGCACGGCCTTGAGCCGCGCATCCAAGGCGGCACGGTCACGCTGCGCAGCCGGCTGGAGGGCGACCGGATTTTGATCGAAGTGGCCGACGATGGCGTGGGCATGAGCAACGGCGCGTCTACGCTGCGCCGCACCGGCGCAGGCATTGGCATGAAGAACGTGCAGGAGCGGCTGGAGGTTCTTTACGGCAACCAGGCCCACTTCAACGTGGCCAGCAACCCTGGGCGCGGCACGCTGGTCTCCATCGAGATTCCGGCGGAGATTCCCGGCGCGGGGTAGAGGCCCACGAGCCGTGCAATCTTGAAGGCAGATTTTTGTTGCAGCTTCGGATTCCGCACCCCAGCACGCCCTTTGCCGCGCGGGCGATCCACAGCCGCGCGCTGTATCCTCAATCCATGGTGCGCTTCACGGTGCTGGCGTCGGGATCGAAGGGCAACAGCACGGTTGTTTCCGGCGGGCGCACGCGCATCCTGGTAGACGCCGGCTTGAGCTGCCGCGAGCTTTTCCGCCGCATGAACCTGGCCGGCGAAGACCCTGCAACCCTCGACGCCATCGTCATCACCCACGAGCACCAGGACCACATCAACGGACTCGCCGTGACGGCGCGCAAGCTCGGCGTTCCGGTTTACTTTACTGAAGCCACGCATCGCGCCTGGATGCGCTGGCTCACGCCGCGCCGCCAGATGACCTACGCCCAATGGCTCGAGCAGTGCCGCAAACAGGCCGCCGAGCGGCAGGCTGAGGCCGGATCGCCGGCTGTGGAAAACTCGACCGCTGAGACCGACCCTGAGGAGTTGGAGGCCGACAGCCAGCCCTCGATCGCCGAATCTGCCGCGCCGGTAGAACCGGCTTCCGCCGACCCGGGGCCCCCACGGACGGGTCTTGGTCAGTGGGGTGGTAGTCCGCCCTCTCTCAAGGACGATCCCACCTGGCTTCCGGCGGTCGAGTACTTTCAGGCCGGCCAACCCTTCGCCATCGGCGATATCGACTTGAGTCCCTTCACCATCCCCCACGACGCCGCCGACCCGGTAGGCTTTGTTTTCAGCGCCGAAGGGGTGCGGATGGGCTTTGCTACGGACCTCGGCTACATCCCGCCCAACGTCAAGGCGCAGCTCCAGGCCCTCGACCTGCTGCTGCTGGAGTCCAACCACGACCTGGAGATGCTGCGCGACGGCCCGTATCCCTGGTCCGTGAAGCAGAGGGTGCTTTCGCGGGTCGGCCATCTCTCCAACGACGCCACGGCCGAGTTCCTCTCCACCGGCTACGACGGCCAAGCGACGTACGTGATTCTTGCGCATCTCTCTGAAAACAATAATCTTCCCGAATTGGCGCGGGTTGCCGCCGAGGGTGCGCTGCAAGGCCGGGCAAGCCTTTTGGCTAACCGGCTGTTGCTGGCAGCGCAACATGAGCCACTTTCTTCTATCAATTTTTAGCTTGTGTGCATTAGAATCGTAATGATTTGGCCCGAAGACCTAAGAAGGCGATGGGTCCAGGACATGGCGCCGGACGAGTCGCGCGGGCTTTGTGTACTTGCGAGGAGCGCCACCGCACATCCAGTTCGGCAGATAGAGCGTCCAATAGGTAACCATCTCGTTACCGCGCCTTCCACGCGGAAGCGCCGCGATTGAACTTCTTCCTTGCAGGGTGAATCTAATGTCTTCGTCGAGAATTCGATGCACCGACCGAGTCGTAGGCGCTATTCTGGCAAGCTGGCGTTACGACATCTCCGGAATCTCGCCGGAGATGCGCAGGGACTACGAAAATCATTTTGCCGAATGCGCTCATTGCAGCGCGCGTCAAAGGTTCCATCGCAGCCTTGACGCGACGCTGGCCATCCTCACTTCGCTTTCCGCCCTTTTTTCCTCTTCGCACTCGCGGTTCTCAAGCACATCAAGCCGATGGAACATGTGGCCTTCAAGATCTTTGGGCTCGACGTCTACGACATGTATCACATGCTGATTTCGGCCGGAATCGCCGGGCTTTGTTTTTCGCTCATCGCCATGGCGCTGGTGCTCATGGCCACGCCCGCTCCGTCGTATTTGGGCGGCATCGCCGCCGAGCAGGCCAAGATCATTGAAGAGCGCCTGCCCGCAGCATCAAGTCTTTGCGCTCGCGGTAACACTGCTCCGATGCGCCAAACCTCAGGGCCTCCGCAAGTGGGAGGTCCTTCGTGCCTGTGGCCAATGGGCGCGAGAATAATGCACTGTAACTGGCATGAAAGGCGGCCAAAAGATGAAATGGAGATTAGGATTCGTATTTCTGGCGGTCATTCTGTGTTTCTGGCTTGTTCAAAGCGCTGAGGCAGGCGATCGCGAAGACAATCTCGTGAACCTTGCCGGGAAGGGCGATGTAGACGGCGTCCGTAGTCTGCTCGACCAGGGGGTGAATGTCAACGCAAAGGATAGCGCGCTCGGCTGTACCGCGCTGGTGTATGCGGCGCAGTGGGACAAACCGGACGTGGTGCTGTTGCTGCTGGCCCGGGGCGCCGACATCAACATGATCGGCGACGGATATACGCCGTTAACCATGGCCGCGTTCATGGGCAAGACGGATATTGTGCGTATCCTCATCGACAAGGGCGCAGACGTTAACAAAACGGATGAGAACGGCAAGATCACCGTTGGCGACGAGATGATCGTGTCCGGCCGAACAGCGTTGGCGACCGCATCCGATGCGCTCGAAAAAGGGATGCCAGCAGGCATGGATGGGTCGGGCAACGTGATTTACGATCCGCTTACTCCCAATGAAAAAGAAGCGTATACGGCGATTGTGCAGATGCTCAAGGCAGCGGGAGCAAAGTGATCGGAACAATAGAATACTGCGTGATCCGAGGCTTGTGCGAAATGGAAAAGGCGAAGCTGCGAAGGCCTCGTTTCTTTCCTCCTCTGTGCGGCTATAGCGGTTCTCCAATTGGTGTAGAGCGAAGCCGATGCGGTCAAGTGGCGTTTTCCCTTAAGAAAACGCCACACCGCACGATCCAATAACTCCACAGGAAACTGGAGAACCGCCGTAAGCTTTACTGCGCCAGCGACACCCGCAAGTCTCCGCCCGTCATCTGCTTCGGCTCGGCAAGATTGAGAATGGCCAGCAGCGTAGGCGAAATGTCGCGCAGCGAGCCGTCGTTGCGAAGACGGTAATGATTGGCCTCTTCTGCGACATAAATCAGCGGCACCGGGTTGGTGGTATGCGCCGTGTGCGGGCCGCCGGTCACCGGATCCACCATCATCTCGGCGTTGCCGTGGTCGGCGGTGATCAGCCAGCTCCCGTTCCTCTCCTTGATCGCCTTATAGATCCGCCCCAGTTGCGCGTCCACGGCCTCGATGGCCTTGATGGTCGGCTCCAGCTTGCCCGAGTGGCCCACCATGTCGGCATTGGCGAAGTTCACCACGACCAAATCGAACGCCGTGTCGTTCACCGCCTTCACCACCGTGTCGCCGATGGCCTCGGCGCGCATCTCCGGCGCCAGGTCGTAGGTCGCCACCTTCAGCGAAGGAATCAGAATGCGCTCCTCGCCGGGGAAGGGCGTTTCGATGCCGCCGTTGAAAAAGTACGTCACGTGCGCGAACTTCTCCGTCTCCGCCACGCGCAGGTTGCGCAGATGGTTTTGCGCCAGCAGGTTGGCCAGAATGTTGTCCATCGATTCCGGAAGAATAACCAGCGGCAGCTCGTAGAGCTTGTCGTACTGCGTCATGCACACGTAGTGCAGTTTTTTCGGGATCTCGGCGCGCGGAATCGTCTCGTCCAGCGCCTCCCAGCCTTCCAGGTCGCGGCCGCCCTGCTTGTTCAATCCGCTCTCGCGCGCCAGCACGCGCGTAATCTGCCGCGCGCGGTCGGCGCGAAAGTTAAAGTTGATGCACACATCCTCGTCGCGAATCTGCCCCAGCGGCTTGCCCGCCGCATCGGTCACGACAAACGGAACCAGAAACTCATCGGTCGTCCCGCTGTTGTAGCACTCCTTGATGCGCGCCACGGCGTTGGATACGCGCCGCCCTCGGCCTTGCCGTTCACCATGGCGTCGAAGGCCTTGCGCTCGCGCTCCCAGCGCCGGTCGCGGTCCATGGCGTAGTAGCGGCCGTTGATGGTCGCCACCTTGCCCACGCCGTACTCGCGCATCTTCTGTTCGAGCGCCGCAAGATAGCCTGCGCCGGAAGTGGGCCAGGTGTCGCGGCCGTCCATGAACGCGTGCACAAACACCCGCTCCACGCCGCTCTCGCGCGCGATCCGCAGCAGCGCGTAGAGATGCTCCTGGTGCGAGTGCACGCCGCCGTCCGAGACCAGCCCGAACAGGTGCAGTTGCCGCCCGCCCTCGCGCGCCCGCTGCATGGCCGCGACGATTGCCGGATTCTTTTGGAACTCGCCCGACGCAATCAGCGCATCGATGCGCGTAATGTCCATCTGCACAATGCGTCCCGCGCCGATGTTCAGGTGACCCACCTCGCTGTTGCCCATTTGCCCGTCGGGCAATCCCACAAAGTGTTCCGATGCCCGGATCAGCGTGTTGGGAAACTCGCGTAGCAGCTTGTCGTAGGCGGGCTTGCGGGCCAGCGCAATGGCGTTGTTCGCGGTTTCTGCGCGATAACCCCATCCGTCGAGGATGGTGAGCACAAGTGGGCGCTTAGGAACGGGCATGTATCCGTTATAAACTACGAACACCTTATGCTTCTCGACCGCATTCGCCGGGTGACCCGCGATGGCCGATGGATCCCGGAGATCGATGGGCTGCGTTTTGTCGCGATCATGAGCGTGCTGCTCTACCACATGTTCGGAGAGCTGCAAAACCGCTCCGGCCGCGTCATTTCCGTTGAGCCCCGCTACGCAGGTCTCTTCTGGCCGATTGCCAATGGCAATTGCGGCGTCAGTCTCTTCTTCATCATCAGTGGCTTCGTGCTTGCTCTTCCCTTTGCCCGGCACTTTCTCAAAGGAGCTGGAACGGTCTCCCTGCGCAAGTACTTCATGCGCCGTGTTACGCGCCTGGAGCCCCCTTATCTGCTCTCCGTGCTGCTCTTTGTGAGCATGATCGTCATCTACTCGCACCAGATCACAGCGGATCTGATGCGCCATGCCGCCGTCACGGCGGTGTATCTGCACTCCATCGTTTACGGGAAGCTGACCCCCATCAACCCCATTTCCTGGAGTCTTGAGGTCGAAATTCAGTTCTATATCGCCGCGCCGCTGTTCATGCAACTCTATCGCATCCGCGGCGCCTTGCTGCGCCGTGTTCTCATGGCCGTCCTCATCATCGGTATCAGTCTTGCCCAATTTCCGATCGCAGACGGTGGTCGCGCAAACCTCAGCATCCTGTTCTACGCCCAGTTTTTCCTCATGGGACTGCTGATGGCTGACATCTACATCGTTGACGGCGATCGCATCCGCCCGTCGCTTTTCCTGGATGCGGCCGGGTTCGCCGGATTGGTTTTAACCTTCGGGATGACGCGCACCTTCGTCAATACGCACATCGTCATGCCCTGGGCCATGGCGCTTCTCTTTATGGCCGCTCTGCGCGGCGTTCTGCTGCGCCGCTTTTTCTCGAACCCGTGGATCGCGACCATCGGCGGCATGTGCTATTCCATCTACCTCATGCACCTGCAAATGATCGCGGTCGTGTTCAAGGTGACGCGCTCGGCGGTCGTTCCGGGATTCGATTTTCTCGCCAACTACGCCATTCAGCTTCCGGTTACGGCGCTTCCGGTCCTGCTGATTTCGCTGGCCTTCTATTTGCTCATCGAGCGGCCATGCATGGACCCCAACTGGCCCTCCCGATTCTGGCACTGGATTTCGGGGCGCAGCGCCGCTGAGGCAAAGGCATTCGACAGCGGCGGCATCTCGGCCTGACTGTCGTTGAGATATAAAACCCCTGGTGGTCATTGAAAAATAGACAAATGAACGAACTGTCATCCTGAGCGACCCTGACCTTGAGCGGAGTCGAATGGGAAGGGGAGTCGAAGGTCCCGGTTGTTTTCTTTCGGTTCCTGCAATGCTGTCATCCTGAGCGAGCGCAGCGAGTCGAAGGATCTGCGGTTGCATCTCAGGTTCTCCAGACGAATCGAGGAAAGAAATTCGCCGTGATCGCAATTCTTGCGATCCCAGCTGCCTCGCGCTAGCCCCTCACAATGCAAGAGAAGATATATTACACCTATGCATCTCTGAGAAATAACCGCTCAACTAATTCGGGAGGGCGGCGGAAATGAAACGAGCAACTGTTGCGGCGTGTTTCTCATTGGCGTTCTGTACGATCAGCGCAGCGCTCTACTACGCGGTGGCATTTTCGCTGATCGCGCACCGCTTTTCGCCGCGCGGGTTCGCCAGTTCCCTGGCACTGGCCGGCATTACCGCATTTTCAGTTACAGGCCCGTTCAGTTTCTGCCTGGGATTTCTCGGCGGCTGGATTCTACCGAAGCTTCCGCTTGTTGCCACCCGAGTTTGGTTCATCGGCGCAGCCGTCCTCCTCGGAGGGCTTTTCGGATGCATCTTTCCTCTCCTCACACTCCGTGGCGACGGAGAAGCCAGCTTGGCGTTGACCTGGCTCCCTGCTTTGCTTATCGGTACATCGTGTGCGGGATTGTGGGCGTGGCATTGGTCGCGGTGGGCCCACGGCAATTCCGCCGCAGGTGGTTCTGCCCCGAAAGGAGACGGCTAACAGCTGCCGCAGATCCTTCGACTCCCGTCGCCGCAAGGAACGCGATGAAGCCGTCTGGCCCACCGCAGCCGGCTCAATCGTTGTAATTCAGGCTCTCGAGGCCCAGATACACCGCGCCCGAGCCCAAGTTCCTCTTCGATGCGCAGCAACTGGTTGTACTTGGCTATGCGGTCGGTGCGGCTCACCGAGCCCGTCTTGATCTGGCCCACGCCGGTGGCCACGGCCAGGTCGGCGATAAACGTGTCCTCGGTTTCGCCCGAACGGTGCGAAATCACGGATGTGTAGCCGTAGCGCCGGGCCAGGTCGATCGCTTCCAGCGTCTCGGTGACGGTGCCGATCTGGTTCACCTTGATCAGAATCGAATTGGCCACGCCCTCCTCGATGCCGCGCTGCAGGCGCTTCACGTTGGTCACAAAGATGTCGTCGCCCACCAACTGGATGCGGCTGCCCAGCTTGTCGGTCAGGATGCGCCATCCCTCCCAGTCGTCCTCGGCCAGGCCGTCTTCGAGCGAGACGATAGGATACTGGCGCATCCAGTTGTCGTAGAAGCCCACCATCTCCGCGCTGGTCAGCTCGCTCTTATCGCCCTTCTTGAAAACGTACTTATTTTTCTCTTTGTCGTAGAACTCGCTCGATGCGGGATCGAGCGCAATGGCGATCTGTTCGCCGGGCTTGTAGCCGGCCGCCTCGATGGCTTCGAGAATCAGTTCGATCGCCTCGCTGTTCGATTTGAGCGACGGCGCAAATCCGCCCTCGTCGCCAACGGCCGTGTTGTAGCCCTTCTTCTTCAGCACGCCTTTGAGCGTGTGAAAGGTTTCGGCCGCCCAGCGCAGCGCATCGCTGAACGCTGAAGCGCCCACGGGCATGATCATGAACTCCTGAAAGTCCACGTTCGAGTCGGCGTGCGCGCCGCCATTCAGAACATTCAACATCGGCGTGGGCAGCACGCTCGAATTCACGCCGCCCAGATAGCGATACAGCGGAACCTCCAGCGTTTGCGCTACGGCGCGCGACGCGGCCATGGAAACGGCCAGAATCGCGTTGGCGCCCAGCTTGCCCTTGTTCGGCGTGCCGTCGAGCTGAATCATCGTCTGGTCGATCAGCCGCTGGTTGGCCGCGTCCATGCCTTCCAGCTCCGGCCCGATTACGGTTTCAACGTTTTCCACCGCCTGCAGCACGCCCTTGCCGAGGTAATGGCTCTTGTCGCCGTCGCGCAACTCCACGGCCTCATGCTCGCCGGTCGAAGCGCCCGAAGGCACAATGGCGCGGCCCATGGCGCCGCTTTCCAGAATCACGTCCGCTTCCACGGTCGGATTGCCGCGCGAGTCGAGTACTTCGCGGGCACGAATGGCAACAATCTCAGTCATATCGCTCCTCACAATGTGGTGCTGCAGCCGGGCGTTCAGTGGTTGGGGCAATTGGGGACGGCGACCCACGGCAAGAGCTTGTCCGGCGGCGTTTTGAATGGTGTTCAAAAGCCCCTGCGTGCGCAAGAACTACCTCACCGTCCCGCGAAAATGCATGGAAAATGCTTCTATCCTTTCGGATTCTAGCAAACCGGGCTTACACGGCCCCTGTGGCTGCTGTCACGCGCTCAAAAAGCCGTGGCGGCGAGACCGGAAGGGTAACGATGTTGATTCTTACCGCCTTAGGCACCCTTGGCCGACGCGGTAAACCAGCCCTCCCCGATGCGGCGCTACGCTTATTTTGGACGGTTCACGCCTGCGCCCGCCGCAGAGGCAGAGCGCCAGGAACTTTTCGGCCCCAGCCGGGTCTAAAGCAGTCAGGGAGAGCTTTGCTCACGAAAAGGAGATCGGGATGAAGCGGACTATTTTTGTGTACGCCCTGTTGGCCGCAACCGCGGCCGCGTTGACAGCTCAGTCAAGCCAGACGAGCCCCTATGAGGGAACTTCCAATCCTCCTCCCGACGACACGATCACCACACCTGAGCCGCAGCCTGCGCCTGCGCCCAAGCCTGCACCCGGGAAACCCGCGAACGTGCAAAGTGCGCAGCAGCAACCTGCCGCCCAGCCGCAACAGGTCCCAGCCAGTCGATCTCAGAGCTACGGGGCTCAGAGCTACCCGGCGCAAAGCTACCCCGCACCAGCCCCGGGCGACGGCACAGACGACGGCATCGTGCAGGTGGCGCCTGACACGTCTGCACAGCCCGACCTGAATCAGCGCGCGTACATGAACGATCCCGATGGCGACATTGTGCATCCTGAGCCGTTGCCTCCAGGCACGCTCGGCGAGGGAACCACCATCCGCGTTCGTTTGCTCGATCGCCTCTCCACGGCCGACAGCCGGAGCGGCGATCGGTTCCGCACGCGCGTTGCCTCCGACGTGATCCAGGACGGCCAGGTCCTGATTCCCGCCGGCGCTGAGATCGACGGCGCCGTGGTCGGGGTTTCGAGCGGCCATGCCGGCGGCCACGGCTCCATGCGCCTGCGCCCTGAGACGGTGATTCTGCCCGACGGCTCGCGTTTCCAGCTCTATGCCCAGATCACCGGCGCTCCCGGCTCCAGGAACCGCGTTGGCAGCGAGGGCGTCATCACGCCCGGCTCGCGCCTCAAGAAAGACGGCATCGAATACGGCGGTGCGGTTGGAGCGGGCGCAGTCACGGGAGCCATCCTCGGCGGGCCCGGCGGCGCGCTGGCCGGAACCATCATCGGCGCGGGCGTCATCACGGCTCACCTGCTCATCAGCCATCCGCAGGCCACGTTGGAAAACGGCACCGTCCTGCTGTTTACGCTGAGCCAGCCGCTCAGTCTCGTCGCCGCAGCTCCAACCGGAAATTAGGTTCCTGACCGCGTGCTCTCGCGCCAATACTCGTTGCCCCGTCCTTTTCACGCTTTTTGTGAAAAGGGTGGGATCGCATCCCCCTCGTTGCAGCACGACCCAGTCCTCGCATTGACACACGCGTCTCGCTTCGCCTCGGCACTCCGCGTTTACACTTAGGAACTAGCAGCTAAGAGCTGAAAGCCCGCATTTCTATGGACAAGTTCGTCATTCGCGGCGGCAATCCGCTGGTCGGCACCATTCGCGTTTCGGGCGCCAAGAACTCGGCGCTGCCGTGCATGGCCGCGGCCATTCTCACCGAAGAGGAGGTCACGCTCGAAAACGTTCCTCAAGTGCGCGACATCGAGACCGAGCGTCGTCTGCTGGCCTCGATGGGTGCTGAGGTAGAGTTGCCGGCGCGCGGTCCCCGTGGACAGGTCGTCGTCCACGGTTGGAAAGCGAGTCGCACGACCGCATCACCATCAGTTGCCGCTCGCTCTCCGATCCTGTTGCCCGCTACGAAATCGTGAAAACCATGCGCGCCAGCTCGCTGGTTCTCGGGCCCCTCATCGCCCGCGCCGGCATGGCCCGCGTCGCCATGCCCGGCGGCTGCGCCATCGGCGGCCGTCCCATCGACCTGCACATCAAAGGCCTGGAAAAGATGGGCGCCGTCATCGCTCAGGAGCACGGCTACCTTGAGGCGCGCGCCAATCGCTTGCAGCGGCGCGCACATTGTCTTCGACAAGATCACCGTCACCGGCACGGAAGATCTGCTGATGGCCGCGGTGCTGGCCGAGGGCGACACGCTGATGGAGAACTGCGCGCGAGAGCCGGAGGTCGTGGACCTGGCCGCGCTGCTCACCGCCATGGGCGCAGAGATTCGCGGCGCCGGCACAGCCACTATCCGCGTGCGCGGCGTGCCCAGCCTGCACGGCGCGCGCTACCGCATCAACCCCGACCGCATCGAGGCGGGAACCTTTCTGGTGGCCGGCGCCATCACCGGCGGCGATCTGATTGTGGCCAACTGCAATACGTCTCATCTGGGGGCCGTGATCGAAAAGCTGCGCGAGACCGGCGTGCGCGTCGATGTGCTCGGCCCCGATGCCGCCCGCGTGCGCGCCGCCACGCGGCTGCGTTCGGCCGATCTTTCCACCCAGGAGTATCCCGGCTTTCCCACCGATATGCAGGCGCAATACATGGCTCTGGCCACGCAGGCCGAAGGCGTCAGCCTGGTATGCGAAAACATCTTCGAGAACCGCTTTATGCACGTGCAGGAGCTGGTGCGCATGGGCGCCAACATCAAAGTGGATGGCAACACCGCGACGGTGCGCGGGCCGGCCCGGCTTTCCGCCGCCGCTGTCATGTGCTCCGATCTGCGCGCCTCCGCCTCGCTGGTGCTGGCCGCGCTGGTCGCCGACGGCGAGTCCATTCTGGATCGCGTCTACCACATGGACCGCGGCTACGAGCGCATCGAAGAGAAGCTGTGCGGCGTGGGCGCGCAGATCCAGCGCCTGGGCAACCTCTTTGCTCCCAAAAAGAGCGATTAACGCAAAACCAGAGTCGCTGTACCCCGCAGCCTCAACCGCTAAGTCGATGCGACCAACAGGGAGCAGCGACCTTCGAAAAACCTCAACAGGGCACACCAACTCTGGTTTTGCCGTGGATCCCAGGGAACACGAACAGCCCCCGGCCTGACGGTTTAACCCATAAATTTGCAGGGCCTTCATCTATTCGCAGAATGCTATCGCCATCGCAACCACCTATGACGTAAATTTTCCTCGCACGTTTTTCCCGTTTTCATGGCAACTATTCACGCAAGCACGAGTTCATATCAACAGTCGTCCGGGACAGTCGCATGATCCCGAAATCTCTCAAAACATGGAGGACACAAATCCCGTGAAGAAAATTATTCTGTCAGTCCTGCTTGCTCTTTGCATGGCGCCCGCAGCCGTGATGGCTCAGGTTGTGGTTCGCGTAGCGCCGCCTGCGCCCATCGTCGAGGTCCACGATCGCCCGCCGCATCGCGACTGGGTGTGGATCGATGGCTATCACCGCTGGAACGGCCACCGCTACGTTTGGGTCCACGGCCATTGGGCACGCCCCCCGCATCCCGGCGCCGTTTGGGTCGCCCATCGCTGGGAACAGCGCGAAGGCGGCTGGGTTCTGATCGAAGGCCATTGGCGGTAATTCATCAGCCATGAATGCGAAAGCGGGGCGCAAGCCCCGCTTTTCTGTATTTGCAATCCTCTATTCAAGAGCGCCGGAGTCATTTCCCTCCTAGCCTAATTGCATATACAATAAAACTGTGGCGATCACGTACGATCCTGCCAAGAACGCCCGCAACATCCGGGAACGCGGTCTTTCCTTCGATCGGGCTGCCGATTTCGATTTCTCGACTGCGGCTTTTCACACGGAAGTTCGCAAAGGCGAAACGCGGCGCATTGCGGTTGGGTACCTGGACAAACGATTGGACCTGCTTTGCTACATCCCCAAACCCGATGGCATTCGCGTAATTAGCTTTCGCAAGACAAACAAAAGGGAGGCAAGACGCTATGGCAAAGCGCAAACCATTGACTGATGCGGACGGGGAAGTGAGAGAGTTGACGGCTGCTGACGCAGCCGCTGGCAAAGCCTTCACCACGCTTCCCGAGGCAGAACAAAAAATGCTTCTTTCGCTGCGCAAGCGCGGCCCGCAAAAAACCCCACGAAAGGTCCCGATCTCGATCCGCCTCTCTCCCGATGTGGCTGAAGGGCTTCGAGCAACCGGAGAAGGATGGCAGCGCCGCGCCGACGAGGCGCTGCGGTCGTGGCTGCGCCGCAGTAAGTCCGCAGCCGCAAGCTAGCACGTTCAGCTGATCTCAATCACATCCGAGGCCGACGCGGCCGCCTCTTCGGCCTGCTCCATCACCTTTTCCGCCATGGCAAAGAACGCCGCCGCCTGCGGGCTCTTGGGCCCGGCCAGCGCCACCGGCATTCCACGATCCCCGCCCTCGCGAATCGCCGGAATCAGCTCAATCGCCCCGAGAAACGGCACGTTGAATTGCTTCGCCGTGCGCTCCGCGCCGCCGCGCGAAAAGATGTCGATCTCCTTGTGGCAATGCGGGCAGGTGAAGTGGCTCATGTTCTCCACAATCCCCAGCACCTCCACGTTTACCTGGGCAAACATCTCCAACGCCTTGCGCGCGTCCTCCAGGCTCACGTCGCTGGGTGTCGACACCACCATCGCTCCCGTCAGCGGCACGGTCTGCACCAGCGATATGGCCACGTCGCCCGTTCCCGGCGGCAGATCCACCACCAGGTAATCCAGCTCGCCCCAGTTCACCTGCTGCAAAAACTGCCTGACAATCTGGTGCAGCATCGGTCCGCGCATCACCAGCGGCTTGTCGCCGGGCGAAATGTACCCGATGGAAATCGTCTTGATGCCGTGCGTCAGGTTGGGCTCAATCATGTTGCCGGGACCGACCGCCGGCGATTGCGACGAGCCCATCATCAGCGGAACGTTGGGCCCGTACACGTCGGCGTCCATCAGTCCCACGCGCTGGCCGAGCTTGCTGAGCGCGATGGCCAGGTTGACGGCTACCGTGGTTTTGCCTACGCCGCCTTTGCCGGAACCTACGGCGATGATCTTTGAGACGCCGGGCAAAGCCACCGGCGAAGGCATGGCATGGGAATGCGCCATCGTTTTTCATTGCTCCTTTTGGATTTTTATCGATTGAAAAGTCCTGCTTGTCAGCGTTTCTCTAGGGCCTCGCCAGCGCGGCCGCGGTCTGCTTTACATCTTTGCTGCGCATTCGCTTTCGCGCTCGCGGTACTCGCGCCGGCGCAACGCGTCTTCATAGCGCCGCACCTCGTCCGGCGTCTCCGGCTTCAGTTGCGGAACCTTTTGCAAGCGCCCGTGCTCGTCCACGGCCACAAACACCAGGTAAGCGCTGGCCACGTGCGCCACGGCGCCTGTTCGATAGTTTTCCGCCAAGACCTTCACGCCCACTTCCATCGAGGTCGTAAACGCCCGGTTCACACTCGACTTGAGCATCACCAGATCGCCCAGGTGCACCGGCTTGATAAAGTCGATGTGATCCATCGCCGCCGTCACCACGTGCGAGCGCGAATGCCGGTACGCCGCCATCGCGCCCGTCAAATCGATGAAGTGCATCAATCGCCCGCCCAGCAGATTGCCCAGCATGTTGGTGTCGTTGGGCAGGACGATCTCTGTCATCTCCGACTGCGTGCTCGCCACCGTGCGCACCATCGGAGGAGTCTCTTGGCTGCTCATGCCGCCTCCACTCCATTCGCCTTTCGCGTTTTCTTCCCGCCGTCTTCATCTCCGGCCAGCTACAATAGAACTGGCGGCATGATTCGGCCAGGGAATTCCGCTCAGGCGTCCTGTTCCAGTTTCGGCAATCCACAGCCAATTACGCAAATCTCCTCAGCGGCCCGGTGAACGGAATCCGGTGCCGGATGCGAGCGAGATGGATAAGCAAGATGGATAAAATTGAGCGGCTCAAAGAGATCCTGGCGCTGGACCCAAAGAACAGCTTTGCCCGGTACGGAATCGCCATGGAATTGGTGAGCCGGGGCGAAACGGCCGCGGCATTGTCTGAATTTGAAGCACTCCTGGCCATCGATCCCGATTACACGCCGGGCTATTTTATGGCCGCGCAAACGCTGGCGGGCGCGGGCAGAAAGCCTGAGGCGATGGAGCGCCTGAAGGCCGGCATCGCCTGCGCCGCACGCGACGGTAACAGCCATGCCCTCAGCGAGATGCAGGCAATGCTCGACGAATTGGAGCGGTAGCGGAGACGCCGCTCGGGCAGGTTCCCTTCTGGCTTCGGCTTCCGCATCCGGGCCGTGGAGACGAACAAGCGGGTTTTTCCGCGTGGCGAGGTAATCTTGCGCTATGAATTGGCATCTAAAGGAACAATATGGCGAAATACTCGATTGTTGTGCCATTTCACAATGAAGAAGAAAATGTAACGGTTCTCTACGCGCGGCTCAAGCAGGTCATGGAGCAGGTGGGCGACTCCTTTGAGATGGTTCTGGTCGACGACGGGTCCAACGACCGGACCTACAAGCTACTGGAGGAAATCGCCGCCGTCGACAGCCGCGTTCTGGTCGTCAAGCTGCGCCGCAACTTCGGCCAGACCTCGGCCTTGGCCGCAGGCTTCGACCACGCCTCGGGCGAGTTCATTCTGGCCATGGACGGCGATCTGCAGCACGACCCCAGCGACATTCCCGCTTTTCTTGAGAAGCTCGACGAGGGCTACGATGTCGTCTCCGGCTGGCGCAAGGTGCGCATCGACAACTTCATGCTGCGCCGCGTTCCCTCCGCCTGCGCCAACTGGATCATGGCGCGGCTCTCCGGCGTCCCCATCCACGACTTCGGCACCACCTTCAAGGCCTATCGCCGCGAGGTCATCCAGAACATTCCTCTCTACGGCGAGATGCACCGCTTCATTCCCGCCCTCGCCAGTTGGTACGGCGCATCCATCTGCGAGATTCCCATCCGCAACGTGAATCGCGAACGCGGCAAGAGCCATTACGGCCTCGGCCGCACCTTCCGTGTCATCTTCGACCTGATCACCATTCGCTTCCTGCTCAAGTACATGAGCCGGCCGCTGCACTTCTTCGGCGGCTTCGGCATCCTGGGCATGCTCGCCGGAAGCGCCATGGCCGCAACCCTGCTGGGGATGAAGCTCCTGCATCCGGAGATGGACTTGATGCATCAGCACGGTCCCATGTTCGTCATCGGCGTCGGTGCTCATCGTCGCCGGCATCCAGTTGCTGGCCATCGGCCTGCTGGGCGAGTTGCAGGTGCGCCACTACTACTCGAGCCAGCGCCCCGCATCCTATACCGTGGACCGCCTGGTGCGGCTGGTCTCCGCCGACGAGCAGAGCCTGCTCTCGGAGCGCCAGGACGGAATGCTTTAAAAGCAGGGACTGAGGGACTGGGAACGTAGGGACTAAGGGCTCGGCGTAATTGACATTCTCGCCTTGCGAATTTGTCCGCCCTCGCAAGCGTGCCCCACATCGCAGAAAGACAATCGACGCACTCGCTTCATCATTTCCTGCTCCTTAGTCCCTTAGTCCCTACGTCCCTATTCCCTTGCAACCCCCCACCCTCAAGGTTCATGCTTAACCCTAGTCATGAAAGCCATCCAGATTCATGCCACGGGCGGGCCAGAAGTTCTGCAACTGGAAGATCTGCCCATCCCTGAGCCGGGACCGGGCCAGGTCCTGGTTCGCGTTGAGGCCACCGGGGTCAACTTCATCGAAATCTACTTCCGCAAGGGCGTCTACAAGGCCGCATTGCCCTTTATTCCGGGCAGCGAAGCCGCGGGCACTGTTGAGGAACTGGGACCGGGCGTGACGGGATTTGCGGCCGGCGATGCGGTTGCCTCCACCAGCATGATCGGCAGTTACGCTGAGTACGCTCTGGTTCCCGCCGCGCAGTTGGTCAAGATTCCCGAGGGGTTGAGCATGGAGCACGCGGCCGCCGCCATGCTCCAGGGCATGACCGCGCATTACCTCAGCCATTCCACGTTTCCGCTCAAGGCTGGCGATACCGCGCTGGTGCACGCAGGCGCCGGCGGCGTGGGCCTGCTGCTCACGCAGATGGCGGCGCGGCTGGGCGCGCGCGTCATCACCACCGTCTCCACCAAGGCCAAAGCCGAGCTCTCGCGCGAGGCCGGCGCGTCCGACGTGATTCTTTACTCCCATCAGAGTTTCGAAGCCGAGGTCAAGCGCCTCACCGGCGGCAAGGGCGTTGACGTGGTCTACGACTCGGTGGGCAAGGAGACCTTCGAGCAGAGCCTCAACTGCCTGCGCCCGCGCGGCATGCTGGTCCTCTTCGGCGCTTCCAGCGGTCCCGTTCCTCCCTTCGATCTCATTCAGCTCAGCGGCAAGGGTTCGCTCTTCGTCACACGGCCCACGATTTGGCACTACATCGCCACGCGCGCCGAGCTTGAGTGGCGCGCGGAAGAAGTGCTGGGCTGGGCCGCCAAGGGCGAGCTCAAGCTGCGCACCGAGCACATCTATCCGCTGGCCGACGCAGCCCAGGCCCAGATCGACATGGAATCCCGCAAAACCACGGGCAAGATTCTGCTGGTGCCGTAAAGGCAGCCATTAGCTCTTAGCTTTTAGCTGTTAGCTTTCCCACATTCGAGGTTGCCCCGTCGTTTCCACGTTTTTTGTGGAAAGGGCGGGTTAGCCCGAACACGAGAACATTCGACAAGCGGCATAGCCGCTAAATGCCAGGAGCTAGAAGCTAGGAGCCAAGGAAAATGTCTGCAATTTCGATCAGCGCCACCGACCGCGTCTTCGTCCTCACCGGCGCCGGCATCAGCGCCGAAAGCGGCCTGCCCACCTTTCGCGCGGAAGATGGCCTTTGGGCGGGCTACCGTGTTGAGGACGTGTGCACGCCCGAGGCATGGCAGCGCAATCCGGCCGGGGTCTGGGCGTTTTACTCCGCGCGCCGCGAGGCCGGGCAAAAAGCCAAACCTAACCCCGGCGCACATCGCTCTCGCCGAGCTCGAAGCGCAGCTCGAATCGCGCGAAGGGGGCCGCTATTTCCTCTGCACGCAGAATGTTGACGACCTGCACGAGCGCGCCGGCTCGCGCAATCTCGTCCACATGCACGGCGAGCTGGCCAAATCGCGCTGCGAGCGCGAGTGCGGCAAGCCGCCCGTTGCAGACACCGCCGTCTACGCCAGCCTCGACGAGGTCGGCCGCTGCTCGTGCGGCGGACGCCTGCGTCCCCACATCGTCTTCTTCGGCGAGATTCCCCTCGAAATGCCCCGCATCGAGCGCGAAATCTCCAAGTCCACGCTGATGCTCGTCGTCGGCACCTCCGGCTCGGTGTATCCGGCGGCCAACTTCGTCCACTGGGCCCGCCAGGCCGGCGCGCGCACCGTCTACATCGGCCCCGAGCGCCCGCTCAACGCCTCCGCCTTCACCCACATCGTCGAAGGCAAAGCCGGCCAGGTTCTGCCGGGGCTGTTTCAGGTCGAGAGCTGAAACGCGCGTGAGTGCAGGAAATACACAAACCTAACCCACGCGCTGTCATCCTGAGCGGCCGCAGTCGAGCGGAGGGAGTCGAAGGATCTGCGGTTGCTCTTGTCGTTGCATTTCTTGAGTGACTACGAGTTGAAAGCGAATAGCTCACAGCTTGCAACGCTGTCCTATACCTGCTTGTCCTGGCTGCGTCGGCTCCACATCCGGCATTGTGTACCTCTTGCCCTCGGCTACCCGATCAAGCACAGCGCGTTTGGGAACCTCAACCAAATCCTGGTCGTGCGCGGTGCGGTGTACCTCTTTCTGTGCCGGCCGCAAAATCCTCGGTGTCGTTTGCATAGTTCTCCTTTTCGTCTCGATGCTCTCGATCCCGATAGCAAAACCAGAGATGCTGTAACCCGAAGCCGCTGCACTTAAGTCGCCGCGACCCCAAGGAGCGGCGACTTTCAAAAAAAGCTGAATAGGGCACACCTTCTCTGGTTTCGCCGTAAAAAAGCTCAATCGGTGTTATCTGGAAGTCTCGCCAGCGCTGACTCGCTGACTTGCCGGCTCGCTAACCCCGCGCCTTGATAAACTCCACGCGTCGGAACCGCAGCGCCGTCCAGTCCGCATCGATTGCCACCGCGCGAACCGTGTCGAAGCCGGCACCCTTCAAAACGTCCCACCCCGTGTCGCGATTGAAGTCACAGGTGTACTTCTTCGACGTGCCCTTGGGATAGGCGAACCACACGATGGCGTCGCCCTTGGCCCGCCTGGCCACTTGCGGCGCGAGCCGGTCCACGTCGCTCTTGCGCGTCACAAACGCCAGCCAGAAATCCGCCTCCGCGACCGATTCCAGATCGTGGTGGATCGCCATCGCCGGCAGCTTCGCCAGCTCCTGCTCAAAGCTTGCCGGCGCATGCAGAACCACCATCTCCTGCCGGCTCCCGAGATTGAGTTTTTCAAAGATGTTCGCCATCGATTCTCATGTTAGCGAATTCCACGAAATAATCCGCAAAATCCAGGCAGAATTTTTCCTGTGTTTTCCGCTAACGCCGCCAGCTTCGCTTCCTTAGAAATGAAACCGGTACCGCGCCTCCAAAGCAATCATCCGCGGATCGTTCCAGTGGAACCCTCCGATGGTGATCGAGTTATCGAGATCGACGCGATGATTGGTCACGTTGATCGCCGTAGCCGAAATCTTCCAGTTCTCGCCCAGCGCGTGCCCGATCGACGAATCGAAAGTCGTGTGCACCGGCAGATACGGGCCGTTGTAGGGGCCTTCGCCTGTGCCGGCCAGGCCGTTCGAGAACCCTGACCCGTAGTACACGTTGCTGGAGAACCACGTATGCGCGGGCAGATTCGCCGTAAATCCTGTGTTCAGCGTGTCGCGCTGATCGTGGTCGAGAGAAATGTATTCAGGCCCCAGGTCGCACGCCGGGTCGGTGGGAATGCTGCACGTGAACCCGCCGATAATGTTGCCGCGCTGCTCGGCGATCTGGTTCGAGTAGGTCACGTAAAACTGCCCGAACCGCCACAACTGCGGCGAGTGCAGCGTCATCTCCCAGGCGCGGATCAGCGCTCCATCCACGGCGATGGGGAAGTACATATTCGATTCGCCCAGGTTCGAGTGGTCGAGGAAGTTGTTCACGCGGTTCTTGAAAGTATCCACGTCCAGCATCCATCCCCGGTACGGAATCTCGATGCCGAACTGGTGCTCCTCGTCGCGCTCCGACGGAATCGGCGTGAAGGCATTCTCTCCGCCTCCCAGGCTGCTTGCGTAATTCA
Source organism: uncultured Acidobacteriaceae bacterium (assembly GCA_963799445.1). Classification (GTDB taxonomy): domain Bacteria; phylum Acidobacteriota; class Terriglobia; order Terriglobales; family Acidobacteriaceae; genus Telmatobacter. Next base: position 153,668 of record CAWCXX010000008.1, on the reverse strand, counting down.
GCACCGAACTCGAAACCGTGAGAATCGGCGCGGGCTGGAAGAAGTGCCCGTAGAATCCGCGCAGCACCCAGTTCAGCCGCGGAATCCGCACCGTCATCGCCGATGCGCGGATAGGTCGCGCTCTCGTTGAGCCACGCGCGGTAGATGGAAAAACGCTCGCCGCCCAGCAGCGTTACGTACTGGCCCAGCCGCAAATGATCGGCCACATAGAACTCCACCAATCCTGCATTGGCGTTGGCCGGCTGGTTGGGTTCCGAGGCGCGCGCTGCCGTCGTTTACCTGCACGCCGAACAGATCGTTCTCCTGCTGATAGAACGAGTAAAGCCCGCCCGAAAAGCTGTTCCATCCCACGTCCAGGTGCCCGTCCGCCTGCGCCCCGGCGTAGTTCGAGAGCTGGTGCCAGGTTGTGGCCGCCGGAATGTCGGCCGGGCGCGAATCGTAGTCGGACTGGTTGAAGTGGTAGAACGGCGCCACGGAAACCAGCGCATTGGGCGAAATGGTGTGCACCCAATTGGCGATCACGAACGAATCGCGCTCGGTCTGCCCGTCGCGCAGGCCCCATGAGCAGTAGTAAGTCGGAGGTGCATTCATAGTCGGTCTGGGTTCGGGTCGTAGGGAACCTGAAAGTAATCCTGCCGCAACTGACCGTCCACGCGCAGTCTGATCTTTGGGCGTCTGGTTGCGGATCAGCGACACGAATCCGCTCTCGGAGTTGGTCGCATCGTGATAGATCGTAGCCACCGGCGTCGCCAGCCCGTAGTTCGACCGCGAACCCGTCGCGCTCGCGTACCATGCGGTCTTCTCCGAGTGGTCGCCAAACGAAACCTGCGCCTCGCCGGTATAGAGATTGCCCGCGTAGAGCAGCAGTTCGCCGTCGCGGTTGAACTCGAATCCGTTGCGCGGCAGCACGTCGAACATTCCATAGGTGCGGTCGCCCAGATCCGCGTCGTAGCTGCCCCGCTGCGTCTCCATGGAATCGATGTCCTTGGGATCGATCTGCGGGCCGACGTTCGACGCAATCTTGGTGTTGGGAATCGCCACGCCGTCGATCAGCCAGCTCGTCTGGTGGCCGCCGCGCATGTGCAGCATGTCGTGCGTCATGTACGCGCGCGGGAACGTAGTCGGTAATCATCTCCGTGCCGATGGTGCGGTCCGCGCCGGGAGTCTCATCGATCGTCTGGCGCGTGATCAGCGTGGTGGGCGTCGCCGTATCGGCCGCGCTGGGCGCGCCATGCACCATCACCGTTTCAGTCGCGCCGCCAACAGCGAGTGGAATGTGCAGCACGGGGTTGGTGCCCGAGGCCACGGTCAGCGTCTGCGTCGACAGGGCCGAAGCCCTCCGCGGCGACCGTCATGCGATAGACGCCGATGGGCGCCTGCGGCAACTCGAATTCTCCGTCGGCGTTGGTCGTCGCGTGCAGCACGAACTGCTGAGTCCGCGGCCTGAAGCGTTACCTTGGCGCCGGCGATGGGCCGGTGCTCGGGATCGTGCACCACGCCGTGCACGGTGGCAAAAACAGTCGCAAATGCGGGAAGGGAAGCGGCCAGCAACAGCGGCTGCCGCAAGAGAATAAAAACGTCGCATAAGAGAAAGACCTCCGTACATCGTTCGAACGCAGGCAGTCGCCGCGCCTTCAAGTCGCAGAGAACTACGCTGCCCGACAGAGCACCGGCGATCGCTGAAGAAACTCCCGCGCCTTCGGACGATCGATGCACGCGGCAATCAGCACGCGTCCGGATCGGCAAACGCAAACCCTCGTCCCTCAACATCAAGGCAGGGAATTCAGCGCCATTTGTTCAGCGGAAAAATTAGCTGAGATTCGCTGCAGGAGGTCCGCGCCCGGCGTGGGTGCGGCTCGGGCGAGAGAAGGCTGGCGACTGTTCCGCCGCAGCAACAAAGGCATGTGCCGGTTCAGTGCGAAATCTGGCCGGCGCAGCCGTCAGCGCATGAGCCGGCATCAGCATCGCGAACGAAGGGCCGTGATAGAGCGGGCAGGTTAAAGGGGCGGAAAAGGCCGGCCTCGGATCAGGCGCGCAAGTGCGCCTCTCATGGCCATGATCGCGCATACATGGCGCAGTGGTGCGCCCCGTGCCGGCGGCAGCACGGCGGCAGGCTCGCATCCTCGCTGCCGTCGATAAACGCCGACAGCGGACCCAGCCCGAAAAACAGAATCAGGAAGATGGAGAAGCCGCGCCGCATCTGAGATTGATGCTAGCAGATCGCACTGAGCAGCCGTCATCTGACAACCGTCAACTGACCACCACTGACCACTGTCCACCGCTTCTCTCAGGTATCATCAAGATATTGCCCGGTTTCGCCGGGTCAATTCATCTCAAGAAGCAATTGAGGGGAAATTCAGGTGCCTGCAGTGCACGGTTCCGCATCGCCGCTCGACGTTTCTGCCGCGCCATCGCGCAAGCCACGCTCCGCCCGCCATCTGCGCATCGCCATCTTCGGTTTTGGCACGGTCGGCAGCTCGGTGGCGCGCATCCTCGTCGAGTCCAAGCCGCAGGGCCTCGAGCTGACCCACGTCTTCAATCGCGGCGTGGCGCGCAAGCGCGTTGACTGGGTGCCCGCAAGCGTGGTCTGGAGCGAAGACGCCGATGCCGTGCTTGCCTCCGATGTGGACGTGATTGTGGAGCTGGTCGGCGGCCTCGATCCCGCCGGCTCCTGGGCGCGCCGCGCGCTCGAAGCGGGCAAAAGCGTCGTCACCGCCAACAAAAAGCTCATCGCCTATCAGGGCGTCGAACTGGAGCGGCTGGCAGCGGCCAAGGGCGGCCATCTCAAATACGGCGCCGCTGTGGCCGGCGGAATTCCCGTGATTCCCGGCCTCGAACAGGGCATGGCCGGCGACCGCATCGAACGCATCGAGGGCATTCTCAACGGCACCTGCAACTTCATCCTCAGCAAGATGGAGAAGGGCGCCGAGTTCGCAAAGGTGCTGGCCGAGGCCCAGGCCAGGGGCTACGCCGAGGCCGATCCCACTGAAGACGTGGGCGGATTCGACGCGCGCGCCAAGCTTGCCATCCTCATGCGCCTCGCCCTCCGCGTCGAGGTCGATCCCGAGGAAATCGTTCCCCGGTCCCTCACCACCATCACGCCCGTCGACTTCAGCTACGCCCGCGACCTCGGCTGCACCATTCGCCAGGTTTCGCGCGCCGAGCAGGTCGAGGGCCGGCTCGCGGCCACCGTCGGACCCATGCTGGTTTCGCTGCGTTCGCCGCTGGCCTGGTCGCAGGGAATGGAGAATATGGTCATCGCCACCGGCCACTACGGCGGCGATGTGGTCTTCTCCGGCCACGGCGCCGGCGGCCATCCCACGGCGGTCGCCGTGGTCAGCGATCTTCTTGCTCTTGCCCACGGCTCGCGCCGCGTCGAGGTTCCCTCCGCCCCGGCCCGCGTGGGCGCCGAGTTCGAGGTTCCCCATTACATCCGCTTCCTGGTCAAAGACCGGCCGGGAATCGTCGCCGCCATCACCACCGCGCTTGCCAACGAGCAGATCAACATTCGCGCCATCGTGCAGAAGGCGGGCTACCCCGCCGACGCGCTGCCCTTCGTGGTCACCGTCGAGCCGTGCAAGACCTCCGCGCTGCAACGCGCCCTGGCCCCGATCCGCACCATGGATTGCATGCTGGTCGAGCCGCTGGATCTGCAGATGCTGGAATAGCAGGGACGGAGGGATCGGTTCTCCGTGCTCTGGCTGGTCTCAGAATGCTCGCGGCTTGGGTTTCCTTACGGAGTTGCCGGAGCCGCAAACGGGTTCACAACCTGAATCGAACCATAGAATTGTCGCGCCGCCAAATCTTCCGAGTAAAGAATGGATGCACCAGCCTCCTCGGCAGCTCGAAGGATCAGCGCATCCCAAAACGAAATCTTGTAGCGCGCTTCGATCTCCAACGCCCTGAGGATCGATTCAGAAGTGTTCGTAACCACCTCCCATGTGGAGTAATTACGGATAAGTAGGCGGACCTTCGCAAGTGGCAGGGGGTGGGCGGCCTTCCGCCGGAGGTTGACGCAAAATTCTTGCAAGACCTGGGTGCTCAACACACCTCGGCCCGAGCGCCAAAGACCCTCAATAATCTCGAGTCCGCGCCGATGCTTCAAGCCCATGGACGGGTCGTGCGCGTAGATCAAAATGTTGGTGTCTACGAAGTACTTATCGCTCATGAAGTTCATCCCGTGAGCGGGGAGGCGTCCAACCGAGGTTGAAGCCGGTCTTCAGCATCGCGAGTGCGCTGCGGCGGGCTGCCTCAAATTCTTTGCCCTTGCGAACCTCGCGTTCAAGGCTTCTGGCCAGCAATGCGCTGATGGAAGATCCTTCCATAGCGGCAAGAATTCGGGCTTCCCGCAGCAGTTCGGCGTCGATTTTCAACGTGACGTTGGTTCTCACGGCTGCACCTATCTGAGTGTAGCACAGATTTACGTGCTTGCCGGCGAGGACTCAGGCAGGAAGAATGCAATGATACATTGAGCTTTGGGCGGGAGGTCGCATCATGATTGGCACCATTTATCGATGTGAAATCTGCGGCGAAGAGAGCGAGAATCCGGTTCGCTGGATTGTCATCAACTGCAACAGCGCGCAGTTGACCATCTTACAAGTGGACCAAGGAAGCCGCCGACGCGCGCGGCGCGCGCCATTACTGCGGCGAAGCTCACGCGCAGATCTACGTCAGCCGCTGGCTTGAGGCCGCCTGCTCATAAAGACAGCTTTCAGCTATTAGCTGTCAGCTCTCTAGTCCCTCAGTCCCTCAGTCCCTCAGTCCCCTAGTCCCTTAGTTCCTGCTCCTCACTGGCCCGGTAGACTCCCGCACCACCAGCTCCGGGCGCATCACAATCTCGGCAGGGAACTGCTTCTCCTTGTCGGCGATCCGCTCCAGCAGCACCTGCGCTCCGCGCCGGCCCATCTCCGTGAGCGGCTGGCGCACGGTAGTGAGCGACGGCGTTGCGTAAGCCGCCGAAAGAATGTCGTCGAAACCCACCACCGAAACGTCGCCCGGCACGGTCAGCCCCGCATCCTTCAACGCGCGAATGGCGCCGATCGCGGCAATATCGTTGAAGCAGAAAACCGCGGTAAAATCGCGTGTCTTTTCGAGCAAATCCTGCCATCGGCTTGTAGCCGATCTCCGGCGTCATGGGGTGCAGCCCGGCCTTCATTGACCACGCGGCCGCGTCCATGCGAATCACCCGCGCCGGATCGAGCTTGAGACCGATCTCCTTTGCCACCTGCTGGATGCTCTCCCAGCGGAACTCCGAATCGGGAATGGCGCGCGGCCCGCGCATGATAGCGATGCGACGATGACCCAGCGCATGCAAATGGGCAAGCGCCTGCTCGGCGGCCAGATGATGATCGAGAACAATATTGGTCACGTTCTCTGCCGCGCGATGCGCTGAGATGGCCACCACCGGCGCCGGCGCCGCGAGCTGCGTCTACGGCCGTATTCAGCACCAGAAAGCCGTCCACGGCGCGCTCTACCAGCATTCGCGTATACTTTTCCATCAGCTCCCGCTTCCAATCGTGGCAGGCGGTAAAGTAAAAGTAATGGGCCGCGGTCAGCTCTTCCACCACGCCGCTCATCACACGGGTAAAGTACCCCTCGCTCAGGTCCGGCGCCAGCACGCCCACGCTCATTGAGCGGCTCTGCCGCAGCGAGCGGGCAAAGTAGTTGGGGCGGTAGTTGAGCCTGTTCGCGGCCTCAACCACCCGGTTGCGCGTTTGCTGGGGGATGGACTTGGCCGAACGCGAATTGTTCAGGACCAGGGAAACGGTGGTCTGGGAGAGCTCGAGATGCTCGGCGAGCATGCGCAGATTCACATGCCCTGACGGCGTTGTGTTCTTTCCCTTTGCCATGTTGGAGTTGTAAACGCTCTCCCCCGTCAAGAGAATACACCGTTATTCGCTAAGTACATCGATTTTCCTATCAAGCTGCGCCTCACCCGGCAAGCCGGCCGCAGCCTGTCTTCCGGAGGCTTCGCACGATGGCCGCGCACCTTTCGCTCTCCCTCAAACGCTCGCTGCCGCCCCCGCGCCAGGGATGCCGAACCCCGGCCTGGGAGATTTCCACCCGTATGCACTTGATTTCGCTGGACTTGTAACCTCCTGTTCATATTTCCCCGGTAGCCTGATCGATGTGGATTCCAACGTGCCAGAGATTCGCATCTCCCAAGCCCAGCCTCAACCTGAGCCCGGCACGGCCCCAGCACAGGTCCGGCTGCAGCTGCGGTGGAGCATTCGGCGGTTCGCCGCTACCTGCTCTCGCGCGGGAACTCCGCCATCGCCGACACCGGGTTTAAGGTCCTCATGGTGCTGTGCGCGCTCAGCATCTTCGGCATTGTGCTGCTCATTCGCCACGGAGTTGGTGCCGCAGTTCCAGCCTGACTTGGAAGGCGTTCGGCTTTCAATTCTTCTATAAGGCCTACTTCGATCCCACAACCAGCCTGCCTTCCTATTGGGATCCGGTCAACGGCCACTTCAGCGCCCTGCCTTTCATCTACGGAACGTTGGTTTCCTCGTTTCTGGCGCTGTTGCTGGCGGTGCCGCTGGCCGTCGGCGTCGCCATCTTCCTCACCGAAATGTGCCCAGGGTTTCTGCGCGGGCCTCTGGCCTTTCTTACCGAGCTGCTGGCTGCGATTCCAAGCATCATCTACGGCTTGTGGGCTGTCTTTGTGCTTGTGCCCCTGCTTCGCGAGTACGTGAATCCTTTGCTGGTCGGCGCGCTGGGCTGGACGGGCTTTTTTAACAACGACAACCCCACCGGCCTTGGCTATGTCGACCGCCGCTGTCATTCTCGCCATTATGATTTTGCCCATCATCTCCTCGCTCACCCGCGAGGTGATGACGGCCGTGCCCCACTCGCAGCGCGAGGCAGTGCTGGCGCTGGGCGCCACGCGATGGGAGATGATCCGCATGGGCGTCCTGCGCAACGCGCGCATCGGCATCGTCGGCGCCATCATTCTCGGACTGGGCCGCGCGCTCGGCGAGACCATGGCCGTGACCATGGTCATCGGCAACGCGCCCGAGATTCATCGCTCGCTTCTTTCCAACGGAGCCACGATGGCCTCTGTGATTGCCAATGAATTTACTGAGGCGGTCAGCGACATGCATCTGAGCGCCTTGATCGAGATTGGCCTGGCGCTGTTTATCGTCACCATTATCGTGAACGCCATTGCCCGCCTGCTCGTCTGGGCGGTTACGCGCGGAGCCCCGGCGCAGACGCACTAAGAACAGGGACTAGGGACTAGGGACTAGGGAACAGGCATCAGGGAACAGAAGCAAGATGCTCGCAGCGGCTGAGATAGAAGCTAAAGCTAAGAGCTAAAAGCTGAAAGCTGGAAAGGAGAGAGAGTGCGGACGGAATTTCAACTGCGTACGCGCCTGCGGTGGCTGGCCGACGGCGCCGCCACAGCCTTGGCGGTGCTGGCCACCATCCTCGTGATCCTGCCGCTGGTAGCCATCTTCGTCTATCTCATCCTCAAAGGCGCCAGTTCGCTGAATCTCGCGTTCTTCACCCATGTTCCCGTGCCGGTCGGCGAAGTGGGCGGCGGCATGGCCAACGCCATCGTCGGCTCGGTCACGCTTCTGGCCCTTGCCAGCCTGATCGGCGTTCCCATCGGCATTGGCGGCGGCATCTACCTGGCGGAATTCGGGCGCGGCACCAGGCTGGCGCATGCCATCCGCTTTACCGCCGACGTGCTCAATGGCGTCCCCTCCATCGTGATGGGCCTTGCCGCCTATGCACTCATCGTCATGCCGCAAGGCCACTTCTCGGCGCTTTCAGGCGGCGTGGCCCTGGGCATCATGATGATTCCCACGGTCTGCCGCACCACCGAGGAGATGCTGCTCATGGTGCCCCACGCGGTGCGCGAAGCGGCTCTCGGCCTGGGCGTGCCCAACTGGCGCTCGGTGCTTTCCATTACCGTGAAAACCGCATCGCCGGGAATCATCACCGGCTGCATGCTGGCCTTTGCGCGCGTGGCCGGAGAAACCGCGCCGCTCATCTTCACCGCGCTGGGCAACCAGTTCTGGAGCACCAGCCTGAACGAGCCCATCGCCGCTCTTCCGCTGCAAATCTATGTTTACGCCATCTCTCCCTACGACGACTGGCACCGGCTGGCGTGGGCGGGAGCGCTGGTATTGATTGTTCTCATCGTGCTCGCGGTTTCCCTGGTGCGTTATGTCACCAGCCGCGGCGTTTTGAAAGGGGCAAGCTAAGTGGGCGTTGGCATCGAAGTAACCAACCTGAATGCGTGGTATGGCACCAATCACACGCTGCAGGACATCAATCTCAATATCCCGGCCAACCACGCCACGGCGCTGATTGGCCCCTCGGGCTGCGGCAAAAGCACCTTCGTGCGCTGCCTCAACCGCATGCACGAGACCAATCCCATCGCGCGCGTCACCGGCACCGTCCGCATCGGCGACCTCGACATCTATCAGGAGGCCACAGCCGGTCGAGATTCGCCGCCGCGTGGGCATGGTCTTCCAGCGCCCCAACCCCTTTCCCACCATGTCCATCTACGACAACGTGGCCGCCGGCCTCAAGCTCAACGGCTACACCAACCGCAAATCGCTCGACGAAATCGTCGAAAAATCGCTCAAAAACTCGGCCCTCTGGGACGAAGTGAAAGACGATCTGAAGAAAAAATCCGGCGCCAGCCTCTCCGGCGGCCAGCAGCAGCGCCTCTGCATCGCCCGCGCCCTCGCCGTGGACCCCGAAGTGCTGTTGATGGACGAGCCTTGTTCGGCCCTCGATCCCGTCTCCACCTCCAAGATCGAGGACCTGATATTCCAACTAAAGTCGCAGTACACCATCGTGATTGTGACGCATAATATGCAACAGGCGGCCCGCGTGGCTGAGAAGACCGGCTTCTTCCTCAACGGCCGCATGGTCGAGTTCGACTCGACACACAAGATCTTCACCAATCCTTCCGACAAGCGCACGGAGGATTACATCACAGGCAGGTTCGGATGACACGGATACGCTTTCAACAGAGCCTGGAAGATTTGAAAGAGAATCTTCTGGTGATGGCCGGCCTCGCCGAGCAGGCCATCCAGCGCGCCATTGAGGCCTACCGGGTCCGCGACCTGTCGATCTGCGACCTGGTCAGCCGCAGCGAGATCGCCATCAACCGCATGGAGCGCGACATCGACCAGGCCGCGCTCGACCTGCTCGCCATGGAGCAGCCCATGGCCATCGATTTGCGCTTCATCCTCAGCGTCATCAAGATCAACTCCGATCTGGAGCGCGTGGGCGACGCCGCCAAAAGCATCAGCGACCGCGTGCGCCACCTGGAGAAGATGGCCGCCGTCGATCTGCCCGTCGACATTCCCCGCATGGCCTGCAATGGCCGCCGACATGGTGCGCAAGAGCCTGCAGGCCTTCATCGAAGCCGACGCCGAGCTCGCCCGCGGCGTGCTCACCATGGATGACGCCGTGGACGAGATGAATCGCTCTGCCTTCAAGGCTCTCACGCAAGGTGATGGAGGAGCAGAGCCACATCGCTCCTCAGGCGCTGAACGCCCTCATGATCTGCCGCAGCCTGGAGCGCGTGGGCGATCACGCCACCAATATCGCCGAGGACGTTATCTTCTGGGTGCAGGGCGCCGATGTGCGCCACCACAAGAGCATCGCAAAAGCCGGCGCCAATGCCGCTGCGCCGGCCGCCGCACCCCCCGCCGACACCGCTCCAGCCAAGAGCTGAAGGCGCTTTCATTTCCATGCAAACAAAAAGCCCCGCCCGCCGCGGGGCTCGCTTGTCGCGCCGGTCTCCCCAGGCTGCGGAAAAACTCAACCCGAGGGGCTTTGTAACAAGGGCACGGCTTTAGCCGGGCCGATGAAGTCAGCAGAATGAGTCGGGCTTTAGCCCCTGCCAATCCATCCTTTGCCGAATTCGCTCTCCGTTCGGGCTTTTTCCGCAGCCTGTCGAGACCGGCTGCACCGGCGGCGTCCACGCCGCCAGATAATGCAGCATGAGCCCAACTCACTTACCCGGCCTGGCACGAAATCCCTATAGCAAAAGCAGAGAAGCTGTAACCCGAAGCCGCTGCGCTTAAGTCGCCGCGACCCCAAGGAGCGGCGACCTTCAAAAAAAGCTGAATAGGGCACACCTTCTCTGGTTTTGCCGTAGCCCCTTCCTTTCGCCTTTCTTCTCGCGAAAGGCTGCGACGCCACAACCCTCAGCATACGAATTCGCGCGATCGGAATCCTCAGTGCGCCGCCGCCGTGATCTTCACGCCCATCCCGTTCAGCTTGCTGCGCGCCACGCGCGCCTCCGGCGTTTGCGGATGCCGCTGGATAAGCAATCGCAATTCGTGAATCCCTGCGTCCTTCTTGTTCGTCGCCAGCAGCGCCAAACCCTTGTGCAATTGCGCCGCTGGAGCCTTGGCATTGCCGCTGAACGCGTCCAGCACCTGATTATAAAAGCCGATCGCATCGGTGTAGTTCTGCTGTTGGTAGGCGATCTCGCCAAGATAGAACTGCGCGGTGCCCGCCTGATCGTCCAGCGGATAGTAGTGCACAACGTCCTGAAATTCTCCGGCCGCCACTTGATACCGTCCAGCGTTGAAGTCGCGCACGCCGGCCTGCAAGGTCTCCTGCAGCGGCGGCGCTTGCTGCGTGGAGGCAGGCGCAGGCGGCGCGCCCGTCGGACTGCCTGCCGGACCGGGAGCTGGAGTCGCCATGCCGCCCGGCTGAGCAACTGCGGGCGGCGACTGCATATTCTGAAGCTGCGCCTGCAAATCCTGCAGCGACTTGTCGAGCTTGGCGATGCGCGCCTTCAGCTCGTCTACTGAATCGTTCAGCGACTGCACCTGTCCGGATACGGTGTCCATCTTGCCGTTGGCGGCGTCACTCTGCGTACTCAGCTTCTGCTCGAGAGCATTCACGGCCGTGGTCATCTGGTTGGCCTCGTCGGCCGTCTGTTCCGCCAGGTGCTGCAATACGGCCATGCGCGTGTCCAGCGTGGATTGCAGCCGCTGCACCATATCCGTCAACTGCTGCACCTGTGTTTGCAGCTCCACGATCTCCTTTGAGGTCGCGTGCGCGGGCGCGGCAGAGGAAACAAACAGAAGACCCAATGCCGCCGCCGCGAGCAGAGGATTGCGGGTTGTGCGTACTCTGTGCATGTTTTCAACCTTCCATCAAATTAGCCAGTAAGCCGGTAACGAGCAGCTAGTAGTTAGAAGCTACGAGCCACAAGCTTCGAGCTACTGGCTGTCTTACTCACCGGTCGATCGAGAACCCGGCTCGGCGATTCAACTGCCAGCACTCCTCGTTTGACTCCGTGCAGAACGGCTTCTCCTTGCCGTAACTGATCACGCGCATGCGGTCGGCCGCTACCCCAGCTGTCACCAGCGCAGTCTTGGCCGATTGTGCGCGGTTCTGGCCCAGCGCCAGGTTGTACTCGTCCGAGCCGCGCTCGTCGCAATAGCCGCCAATCACGATCTTGATCTGCGGATGCGAATTCAGGTAGTCGGCGTCCTTTGCCAGCGTGGCCTGCGCGTCAGGGCGGATATCGTAGTTGTCGTAATCGTAGAAGATGTCCTGCACCCGGGCCTTGAACTCTTCTTCCTCGGTCATGCTTGTGGAAGGCACCGAGATCGCCGGCGGCGCATTCACGGTCACGCGCGCCGAGGCGTCGGCCGAGCCCCCCTCGCCGCGCGCCACCAGATGGTAGGTGGTTGACTCGGCGGGAGTCACGGTTTTTACGCCCGATGAGGGAACATCGCCGATGCCGTCGATCGATATCGATGTGGCGTCGGTCGTGCGCCAGGCCAATTGCACCTGGTCTCCGGCAGAAATCACCGTTGGTGTCGCGGTCAGTTGCGCGGTGGGTGCGGGCGCGGCGGCGGCAGGAGCTGTCTCCGCGGGCGGCAATGGCTGTTTCTTCGCGCATCCGGAAACAGCAACTAAGGCAACAAACACAAGAGCGTACGTCAAAATGCTTTTGCGAATTCTCAATGGAGTACTCCTTCCAAGAAGATTGAGTGAATCGACCCGGCAACCAGGCTTTCTTGTCGCCCCGCCGGACACCGTCGCATTTTCAGCACCGCTAAAATAATAGTCCATGCGTCCGGACCGGCGAGTGTGCAACTAAGCTCCGCTAGCCCAGCCAACACCGCTAACCCCGCTGTCCCCACACCTCACTTCCAGCTCCAGTTGGGCATCGAGTTGTCGCCGGAATTCGTAAGCTGATGCTCTTCGGTGCCGTCGGCCAGCATCGACCAAAGCTGCGTGCGGTGCCCGATCTGCCGCTGGAACACAATGTGGCGCCCATCCGGCGACCACGACGGAAAATCGTTACTGCCTGCCTCATGCGTGGCCTGCAGCCAGCGCTTGCTGGCGATATCCATCACGTAGATATCCTGCCCGCCGGGATCGCCGGGACCGTATTTTCGGTTCCAGCTAAAGGCCAGCAGGCCTCCATTCGGCGCCCATGAAGGAGAGATAGCATAGCCGCTGTCGGTCATGCGCTGCACGTTGGCCCCATCCTGATCCATGATGTAAATCTGCGGTTCGCCGGTGCGCCCGCTCACCCACGCAATTTGCGCCCCAGTGCGCGGATTCCAAACCGGCGACACATCCATGCCGAAGCTTGTGAGCCGGTGAAGATTGCCGCCGCCCACATCCACAGCCCAGATCTCCGGATGCCCCGACCGCGCCGAGGAGAACGCAATCTTCAGTCCGTCCGCCGACCACGCCGGCGATTGGTTGCTTCCACCCGCCACGCCTGCCGGGAAGCTCACAATGCGGCCCAGGTCTATCGAAAACATGCGAATCGCCCAGCCATCGCTGCCCAGCGACGCAAAAGCAATCCGCGAGTTATCTGGTGAGATGCGCGGAGAGATCGAAATGCTGCCTAGATGTGTGACGGCATGCTGGTTGGCCCCGTCGTAATCCATCACCCAGATCTCTTTCGATCCGGTGCGGTTGCTCACAAAGTAGATCTTGGTTTCGGCAATGCCGTTGATGCCCCCGCCCAGCCGGTCGATGATGTCGTCGGCAAACCGGTGCGCCAACGTCCGCGCCATGTCCTCGCTGGCCGCCTCGTTGTACTGCTTGGCCAGCACCTGCGGGCTGCCCGCGTTGCTCGCGTCGTAAAGCCAGCCGTAGACCACCAGCCGGCCATTGTCGGCCGAGAGCGCGCCAAAAGCCACCATGGCCGCGTTGGCCGGCGCGGCCGACCATTGCGACAGCACGATCTCCTGGGGCGAGCCCGGCATTGCTTGCGGCGCAAGGCTCTTTGACACCATGTCGAAGATGCCCGCATTCTTGAGATCGTTATAGAGGGTGGAGTCGAAAACAGCCTTCAGCACCGGAGTCTGGGGATCGCTGCCCACCGGCTTGAAATCCGCCGCCGCCAGACGGATGCGCTGGTTGCCCAAGTTGGTTCCTGTGTGCACCCAATCCTGAGCGGACAACGGCGGCGTTGAAAAATACGCCAGGGAAAGCAAAAACAGAGGCAAAACCCGGAATATTGCCTTCATGCGATGTGCATTCCTTCCTGCTACGTAACGGGTCCGATGCGCACGCCCCTCAAAGGGCTATATTGCATGACGCTGAACACATCCAATGGTTAGCTTCTGGTCCTTGGCTCCGGGCGCTACTTGGCCCGCTTGAGCCGCCTTGCTTTTCTTAAACTTGTTTTGCTGCCGACCCGCCACCGAAGTAGCTGACCGCTGACCACTGACCACTGACCACTGACTTTCAATACTCGCAGTAATACCCGACCTTCAACGTGCTCTGATTATAAGCTGGCGGCAGATTGCCGAATGTGTCCACGCGCTCGACGCCGCGCTCGCACGAGGTGTCCAGCGTGGGGCTGCCGCTCGACCGGTCCAGTTGCACGTCGCTCACGGTCCCATCCCGGTGAACTGTGAAGATGAGATAAACGCGCGCGCCCTTCGGCGTGCGCGGGTCCACCTCGTACCGGTTCCAGGCGCTCCCCATCTTCCGGTTGATCTGGTCAACATACCACGGATACAAACTCGCAAAACCGTTGTCGCCAACCGTCGTCGGCCCGTTCGACCCGGTTTGCACCTGGTGCGGCATCAATGAGCCCTTCTGTTCTCCGTATTGCGCCACATTCTGATGCGGCTGCGGCTGGTGCTGTTGCGTCTTTGGCGTGTTCTGCTGCTTGGGCTTCTCCTGTTTACCCAAAAACGGAATCGCCGTCTGATCCACACGCTGCTGCTGCTTCGGGCTGGGCGCTGCCGGCGCCTCGCTCGGCTTTTCCGTGGCCAGAACATTCTGGTTTAGCTCGTCGGCGGGCAGCGGCAGCGCGCTCGAAACCAGGCTCACTTGCATCGCCCCGCCCCCACCTGGGCCGCCCCATAGATTGTGATGAAACAGCCCCAGCGCCCATCCGTAATAAGCAAGGCACGCAGCAAGTGCGACATGCAGCACAAGCGCGCCCGCCGCCGGACCGGCAATCGGCTCCGGCGTCAATTCACGCTCCAGGTGCTCGCCGCCCTCAAGAACGCTGTTCATGCTTGTGCTCAATCAAACACCCAGTAAACCAGTAGCCTGTAGTTACGAGTTACAAGCTACTGGCTACCGGCTGCATTTCCCTTCGTCTCCAGCGGCTGCGTCACGATCGACACATTCGTTATTCCCGCCTGCTTCACCGCGTCCATCACGCTGGCGAAGGCCCCAAACGGAACCGTCTCATCGGCGCGCAGGTAAATCGACTGGTGTGCAGGATCGACACCCGCCTGGTGCAGCTTCTCCGCCAGATCGTGAATGTTGATTGGTTGGTCGTTCAGAAAAATCTGCTGCGCGTGGTCGATCGTCACCACCATCCGCTGCTCGGTAATTTGTTTCACCGTCCGCGTCTTCGGCACCGCGACTTCAATCCCCGACTGCAGCACCGGCTCGGTGATCATGAAGATCACCAGCAGCACCAGCACCACATCCACCAGCGGCGTAATGTTGATCTCCGCCAGGGAAGTCCGTGTTTGCCCGCTGTTAATTGTGAATGCCACGCTCAACCTCTTTGCGGCAAGTCGCTCGGACCGCGCGCCGGCCCCTGCTGCGGCCGCACCGGCATCTCCTCCAGCGAGTTCAGCAGCTCGCGGCAAAAATCGTCGATCGCCGCGGCAAAAATCCTGATCCGCGCGGTGAACTGGTTGTACGCCACCACTGCCGGCACGGCCACAAACAGCCCCGCAGCCGTGGTAATCAGCGCCTCGCTGATGCCCGGCGCCACAGCTCGCAGTGTGGCCGAGCCCGACGTGCCCAGTCCGTGGAACGCGTCCACCACGCCCATCACCGTGCCAAACAGCCCGATAAACGGGCTCGTCGAGCCAATCGTCGCCAGCCACGTCATCCGCCGCTCCAGCGCGGTCACCGCTTCGCTGGCCGCCGTCTGCGCCGTGCGCTCCAGTGGAGCCATGCTGCGCGGCGGCCCCGACCCTCCGCTATGCCGCTTGTAGGTCTCGTACACGTCTTCGAAGACCTGCGCCAGAGGGCTGGCGCTGTATTCGCTGGTCAGCGCCGCAATCTCCTGCAGCCGCGTCGCCTTGCGGAACGCGCGGATGAACTTCCGGCTCTCCTTGGTGGCCTTGCTGAACGCCGACATCTTACCCAGGATCACCGTCCACGAGTACAGGCTGGCCACCAGCAGCAGCACCAGCACAAAGATGGCGATCGGCCCAATGTTGCTCATCATCTCTGCCAGTGCGGTGAAGCCCTGCGTCGCCGGCGTCGTGCCCTGGCTCGCGCCGTTGTCAGCTTGCAAGAAGAACGCCAATGTCGCCGTAAGAATCGCCAATCACCTCATTATTCACGGTATCAGACGGCGTTCCCGCGCCCAAGTTACCGTTTGGGTGCCTCCATTCCTCCTCCGCGCCTCATTCCGCTGCCCTTGTACCCCGCGATTCATGCTATGCTGCGCTCGGATTGTCAATGCCCGATTACCAGCCATCGAATGCGTTCGAGGAAAGAGAAAATGCTCGTCGAGCTGCGCGCTGAAAACTACGCCGTCATCGATCACGCCATCGCCTCCTTCGGCCCCGGCCTCAACCTCCTCACCGGCGAAACCGGCGCCGGCAAATCCATCCTCGTCGATGCGCTCGCCCTCCTCATGGGCGGCAAATCCTCCGCGGACGTGGTCCGCCACGGCGCGGAAAAAGCCGTCGTCGCCTGCGTCTTCGACTCCACGCCCGGCGCCGAAGCCACCCTCGAAGACAACGGCATCGACTCCGAGGGCGCCGACATCATTCTCCGCCGCGAAATCCTCTCCACCGGCAAGGGCCGCGTCTTCGTCAACAATCAGCCCGCCACCGTCCAGGTTCTCAAGCAACTCGCGCCCGAGCTCGCCCTCGTCCATGCGCAAACCGAAAACCTTTCGAGTTTCGACCTCGCGCAGCAGCGTATCCTTCTTGATCGCTTCGCCGGCATCTCCACTGACGCCGTCGCCGAGGCCCACGCCCGCTGGCGCGATGCCCTCTTGAAGCTCAACGACCTCCTCCAGGGCGAGCAGGACCGCCTGCGCATGGTCGATCTCTGGACCTATCAGCACAAGGAGATTGAAGCCGCCCGTCTCGAAGCCGGCGAGGACGAGGCCCTCGAAACCGAGAAGCGCGTGCTGGCCAACGCTGAGAAGCTCTACGCCGCCGCCATGAGCGCCTTCGACCAGCTCTACGAAGGCGGCGCCAGCGCCGAGGCCGCTCTCCGCGCCGCCATCCGCAACGTCGAGGAGCTGGCCCGCTACGATGCCCGCTTCACCGAATCCGCCCAGCAGCTCGCCAGTGCCCGCGCCACCATCTCCGACATCGGTGCATCCCTGCGCGACTACGCCGAGGGCATCAACGCCTCGCCCGAACGCCTCGCCGAGATCGAAGACCGTTTGGCGCTCCTCGACCGGCTCAAGCGCAAGTACGGCAAGACCGTCGCCGAGGTCATCGCCTTTGGCGAAGATGTAGCCCGCAAGCTCGCCGAGGTCGAAGACCGCGACGAGATCCTGAAGACCCTTCGTGCCGATCTCGACCTGGCCGCCACAGCCTATCGCAAAGCCGCCTCCACTCTCACCATCGAGCGCCAGGCCGCCGCGGCCAAACTCGCCAAGCTGGCCGAAGCCCAGATCAACTCCCTCGCCATGAAGGTCCGCTTCCAGGTCGCCGTCACTTCCGCCGATGAAGGTGCAAACGCTGTCGTGCGATCCTCGAGTTCGACTGACGAATCCGCTGCTTGGAAAGGGCACGACCTCAGTCGTGCCGATAGAGAAAAGGAGGCCGCTTTGAAAGGGCACGACTTCAGTCGTGCCGATAGAGAAAAGGAGACCGCTTTGAAAGGGCACGACTTCAGTCGTGCCGATAAGGGCACCCAAAAAGATGGGGCTTTAGCCCCTGAGGGAAGCTCGTCATGGACCGAGCAAGGCTGGGACGAAGTCCAGTACCTCATCGCCACCAACCCCGGCGAGCCCCTCAAGCCTCTCACCGAAATCGCCTCCGGCGGCGAGCTCTCCCGCGTCATGCTGGCCCTTAAAGTTGCGGTTGAAGAATCCTCATCTAAATCGAAGAAAAAAACCACCCCGCGCACCCTAGTGTTCGACGAAATCGACATCGGCATCGGGGGCCGCGCCGCCGAGGCCGTCGGCCAAAAGCTCAAATCCCTCGGCCGCGTGCAGCAGGTCCTATGCGTCACCCACCTGCCGCAGATCGCCGCCTTTGCCGATCAGCACCTTGCCGTCGAAAAGCGCGAGCAGGACGGCCGCACGCAAACGCGCATCCGCGTCCTTGACGACCGCGCCCGCACCCACGAAGTCGCCCGCATGTTATCCGGCGCAAAGGTCACCGAAACCAGCCTCCAGCACGCCACGCAGATGATCGCCGGCAGCCGGTAGTCGGGTGAAGAGTACTTTCTTGTGGCAAGGCCACTGGGTTAGTGCTCCAATTAGAGTATGGGAGACACTACTGTCCGGTTAAAAGTCGAATAGGGTCAGTTGGTTGGGATCGGGGATGGTTGCGAATGTGTTATCGGCTTGCTGAAGGGCCTGTGAAATGGGCATTTTCTCAAACAAGGTGACCGAGAGCACCTGGAGAAGAGTGTAGAGGGAGCCGGGCAGTTGGAGGCGTTTCTTGATGATGGCAACCAGCAGGTAGACCGAGACGGCGATGCAAATTTGCGTCTTGACCGCGTTTTCGGTGGTGCCATAGAAAGCCTTGATGCGCAAGTGCTGCTTGATCCATTTGAAAAACAACTCGACCCGCCAACGGCTTTTGTAGAGGGCACAGATGGTCTGGGCAGGCAAGGTGAACTGATTGGTAAGGAAGACCAGTCGCTGGCCGGTTTCCGGATCGCGGAAGCGGATGCGGCGCAGGAGGGAAGGATAATCGCGATGGGTTCGCAACACCTCCAAGCTGACGAGTTGATCGACCATGATGCCGCTGGGCTTGTCGGTGGGACGGGAATAGACGCGGCGCAGGCGCTGATCGCTGCGGGCGCGGGTGACGAAGAACGCTCCGCCAAGGTGGATGCGATGGAGGCGAAAGAAATCCATATAGCCGCGGTCCATTACGTAATAGGCTCCGGGCTCGATCAGGATCTCATCGAGCATGTTGACGTCGTGTCGATCGCCGCTGGTGACGCGGATGAACGCGGGGATGGAGCCGCGCAGATCGAGCAGTGTGTGCACCTTGATGGCCGACTTGGTGGAACGGAAATGCGCCCAGGGAAACAGGCTCAGGCACAGGTCGATGGTGGTCGAGTCCAGCGCGTAGGCGGCAGCGTCGAGATCGATGCCGAGGCTTTGGCTGGCATCACTGCTGTCCAAAATAGCAGGTTCTGTGGTGTGGTGCGGTTGCGAATAAAGGCTTTGGGACAGGGTTGAGCATGGATTGGAGATGAGGTCTGCTTTTTTCTTTTCAATCGTCTGTCCAAATCATTTCCAGGCGAGTTTGAGTTGTTCAGGCATGGGGAGGATGGGCGGGGTTCCGAAAGGGTTGTGCAGCCAGTCCAGCAAATCGCGGTAGGTGAAGAGGTTCAGGCGCAGCATGGTGGCCAGATTGGACAACGACCAGTTGGCCCGGGAGAGGTGATGGAGCCACTTGAGCAGCAGCATGGCGATCAGGGCTGTCCAAATCTGGATGTGCAGCGCGTTCTCGGTGGTGCCGACGAAGCTCTTGATTTTGAGGTTTTGCTTGAGCGCCTTGAAGAACAGCTCGATCTGCCAACGCTGCTTGTAGATGTCAGCCAGGGTGGAGGCGGCGAAGCCGAAGTGATTGCTCAGGAGCACGATCTCCTGTTGACGTTCTTCGTTCCAGACGACGATGCGGCGCAGCAACAGTTTGAAGCCGTGCCGCTGCGCCCACTCACTGGTAAAGCGGATGGTCTGGTCGGAGCGAAGGCTGCTGTTTTCGCGCACGGGGCGAGATTCGACGACCTCGAAGACCATGTGCTGGAGCGGCCGGGTAACGAAGAAGACGCCGGCCTCGGTCCATCGGGCAAAAAGGCGGAAGTTGACATAGCCGCGATCCATGGTGACGATGGAACCCTTGGGCAGGGCCAGCGCGTGCGCCACGCGTATATCCGGAACCCGCGCCGGCGTGATCAAAACGTAGCGCGGCAGATAATCGTCGTGGTCCAGCAGCACGTGCGCTTTGGCTCCGCCCTTGTTACGGCGGCACAGAGCCCAAGGGAACATGCTCAGACAGAGAGAGACGATGGTCGAGTCCAGCGACAGCAGCTTGTTGCGGAAGCGGAATTTGCGTTTGCGCGGGCCCAGCCCCTGCTGCTCGCGGAAGCGCGCCAGCGCGGTATAGAACAAATCTTCGTAGAGCGCCGCCGGGCGATGCTGGTTGGCGTACGACAAGGTGGACTTGTTGGGAGCTCGGGCGATGCCGAGATGGACCAGCTTGCCCAGGCAGCAGGCCAGCCCGTTGCAGATCTCACGCAGAGAGTCGGCATGACCCAACTGGCAGAACAGCATGGCCACGAACTGGGTCCAGCAGTCGAAACCCTTAGCCGCGCGCTCGGCCTGATGCGTCCTGACCAGACCAGCGAATTCCAGACGAGGAAAATGCTGCAGAAGTTGATTGAACAGACTCGCGACTTGTACCATGGCAGGCGCCCTCCGTGGCGGTTTTCAGCGACTTCTCGACAAAGTCATTCTGGAACCGCCGATACCGGAGGGCAACCAGCTTCAACTCAAAATGTGTTTTGGACAGCAGTGGGCTGGCATAGAGCCTGCGCGCCTGCGCCATCAGCCGTTGCGCCAGATCGGCGTAGATGCGCCAGTCGCGGATCCGGTTGGCGTCGGCCAGCGTGGAGCGGCGCAGCGGTGCGCGAAAGCCCATGGCATAAAGCTTGTTGGGTTGCGCGTTGAGGCAGGCTTCGATGTCGCGCAGGCTCTCGCGATAGGTCAGTTGCGCAAACGCCATGGCGCGATACTGCTCGGTGCAAGTCAACACACGGACGCGGCGATCGCCGCCGTACCGGGCCACACTGCGTGCCAACGACGTCCAGGGCACGAAGTCCATCAACTGCGAAAACAGCAGCTTGCCAGCGTTCATGGCTGCCTCCAGAGCAAATCTCTGGAATCAGCATCGCGGCAATTTCAAATCGACACCACTCTAAAATGCCTGCAACTGCGCGCACATCAGCAGCTTGCAAAACCAAACGCGTGAGTTAACCGGACAGTAGTGTATGGGAGAGACAAATGCTGAACGACGAAGAATTCTCAGTGGATCCAAAGCCCGACAAAAGCGGTAACAAGAAACTCGTGAAGTCCCCAAGATCGCCGGGGGCAGGCAGGGAGAGGACACCGCGTCTTGTCAAA
The DNA here is from genome assembly GCA_963799445.1 of uncultured Acidobacteriaceae bacterium. GTDB lineage: Bacteria > Acidobacteriota > Terriglobia > Terriglobales > Acidobacteriaceae > Telmatobacter. The sequence continues at coordinate 132,892 of CAWCXX010000008.1, read as the reverse complement.
CCACCTCGGGGAAAAAGCGGCCGGACTAACAGTTCAGGAAGGAATTAGAAATCGCCCAGCAAGAGGCAATATATGAACTTTGGTCAGGGAATGCGACGTCTGGCTGTATTCTTGGGTGCACTTGGCGCAATCGCCGGGGGAACACACGCGTACAAGGTTCTGAAATTTGTGCCGTCGGAGCGGTATCAACACAAGGTCTTTGAGAAATTGGCGGCTTCGGATGTGGTAAAGCAGGACCAATCAGTGCTGCGATCGGCGAAGGAACACGGCGCGATACCCGATGGGTCGATCAGCAGTGAATTGCTTCACCCAAAGGAATCCATGGTAGGGACGCCACCGGCAACTCTGCCTCCCGATTTTAAGGGCTGGGATAGCACACAACCCGCCACGAAGTCCGTACCGGCCAACGGAATAAAGGCGATCTTTTATAAACCAGATCTGACCGTAGATTACTTTGAAATGCAGGATGGTGGACTTGTTCACTCAGAACCATCTCCGAGCATATGGCTTTACCTTTTGTGGGTCGCTTATCCCGCGATAGGTTTTGCCGCTATATGGGGAGCTGTGCGCGGAATTGGCTGGGTTATAACCGGTTTCTTTCCTGCTCTTAGATGAACATGTCCTGAGTGACGAATATTTTGGCGCGGTTACTAAGTGTGAGCCTAGGATTAGCCAGCGAGGCTTAAACTATGAAACTCAGGCCTGGAGAAGCAGCAGTTCTTATCAATCGTCAAAGCGACACGGAACCATCAAGCTATTTTGTCGCTGTCCGAAAATCCGAATCCTCATTTGACATTGGGTCGAAGGACTTTCTATTACATCCTGCCCAGGAATCACTGTTTGAAATCCCCGCCGGAATGGAGCCAGAAACGGCTATTGAAGAAGCAATCTCCATCATGCGCAGTATCGAGCTATAGAACGTGCGTCAGCAGCGCGCACGGACCTCTACGCCGCCGTCCGCTTCCTCTTTTTCGGCTCCGCGTCGGGCACAACCGTGCGCTCGGGCGAGCGCAGCAACTTCTTTAGCTTGTCTGGCAGCGCGGAGAAGGGAACAGCGCGAGAGAAATCCTCATGGGTCAGCTCGCGAACCTCACCCTCGTCATTCGTCAATGGTTTTTGGCTTGCCATACTTTCGCGCCTCCCTGTCATTGGCCTTTCTGAAACTGATCACCCGGATACCACTGTCTGTCGGAATGAAGCAAAGCACATGAAGCCGCTTCCCCAAATACCCGATCCCGACGATTCGGCTCTCTCCTCCGCGGACCTCGCCAAAGTACGAAGCTGAAAGGAAATCGAATTGGGCAGCCTCGTCAAAGCCCAGGTTGCGCTCGCGGAGATTGCGCTCGTGCTTCTGTGGATCGAACGTAATTTCCACATTCTCGATTGTAACCCGGATCGAAAATTTCGAGCCGCCAGCCGGTAACGCCCGCAGTTAGCGCCTTTTGACAGGCTGCACCGGCGCATATACAACATTGTATATACAGAGGATCGAACGTGTTCGAGAGGCGGGAGTATGAAAAGAGGCAATCCTAAGCCGTTGACGCCGAAGCTGCGTGCCGAGCTGAAAGCTTTGGCCGCCATGCCGGAGAGTGAGATCGACACCGCAGAAATACCCCCCATCGCCGATTGGAGCCATGCGGTGCGCGGACCGTTCTACCGGCCCGTCAAGCGTCCCTTGTCGCTGCGCGTGGATGCCGACATTGTTGACTGGTTCCAGCGCCAGGGACAGGGCTATCAGACCCGCATGAATCTCGCCCTGCGCGAGTACGTCGAGCGGCGCCGCAAGCGCCCTTGAGGTCGCCCGCATGTTGAGCGGCGCTAAGGTCACCGAAACCAGCCTCCAGCACGCCGCCCAGATAATCGCCGGCAGCCGGTAGCCTCCGACAATGTCGCATGTGTCTCGACTGGTTATTCGAATCTTAAGGCGCCTTGGCACCGCATTTAGAGGCATTGGGAGATCTCCGTTCCCGCCCCTCTGACCACCCCTCCGTGACACCCATCACGGACACCCGTGTTGCGCGGTAACTATTGGTGGTTCCACACTCCGGCGCGATCGGCTTGGAGCCCTGCGCCGGTAGGGAAAGACGGGGAGAGCACGATGCCAGACACAATCGATGGCCGGAGAAAGTTCTTGAAGACTGCCCTGGTTTCTGCCGGGGCCTTTGTCGGAGCCCTTGCCGCAAGGACCGCTGCCTACGCGCGGCTCAACCACGACCCCTTGGTGCGGGAGATGGAGAACCGCGTCGGCAAGACTCCGATCACCACCCATGACCACGCGGCCGCCGCCCTGTGCGATAAGGCCTCGTGCAATCCCGGCTGCCAGGACGGGTGTTCCGCGGGTTGCCAAGCCGCTTGCAAGCCCGGCAATAAATAAGGCGGGCCCGAAATAAAGCCGGCTTTGTAGTTGGTTGCCGCGCCGTTCGCGCGCAGGGCTGGGGGCAGGCAGAGCATGAACCCTAACGCAAGTCGAGGTGCGTCGCCGTTTGCGCTTGACTCGCGTCCGCGCATACTGGCTCCCTGGCTTCTGCGCGACGACCGCGACAATCTGCTCCTCTACAAATGCACCTGCATGGAACTAAAGTACCGCGTTCTCTCCCCGGTGCAGGCCATGATTCTGCCCTTCTTCTCCGGGGAGAGATCCTTGAGGGAGATTCAAGCCATCTGGCTCCGCCTCGCGAAACCCGCGCATAAAGCCGAAAGCCTCCGCGATCTCCACAAATTGATCCGCAATTTGACCACGCCCGGCGAAATCATTGGCCTCACTGGCACGCCCAGCGAATCGTTCCGCGATCCTTCCAAAATCCCCCTGCCTGACTTCACCAACTATCGCTGGCCCGCGGAGCGAACCAGTGTTCCCGTCTCCGTGCTGGTGGCTCTTACCAACCGCTGCTGTGCGCATTGCCGCTATTGCTACGCCGAGAGGAACGCGTGCTGGGAGTTGACCAGCGCCGAGTGGATCGGCATCTTCGAGCAGTTGGCCGACCATTCAATTCGCATCGTCGATCTCGCCGGCGCCGACCCATTCATGCGCGCCGATGTCTTCGACCTTCTGCGCGCCATGGTCGTGCGCGATTTCACCTTCTCGGTCTCTACCAAGAGTCATATCTCGCCGGCCCGGGCGCTCCGCCTGGCAGAGCTGGGAATCGGCCGCAACGCCCAGGGCGCGCCTGACCGTGGCATGCAGGTCTCAGTCGACAGCGCCAACAACCAGCTCGCCTCCTGGCTCACCGGCGTGCCCAACTATCTTGACCGCGCCCGCTCCTCAACCGCCAACCTCATCGCCGTCGGCATCAGCCCGCGCATCAAGTGCGTCCTCAATCCCTACAATTGCGACGAGCCGAGAGCCATCGTCACGCTCTTTCGGGCGCTGGGCGTGCGCCGCTTCCAGTTCGTCCAGTACGGCCGCAGCCTCTATCGCCACTCCGACGATCTGTTCCTGACCAGAGAGCAGAAACTTCACCTGAGCGAGTCGCTGCAATTGCTGGCCGCGCAAAATAGCGATCTCGAAATTATCTTTCAGGATGAAACAGGCGAATCGAAGACCGGCGAACAATTTACGGCCGCGTGGCAGCAGCGCGCCATCTGCACCGGCGGCCGGTCCGCGCTTTTCATCCAGCCCAACGGCGATGTGACCCTCTGCGAACAGATTCCCCATGCCCGCGAAAATGTCGTGGGCAACCTTCTCCGCGAGAGTTTGCTGGAAATCTGGAACGGCGCCGCGCTCGATGCCTTCATCCATCCGGATCGAAGCAAATTCGAGGGCACCGTCTGCTCCTCCTGCCCTGAATTCGACGATTGTCATCTTGGCCGCGGCTACTGCTACCGCGATTCGCTGGGTGCCTTCGGCAGCTTGTACGACGCCCCTCCCGAATGCCCCCGCCAGCAGAAGCAGCCACTGCGCCTCGTTTAGGCGTGAAGCCTCGATTGCAACTCGCTTCTGTATAATCGCCGCAACTTCTTCAGGGAGTTATAGCGTTGTTTTCGAAGGGCACGGGATTCAAGAAAACCGAAAAGCTGCGGCACACACGCGAGAGCTTCGGCCTGTCGCCGGAAAACCTGCGCATCCTGCGCGCGCTCAAGACGCCGGCGCGTATCCAGCAGTTCGTTGACGCGATCAAGTACCAGTACGCGAACACCGCCTGGTCTCCTGCGCGCGTGCTGCGGGAGCGCAAAGGCCATTGCCTTGAGGGGGCGCTCGTGGCTGCTGCCGCCCTGCGCGTCCAGGGCCATCCGCCGCTGCTCATGGATCTTGAGGCCGTCCACGACGACGACCACGTGATCGCCATCTACCGCGAACGCGGCCTGTGGGGCGGTATTGCCAAATCCAACTTCGCCGGGCTTCGCTTCCGCGCGCCCGTCTACCGCACGCTGCGTGAACTGGCGCTCAGCTACTTCGATCACTACTACAACCTGCGCGGCCAGCGCACTCTGCGCGCCTACTCGCAGCCAGTGAACCTGGCGCGACTCGATCACCAGCACTGGATGACCTCGGAAGAAGACGTATGGTGCGTCCCTGAAGCTCTCATCGCAGCGCGGCACTACGCGCTCGTTCCCGACAAAGTCGCGCGCGAGCTGCCACGGTTCGACCGCCGCAGCTTCGAAGCCGGAATGCATGGCTGGGTGAAGCACTGAAAGACGAGCGGGTGCTGCCGATTCTCTGTTATTTGGCCCTTCGCGGGTGTTTTTGCCGCTAAGATACAGTTGTCGCGTAGCGGAAGAACCTTCGCGACTGAGCTGCCAAACAACCGATAACCGGAAAGATTCACGGAGAATAGCCTTATGCAATGTAACAAGTGTGGCGCGTCGATTGATAAAGGGGAAGAAAAACAGCTTCGGGACCAGATACTTTGCGAAGACTGCTACATCGATGCTCTTTCACCCGTGAAAATCTGTGATCCATGGGCCCTTTACAATTCAAAGTCGCTTGAGCGGAACACAGCGGAACCCCCTCCATTGACCTCAATTCAATCCGAGATACTGGACATTCTGAGAGGTGCGGGGAGCCTGGAGCCATCCGTCGTTCTTTTGCGTCTCAACGACAAGCACACGATTAAAGAAGTGGAACGTGAGCTCTCGGTCCTTCGACATATGGACAAGGTCCGTCCCGAAAATGCGGGAGACCGCATTCTTTGGAGAGCATCGTAGGGGAGCAGGGCAAGGAGCGGCGACCTTCAAAAAAAGCTGAATAGGGAACACCTTCTCTGGTTTTGCCGTAGTGCGGGATAGCACGAATCCAAATGCGTAGCGTTATCCGCCGAACGCCATCACAATGTGATTCACCGCGAACGCCGCGCCGTAGGCCAGCGCCAGCATGTAGAGGAACTGCACCGCGGGCCAAAGCCAGCTATTGGTCTCGCGCCGCACCACAGCGATCGTCGACGTGCACTGCATGGCGAAGGCGAAGAAAATCATCAGCGCCAGCGCGCCGCCCAGCGTCATGTCGTGGTGCAGAGCGGTCTGCAGGTTGAGCGCATGCGTACTCGGGTCCGCGCCGTAGAGCGTGCCCATGGTGCTCACCATCACTTCGCGCGCCAGCACGCTCGAAACCAGGCCGATGCCGATCTTCCAGTTGAATCCCAGCGGAGCAATCGCCGGCTCAATGAAGTGTCCCAGCCTGCCGATCACGCTCTCGGCCAGCTGCGGCGCGGTCCACGCGCCGCTGGCCGTATGCATAACGGGCAGATGCGCCATCACCCACAGCGCCAGCGTCACGCCCACAATGATCGTTCCCGCATTCCTCAAGAAGATGCGTGCGCGATCCACGAGGCGCAGCGCCAGCGAGTACAGCGTAGGCATGCGGTACTGCGGCAGCTCCAGAATGAACGGCGTATCGCTGGACTTGAGAACCGAGCTCTTCAGCAGCCGCGCGGTAGTGAATGCGGCCACAAATCCGGCCACGTAGAGTCCCAGCATCACCAGTGTCTGCAGGCCGAGAAATCCGTGCAGGTAATAGATGTTGGGCACGAAGGCCGCGATCAGCAGCAGGTAAACCGGCAGCCGCGCCGAGCAGGTCATGAACGGCGTCACCAGAATCGTCGCCAGCCGGTCGCGCTTGTTCTCAATGGTGCGCGTGGCCATGATGGCCGGAACAGCGCATGCATAAGCAGAGAGCAGCGGAATGAAGGCCTTGCCATTGAGGCCAATCGTCCGCATCACGCGGTCGGCGATGAGCGCCGCGCGGGCCAGGTAGCCGGAGTCCTCAAGAATTCCGATGAAAAGAAACAGCAGCAGAATCTGCGGCAGAAACACCAGCACCGAGCAGATGCCCTTCCACACGCCGTCCAGCAGCAGCGATTGCAGCCATCCCACAGGCAGCAGCGGCCGCACCAGCTCGCCCATGCGCGCCAGAATGTCGCCAAAACCGTCGGAGAGCGGCTGGCCCACCGAGAACACCACCTCGAAGACGCCGATCACCACCAGCAGAAACAGCAGCGGTCCCCAGATGCGATGCAGCAGCAGATTGTCGATCTTGCGCGTGTTCTCCGCCGACAGCGGGGCTTGGTAGCCGGTGCGCCGGCTCACCTGCGCCGCCCAGCTATGCGTGCTCGCCGCGTTGCCCACCACCGGCAACGCCAGCGGCTTGGCCTTCTCGCCGCGCCCGTTCTGCTGATTCAGAAACAGCGGCACCGCATCCATGCCGGTTCCACGCACGGCGCTGATCTGCGCCACCGGCGCGCCCAGCTCGCGCGCCAGCTTCAGCGTGTCGATCTGCCCGCCGCGCGACTCCATCAGGTCGCTCATGTTCAAGAGCACCAGCGTGGGCAGCCCACCGCCAGCACCGGCGCGGCCAGCATCAGTTGCCGCGTCAGGTGCAGCGAATCCAGAACCAGAAGAACCGCGTCCGGCTTGGGCGTGCCCGGCATGCGCCCGCGCAGCACATTCACGGCCACGCGCGCATCTTCGGAGTACGGAGTCAGCGAGTAGATTCCCGGCAGATCGATCAGCGTCAGGTCTTCGCGCCCCACCCCGGCCATCAATCCCATCCGCTGCTCCACGGTCACGCCGGGATAATTCGCAACCTTCTGCCGCAGCCCTGTCAGCCGATTGAACAGAGTGGATTTGCCTGAGTTGGGCGGTCCGATTAAAACAACGGTCCTGAGCGCTCCCTCGCGCGGCGGAGCCGACTGGCGGCTCGAAAGTCAGGCGTCGCGCAGCAGGCATTCATTGCGCGGCCTCGACCAGCTCGGAGGTTCGTCCAGCGAACCTCGGCTGGAACAGCCCCGGTTGCCGCACCCGGATGGCCGATGCGGTCTCACGGCGCAACGCAATCTCCATCCCGTCCACCAGCTAAACCGTGGGGTCGCCGGCCGGCGCGCGGCGTAATGCCGTCACCAGCGCGTCGGGAACAAAACCCATATGCATCAGATGATTCTGGACAGATTCAGGCAAGTCGAGAGAAACCAGAACCCCGCTCTCGCCAACGGTCAACTCGCTCAGTGCGCTCACCTGCCGCACTCCCATATGCCGCCCGCCGCGCCGACGCAACACAAAAATACGACCGGTTTGGTCGGATTTCAGTATACGGCCAAATGGCGACCGGCCTGCAAACTGATTTTTCATGGATTTTTTGTTCGGGCAATTCCCATGATTCGGCCTCCAGGAGGGAATGACTGGCCGGGACCCCCCAGCCCCTCCCAAGCCCCCTGGCGGACCCTCTGCTCAACTCATCGGAACGATGATTTAGTTGTAGCAGCCTGGATTTTTCCTGAAAGTGATCCAAATCACACTTGATGGGCAGAAGCATCCGTTGCGAAATGCCAAACCGGGTGGTACAAGCGAACCATGACGCTCGCCGGCTTTCGCGCCTCGCTCACCCTCGCCGAACCGCCGGGCAACCTGGCCGCCCCGCTCGCCGCGCTCTGGTGGGACGCGAAAGGCGACTGGGCCCGCGCCCACGGCATGGTCGACGATCTTGAAACCCGCGACGCCATGGCCGTTCACGCCTATCTGCACCGTAAAGAAGGCGTCTCCTCGAACGCCGATTACTGGTACAGCCGCGCCGGACGCAAATTCCATCGCTCCACGCTCGAATCCGAGTGGCAAGCGCTGGTGGCGGGGCTGTTAAGCGAATGAACTGGCGCGCGCCAGACGATATGGTGTAAAATTCTCCTTCCGAATCAACTACAACTGGAGGGACTCGTCATGCAATATCGCTCGTTTGGAAAGCTCGATTGGAAGGCTTCGGCTCTTGGCTTTGGCTGCATGCGGCTCCCTACCGTAGACGGAAACCCGCACGGTTCCGATATCAATGAAGCAGAAACCATTCGCATGTTGCGCCATGCTATCGACCATGGCGTGAATTACGTCGATACCGCCTATTTCTATCACAACGGCCAGAGCGAACTGGTGGTGGGCAAGGCGCTCAGGGACGGATACCGCGAAAAGGTGCGGCTAGCCACCAAGCTGCCTGTCATGATCATGCAGGGCCCGCAGGATTTCGACCGCATTCTCAACGAGCAGTTGACCAAGCTACAAACGGACCACATCGACTTCTACCTGATGCATGGGCTGAACAAGGCCACTTGGACGAACGTCGTGTTGAAGCACGGCCTGCTTAGCCTGGCGGAGCGAGCGCTGGCCGATGGGCGCATCCGGCATCTGGGCTTCTCGTTTCACGACGACTACGATTGCTTTGAAGAGATCGTCAACGGCAGCGATCTGTGGAGCTTCTGCCAGATCCAATACAACTACATGTTCATTGAGAATCAGGCAGGCACGCGCGGGCTCAAGCTGGCCGCGGACAAAGGCCTCGCGGTGGTGATCATGGAGCCGCTGATGGGCGGGCGGCTGGCCGCTCCGCCGCCGGCTATCGCCGAGACGATTGCCGGCGACCCGTCCCATCGAAGCCCGGCGCAACTGGCCTTTGAATGGCTGTGGGATCAGCCGGAGGTTACAGTGGTGCTGAGCGGCATGAGCGCCATGAGCCAGGTCGTCGAGAACCTCGGCTTTGCCGATTCGGCGCGCGTGGGCAAGCTCGGCCCGGCCGATCAGGCGCTCGTTGCGCGGGTCCGCGAGCAATACGAGGCGCGCATCGCGATTCAGTGCACAAAATGCGGCTACTGCATGCCGTGCCCCAACGACGTCAACATTCCGGCTAACTTCGACCTCTTCAACTATGCCAACGCGTACGACGACGTAGACTCGGCCCGCTTCCGCTACGGTTTCATGCTCAAAGAAGGCGAGCGCGCGGGCGCCTGCATGGGATGCGGCACCTGTGAAGAACTATGCCCGCAACACATCGTGATCTCCGACTGGATGCCGAAGGTGTCGGAGTTGCTGGCCTGAAGGGGCACCGATTGCGGGTGCAGGCACACGGGCCCGCCGATCCTGTCCCATGAAGGGGCCGCCGTCTGATCCTTTGATTGGTCCTTCGCTCGCACCGAGAGGGTGGCCTGGCGCCCCGGCGGCGAAGACTTTCGCAGCGCTCCCCAGGCTTGCGCATAGAGCTTGTGTCCTTGCGCCCGCTGAAGCGGGCCTTTGGGCAACCCCGTCGAGGCGGAGCCTGATGGCTCGCCCCGATTTCATTATGCTTAGGGCTGGCTGACCTCTCAGGGCGAACTCATGAACTTTCAGGGGCGGGACCCGGAAGGGGCCTCGGTAGTTGTTCGTAGGAGAACGGCTCCAACTTACTAGAGCGTGTTTCATAAACACCGCCTCAGCGTGATCCAGAAGCAGGCGATGTAGAAGAAGGCGTAGTAGGTGGAGAGCAGATGCTCATGACGAACCAGCAATCGGCGGAACTGACCGAGCCAGGCATTGGTTCGCTCCACGATCCAGCGGCGTTTGTAGCGTCGCATTTTGCGTCCATCTTCGTATCGCCGCTGCTTGTTGTTCTTCCGGTAGGGCGCGATCAGTTCGATGCCGCGCTTCTTCAATCGCTCACGCAACGGATCGGAGTCGTAGCCGCGGTCGGCGATCATGCGCTTCGGCTTTTGCCGCGGGCGCCCTTGCGGGCGGGGGACGCGGACCTCTTGCGAGCGTGGCTTCCGCAAGCGTAACTTCTGCCGGAGAGGCACTTTCCAGCCGAACTCCCAGCGGAAGACCTTGACCGTCGACCAGTACCATCCACTTCGTTCCCTTGCCGCGCTTGGTTTTACCGACTGCGAGGCCCCCTTTTTGGCCGGGGCAAAGCTGCCATCCAGGAAGGTCTCGTCCCATTTCAGTAGACCTTCCTCGTCCAGCGCACCCAACAGAACACGCCACGCATCCAGCCATACACCTTCGTCCTGCCACTGCTTCAGCCGCCGCCAGCAGGTAGCGGGCGACGGGAACTCGTCGGGAAGGAATCGCCACGCTGCTCCGGTCTGCAGAATCCACAGAATCCCCTCAAAACAAGCCCGGTTCGACGCCCAGGGCCGTCCCCGGTTGTCCTTCCTGCGCCGTGGTTGGGGCAACAACGGCTCGATCAACTCCCACTGCTCATCCGTCACAAGCTTCTGCCGCTTCTTCATGACAGAAGCTCATCAGCCAACCAGCCTCACGCGTAAGTACTTAGCTTGAGGCCGAACCCATTTATGAAACACGCTCTAGTCAAGATCCCGCTAAGGTACTTGAAAATCGCGTCTCCATGTTCGCGGTCTGCCTTTGGGATCCTCTGGCGGATTAAGTCGGCGTCGAACCGTTCTCCGAGCGTATTTGCGAAGGATACCTCAGTCTCGAATCGCGCCAAGCCAAGCGCTTTCTTGGCCGAAGCCGTGAGCTGAGGATCCCAAGCGCGCTCAACGGCTTCGACAGTTGACCCTTCGCAAATCGCACGCCGCAGAGGCAGCGGGGGGTAGGCCGACCTAGCAGGTTCAATCTGACTAAATCGCAGGTCCCCAAATAGTCTGAACAGTATGTTGAGTGAAATTGCCCAATCAAATATCATCAGGCCCGGATCTTCTTGGTGTGGCCGCCACGGAGCGGTCTGCTCGCTCCCGCTATTCAGAGCAAGTCTCAATGAGTCAATGCGCGAGAAAACTGAGCGCCGATCAGCGTCGACTTCCATGCAGTGCCTCTCTAAGCGCTCCTCCTCATTTCCGTAATCCAGCCACTCCAGTTCATCCGTGAATCTCTGCCCTCGTTTTGCCCTCAGGTAATCTATGTGACCATGCAGAATGTGAGTCAGTTCGTGGCCAACCAGGAACATAATCGCCTGGTCTTGGAGGAACGCAACATAATCACGCCTCCGGCGGTCTCTGGGCGTAGAGAGGGCCACTTTCTTGTACATCACCTCAGCGTCTGGAACGTAGGAAGGCAGCGGTCCCAAGTCGTCCTTTTCGGACTTTGCGTCGCCGGCGTAAAGGAATAGACGGGCATCCGAGAGCATCCGGCCAATTACGCTGCGAAGCATGAAAAGGGTGCCAGTGTAGATACCGATGAAATAGTAGCCGTGTGACCTGAACGCCACGGCATTGATCTTCCCGTTAAGGACGAAATCGACATGAACTTCCGGATGGTTTGGTACAACTTCGCGCGCCGCCTTGACGAGATCTTGCGCTCGCTCTTCAATGGCCTCGTAAGACCTCCTAACCTCCTCCGGGGCATTCTCCCGCTTGAAGCGGCCTCCGCGGAGGGTGGTTTCTTTGTCGAAGATCTCTGAGCAGGTCATAGCTCCTGTCGGTATTTTCTCTCAGTTTCTCCTGCGAGCTCAGGGGTCGTGCCGGGGTCAGCCTAGGCTCCATTCTACCTGTCCAATCCCTCTACGAGCGGGTTCTCAGGGCGGCAGAGGGGGCAAAGGCGCAAGTCCAAAGTTCCAGAATTGACGGGTGCGCGTACTGACATCGAAGCTGCTGACAAGATCTGATGGCCGATTTCCGAGGGGTCACCTAGGCTTTTGGCATGGAAGGGCATTACCCGCTGCCCCACCCACATTCCGTTCCACCCTATAAATATCGTTCCACAACGCGGGATTTCGCCCCTCCATGTGCCCCGCATCAACGCGGCTAACTGTTCCGCCGACGGTCAGGAACGGATGTCGGCAGTGTCCGCTTAGTTTGGTTAGGGGCAGTAGCTCTTATCGACAATCAAAACCGGTTTGATCGTCCTGCCGCTCAGTGAATCCGCGGAGGCTTGGTTGATATCGGCGAAGTCATAGGTCTTTATCAGCCTGTCATAAGGGAACTTGCCCGCTTTGTAATAGGCGATGAGTTCCGGAATGCTGATCTGCGGTACGGTGGCGCCCATCAAGACGCCGATTATGCTCCTGCTTACCGAGGCCAGGTCGCCGGTTGTGCTGATCGTCAGCTCTTTGTTCGTAATGGCAATCGGCGCAGCCACGCCGCGAACCGCCAGAACATCGATCGATGTCTTCATTACGGCAGAAACACCCGTTGTATCGATCGAATAATTTACGCCTTTGCCGCCGCTGATTTTACGAATTGTTTCAAGTGGGTCCTCACTCTTGGTGTTGACCGCATGAGTGGCGCCCAACTCCTTGGCCAGTTCAAGCCGTGAATCGAGAATGTCCACGGCAACGATCGTGGTGGCGCCGGCGATCTTTGCCGCCATGAGTGCTGCCAGGCCAACTGCTCCGGCGCCAAATACGGCAATGCTGGTCCCAGGCTTGACCGCGAGTGCTTTTACAACCGTAGCGAAACCGGTCATCTGGCCGCAGCTAAGTGGTCCGAGAATCCTCAGATCCTCGTCCTTCGATACAACAACGACGTTTTGTTCCTTAACGTTCACGTGGGTGGCAAACGACGATTGGTGATAGAAATTATTGATCGCCGTGCCGTCATTTCGCGTTAAATAGCGGGATCCATCCGCTCGAACGGAACCCCAATTCAAGGCCAGCCAGCTGTCGCAGGATTGAGGCGCGCCTTCGAGACAACCAGGGCAATGGCTGCAATACGCATAGGCTAAAACGACATGATCGCCCACTTTGACATTCTTGACGCTTTTGCCCGTTTCCTCGACGATGCCAGAGCCTTCATGACCGAAAACGGCAGGCAGCGGGTAGGGCCAGTGTCCCAGCCGAAGGGCGTCATCCGAATGACAGACGCCCGTGGCCACGATCTTGACCCGAATCTCATCATCCTGCAGGTCGGCAAGGTTCAATTCTTCCAGTACGTATGGCTTGTTAGCTTCATTGACGACGGCAGCTTGGACTTTCATTGATTTCCCTCCCTCTTGCCTGGTACCACGACCGCAGGGGTGACGAGATCACGCAGTCAAAACACCCGTTAAGCTGAATTACGTCACCACACATTCATCCTGGCGCTGTCGCACGATACCGATGGTTGATGGACGCGAAGTCGAGAACTTCCGAGAGCGATTCCCAAGTGTCACACGAAGGATGAACGTAAACCAGTGTACGCACCGCGGGGCGCGTGGATCAAGGATTTCACACCGATATTTCGCAGGCTGATCAAATCGGAGCTTCAACGCCCTGTGGCGGCAACCGGCCGAGGAAAGCATGCCATGCGGAGAGCTGGGTTGAACTCCTGTTCGGCGCCGCGGTTGTTGAACGCTTTTTGCAGCCCGGCAAATCCACCGGCCGCAGAAAATGCAGAATTCCTCAAGGCCTTGCCGTGCAGTTCTCGCTGCATTTCAATAAGTGCCCGCCCGGCCACTTAGCCTGGCCCTCAGGGGCCAGGCAACGGTCGCGAGCCCCCGCTACCCCACCCACATTTCTTTCCACTCTACAAATAAAGTTCCACTAAATGGGAAATTCGCCCTCCCTGTGCCCCGCATCACAGCGGCTCACTGCCTCAAAGATGAGACTCACGTTAGCGGCCGATATCCTCAACAGCCGTATTGTGGAGCGAAGCGAATGAGTGAACAAGACACTGTGGTTACCACTGTGATTATGGACGGCAACGAGGCTGCGGCCTCAGTAGCTTACCGGCTTGCCGAAGTCATCGCCATCTACCCCATCACCCCCTCGTCGCCTATGGCCGAGTGGGCCGATCAGTGGCGCTCGGAGGGCAAGAAAAACATCTGGGGCGCACTGCCCATTGTGGAAGAAATGCAGAGCGAAGGCGGCGCTGCCGGCGCGTTGCACGGCGCGTTGCAGGCCGGGGCCTTCAGCACCACCTTTACAGCCTCGCAGGGCCTGCTGCTGATGATTCCCAACATGTTCAAGATTGCCGGTGAGCTGACCCCGGCGACGATGCACGTCACGGCCCGCACCCTGGCCACGCACGCGCTGTCGATCTTCGGCGATCAGTCCGACGTGATGGCCTGCCGCGCCACCGGCTGGGCCATGCTGGCCTCCAATTCGGTCCAGGAAGTCGCCGACCTGGCGCTCGTCGCGCAGATCGCTACCCTCGAATCCCGCATCCCCTTCATGCACTTCTTCGACGGCTTCCGCACCTCGCACGAAGTGGGTAAGATTCTGCCCATCAGCGACGAAACCATCCGCGCTCTGGTCGACGACAAGTACCTCATCGCCTTCCGCAAGAACGCCCTCACGCCCGATCGCCCCTTCATCCGCGGCTCGGCGCAGAATCCCGATTTCTTCTTCCAGGCTCGCGAGGCCTGCACGCCCTACTACGCTGTGGCCCCTGCAATCGTGCAGTCAGTGATGGACCGTTTTGCCAAGCAGACCGGCCGCGCCTATCACCTCTTCGACTACTACGGCGCACCCGATGCTGAGCGCGTCATCATGCTCATGGGTTCGGGCGCTGAAGCTGCCGAAGAAGCCGTGGACGCCCTGAACACATCGGCGCGCCAGGGCGAAAAGGTGGGCCTGCTCAAGGTCCGCCTCTACCGGCCCCTCGACAGCAAGGCTTTGCTGGCCGCGCTGCCCAAAACGGTCAAGTCAATCGCCGTTCTCGACCGCTGCAAGGAGCCCGGTGCCGCTGGCGAGCCGCTCTATCAGGACGTCGTGACCGTGCTGGCCGAGAACGCCGCCAAACTGCCCTTCGCGATGCCCACTGTCATCGGCGGACGCTACGGCCTCTCGTCGAAAGAGTTCACGCCCGCCATGGTCAAGGGTGTTTTTGACGAATTGACCAAGCCCTCCCCCAAAAACCACTTCACCATCGGCATCAACGACGACGTAAGCCACACCAGCCTCGCCTACGATCCTGCCTTCTCCACCGAAGATCCCAAGACCGTGCGCGCGCTCTTCTACGGCCTGGGCTCAGACGGCACCGTGGGCGCAAACAAGAACTCCATCAAGATCATCGGCGACCAGACGGACAACTACGCGCAGGGCTACTTCGTCTACGACTCAAAGAAGTCCGGTTCGATGACGACCTCGCACCTGAGGTTCGGCCCCAACCCCATCCGCTCCACTTACCTGATCACGCGCGCCAGCTTCGTGGCCTGCCACAACTTCAGCTTCCTGGAGAAGATGAACGTGCTGGAAGCAGCGATGCCGGGCGCGGTCTTCCTGCTCAACACGCCCCATTCCGCGGCGGAAGTGTGGGATAAGCTGCCAAAAACCACGCAGGAAGAGTTGCTGCGCAAGAAGATCGAATTCTATGTAATCGACGGCTACAAGGTGGCGCGCGAAGCCGGCATGGGCACGCGCATCAACACCATCATGCAGACCTGCTTCTTTGCCATCAGTGGCGTGCTGCCGCGCGATGAAGCCATCGCGCAGATTAAGAAGGCGATTTACAAGACATATGGCAAGCGCGGCGAGGCGGTGGTCGAGAAGAACTATGCCGCCGTGGACGCAGCGCTGGCCCATCTTGAAAAAGTCGAGTTGCCGGCAACAGCCTCCTCCAACTTCGATATAACCGGTGTGATATCGAGCAAGGCGCCCAAATTCGTTCACGACGTGCTCGGCGAGATCGCCGCGGGACGAGGCGACTTGATTCCGGTGAGCGCGATCCCCGCCGGCGGCGCCTTTCCCACGGGTACGGCGCAGTGGGAGAAGCGCAACATCGCGCAATTCGTCCCGGTATGGGACCAGGACCTGTGCATACAGTGCGGCAAGTGTGTCATGGTTTGTCCTCATGCGGTGATTCGGGCCAAAGTCTACAGCGCCGAATTGGGCGACAAGTCCCCGGCAACCTTCAAGTGGGCCAAGCCCAAGTGGCGCGCGATGGAGCAGGAGCGTTACACTCTGCAGGTGGCTCCTGAAGATTGCACCGGTTGCGCGGTTTGCGTGGATGCATGCCCAGTGAAGAACAAGAGTGACGCCAGCAAGAAAGCCATCAACATGGCGCCGCAAGCTCCGCTGCGCGAACCGGAGCGCGAGAATTGGGAGTTCTTCCTGAACCTACCCGAAGTCGACCGCGCCAGGCTGTCGCACACACAAGTCAAAGATCTTCAACTGTTGCAGCCGCTCTTCGAGTTCTCGGGCGCCTGCGCGGGCTGCGGCGAGACTCCATACATCAAGTTGCTCACGCAGTTGTTCGGCGACCGGCTCTACATCGCCAACGCCACAGGCTGCTCGTCGATCTACGGCGCCAACCTGCCCACCACCCCCTACGCCAGCAATGCGCAAGGCCGCGGTCCCACCTGGTCCAATTCGCTCTTTGAGGACAATGCGGAGTTTGGCTTTGGCATGAGAACGGCGCTCGACCAGCAAAAATCCTTTGCCGAGACGCTCGTTACGCGGCTCGCGCCGGCCATCGGCGACGAGCTTGCCAACCGCCTCGTGGGCGCGTCGCAAAAGACCGAGACCGAAATCGACGCGCAGCGGGAGCGTGTGAAAATGCTCCGTGAACGCCTGGCCGGCAACGAATCTTCCGATGTGCGCAACCTCCTTGCCATCGCCGACGTGCTGGTCCGCAAGAGCGTGTGGATCTTGGGCGGCGACGGCTGGGCCTTCGACATCGGCTTCGGCGGGCTCGATCACGTTCTTGGTTCGGGCAGGAACGTGAATGTCCTCGTGCTCGACACCGAGGTCTACTCGAACACCGGCGGCCAGGCGTCGAAGGCTACGCCGCGCGGCGCGGTAGCCAAGTTTGCCGCCAGCGGCAAGCCAAATAGCCGCAAGGATCTGGCCATGGAAGCCATCAGCTACGGCTCAGTTTACGTGGCGCAGGTGGCCCT
Source organism: uncultured Acidobacteriaceae bacterium (assembly GCA_963799445.1). GTDB lineage: Bacteria > Acidobacteriota > Terriglobia > Terriglobales > Acidobacteriaceae > Telmatobacter. The sequence continues at coordinate 115,957 of CAWCXX010000008.1, read as the reverse complement.
CGGCGGCAACGACGCCCATGTGATCAAGGCCTTCCAGGAGGCCGAGGCGCACGAAGGCCCGTCGCTCATCATTGCCTATTCCAGTTGCATCGCCCACGGCTACGACCTAGTGCACGGGCTGGAGCAGCAGAGGCTGGCCGTGCAATCGGGCTATTGGCCGCTGATGCGTTACAACCCCTCATTGCGCGAGGAAGGCAAGAATCCGTTCCAGCTCGACTCGAAGGCGCCGTCGATCCGGCTAAAGGACTACGCCTACCGCGAAGCCCGCTATACTATGCTGGCGCGCAGCAATCCTTCGCTGGCCGCGGATCTGCTCAAGGAAGCGCAGGACGACGTCGAGCGGCAGTGGCGCGTCTACTCCGGGCGCGCGACCATGCCGGGCCGCGCTGACACGCCGCACATCGCGCCCCCGGAAATCAATGAAGGCAAGCCTGAAGAGAAACTGGCAGCCAAGGCTGCCGGAGGTGAAGAATGATCGATATATCCATGCAATATCTCGGCATGAAGCTGAACGGCCCCATTGTGGTCTCTTCCACGCCCATCTCGGAGTCGATCGACAATGTCCGCCACATGGAGGATGCGGGGGCTTCAGCTATTGTGCTTCCCTCGCTCTTTGAGGAGCAGTTGGCGCTGGAGGCACAGACGCTCGACGAAGATTTGTCGCGCGGCACCAATTCATTCGCTGAATCGCTCGATTATCTTCCCGACCTGAAAGACTACCGGGTGACGCAGAACGGATATTTGGAACATCTTCGTCGCGTCCGCGAAGCGGTTAGTATTCCCGTCATTGCCAGCCTGAATGGCGCAACCAGCGGCGGCTGGGTGCGCTTTGCCAATGAGATGGAACAGGCCGGGGCCCACGCCATCGAGCTGAACACCTATGCCTTGGCCACCGACCCCAGCCAGACCTCAGCCGCGCTCGAGCAGCAATTGCTTGAACTGGTAAGCAGTGTCTGCAAGACGGTCAAGGTTCCCGTGGCGGTCAAGCTTTCGCAGTGGTTCACCGGCTTGCCGCATCTGTGCGCGCAGCTTGAGGATGCGGGGGCGCGCGCGGTAGTCCTCTTCAACCGCTTCTATCAGCCCGATTTCGACATCGAGGCGCTGGAAGTGCGGCCCACGCTGCACTTTTCCACTCCCTCAGAGCTGCTGCTGCGGCTGCACTGGGCGGCTGTTCTCTACGGCAATCTCAAGGCCGACATCGCCATTACCGGCGGCGTGCACTCCGCTGAGGATGTACTCAAAGCGATCATGGCCGGCGGCAACGTCGCCATGATGGCCTCCGCGCTGCACATTCACGGCATCGAGCACATCGGCCGGGTGCTGGCTGACGTGCGCTATTGGCTGGAGAAGCGCGAGTACACGTCGCTTGCCGAGACGCGCGGCTGTTTGAGCCGCCGCTCCGTGCCCGACACCTCGCCTTACGACCGCGGCAACTATATCAAGACGCTCAGCTCCTACAGCCTGCGTCAAACGCTGGCTGCGTTCTAGCCCGGATTTCTCACAAGCACTGATTTCGGCGCGTATTGGGGTGTAGATCGGGCCTGTTGCTATGGGTTGCCGCGCCAGCGGCGGTCGGTGGCGGTGATTTGTGTCCTGGCGGTGGCTTTGTTCGCGGCGCAACCGGGATTTTTCGCACGGCTCCGCCGGCCGAGGGGTTCAGCGAAGGTGGAAGTTGAGTTGTCGGAGCCGATCGGTTCAGCAGCGCAGGGCGTTGAAGGCGTGCGCGAAGATGTCTTTCCAGGGATAGGCGGAACTGAGTTGGAGTACGATGCGGCGCACGCTGACGCGCACCAGAGCGCCGATCTTGAACAGCTTCAGGCGGATGGTGTCGACCTGTGCCTGAGCCCACTCGGTGCCTTTCAGGCCCAGACGGCGCAGGGCTTCGATCAGCGTGTAGGCCAGCGCGGAGAAGTACAGGCGCAACTGGTTGCCCTTCATCTCATCGGTAGAGAGCCGGTCGGCGAACAGGCACATCTGTTCCTTGATGCGGTTCTCCATCTCCCCGCGGGCACAGTAGAACTTCTCGTACAAGTGCTGTGCGGTCCACTGTTTTGTACGCAGTGAAGTGACCACGAAGCGCGGGTTCTGGCCCTTGTCGAGATACTCCGCTTTAGCCACCACGCGGCGCGAGCGCGACCAGCTCTTGTGGGTGCGATAGATGAACTCGGCGAAGACGCGTGCTGCCTGGCCCGTGCTCTGATGCTGAAGCCGGGCCTGGTGCATCTGGGCGCCGATGATCTTCGCCAGCCGCTGATTGCGCGCCAGGCCGAAGACGTAGTCGACATGGTTGTGTTCGCACCAGCCCATCAGCTCTTCGCGGCAGAAGCCGGAGTCGGCCCTCAGCACGATCTTCACTTCCGGCCAACGCTCACGCAGCTGCTCCACGATGCGCTTCACTTCTTGGACTGAACCGGATGCCGCATCCTGGTTCGAGGGCCTGAGCCGCGCACACAGCAACTGGTCGCCGGAGAAGATGTACAGGGGCAGATAGCAGTAGCTGTCGTAGTAGCCATGGAAGAAGCGCTGCGGTTGGTGACCGTAGAGCGGGATGTCGGTGGCGTCCAGGTCGAGCACGATCTCGACCGGTGGCGCGGCGTGCGACTCGAGGAAAAGATCCGCCAGCAGCCGGTCGATGGCCTCGGCCGAGTAGCCGATCTTGTGGTAGCGCCCCGTGCGGCCCGGCAACTCCAGCCGGTTCAGCGTGCTCTTGCCGGCCAACGGCTCGTCCAGCTCCCGCTTGCCGCTGAGCAGGCCGAACACCGGATCGGCGCGCAACTGCTCGTGGTCGTTGAGATCTTCATAGCCCAGCGCCAGCCCATAGATGCGCTGCGAGAGCATTTCCTCGACCGTGTGCTCGACCTGCTCCTGGTTGCGACCGTCGATGAAGCATCCGGCCAGACGGCCCAGCAGGTTGATCTGGCGCTCGGTTTGGCGCAGCAGCAGAGCCCCGCCGTCAGTCGACACCTGGCCGGCGGTGAAACCGGCTTCCACGCGCCGCGAAAAATGGGCTGTAAACGCGAACGTTTCTTGATTACACTCTGTCATTAGAAAGGCCGCCTCCGCACGGCAAAAAACCACGTCTCAACAACGCAGTTATGCCATGAAAAGACGGCCTTTCCAACACTTTTTCAATCTACCTCACCACAACCCGCAACTCACTGGTGAGAAATGCGGGCTAGCCCGTATTCGTTCTTTCTCGTAAACGGCGGCTGCGCTCCAACGCGCAGCCGCCGTTGCGTTTGCGCGCGTCGCGGGGCCTTGGTCAGTTGGCAAGAAAGCGCAGTACAGCATCTTCTAAAGTGCCCTGGGCTCTCGGAAGCGCTGCCGCGACACTTTCGCTGAAGGTTTCTCCGAATTCCGTCGAGCCAATGCCGACCGTCAACAGCATCGCACGCGCCGATCGGGGACCATATAACGCGCGCGTCAAGCCGAGAAGCTCGGGTGCGTCCAGGTGGTGTGTCGCTGCTCCGATGTTTCCAGCCTTCGCTTCGACGGGGATGAGACGGACGTGGCCGGGAGTGGAATCGGCCGAGCTATCGACAAAAAGCACGGTGTCAGCGGCTGCGATCTCTTCCGCCAGTTCCGGCGTCCACTGTTGCCGCGACACCACACGCACATTTGCGTTGTCGCGGAATCGTTCCGCAGCCCATTCCGCGAGGAATGGCCCCACGCCGTCGTCGCTGCGCGTGGTGTTGCCGCAGGCAAGAATCAAGCAGCGGATAGGGTCTGGACTCTGCATAAGCAAAGAGTAGCGCCGGCCTCCCGGCCGGCTGTACTGGCGGCGTCCACGCCGCCAGAAGCGACCTATGGGTCAGCAAACCCGTATGAAAGCCGGCACGGGAGCCCATGGCACCAATTGACGGATAAGTTCTTAGCCCCTGCTGGTTCAAAGCGCCAAAAAATGATCGCGTTCGGCGAGTTTCGTAACAGCCTGTCCATGCCGGCTGGCAGTGGGAACCTCCTGGTTCCCACACCACTGCGTGCCCCAGGCCTCGACTCTGAGACCTGGGAAAGCACTATGGATGGTAATTCAGCGAATCAGTCTCGCGCCACCCGATCCACAACCTCGCCATCCGCCGAAAGCAGCGTGACCACCAGCGGCATCTGGCCGAAGGCGTGCGTGGAGCAGCTCAGGCAAGGATCGAACGTACGCACCACAGCCTCGATGCGGTTGAGAGCGCCCTCGGTGAACTTGCCGTCCTTCACGTACGCTTTCGACGCCTGAAGAACGCCTTTGTTCATGGCGTTGTTATTATGGCCGGTGGCCACCACCAGGCTGGCCCAGGTCATCTTGCCGTTCTCGTCCACCTTGTAGTGATGATTCAGCACGCCGCGCGGCGCATCGATCTGGCCCGCGCCTTCAAGCTGGTTCACGCCGGCCGTAGCCCGCACGTGCTTGTCCAGGATCTTCGGGTCGGCGAGAATCTCTTCGATCTTCTCAATGCCGTAGAGGGCTTCCACCAGCCGCGCGTGATGCTGGTAAAACGAGCTCTCGACCGGCCCGGCCGCCAACTGCTTGAATTCCGCGAGTTCCTTCTCGGCCCGCGGCGTTCCCATGGTCTTCACGTTGTTGAGCCGCGCCAGCGGTCCCACGCGATAGCACCCCTCGGGATACCCAAGCGCCTTGTAGTAAGGGAACTTGGTGTAGCTGTAAGGCTCGACGGCTTCGCCGAACGCCTCGGTGAACCGGCTGGCGGTCATGCCCTCCTCGATCGTTTTGCCCTCAGCGTCGATCAGCCGCAACGCGCCGTCAGTAATCTCGAAAGACTCATCCTCGTTAATCAGGCTCAGGTAATTCGACGGGAAGTTTGCGAAGACCTCGATCTCCGCTTTGAACTTGTCCGCAATTTGCTTATACGCGCCCAGCGCCAGGCCGACGTTCGCGTAGGCTTCGGGAATCATGGCCAGAATCTTGTCGCGCTTTTCCGGCGTAAGTGGCTCGGTCACGCCACCGGGCACAACCCAGCCCGGATGCACGCGCTTCTCGGCGAGCGTTTCGATGATGCTCTGCCCGAAGCGGCGGAGGCCGATGCCCGCCAGCCCCAACTTGGGGTTAGCGGCCGCCACGCCCAGGATGTGACGGGCGGCCGGGTCGGAGCCCATGCCCAGCAGCAGATCGGGCGATGAGAGATGGAAGAAGCTCAACGCATGGGACTGTACGATCTGCGCCAGGTTCAGCATGCGCCGCAACTGCGCCGCGGTGTGCGGAATCCGTACCGACATAATGGCTTCGCAGGCTTTGGCCGAGGCAAGAAGATGCGAAACCGGGCAAATGCCGCAGATGCGCTCCATCAGGGCGGGCATCTCATAGAACGGCCGGCCTTCAGAGAAGCGCTCAAAGCCGCGCACCTGCGTGATGTGGAAGTGCGCGTCCTCCACCTCGCCCTGGCCGTTGAGCTGGATGGTGATTTTGCCGTGTCCTTCAAGGCGCGTTACCGGATCGATGGTGATCGTTTGGCTCATGGTGCTCATCTCCAATTCGTTAGGCTCCAAAGCGGGTCAGCGCTGAAACATCCAGCGGACTGCCGTTCACCAGCGCGGTCAGCGCGGCGAGGAATGTGCCGGGTGAGGGCGGACAACCGGGCAGAAAAACATCCACCTTCACAAAGTCATGAATGGGACGCACCAACTTGAGCAGCTTTGGCACCACAACACAGGGAATCTGCTGCTGCGCGCTGGCGTTCTCAATGTAGGCGCGATCGAGAATCGCCGCCGGACCGATGGGATTGCGCATCGCGGGTACGTTGCCAGTGATCCCGCAGTCGCCCATCGCCACAAGCGTCTTGGAGTGGTCGCGTATCTTCTTGATCTTCTTCTCGTCGTCCACCGAGGCTACGGCCCCCTCGACCAGTGCGATATCAACGTTGTCAGGGAACTCCTTGGTGTCCACGAGCGGGCTATAGACCAAATCGACTATTTTCGCCAGTTCGAGAATCTGTTCGTCCATGTCGAGAAACGACATGTGGCAGCCGGAACAACCGTCCAGCCAGGCTGTCGCTACTTTCAGTTTGCTCATCACGTTTCCCTCATCAGGTTCAAATAGGGCAGAAAATCGGGATTCTTGGGATGGCCGGAGCCAACTTTGCTCTTCTCGAAGAGAGCTCCGGTGGGGCACACCTGCACGCACTTGCCGCAGCGTGTGCAGGTGGAGCTGCCCCAGGGCTCATTGAGATCGGAGATGATGATCGAGTTGATGCCCCGGCCCATCGGACTCAATACATGCGCACCCTCGATCTCAGCGCAGGCGCGCACGCATCGAATGCAAAGAATGCAACGGTTGTGATCGACGACAAAACGTTCGTTCGAAGCGTCAACGTACAGTTCGGGATTGCGATAGGGCAGCCGGATGTGGGTCAAACCCAGCTCCTGGCCAAGCGCCTGCAGTTCGCAATGGCCGTTGGAGACGCAGACCGAACAGACATGGTTGCGTTCCGCGAAGAGCAGCTCGAGGATGGTACGGCGGTGCCTCTGGAGGCGCTCGGTGTTCGTGCTCACCTCCATGCCTTCCTGCACCACGGTCACGCACGCCGGCAGCAGTTTGTTGTTGCCCTTGATTTCCACCAGGCACAGCCGGCACGCGCCAAAATCACTCAGGCCGTCCAGGTGGCAGAGCGTGGGAATCTTGATGTCATTCTCGCGCGCCACCTCCAGGATCGTTTGGCCGGCTAGCGCGCTCACTTCCTGTTCGTCGATGACAAGCGTTTTAACGTCGATTTCGGCGCTCATGCCATCACCTCCACGGCTGCTTCCATGTTGCACACGCCGGCTGTACAGCGCTTGTGCACGATGTGGTCAATGTACTCGTTGCGGAAGTACTTTAGCGTGCTCAGGATGGGATTGGGTGCGGTCTGGCCCAGCCCGCACAGGCTAGCCTCCTTCACTGTCGTGCAGAGATCCTCGAGCAGCGCCAGGTCGTCCATCGTCCCCGTCCCGTTGCACATGCGCGTCAGCAGCGTGTACATCTGCGCCGTGCCCGCGCGGCAGGGAATGCATTTGCCGCACGATTCGGTCATGCAGAACTCGATGAAGAAACGCGCCACGTTGACCATGCAGGAGGTGTCGTCCATCACGATCATGCCGCCGGAACCCATGATCGATCCCATCTTCAAGAGCGCATCGTAGCTCACGCCCACGTCCAGCATCTCGTCCGGAATGCAGCCCCCCGAAGGACCGCCCGTCTGCACCGCCTTGAAGGTATGTCCGTCGGGCACGCCGCCGCCAATCACCTCGATGATCTCGCGCATCTTGATGCCCATGGGCACCTCTACCAGCCCCGTGTTGGCGATCTTGCCGGTAAGCGCGAAGACCTTGGTCCCTTTGCTGCGCTCCGAACCCATGCTGTGGAACCACTTGTTGCTGTTACGCAAAATCGGCGCGATATTGGCATAGGTCTCCACGTTGTTGATGAGCGTGGGCTTGCCAAACAGACCGCTCGCCGCCGGGTAGGGCGGCCGAGGCGTGGGAATGCCGCGCTTGCCCTCGATGGAGGCGATCAGCGCCGTCTCCTCGCCGCAAACAAAAGCACCCGCGCCCAGCCGGATCTCCACATCAAAGTTGAACGGCGTGTTGCCGATTCCCATGCCCAGCAGTCCATTGCGCCGCGCTTCGCGAAGCGCTGTATTCAAACGCGCGACGGCGATAGGATACTCCGCGCGAACATAGATGTATCCTTTGCTCGCGCCTACCGCGTAAGCCGCAATCGCCATGCCCTCAATCACGCGATGCGGATCGCCTTCCATCACGCTGCGATCCATGAACGCGCCGGGATCGCCTTCGTCGCCGTTGCACACCACATACTTCACGTCGCCCGAGGCCTTGGCCACGGTTCCCCACTTCAGTCCGGTGGGATAGCCGCCGCCGCCGCGTCCGCGCAGGCCGCTTTCGGTGATGCGGTGAACCACGCCGTTGGGGGTCATCTCCAGGAGCACGGTGAGCAGCGCCTTGTACCCGTCGCGCGAAATGTAGTCGTCGATCTTTTCCGGATCGATGTAGCCGGCATTCTCCAGCACCACCCGCACCTGCTTGTCGAAGTACTCGGCCAGGTCGCATTGCAGCTCCGCGGCCGGGGGGCCCCCCAGACTGTTTACAATCCTTTCCGCGTCTGCCGGCTTCACCCGGCTGTAGAGCGTTTCGTCCGGATCCACACGCACCAGCGGGCCATGAGAGCACGGCCCCATGCAGCCGGTGCGGCGCACCAGCACGGTCTTCCCCGACCCCTCCACAGCCTTCACCAGCGCGTCTTTCAGCGCGCCTGCGCCCTGGCTGGCGCAGGCCAGGTCCATGCACACATTTACTTCGTAGTCGTACTTGGCATTCTCCCGGCGCGTGCCGATTGCAATCTGTTCGAGTTCCTCAAGTGTCATGCCACTTCCCACCTTTCCAGTCGCTCGAGCATCTGTCCGCGGGTCATTTCGCCCACCACCTCGCCGTCGTACAAGGCCACAGGCGAGCGGCTGCATGCGCCTACGCAGCGGGCCGTCATCAGGCTTACCTCGCCATCAGGAGTTGTCTGGCCTGGACCAATGCCCAGCTGCGTCTCGGCCGAGGCAATCAGCTTCTCGGCGCCCTTAATGTAGCAGGCAGTGCCCGCGCACACCGTCACCGTGTGCTTGCCCGGCGGCTTCAGGGTGAAGTAGTGATAAAAGGTCGCCACGCCGTACGCCCGGCACAGCGGCACTTTCAGTGAGAGGGCAACAAAGCGAATGGCGTCGTCGTCCAGATATCCGAACGAGGACTGAACTGTGTGAAGAGTCTCAATCAGCGCGTGGCGGGCATAGCCGTTCTTGCGCATGGTGCCGTTTACGATCTTCCATCGTTTGTCTTCGCTGGGTAGGGTTGGGGGCGTGAGTACTGGCACAATTCCTCCCTTATGGTTGCAATGGTGCGCTCGTATCCTGCGCGGTCCGGCAAGCTCGCCCGGCACCGCTTAATGCCTGCCGTAATTGTGTTGCCAGAAGTTCGCACAATCCGTGACAGCAATCACGGGTGTGTGCGGCAATTCCATTTATTGGCATTTACTTCAGCCGTTTCGAAACGGGAAGATCGGCATCGCGCTCTCGGCCGCCGGCAGCAGTGTTACGTCGCACACGGCGAGGAAATGCGGAACAAAGTTTGTGCGCAAGATCACTTTGTGCGCAGGATCACATAGAGCAGCCGCGTTCACCGCCCCGCAAACACAACGCATCACCTTACAGACGGTGCCCCGAGGTCGTTCCAGGCAAAAAATCGGTTGGCTACTTGCCGTCGCCAAGCTGTAGCTTGTAATCGCTGTAGTCGACAGTCACTACCGTCCGGCCGAAAAACATGCTGTTCGACTCCGCGCGCGCATGTGTGGCCATCGGATAGCCCTCCAACTGCGTATATTGCCGCATCATGTGCGTCGTTCCCGAAAAAGCCGAAGGGCTTTTGGACGCGATTCCATCGATCTGGGCGATTGCGCCACTCTCTGCGTCCACCCACAGCGCTCCGTTGATCGTATTGGGAGCTTTCCGCTTGGCAGTAATGTCAAGAACAAAACAGTCGCGCCCGTTCAGCCGCTGCCTGCCGCCCGGCTGCAGTTTCATCGCGTAGTTCGCGGTGTCGAACCACGACTGCTCCACGTTTCCGGGCTGGTTGATGATCTGCTCGTTATCGAGCAGCGGCTTCAAACCAAAATGAAGAATAACCGAAGATCCGCTCTGGGACTGAATGGTATAAGTTTTTCCGGCGCCCCTGCGGTAGTTGTCCAATACCGTCAACTCCGCCACGGGATGCGTTTGATCCTGACCCCGGTACACGGCATAGTGCTCGACGTCGGTAAATCCCAGTACATGCTCATAGCGCGCTTGGACGGCGGCATCGACAAGGCGAAGCACCGCCGCTTCCTCCGGTTCCTGCGCAGGCGACGCGGCGATTCCCAGTGCAGCCAGAAGAGAAATCCGCGCAATACAGCAGAACCAGAATAGCTGTACCCAATGGCACGCCCGCCGAGTGGCTTTTTCCTCAAGAAAAAGCCACCCTGAAGACTCTTCATTTGGGCATGTAAATTCTGGTTCTGCTCTAACTCGCACCGCTTTCCGTGACAAAAAATCCATCACGCCGCTTCTTTCCTCACTTTCAAATTATCCGCCTTCTCCCTTTGCCTGCGCAGCCAGGTCGTCTTCACGGGATTGGATGCGCGAAAAGCCGGGAACGCAACCCATGCGCTATGCTGGTTTCCTGTGCGGGGCACTGAGTTGACTCACGAAACCAAACCAAGACCAGTACGGCCCGAAGGGCTGCGGCAACGGCGAGAAGCCCTCGCGGTGCGCGGCGTCGTCCAGGGCGTCGGCTTTCGTCCCTTCGTCTACCGCCTCGCGCAAGAAGAGGGATTGGCCGGCTTCATCGGCAACGATACTGGCGGAGTGACCATCGAGATCGAGGGACCAGCCGATCGCATCGAATCCTTCCGCCGCCGTCTTCACGCGGAAGCCCCGCCGCTCTCGCGCATCGATTCTGTCGTTGTCCGCGACGTTCCTCCAAAACAAGAAAAAAACTTCCGCATCGTCGCCAGCGCGGCACGCGGCCAGGTCTCGACCGGCATTCCCGCCGACGCGGCCACCTGCCCTGACTGCCTGCGCGAGCTGCTCGATCCCCATGACCGGCGCTACCGCTATCCCTTCCTCAACTGCACCAATTGCGGCCCGCGCTTCACCATCACGCGCAGCATTCCCTACGACCGCCCGCAAACCTCCATGGCGCGCTTCAAAATGTGCGCGGCCTGCCAGGCCGAGTACGACGATCCATTGAACCGCCGCTTCCACGCGCAGCCCAACGCGTGCCCGGTGTGCGGACCGCGCCTCTGGCTCGTCGCGCCCGGCGGAAAAGAAATACCCTCCGTCGATCCCGTCGCCGAAACCGTCAACCGCCTCCTGGCCGGCGATATCCTCGCCATCAAAGGCATCGGCGGATTCCATCTCGCCGTCGATGCCGCCAACGAAACCGCCGTGATGCGGCTGCGCCAGCGCAAGCATCGCTACGGCAAGCCGCTCGCCATCATGGTCCGCGATCTGGACGCGGCCCGTGCCGTCTGCCTGCTTACTGCCGAAGAAGAATCTCTGCTCCTCACCGCCGCCCGCCCCATTGTTCTCGGGGCTAGACGCGAGGGTTGCGGCATCGCGCCCGCGGTCGCCCCCGGAATCCCGTGGCTCGGCGTCTTTCTTCCCTACGCGCCTCTACAGCATCTGCTCTTCGCCGGGCAACTTTCGCATAACGATGTCTCGGCTGGTCACGGCGTCCGCGCCCTCGTCATGACCAGCGCCAATCTCAGCGAAGAGCCCATCGCCATCGACAACGACGAGGCCCTTGCCCGTCTCGCGCACATAGCGGACGCCTTCCTCATGCACGATCGCAAAATCCTCCAGCGCTGCGACGACTCCGTCATGGCTCTGGTCGACGGCGCGCCGCAACTCTTTCGCCGCGCCCGCGGCTTTGTGCCGCTCGCCGTCCCGCTGCCCGGCAACCTATCGGAAGAGGGGTCCCCTCCGCTGCTCGCCGTCGGCGGCCACCTTAAAAACGTCTTTACCCTCGCCCGCGGCCGCTTTGCCTACCAGAGCCAGCACCTCGGCGATCTTGAAAATCTCACCGGCCTCAACTTCTTCCGGGAGTCGCTCGCGCACCTCATGCGCACCTTTGAAATTGAGCCGCAGGCGGTCGCGCACGATCTCCATCCGGGCTATCTCTCCACCACGCTGGCCAAAGAGTGGGCCGCCCAACGCGGCTTGCCTCTTATCGCCGTGCAGCATCATCACGCGCACATCGCCGCCTGCATGGCGGAGCATGAAATCGAGGGCCCGGTCATCGGCCTCTCGCTCGACGGCACCGGCTACGGAACCGATGGCAAGATCTGGGGCGGGGAAGTGCTCATCGGCAGGCTCGACAATTTCGACCGCTTCGCACATCTCGACTACGTCCCCATGCCTGGTGGAGAAAAAGCCATCCGCGAGCCGTGCCGCATGGCGCTTGGGCACTTGCATGCAGCCGGCATTTGATCTGGACTCGCCAGAACTGCTGGGCCTCCTCGGCTGTAAGGAGCAGGAGGTGCGCGTGTTCAGCCGCATGATCGAGCGCGAGTTGAATACGCCGCTTACATCCAGTTGCGGACGCCTTTTTGACGCCGTTGCCGCCGTAGTGCTGGGCCGTAGCGTGGTCGATTACGAGGCCCAGGCGGCGATTGAACTGGAGGGTGTTGCGGCGGGTGAGCCTTTTGGAGAGCCGGGTGCGCTCGATTCCGCCGCCTACTCTGTGGAGTTTCTCGGCGCAGACTGGAAGGCGCGGGAGCCCGTCAGAATCTCCACCGTCCCTCTTTGGCGCGAGCTTTGGCGAGACCTGCGCGCCGGCGTCGGCAAGCCGCGCATCGCAGCCCGCTTCCATGCCGGCATCGCTTTTGCCTTCGTGCGCGCCACAATTCTCGCCCGCGCCGCCACCGGCATTCAACAAGTCGCGCTCTCCGGCGGCTGCCTGCACAACCGCCGTCTTGCGTGCCTGCTTCGAACCGGCCTCGAAGCTCAGGGATTCGAGGTCTTTGAGCACCACCAGGTCAGCCCCGGAGATGGCGGCCTCAGCTACGGTCAGGCCGTCGTCGCCGCCACGGCGCTGCGAAAAGGCAAATCATTCTGATCAGTCGTACCCCAACGAGGACCGCGGGTGTCCAAGCGCTTGGACTCCACCCCGAAAATGAACACCATTTTTTAGTAGTGGGCTACTTTGAAAGTCGAGGGCATTGCGAAGCGTGTACATGGGCGCATCCAACCGACGACCGACGCCTTCAAGGTTTATCTGAACGTGATCGAAGAGGTCTTTGGAAGCTCAATAGACTATGCCACATCGCAGAAGGTTTTCGGTGCATCAGACGAGCCAGAGAAGCGCTATAGTCCAGCAAGGCGTATCGGCTGCGATATGAAAGCCGTGACCGGCAATCCCGATCCTGCTCACGTGAGCACTTCTTATGTCGAACGTGGGGAATCCGGAGGGACGTGAACGCGCTTCCAGGATGATTCCGAACGCTGTTCCGGGGTGAACACGAACAGGATTAGTGCGCAGTCGACCGCGATGGTATCATCACTGGGAGAATTTAGTTAGACGAGGGTGGCGACTATGATCATTCATGCATCCATTCCCGCAGACGACACGGAACGGGTTGCACGCGTCATCGCTGAAGTTTGGCTTGGCGAGTACTTCCCTTTCCTCTTCCCGCAAACCTTTATCGTCATGGCCGGGGACGATCGCGGCAGCATGATCGAGGTAGTCCCGCGCGGGAAAGAGATATTCCCGGCAGAGACGAATATGTCCTTCCAAATCAATGCGTCTCCCTCGCCGCACAATGAAGTGCATCTTAACATCGCCACTCCGCTTAGCGTGGACGAAGCGCTGGCGATCGCGAAACGCGAGGGTTGGACGGCACGGGTTTGTGATCGAGGTTCCGTCTTCAAAGTTATCGAATTCTGGCTTGAAAACAAGTTCATGCTGGAACTCATGACCGAAGCCGAGTCGAAGCGCTACAGAGGTTTTATGACAACCGCAAATGTACGCGCCATGATTGCCAGGGGACCGTCGCCAAGGCCGGACGCGGGATAGCCCCAGATGCAGCATAAAAAGAGGGAGACCAAAATAAATATGGCTGGAACCGCGGGCTGCGGCGGGCGACCCGATCATGTATTCTTCAGCGCTATGGCGATCCTTTCGGCCGGTACGATCATCGTGGGCTTTTCGCGACAGTATTACTTCAGGGCTTTCACGGGAGCGCCGCCGCTTCCGTTCTTCATACATGCGCACGCGGTAATCTTCACCTCTTGGCTGGCGCTGTTCGTGACGCAATCGGCGCTGGTGGCCGGCGGTCGCGTGGATATTCATCGCAGGCTTGGCATTGCCGGCGCTATGCTCGCCGCCCTGATGCTCATCGTGGGGGTAATGACGGCGGTCCTGGCTGCGAGGTCCGGATACCTTGGGGTTCCCGGACAGGAGGCCCGCGACCCTGAAACATTCCTGATTGTTCCTTTGCGCGACATTACTTTCTTTTCGACGTTCGTCGCCTTGGGTCTGTATTTCCGGCGGAACGCGCAGCGCCACAAGCGCCTGATGCTGCTTGCAGTGGTTGCTGGTTTGATGCCCGCCGGCGTAGCCCGGCTGCCTGGCATCAATCGGCATCTTCCGGCCATAGGAGTCATCCTGTTATTGTTTCTGCTGGCGTGTCCTGTTTATGACTTCGCACGTTACCGGCGCGTGTATCCTGCATACTTGTGCGGCGCGGTGCTGTCGTTCCTGCTGCTTCCGCCGGTGCTGCAGCCGTTCGCTATGGCGAGCCACTCCTGGACCACCTTCGCCAGGTGGGTAGTTCGCTGATGCGTCCGCGTTGTATTCGGAAAGTGGCGCTGTGCGACGGAGGCTCGGCGGTTTGGCCGACATGTACCGGTGGCCAGTGCCATAACTGCGCGGTTCCGTACGCTGCTCCTGGACTATGGTTTGTCAGAAGCGCAGCAGATGCAGAACCACGCGACCTTCCTGTAAAACTTTGCGGACGAACTGCAGCGCAAAGTGCCGATGGGGAAATTGCGCTACTCGTCGATAGCAGCCGCGAATTTCAATTCATTAATAGCCGCACCTGAAAGCGGCATAAATCCCTATTAAGGCGCTCATTTTAAGGCGGTTAGCAGGATTACTCCCGAACGGTCGGGTGTACGGAAACAACCCACACAACTTTACATTTCAAGGCCGAAGCGCTGCTCGCGCTCCGGCGTTTCTGCGTGCTGAGGCCGGGCAAGGGACGGCTGCCCCCTGCCCCACACCCCCATCTTCGCCACGACCATCCTACCTTCGTGCGCGCCGCAATTCTCGCCCGCGCCGCCACGGGCATTCGAAAAGTCGCGCTCTCCGGCGGCTGCCTGCACAACCGCCGTCTTGCGCGCCTGCTTCGAACCGGCCTCGAAGCTCGGGGATTCGAGGTCTTTGAGCACCACCAGGTCAGCCCCGGCGATGGCGGCCTCAGCTACGGTCAGGCCGTCGTCGCCGCCACCGTGCTGCGAAAATGCAAATTATTCTGATAGTCGTACCCCAACCAGGACCGCGAGCGATGATGCTCCGTGTTTATGTCACGCTCGGCATTTTCTTACTGCTGGCGTCCCGTAATCCGTCCGCATTTCCCTATCTCTTCGTATAGGTTTTTTCGTACATCGCGGGCATTCCGCCGTCGGCGGTAATGACGCGGTGTTGGAAATACCATTGTCCATTGCGTTTGACGAACTCATCGTGCTCCCGGCCCTGCTCAAAGACTTGCGGCACAGCTTTGACCGTCTCCGAACTGACGCCCGTCCAGATAACATCCGCGGTGGCGGTGTCGTCCTTGACGACGATTTTGAGATTGGTGAGGAGCATGTGGATCGCCCCCGCATGGCTGGGCGAGCCTGCCGCCACCTTTTTGTAGAGATCCTCAATGCCCTGCTTGCCTTTCCCGATGATGCCGTTCACGTCCAGGATGCTGTCCTCGACGTAGTAGTCGCTGAAACCATGGCCTCCGTTGCCGAGATGGCCATAGTAGTCGACGAGCAGGTCTTCGATCTGTGCTCGGTCAAGAAGCGTTTGCAGCGTGGCCGCCGGGCGTTGCGCAGCCGCGGGCACAGCGGATGCCGCCAGCATGAGCGTCAGCGCCGCGAGCAGAAAGAAGGTTCCGAGGCTTACCTTGGTAAACCGAGAAAATAGCATCGCGCAGTCTCCTGTGTGGAAAGAAAGTTTACAGTTTGCAGTTTACAGCTTGCAGCTCAGTTCGTTCACTCCAACCACGCCGCAAGCCCTACCGCCCCATTTTCCCCGCAACCCCTTCAAAACACGCCGCAAATTCCGCCCGACGAATTGCAGAGAATTAAGCGCATCCGGCGCACAATCATTTCATGATGCCTTTCGGCGGAGGGCCGTCTGAAAACAGCAATCCTCCGCAATCGGGACCGGCATCCGTGCAAATGTTGTCAAGACAGTAAAACTCGTGCACGGAATCGACCCATAACTCCTTTGGTTGTGGGATTTTACGAAATAACCCCTCTGTTATCAACGGGCCAGAGCAAATGATCAAACATTAAACCGCTGAAAAGGAAAGCACTTAGCTCCAAAAGGGTATGGGGGGATGGGGAGTCACTGAAAGATAAACACCTTCTCTGGCTTTGCCGTAGTTCGCACACCTTACGACTCCATCAGCCGGAAAGGCGCACTAACTCCTGCGCTTCTTGGCGAGGCCCGAGGAGCGACATGCGCGGAATGCGCCCGCGCACCATGGCCACCTCGTCGCAGCGGTGCAAACGTGGGCACACCTGGCAATCCTTGAAGATCTTGTCGGGCAGCTCGGACTTATCTTCCACTGTGCGGAAGCCGTACTTGAAAAAGAAATCCGGAATGCGCGTGAAGAGGCACACGGACTGGATGCCGTGCATCTCGGCCTCCTCAATCAGGGCAGTCACAATGCGTCCGCCTGCGCCCTTGCTCTTTGCCTCCGGCTTCACCACGATGGAACGCACCTCGCAGAGATGCGGCCCATAAAGGTGCAGCGCTCCGCAGCCCAGAAAGACTTGGCCGTCGGACTCGGCGACGTGAAAGTCGCGAATGTTTTCGCAGATCTCGGCAAACGGCCGCTTGAGCAGCGTCCCGTCGCCGGAGAGCGAGTTGACGAGGTCGTACACGTTGGAGGCGTCAAGAAGCAGCGCTTTACGCACCAGCATGAATGATCTCTCCAATCTTGGACTTCACTAGCGCCGCTACCCGCTCTTGCGCCGCGGCGAGCGCCGCCCGCACACGTGCGCGGGCGGTTCCTCCCATCACGTCGTGGCAATCCAATGTGGCGTCGAGCGCCACGGCGGCGAAAACGTCCTCGCCGAACTCCTCGCCAAACTGGCGCAGCTCTTCGAGCGTCAGCTCTCCCAGTTCAACGCCTTTCTCGAGGGCAAAGCGCACCGCATGGCCCACCTTCTCGTGCGCTATCCGAAACGGCACGCCCTTGCTGGTCAGGTAAGTCGCGGCAGCCATCGCGTTCAAGTAGCCCCGCTGCGCGGCCTCGCGCATCCGCTCAAAGCGGAATTCGAGCGCGCGCGTGAATCCAGGCAAAACGCTCAACATGCCCTCGAGGGTATCGGCAACCTCAAAAACCGGCTCCTGCGTCTCTTGCAAGTCTTTATTGTAGGCGAGCGGCAGGCCCTTGAGCAGAGCAGCGAGCGTAGTGCACGCGCCCAGCAGCCTTCCGCACTTGCCGCGCAGCAGCTCCGTGAGGTCGGGATTCTTCTTTTGCGGCATGGCGCTCGATCCGGTCGAGAAGCTCTCCGGCAAATCGACGAATGCAAACTCGCTCGTTGCGAACAGAGTGATCTCCTCCGCAAAGCGGGAGATGTGAATGCCGAGCAACGCCGCGTCTTGGGCGAATTCCAGGGCAAAGTCGCGATCGCTCGTCGCATCCATGGAATTTGTTGTGGGCGCAGTGAATCCCAACTCACGCGCGGCAATCGCGCGGTCCAGTGCCAGCGTCGCTCCGGCCACGGCACCCGATCCCAGCGGACAGAAGTTCAGCCGCGCGGCGCAATCCTGCAACCGGTCCGCATCGCGCAGCGCCATCTCCACGTAAGCCAGCAGCCAGTGCGCAACAAGCACCGGTTCGGCCCGCTGCAAATGCGTGTAGCTTGGCATCACGGCCTCGCCCGCCGCGTGCGCCTGTTCCACCAGCGCCAGCGCCCACGCTGCAAGCCCGTCCACGGCGAATCCGATTTGTTCGCGCACAAAAAGTCGCAGATCCGTCGCGATCTGTTCGTTGCGGCTGCGCCCGGTGTGAAGCTTGAGCCCCAGCGGACCCACGCGCTCCACCAACTTGAGTTCGACGAAGTGATGAATGTCTTCGGCAGAAGCATGATCGCGAATGAGCGCTTTGCCCGCGCCCGATTCGTGTTCCGCCGCAATCGCGTCCAGCGCCGTTCTCAACTCTGCAGTTTCGCTTTCAGTTAAGATTCGTGCCGCAAAAAGGGCAGACGCGTGCGCCTTGCTGGCCGCGATCTCCTCAGGCAGCAGCCGCCAATCGAAGGCGAGCGACCGCTGCCACGCCTCGAATTGCGCATCGGTGGCCAAGCGAAAGCGGCCGGACCACATCTTGGCGGGTTGTTGCTCGTTCGACATGGCTTCAGGCGTACCTCATGCTACTTCTTGTCGTTACCGCTGTTAGGCTGGGGGCCGTTGCTGAGCTGAGGCATTTCGATGCCTTTGCTGAGCGTGAGCAGGCCGGTTTGGGCATAGGTGAGAAGCTTCTCCCGGGTGTCGGTGATGTCGAGGTTGCGCATGGTGAGTTGTCCGATGCGGTCGCGCGCGGAGAAGGCGGACTCGGTCTTCTCCATACTGAGGCGCTCGGGATGGAAGGTGAGGTTGGGCGACTCGGTCGAGAGGATGGAGTAGTCGTTACCGCGGCGCAACTCGAGCGTGACCTCGCCGGTGACGGGTTTGGCGACCCAGCGCTGGGCGGATTCGCGGAGCATGATGGCCTGCGAGTCGAACCAGCGGCCCTGGTAGAGCAAACGGCCAAGCTTGCGGCCATTGTCGCGGTACTGCTCGATCGTGTCCTCATTGTGGATGCCGGTGATAAGGCGTTCGTAAGCGATGAAGAGCAGGGCGAGGCCCGGCGCCTCGTAGATGCCGCGGCTCTTGGCTTCGATGATCCTATTCTCAATCTGGTCGGACATGCCCAAGCCGTGCCGCCCGCCGATGCGGTTGGCTTCGAGGAGGAGAGCGACGCAGTCCGGGAATTGCCGGCCGTTGAGGGCGACCGGAAAGCCCTCTTCAAAACGGATGGCGACCTCTTCGCGCTGGATCTCGACATCGTCGCGCCAGAAGGCCGTGCCCATGATGGGTTCCACGATCCTGATGGACGAAGAAAGGTGCTCCAGATCTTTGGCCTCGTGGGTTGCGCCAAGCATGTTGGAGTCGGTGGAGTAGGCCCTCTCTGCGGACATCTTATAAGCGAACCCAGCCCGCTGCATGAAGGCTGACATTTCGGCTCGGCCGCCTAATTCGTCGATGAAAGCGGCGTCGAGCCAGGGTTTGTAGACCTGGAGGTTAGGATTAACGAGCAAACCGTAGCGGTAGAAGCGCTCGATGTCGTTACCCTTGAAGGTTGACCCGTCGCCCCAGATGTTGACGTCATCCTCCTTCATGGCGGCCACCAGCATGGTGCCGGTAACCGCGCGGCCGATGGGGGTGGTGTTGAAGTAAGTCACTCCGGCGGTCGTGATGTGGAAGGCCCCCGCCTGCAGCGCGGCGATGCCCTCGCGAACCAGCGGGCCGCGGCAGTCGATGAGGCGGGCCTTCTCGGCGCCGTATTCGAGGGCCTTGCGCGGGATCGCGTCGTAATCGCTTTCGTCGGGCTGGCCCAGGTTGGCCGTATAGGCGTAGGGGATCGCGCCCTTTTGCTTCATCCAGTGCAGGGCGGCGGAGGTGTCGAGCCCGCCGGAGAAGGCGATGCCGACTTTCTCGCCGGCGGGCAACGATTCGAGAATGACGGACATGCTTAGCTACCTCAGTGCAGGGGCCAGGGATTAAGACTAAGGGACAAGGAAAAACCCGCTCCGAATGTCCAAACTTCTGTTGCGCGGGTGCCCCAGGTCTCGCTTTTGAGACCTGGGAAACCACAAAATTACGCAGCCCACTAGGAGCCGAAAGTCGCCACATTCGCCAGCCCGCCCAACAGCAGCAGCAACAGCGCCTTCTGCGCATGCAAGCGGTTTTCGGCCTGATCGAAGACGATGGACTGCGGGCCGTCGATCACCGCGTCGGTAACTTCCTCATTGCGCCGCGCCGGCAGGCAATGCATGAACACTGCCGTGGGCCTGGCTTTGGACATGAGTGTTTCATTCACTTGAAACGGACGGAAAATGGGGGCGCGCTTGGTGGATTCGTGTTCCATCCCCATACTCACGCAGACATCGGTATAGATGGCGTCCGCGCCGTCCGCCGCAGCCTGCGGGTCCTGCGTCAGGCGGATCTCGCACCCATTGGCGGCGGCGATGTCCCGCGCCTTGGTCACGATCTCGATATCGGGCGAGTAACCGCGCGGCGTGGCCACAGTCACATTCGCTCCCAACTGCGCGCCGGTCAGCATCAGCGAGTGGCACACGTTGTTGCCGTCGCCGACGTACGTAAAATTCAGGCCTGCGGCCGTGCCGAAGTGCTCCTCAATGGTCATAAAGTCGGCCAACGCCTGGCACGGATGCTCGAAGTCTGAGAGCGCGTTGATCACCGGCACGCGCGAGTTCGCGGCCATCTCGGTGATGGTGTCGTGGGCGTAGGTGCGCAGCACGATCACGTCCGCCCAGCGCTCCAGGTTCTTCGCCACGTCGGCAATGGTTTCGCGTTCACCGAGGGGCGAACTCGTCTGGTCCACAAAGATTGCGTTGCCGCCCATGGTGTTGATGCCGGTCTCGAAAGCCAGGCGCGTGCGCAGGCTTACCTTCTCAAACACCAGCACCATTTGCTTGGCGTCAAGCGCGTGGCGATACTCGCGCGGATTGCACTTGACGTCGTGTCCCAGCTTCATGATGGCGCGTACCTCGGCGCTGGAGAGATCGGAAATCGAGCACATATCCTCGCCGGCCATGCGCGCGGCCGCGGCTAGAACATCGGAGTCTTTCTCGACGGGAATTGTAAGCTCCGTGGTCCCCCTGCTAACCATTGTGTTGTCCTCCTTCGGTTGCCGCAGTCGCACTTTGCGCGTCGGTCAGTTCGACGAGAATTTCGTCCAGTGCCGCTATAACCGTATCTACGTGCGCATGTTCCAGAATGTAAGGCGGCAGGAAACGCAACACGGTATCGCTGGTGCAGTTGATGACGATATGCTTTTTCAGCATCTCTGTGACAGCCTGCTTGCCTATCTCGGCCGAATCAAGCTCGATGGCCAGCATCAGGCCCATGCCGCGCACATCCGTGATGCAGGTGTGCTTTTTGGCAAGCTCGCGCAACTGCAGCTTGAAGTACTCTCCGGTTTCGGTTATATGCGCCATGAGGTTGTCGTTTTCCACGCGATCAATGAAGGCGATGGCCACGGCGCAGGCCAGCGGTCCGCCGCCGAAGGTTGTGCCGTGCATTCCCGCGTGGAAGGCGCGCGCCACTTCGTTGGTGCAGAGCGTGGCGCTCATGGGCACGCCGCCTGCCAGAGGCTTGGCGAGCGTGGTAATGTCGGGTTTCACGTCGTAGTGTTGATAGGCGCACCACTTGCCGGTGCGGCCGCAGCCGGCCTGGATCTCGTCAACAATCAACAGAGCGCCGGTAGAGTCGGCTAGTCGGCGCGCTTCAGCGAAGAACTCGGGGGTGAGCGGGCGCACGCCGCCCTCGCCCTGCACCGCTTCGAGGAGAATGGCGCAGACCTCGCTTGAAAATTTACGGCGCAGGTCTTCAATGTTGTTGAAATTCACAAAGTCGAAGCCGGGAACGACGGGGCCGAATGGAAGACGGTACTTTTCCTTGTGGGTTGCCGAGATCGAGCCGAAGGTTCTGCCGTGAAAGCTCTGATCGAGCGCGAGAAACCCGGTGCCGATCGTTTTGCCTTCCTCGCGCAACAGGCCTGCGTACGCGCGCGCCAGCTTGAGCGCGGCTTCCACCGCCTCTGTGCCGGAGTTGCCGAAGTAGACGCGATCCATACCGGTGAGCCGCGTCAGCCGCTCGGCCAGCCCGGCCATCTTGTCGTTGAAGTAGTAGTTCGAGGCGTTGATCAGCGTGGTGCTCTGGCGGGCAATGGCTTCTTCGATAGTTTTCGAGCGATAGCCAAGCGCGTTGACGCCGATGCCGCTCAGCATGTCGAGGTAGCGGTCGCCGTTCTCGTCGATCAGGTACACGCCTTCCCCGGCGACAAAAAGAACGGGGAAACGGTCGTAGGTGTGAATGAGCAGCCGCGCCTCCGCGGCCTGAATCTCTGCAAGTTTCGACATTTTCTCTCCTTATGCAACCATCACTTCAGTGCCGTGCGCCACGCGGGAACTGCACAAATCGGGCAGGGAACCGGCAGCTTCGGCGGGCAAAATCCGCACGCGCTTTACGCCGTTCAGCAATGCCTCGCGGCACGCGCTCAGCTTGGGCAACATGCCGCCGGTGATCACGGCGCTCTTGGCCATCTCTGCAATCTGGTCGATTGAAAGCCATCGCATCACTTCGCCGCTCGCTCCCTTCACGCCGGGAACGTCGGTGAGGAAAACCAGAGCGTCGGCGCGGCAGGCGATGGCGCATGCCGCGGCCATCTCATCGGCATTGATATTGTAATATTCGCCGTCAAACCCGAGCGCCATCGAGCAGATCACAGGCACGCCGTTCAATTGCCAGATGGCTTCAATCCAGCGCGGATCGCTGGCGGCGATCTCGCCCACGTAACCAAGATCGGGCGCGGTGCGCTTCTTGCGCGCACGGAAGAGCAGTCCATCGCCGCCGGAAAGTCCCATAGCCGGCTGGCCCAGCGCGCCCAGCGCGGCAACCAGTCCTTTATTCACGCGTCCCGCAAAAACCATCAGCGCGGCATCGCGGGTTTCCGCGTCGGTTACGCGCAGCCCGTCGATGAACTCGCTTTGCTTCCCCAGCGCCTTCAGCGTGCGGGTCAACTGCACGCCGCCGCCGTGGACTACGGCAACCTGGTTGCCGTCGCGCGCCAACTCGGCAATGGCCCGCGTGCAGCCTTCCAGCAGCGACGGAGTTTCGAGGCCTGCGCCTCCCAATTTGACAACGTACTTCATTCACTCCCCCTCCGCGGCAAGTTTCATGCAAGACCTTCCGATTCCGGCCAACCCAGCATGACGTTCATATTCTGCACAGCCTGGCCGGCAGCGCCTTTCAGCAGATTGTCGAGGCAACTCACGATCACGGCGCGCATGCCGCCCGCGTCGAGATGAAATCCGATGTCGGCATAATTCGTGCGCACGGAGTACTGGATCTGCGGCAATGTTTTCTCGTAGAGCCGCACCATCGGGCTGCCGGCAAAAAAATCGCGATACACCTCGGCCACGCTCTCCCGGGTCTGCGCTTTCTTGAAGCGCACATAAATCGTCGACAGAATGCCGCGCGGAATCGGCAGCAGATGTGGCGTGAAGACAATCTCGCCCGCCGCCACGCCGATCTGCTCCAGCAGTTCGCCGGTGTGGCGATGGGCAAATACGCCGTAAGCCGAAAGATTGTCCGCCGCATACATAAAGTGCGTTTTCGCCGTGGGAACCTTTCCCGCGCCGCTCACGCCGCTCTTGGCGTCGGCAACAATGCCGTGACCGAGATCGACAAGTCCCGCGGCAACCAGCGGCTTCAGCGGCAAAATGATCGAAGTCGCGTAACAGCCGGGATTGGCAATCAGCTGCGCGCCGGCAATCCGCCTGCGATGCAGCTCAGGCATGCCGTAGACGGCCTGCGCCTGCGTGGCCGCTGTCAGTTCGTTTCCTTCGTCCGCGAAGGCATAGATGGCGCGGTTGGCCGCTTCGGTCAGCCGCCACGCTCCGCTCAAATCGATCACGCGCAAGCCGCGCTTGAGCGCTTCAGGAACCCACTCGCGCGACTGCTCGTGCGGCGTGGCGAGGAACAGCACATCCACGCCAAGCGTGGTCAGCAGTTCCCAGGAGAATGGCTCCATCTTGAGGGAACTGACCAGGTTGTTGTCGCCAAGCTCGGGATGTATCTCGACCAGCGGAATGCCGCCGCGATCCAGGTCCTTTTGCTCCACGCGCCCGGCAAAAACCGGCAGCTTTCCCTTCAGGCGTGGATGATGCAACAACAGCCGCGCCAACTCCGCGCCGGCGTACCCTGTCACTCCCACAACCGCTGTTTGCGTAGTCTTCGTCATGCCTGCAACATCGTCCTTAACCGGCCTTCCACATCGCCCGCGTGCCGCGTGTCCGTGCAAATCACCAGAACCGTGTCATCTCCGGCGATGGTTCCCACTACGTCCGGCCAGCCCTCCCGGTCCATCGCCGCGGCCACCGGCTGCGCTCCGCCCATCACCGTGCTCAACACCACCTGATTCATCGCCTGCTGCACGCGCAGGCCAAAGCTGTCGATCATCTCGGCAAGGGATGGTGGTTGATCGTCTTCCGCCACCATGGCCGCGCCATTGTTTCCATTGGACAGCGAGTAGCCGCCGGGCCCCTTGAACAGCCGCAGCTCGTGCATGTCCCGCGACAGCGTCGCCTGCGTCACATGAATGCCGCGTCGTCGCAGCTTGCGGCGCAGTTCGTCCTGGCTGGCCACAGGCGCGCTGGCCAGCACTTCGCGAATCAAATTCAGGCGTTGAATCTTCATTTTACGGCACCGGAAACCATTGCGGGCAAAGCAAAGGCGCGGATTGAGCAGTGAAAGCCGCGCTTGGATAAATATACAACGAATCTGTATAAGTATGCAAGAAGAATTTTGGAGAGATTATGTGCTTCAAAAAGCAAGGTAATTTGGCGCATAAATCTGCCTTTTGAGCCACAGATTCATACCCATCAACGACTTGATGCAAGGGGGCTTCCAGTGAGAGCATTGTCGGCATGGCGGAAAAACGCAATCGGTTCAAGGAACTCCTTGAATGGCTTCATCACGCCTATTGGATCAGGGAACTCCTCTTCTCCAGCGGGATCGCGGCAGTTGCCATGACGTGGATCGCCAAGCGCTATACGGTTTTTGCGCCTTACGCGTGGCCCGTAGGTGTCCTCGCGGCAGCGGCGCTCTTATACCTTCTCGCGCTCATTCGATCTCATCGAAGCAAGCCAGGAGAGCAGGCAAATGAGACGCGGGCAAATTTGGCCCTCCTATCGAGTGGGAAAGAGGATTCCCTGCCCCCGGATGTCAATATTGCAGAGTTCTTTCGGGTTGCCTATAGGAGCTATCAAGAAGCCGAGGTACGAAAGAACTTTAGGATAATCGCTCATCAGCAATCCCCGGGGGACCATGAGAAGTTTTACTTGGAGTTCATCGGAGTCGGTCTCATTCAGGCAATTTTTGATAACATCTGGTGGATTATGTTCAAAAGCCAGCTCCTCGCCTTATTGCAAGTCAATCGCCGCGACGGTGTTCTTTCCATGCCGGATGTAAAACGCTTCTACGACGACGCTGCCAAGGCGTACGCAAAAGAGTATGCGAAGTACAAAACCACCTTCGAGCAATGGCTAAATTACCTCACTTCGAACGGGCTTGTGCTCCACCATCCCAGCCCGAACGAACGTATCGAGATTACTGTAAGAGGAAAGGACTTCCTCAAATACCTGACGCATTGGGGTAGAGGACCAGACACAAAAAGGCTCTAAGTAGCGGTGAGCTTCCTGGACTCCAATACGCGGGCTCCGAGAAGTTTGGGCAGTGTACCGCGTAGCACCTAAGGATTATGGCGATCGTTAAAGCGGAGCGTCATTTAATCGAGGTAGGCCGGGAGACGCTTTGCCGAAACCTTGTGCCACGACAGTGCCGCACTGCCACTCATTTTAGATCCCGCCAGTTCGCCCCCACCCCAACATGGGCCACCAGCGGCACCTTCAGCCTCACCACGCCCTCCATCTCCGCCCGCACCAGCGCCGCAACCTCCTCAGTCTCGCCGTGCGGCACTTCAAACAGCAATTCGTCGTGCACCTGCAGCACCATGCGCGTCTTCAATTTGCGCTCGGCGAGCTTGCGGTCGAGAGCGATCATGGCCAGCTTGATCAGGTCCGCCGCGGTACCTTGGAGCGGTGAATTAATCGCCGTGCGCTCGGCAAATCCCCGCTGGTTGGGATTGCGGCTCTCAATGTCGGGAATCGGCCGCACGCGCCCGAACATCGTGCGCACACTGCCCTCTTTCCTCACCTGCTCCAGTGTTTTTTCGATGAATGCCCTCACTCCCTGGTAACGGGCAAAATAACGATCGATATAAGCTTTGGCGTCGGCCTGCGGAATCCCCAACTGCGCGGCCAGCCCGAATGCCGAAATTCCGTACACGATGCCGAAGTTCACGGCCTTCGCCCGGTTGCGCGTCTCCTTGTCCATGGTTTCAATGGGAACTCCGAAGACCTCGCTGGCCGTCAGCGTATGAATATCGATGCCTTCCGTATAGGCGCGCATCAGCAGCGGGTCGCCACTGAAGTGCGCCAACAGACGCAGTTCAATCTGCGAGTAGTCGGCCGAAAGCAGTCGTGTTCCAGGCGCCGCTGTAAATGCCGCGCGAATCTCCCGCCCCAGCTCCGTGCGGATGGGAATATTCTGCAAATTTGGATTGACGGAAGACAGGCGCCCGGTAGCCGTAGCGGCTGGCTGAAACGTAGTGTGCACGCGCGACTCGGCGTCGGCGAGCAGCGGCAAAGCATCGACGTAGTTGGATTTCAGCTTCGACAAATGCCGGTACTCCAGCACCAATCGCGGAACCTCGTGCTTTTCCGCCAGGAACTCCAGCACGCCCTGCGCAGTGGAAACAGCCTTATTCTTGCCACGGCTTGCGGGAGCGGGCAGTCCCAAATTCGTGAACAGCACCACGCCAAGCTGCTTCGGCGAGTTGATATTGAACCGCTGGCCGGCCAGTTCGAAGATCCGCTCGCCCACGCGCGTCAACTCACCATCAAACTTCTCCGAAAGTCTGCTCAACGCAGTTGTATCGATATGCACGCCGGCTTGCTCCATGCTAAAAAGCACGGGCGCCAGCGGCAGATCGATTTCTGCGTACACGCGCGACACGCCGGCTTTCTCGGCCTCATCGCGCAGAGCAGGCATAAGCGCGAAGATTGCAGCCGCCGCCGCAGGCAGCGTGGACGGCGGCGATTGGCTGTTGCGCGCAGCCACGTCGGCCAAAGACTGCGTTGCATGCGTGGGATTCAGCGCATACGAAAGCAGCATGGTGTCGTCTACGGGGCCGCGCAACGCAACGCCCACTCCGGCCAGCACGTGCAGCGCCAGCTTCCAATCGTGCACCCGCTTGGGCACGGCGGCATCCTCGAGCAACGCGCGCAGCTCGGGTGTCAGCGCCAAACACAGCGCGCGAGCAGGATCCGCGCAGACTCCCACTCTGGAGCGGGTCTTTCTTTTCGGCCTCCTCCACAACATCCAGCAGCGACAGCGACGCCGGCGCCTCATCCTCCGATTCTTCCGTCGCCGGCTCCGCCGCATCCAGCGCAAAGGCAAATCCATTTTCGCGCGCAGCGGCGTAGAATGCGGCGGCCTGTTCCGGCGTCGGCTCGTCGATCAGCTCAACCAAAGCTCCTCCGGCAGCCGGCTCCAAGTCCCGCAACATCGAGGTGAACTCAAGCTCGGTGAACAGCGTGCGGCAGGCTTCGATGTCCGGCGGCTGCGTTTCCATCGCCCCCAGGTCCAGTTCCAGCGGCACATGGCAATCAATGGTCACGAGTTCCTTTGACAGCAGAACCGTCTCCCGATTTTGCTCCAGTGACTCGCGGTAAGCTTTCCGCTTTACCTCCGCTGCTCGGTTAAGCACGGCCTCCACGCTGCCAAACTCGCGGATCAGCTCCACGCTGCCCTTATCGCCGATGCCCGGCGCGCCGGGAATGTTATCCACTGCATCGCCGCGCAGCGCCATCACATCCACGACTTTCTCCGGCGGCACGCCCAACGTCTCCGTCACCTTCGCGGGATCGAGAATCAGGTTGTCCTTTTGCGGATTGAGAATTCTCACCTGCGGCGTCACCAGCTGCATCATGTCCTTGTCGCCGGAGACGATGAAGACCTCGTGCTCCTCTTCGGCTGCCTCGCGGGCCAGCGTGCCGATCACATCGTCGGCCTCAAAGCCCTGGGCCTCCAGAATGGGAATGCGCAGCGCCTCGAGCGCGCGCCGAATGTACGGAATCTGGCGCCGCAGGTCCTCAGGCATGGACTCGCGCTTGGCCTTGTATCCCTCGTAGCTCACTTCATCAAAGCTCTGCGTCTTGCTGTTCCACTTGCGCAGCGGTCCCATAGCGCGCGCCCGCTCGTCGCGGAAGACTTCGCCGCTCACATCGAATACTGCGGCAAAATACTTCGGCGCAAAGTCCTGGCGCAGCTTCTTGATCATGTTCACGAAGACATACGTGGCCGCCGTAGGCAGTCCTGAGCGCGTCGACATGGGCCGCGAGCGCTGCATGGCGTGGTAGGCGCGAAAGATGAAGCTCATCGCGTCCAGCAGGAAAACCGGCGGCTTGGCTTGGTCTGTCACGCTAGTGAGTCTAACAGGGCTGAATGAGAAGAGATCGGGAATCAGGAGTCACGCAATAAACATGCAGTCGCCGTAACTGAAAAACCGGTACTGCTGCTGCACCGCGTGTTCGTAGGCGGCCAGTACGCGCTCGCGGCCGGCAAATGCGCTCACCAGCATCAACAGGCTCGATTGCGGCAGGTGAAAATTCGTCAATAGCGCCGTCACCAGACGAAACTCGAAACCGGGCGAGATAAAGATCTCCGTCGCGCCCGAATGCGGCCTGATCCGGTCTCGGCCCGCCGCGAGCGCCGCGCTTTCGAGCGTACGCACCACGGTCGTGCCCACGGCCACAATGCGCCGTCCTTCCGCCACGGCCCGATTGATCGCATCGGCAGCGGCGGCGCCAATCGTATACCGCTCGCGATGCAGGCGAACCTCGTTCACGCGCTCAACCCGGAGTGGCGCAAAGGTTCCCAGTCCCACGTGCAACGTGACGCGCGCAATCTCAACGCCGCGACCGGCAATCGCTTCCAGCGTCTGTGGTGTAAAGTGCAATCCGGCTGTCGGCGCGGCCACCGAGCCGCGCTCTTGCGCAAAAACGGTCTGGTACCGCTCGCGATCCGCATCCGCGTCATCGCGGCGGATATAAGGCGGCAGCGGCATGTGGCCGATCTCGTCCAGCACGCCAAAGAAATCGTCCACCGGGGCAAATTCCAGCAGCCGTTCGCCGAACTTCCCGCGCTCCAGCACTTCCGCCTCGAGCACCGTCTCGCCCGTGCGCGCCAGGAAAATCAGCCGCTCGCCGATCGCAACCTTTCTGCCCGGCCTCACCAGCGCGCGCCACTGGTTTTCTTCTGCCGGTTCAAGCAGCATCACTTCAATGCGGCCAGTCGGTTTCTCATGGTCGCGCAGCAGAGTGCGGCGCGCGTAGAGGCGCGCGGGAATCACACGGCTATCGTTCAGCACCAGCAGATCGCCCGGGCGCAAATGCGCTCCAAAACTGGAAAAAGAATCGTCCCGCAGATCGCCGGTTTGGCGGTCCATCACCAGCATGCGGCTCGTGCCGCGTTCGCCGGGCGGCTGCTGCGCGATCAACTCCACGGGCAGATCGTAGTCGAAGTCGGCGACACGGCACTCCGTGCTATCACTTTTCGGACTGGGGTGTTCAGCCATTGGCAGTAGATTTCCCAAAGTGCGCGAGCGCCCGCAGCCGCGCGCGTTCGATGGCTGCGTTCAGTTCTTCGCGCCTTTGCTCAAACTGGTCTTCGCCGAGATCCGCAGGGACCTCGGTCCAGCGCGCCCAACTCACGACAATTCGCGTGAATGGCTTCGGCACCAGAAATCGATCCCACGACCGCATCGTCCACGCGCGTTCCGGCTGCAAATGGAAGGCGCCAATGCGCGCGCCCGTCAAATGTGCCAGCCTGATGGGGCCCATTTTGGTGCGATAGATCGGCCCGCGCGGACCATCGGCGGTAAAGATGGCCGGGCGTCCGTCCTCGATGACCTGCTTCAGCCCCAGCAATCCCTCGCGTGCGCCGCGCGAGCTGGAACCGCGCGAAGTCTTGAATCCGAACAGCTCCAGAATGCGCGTAATCAAGTCGCCGTCAAAACTCCGGCTGACGATGATGGTGGCGCCGGTGCGGCGGTAATAAAAGGTGCAGGGCAGAACGCATTGATGCCAGAAGCAGAAGATTTCGCCCTGCGCGCCCGCGCCGAAGGGAAGCGGCGTTGCGCCCTCCTCAGCCGTCGTCTCGAAGCGCCATGTGTGGCCCACTAACCACAGCAACGCCCACACTACACGCGGCACAACAGCAAGCACAGCGCGCTGCCGGAATGTGAATCTGGCTCGGGCTTCGGTGGTCACTGGGCTGATTCTACGGCATCGGGGAGTCGGCGGGATGAGCGGAGCTAAGGCGAAACCACAGATACTAGTGTGCTTCGGACGCCTGTTTCCCGGCATCCGGGTACACCACACCCCCCAACAGGATCACCCGCCACAGCATAGCCGCAGAAATGATTTTCGGCCCTGTTTGGCTAGCTTTCCGAGGCGTCGCTGGCAGCCTTTTCTTGCTTGGCTTCCGTATCAAACCTCTTTTCCGGGGCAATATAGATGCCCTTAGCCACAAACTCCTGAATCGTGAGGCGCGGATCCCGGACCGAACGGTTCTTGGGCGAGGCTTGGGCGAACTGATTCGGAGGGTAGACGGTCGGCTCGTAAATTTTTCGATACACCTCATTGCGCAACAAGGCCTGAAAATTCCGGCTCGGGTCCATTCTTCTCCGTCGCAGTTCTTCAAGATTGATTACCGAACTGATGATCGCCTCGCCGGGGAAATCCGCATATGCCGTCACCATGCCGTTGTAGTTGACGATCATGGATTTGCCGGGCGCGAAATATTTCGGCCGGCGCGCGTTCAGCAGCGCGCCCCACTGGGCTGAAACCACATAACACAGGTTCTCCCAAGCTCGCATTCGATTCATCATTTGCCAGGTTTCGATTGGCGGAGACATGCAGGGGTCCACCAGTGTGGGGTGCAGGATGACTTCCGCTCCCTGTACGCCCAGCGCACGCGCCGTCTCCGGCGTGTGGCCGTCCATGCAGGTGATCGTGCCCAGTTTGCCGATCTCGGTGTCCGTTACCGGGAAGAAGCTGGATAGCGAATCGCCATACATCGCCACGTACTTGTCATACACGTCATGCGGGCTAACGGACAGTTCATAGTGGGCTGCCGGGGTGAACTTGCGATACTTATGGATGATTTCACCTTTGGGAGAAATGATGAAGTGGGTATTCCAAATGTAGTCGTCTTTAATCCAGTCGGGATCCCGCTCCAGGGCGCAGCCCGCGATATAGACACCGTATTCCGTGGCTTTTCTCGCGAACTGCTCGGTCTCTTCGCCCGGGATCTCGATCAGTACTTCATTTACATAGTGATCAAACGGCCAGTGGCCCTCGTGACCGGTGAGAAAGAATTCCGGAAACGAGATCAGCTTGATGGGCGCCCAATTCCCCTCGTAATGCTCCTTGGCGCTCGGCTGGCACTGCGGAGCTGCGTCGATCAGCTGCAAGTTACGCTGGAGGTTTTTGTGGATGTCTTCCCGTTTGGAAACGGCGATAATCTCCGGTTGCATGGCGACGGCGGTATAAATATCGTACTTAGCCATATAAACCCTCCTCGAAAGGTGGAACCCCATGATTGTAAAGCCTACCATCAGTTCGATGTAGACGGTGGCCCGGCTTTTGATCTGCGGAGCCTGAGCAAGGCAAGCGGTGGAGCGGACGAGTACTTCGAAGGCTGTAAATTTCTTTATCTGATTTTCTGAGTTCTATTGTGCCAGGCGGGCGCCCATCGCGAAGGCCTTTTTGCAGTCTTCGGGGAAGACCGCGTCGTGGCGCTGCTTCTTCTTAACCGGATCGAAGCGCGCGGCGGCGTACTTGGAGTAGTCGTCGAACTGCATGGTGTCATAGCTGAACAGAACTTCAGGCTGGCCAAAGATCACACTCGTGATTCCTGTGCTGAGTGCCAGCGCACCCTCCAGCCCGATCTTCTGCGCCATCGCTTCAGGCATTCCCATGTCGTAGATCAAGCCCACCTTGAGTTTGCCGGGGAAGAGCGAGCGCGGCGGATCGGCGTACTCCAGATAGGGAAAGATGAGCCGCTCGTAAAACGAGCGCATCTCGCCGGTGGCCTGCATGCAGTAAATCGGCGAGCCGAGGATGAGCGCGCCGGCCGAGGGAACGGCTCTGAGCAGCGGACTAAGGCCGTCCTTGACGGCGCAGTGGCCGTAGCTGGGCCCGTCCAGCTTTTTGCAGCCAAAGCAGCTGTGGCAGCCCTTGAAGTCGAGATCGTAGAGGTGGACCAGCTCGGTTTCGGCGCCCACCGAGCGGGCGCCTTCCAGAGCGTGATCGAGCAGCGTGGCGGTGTTCCACTTCTTGCGCGGACTGCCGTTGACGGCGATGACTTTCATCGGTATTTCTCCTGGTCTGGCAATGCCTGGTTGATTGTTCGATAATTGTTGAATATAAAAACAAAGTCAAGTCTTTTCCGGCGCAACTTCTCATTTTTGCCGCGAGTGGGCAATCCGCTACAACGAAGTCATGGCGCGATTGATCAAACAAAAGATCAGTGCTTTACCGGCCTTCCGCCGGTCTTTACCAACCGCTGCTGCAAACTCGTCAACGACCAGTTGTCAATCTTCTTCGGCAGCACCAGCCGCCGCCGCACGCTCCCAGATCTGATGGTTCCAGCCAGAGAATCGAAATGGAAATGTAGGTTATAATGGCACATCTGAGGAAGAGGATAAGATGGCAGAGACAAAATACGGGAAGCATATTGTAACGCAACCGAAGTCGGGCAGAACGTCTGAACATCCGCCCGGCGTCAGGACTGAGGTGGCCTATTTAGATAATAAGGTCGTCCCCGGGGCACTCTACACCGAGACTTTTTGGTACCACAAACCTACAAGCATTTCGCCTGCTCCCCACACTCACGATTTTGATGAAGTTGTGGCCTTTTTCGGGTCCGATCCCGAGAATCCACAAGATTTGTGTGGCGAAGTTGAGTTCTGGCTGGATGACGAACCGCACCTGTTGACCAAAAGTTCCCTATTATTTATTCCCAAGGGGCTGAAACACTGTCCCTATAGTATCCGGCGCGTGGACCGCCCAATCTTTCACTTTTCCACGGGAAATTCCACCAACTACGTGCGTTTGGGCACCTCTTAAAATCACAAGGAGTCTCCCGGCCGCTGTTTGCCGGAGTGCGCGCTCACGAGTAGCGCAGCCAGCGCAACAGCTCAGGCAGCGTGGCGCGCTTGCCATACATCAGGATGCCCACGCGATAAAGGCGCGAGGCGAACCAGATGACCGCCCAGATGGAGAAGACCATCAGGGCGAGCGACAGAGCGATCTGCCAATAGAGTGACGGCGAGGCAAGCATGCCCACGCGCGGCACCATCACCAGCGGCGCGGTGGGCGGAAAGATTGAAGCGGCAACCACCCATGGCGAGTTGGGATTGTTCAAGAGGAAGGGCAGAATGGCAAAGCTGGTCCAGGTGGGAATGATTGCCAATGAGATGTACATCTGCAGGTCCTGCGCGGTTTCGCAAGTGGCCGCTAGGCCTGAGAAAAATGCGCTGTAAAGAAAAAAGCCGAGAAGAAAGTAAACCGGAAAGAGCACGGCCTCCAGTAGAGTGAAGTGGATCTTGATGTCACCGCTGACCACAGGCCCGATCATGGCCGAGCCGCTCAGAATGACCGCGGCAGCGATCCAGATGGCGATTTGCGTGAGTCCCACCGCACCCACACCGAGCAGCTTGCCAGTCAACATATCGTCAGGCCGTGTGACCGAAAGCATCACCTCGAAGATGCGCGAGCTTTTCTCTTCGATAATGGAGCGAGCCATGTCCATGCCGTAGAGAAGAATGGGCATGGTCATCAGGAAGGTCATCAGCATGGCCTTGAAGAAGGGCGTCATGCCCTGGCTCTTGCCGGTTTTACCGTTGCCGGCCACCTGTAGTGCTTCAATGGGAGCGGATTTAACGAGATCGTGAACCTGCTGCGAGCTCAAACCCTGCCGGGTGAGGCGGAAATTGAGAAGGGCGTCATTGAGGGCTGCGCTCAAGCGTGAAGTGTCCATCAGATCACCGGAAGATTCCGAGTAGTACGTGACCTTGGGAGTGCCTGACGCAGAGTTCTCGACGATGAGCAGACCGTCGATTGATTTGTTCTTCACGCGAGCCATCTCATTGGCGCGATCCTGACCGGTGAAGGGGGCAACCGTGTCAACCTTGAAGCCGGCGCGTTTTTCGTCCAGCAGATTGGAGCGTATATCGGCAGCGAGCTCAGCGTTATCGCAGGCGACGACGATGTGCTTGCCTGCGCCCATTTTGCGGCCGGTGATGGCGCTGACCCCAAGGAGGAAAAGGCACAGCGCCGGCACCAGAACTGTAGAAATTCGGAAGGCGCGTCCGCGTATTTGCTCCACATACTCGCGCCTTGCAATGAGCAGCATGTTACGCATCGGCTTTGCCCCCCACGGTCTGAATAAAGATCTCTTCGAGCGAGGGCTCGACCAGCTCGAAGCGGTAAATCGTCGCTCCTGCCGCCGCTTCGTGCAGCAGCTTCTGCGCGTCGCCGTGCGGCTTCAGCTTGATCTCCGCGTGGCCGGAGTAGTTGTTGGCTTCCGCGATCTCTTCGCTCTTAAGAAAATCGGCGCTTCCCTCGAATTCCACGATCACGTGGTTGCGCTCGTACCGGCTCTTGATCTCGCGCATCCTTCCGCTCAACACGGCCTCGCCGTTGTTGATCAGGCAGATTGAGTCACAGAGCTTTTCCACCTGGTCCATGCGGTGCGTCGAAAACAGAATAGCTTTACCTTGGGATTTGAGTTCGAGCAGGGCGTCCTGCAGCAAAGTTGTATTCACGGGATCGAGGCCGCTGAAAGGCTCGTCCATTACTACCAGTCCGGGGTCGTGGAGCAGCGTGGCGATGAATTGAATCTTCTGCTGCATGCCTTTTGAAAGTTCCTGCGTCTTCTTTTCGAGTTCGCCCGTGATCTCCATGCGCGCGGCCCAGTTGACGGCGCGCTTGCGGGCATCCTCAGCGGCCAGGCCGTGCAACCGACCAAAGAAGACGAGCTGATCCAGAACCTTCATCTTTTTATAAAGGCCGCGTTCTTCGGGCAGGTAGCCTACATGATCGAGGCTCGTGCGCACAAAGGGCTTTCCGAAGAGGTCGATGCGGCCCGAGTCAGGCATCGTGATGCCCATCATCATGCGAATCGAACTGGTTTTTCCGGCGCCATTTGGGCCCAGCAGGCCGAACATCTGGCCAGCGTCGATGGACAGGCTCAAATTGCTGACAGCGACTTTGCTCTCGTAGGCCTTCGTGACGCCCGCAAGCTCAACAACTGGCATGGATTCTCCCGCGGGGCTTGTGGATTGGATGCATGGTGGATCGGAGACCGGTATCAGAAGCAGTGTAGCAAAGCGGTTTGCGGCGACGTAGTTGCGGAATGGATGCGGCGGAGTTGCGGCTCGAGATGTATACTTTGCCAGTCTCCGCTCCCCCGAGAACGAAACTCCCCGTGTGAGGTGAATTTCATGCCCAGTTATCTCGTGCAGGTGTCGTACACTCCAGAGGCGTTGAGCGCCCTGATCGCAAAACCTCAGGACCGCGGCGAAGTTGTCCGGAAGGTGATTGAGAGGCTCGGCGGCAAGTCCATCGGGTCATGGCTGTCCTTCGGCGACTACGATCTCGTACTGATTATCGAGATGCCCAACAATGTGACCGCCGCGGCGCTCGCGCTGGCCGCAGCGGCGGGCGGCTCGTTGAAATCGGTGAAAACCACGCCGTTGCTCTCGATTAGAGAGGGATTGACGGCGTTGAAGAAGGCGGGCACTTCGGGCTACCAGCCGATCGGCGCGTAGAAGGCCGGCGGCTCACATCAGCCGGCGCCGGACGAGGTCGAGCGCCTGCTGCGCGGCCCATTCGCGAATGCGCTGGCGGTCGCCGCGAAAAGTTCGCTCCATGGCATCCGTGCGCTGCATGTCTGACACTGCAATGTGTACCAGGCCCACGGGTTTGGATTCGGTGGCGCCTGTGGGGCCGGCGATGCCGGTCACTCCCAATCCGATGGTTGCCCCGGTACGCAAGCGGATGCCGTGCGCCAGCGCTTTCGCCACTTCGGCGGAGACGGCGCCGTGTTGCGCAATCATTTCCGCTGACACGCCGGCCAACGCAGTTTTGAGGTGGTCGGAGTAAACCACCACACCGCCGAGAAACGACCGCGAGGCGCCGGGAACGCTGGTAATCCGCTCGGCGACCATGCCGCCGGTGCAGCTTTCGGCCACA
Source organism: uncultured Acidobacteriaceae bacterium (assembly GCA_963799445.1). Taxonomy (GTDB): domain Bacteria; phylum Acidobacteriota; class Terriglobia; order Terriglobales; family Acidobacteriaceae; genus Telmatobacter. The sequence goes on along the minus strand of CAWCXX010000008.1, from coordinate 79,985 downwards.
GCCAGTGTGGCCTGGCGAAGGCCGAGATAGTAGAGCACAATCTGCTCCAGCGAATCGCCCTGCGAAGAGTAGAGCCAGTCTTCGAGGGTCTCTTCGATGCGCTCGGCGAGCGAGTCCACGCGCTCCTGTGCGGCCTCCTGGCTCGGTTTGGAACAGGCAAGTGTGATCTGCAGGTCGCCGGCATGCGCCAGCAGCGTGGTCTCGACATCGGTGTACGTGGTGTAAACGGGAGCCAGCAGCTTGTCTGCCTGCGATTCGGGAATCATGGCCGCTTTTAAAGTGCGCACGGCGATGGCGCGCGGCGGCACAACGGTGCGCATGCGGGGCATGCATTCCGCGTCAAATAACGGCTTGCACTCGTGCGGCGGGCCCGGAATAAGCATCAGCAGTTTGCGATAGCCGTTGAAAGTCGTATCCAGCCACTGGCCCGGTGCGCTGCCATTGGGGTTGGGCAGCAGCGTTGCGCCCTCCAGAACATCGGCCTGCTTCAGATTGTTCTGCGGCATGGTGATGCGCCAGGCCGCGGCGCGCGCATGCAGAGCCGCGACCTGCGAAGCATCGCGTCGCAAAGTCAGCGAGAGAGCCTCCGCGACGGCTTCGCGGGTCAGATCGTCTTCCGTAGGTCCAAGGCCGCCCATCAGGACGAGAATGTCGCTACGGCCCAGTGCGGTGCGAATGGCATGCACCAGATCCTTGTGCCGGTCGCCAACGATGGTCTTGAATGCGACGGTGACGCCGATCTCGTTGAGCTTTTCCGTGAGGTAAAGAGAGTTGGTGTCCTGCCGGTACGGCGTGAGCATCTCGGAGCCAACGGCGATGATTTCGGATTTCATAAAGGCAGCAATCAACTTTTGCTTTCAGCCTTCAGCCAGTGTTGTACAAACGCGGGCATCGTTGTATGAAACTCGAAGCGGATGCGCTAGCAAAGAGCGTCATTGCGCCGCGCGAAGCTGAAAGCTGAAAGCTGACGGCTGAAATCTAAAACAGACTCAGCCCTTCAACTCCCAAGTCCACATCATAAACGGCATCGTTGGTAGCCACGACCGTAGTTCCAAGGGGAGAGAATGCAACGCCCACGAGATTGTTTCCGGCCAGCACCAGCGAAGCCTCGCCTTCAGCCGTCACGCGCACCAACCCGTGCCGGCCATGCAGGCACGCGGCCACATACACATCGCCCTCGCGTCCGATCGCAAGCCCCTGCGGCCGGCCCAGCCCGCGGTACCATGCGCGTGTGTCGCCGTTGGGTTCGATGGCCCAGATGGCTTCGTTCGACGAGAGCGACGGTGCGGTGACAAACAGCGTGCCCGCTTGGTTCACAGCCAAATGGTAGGCCGCCACGCTCGGCTCCAGCGTGGCGTGGACAAAGATCTGGCGCTGCGGATTAATCTTGAAGATGGTGCCGCTGCGGTCGCCCACAAACAGGTTGCCCTCGGCGTCGAAGGCGGCGCCGGTAGCCACTCCCATGCCTTCGGCATAAACGGTAAAGTCGCCGGCCGCGTCCACGCGGTACACATTGCCCTCGGCACGAGAGGTCACAAAAAGGTCGCCCTCGGGATTGAAGGCCAGACCGGTGGCGTTCAGAATGCCGGTAACAAAGGGGGTGCCACGTCCATCGGGGCTCACGCGCACCACGGAGACGGGCGTAGCCTTGCCTCGCTGGCCGGAGATCGTGGCATAAATCATGCCGGAACGGCTGACGGCCGGGCTGGTCACTGGGTGTAGGCCGTCGTTGAGTTGGCGGGCGACGCGCAGAAACGCGGCATTGGCTGTGCCTGCGGGGCTGCGGACTTCAACCAGGCCTGCGGCGGTCTGCGCGGGCACGCGGAAAGCCAGCCGCGTCGGCCGGCTCATCAGCGTGTGCGCTGCTTCGCCGTCCACGTACACAATCGGAATGCTTGAATTGTGCGGTCCAAGAAACACGCCGGTCAGTTCCACCTCGCCCATGGGCAAAGCGGCGGCAGGCACAACGTCGTCGACACGGGGCAGCGAGTTGACGCCGGGAGCGGATTCGGAATTGCGGGCCATAAACGATTCCTAGAACCAGATGCGCAACAACGAAGCTATACCCAAAGCATACAGGCCGGCGGCCACATCGTCGAAGACAATGCCCCAGCCGCCGGGTAGCCGTTCGAACCGCCGCACGGGAAACGGCTTGGTGATATCGAAGACGCGAAACAGAACCAGCGCGATCAAGCCGTGTCGCCAATCGGCCGGACTGCCTATGAGCGCAATCCATTGGCCGGCAACCTCGTCGATCACTACGAAGCCCGGGTCAGTGCGCCCGCTTTCGCGTTCCACAAGCGTGGCTGCGGGAACGCCGAGCACGAGAGCCGGCGCGATCCCGACAGCCAAAGCCAGCAGGAGCCCGTGAGCCGAAAAATGCAGTCTCCACGCAGCAGCGCCCCACAAGAGCACCGCTGCCACCGAACCCCACGTGCCCGGCCCAGGCCTGCCGAAGCCCGCGCCGATGAACGTTGCCACGGCCCAGGCCCATATCGTCTTCTTCATGGTTTGGACTGGCGGCACAGGGGATCTTTCAGCGTTCATCCGATCCCTTCTCGTCGCCGCCGCCGAGCCCGCCCAGGTCTTCCAGCACCTCAGGATCGAGGACCGGTGAGCTGATCTTGTAGACGCCCGAAGCCCACTTGCCGAGGTCGATCTTGCGGCAGCGGTCGCTGCAGAAGGGAAAGTCCTCGTCCTCGGGCCGGACAATCATCCCGCACGTCGGGCATTTCAGCAGCTTCACGGATTTTTTCTTAGCCGGCATGGGTATTGCCGCGGGTGCGCGCGCCGCGTTCCTCAACCATGTTAGCGCGTGGCCGGCAATTCGCGTTGCCGCAGATTCACCACTCTCAACTCAGCACCAACCGAGGGTGCCACATCCTTTGCGTACGCCGCGGCGAACGCAAAGGGTGGGATCCCACAAACCCTGCAGCCGGAAACACAAATTTGCGCAGTCGCCGCATCTTTTTGTATCGCCGGTTTCCAGACCGGCTGTACTCGCAGAGCCCGCCCAGAGCGAAGCCGAAGGGTCCACGCCGCCAGCTCACATGCCCTTCAGCAGCATCTCCAGCCGCTTCAGCCCCTCTTGGCGCGCCGTCACATTGGCCGGATTCGTATTCGCCAGATCCTCGCCGGCGCGCATAAAGCCGTGGCCGGCGCCGTCATAAATCACCGCATCGTACTTCTTGCCTGCGGCCGCCATTGCGGCCTTCGTGTCCGGAACCGTCGCCGTAATGCGCGCGTCGTTGCCCGCGTAGAAGCCATACACCGGCGCGGTAATGCCGGCGAAATCCGCTGGCGGAGGGCCGTAGAACACGAACGCCGCGCTCAGGCCCTTGCGCTGGGTAGCAAATCGAAACGACTGGCCGCCGCCCCAGCAAAAGCCAACCACAGCCAGCTTGCCGTTTGCCGCCGGGAGCTTCAGCGCGTAGTCGGCCGCCGCGTTCAAATCAGCCGTTACGGTATCGGGATTCAGCCCGGAGACCGCCTTGATCGCCGCCTGCATATCAGGGAATGAGCTTGTCCCGCCGCCGTTCGGCCCGACGCCCGAGAGCAGATCGGGCGCAATCACGATGTATCCCATGGCCGCAATGTCGTCGGCCATCGAGCGCGCCCAGTCAGTGAGGCCGAAGATCTCATGGATCAGCACAACCACCGGCGCTTTGTGGCTCACCTCTGGATAGACCACAAAGGCGTCCAGCGTGCGGCTGCCGTAAGTCACCTTCACCCATTCCTGGTGGCGCGGCGATTTGTCGAGCTTCTGTTTGGCCCAGTCCTGCGCGGAGGCAAAGGGCAAGGCACATGTGAGCGCGGCAAGGGTGAGCGCGGCGCAGAGCGACAGGACTACTGAACGAGAGAAACGGGGAAGACGAGTTTTCATGGCGAAAGGATAGCAGAAGAACAGGGAACAAGGAGGCGGGAAGCCGGAGGGCGGAGGGGGTTCGTGCCGTCCCAGGTCTCAGAATCGAGATCCTTCGACTCCGCCCAGGACAGGCTCCCAACCCCATGGATGTGGACCTGCCCATGGGAACCCGGCTCTCGCGCGCCCACGGGCTAATCTGGAACGCCTCGCCTCTTACCAGAGCCCTCGAACGACCAGCGCCGCGTAGATCAAGGACAAAGTCAGATTTTGGATGCCAATCTTCGTTAACGGCGTTTGCAGCGATTCGAGATTGAGTTGACGGCGCAAGTCCCCTGCATACGCAGCGCCGGCAACGAGCAGCGCGGAGCCGATCCAGTAGTTCCCCACCACGGCAGTCGATATGCCGCCCAGCGCCAGCAGTGCGGCGAACAGAAACGCTGACCGCCGCGACGGGTTCATTTCTGCACTGCCCACTCCTCCGGACTTTCGCGCTGCCACCCGCGCGTCGAGCCGCGCATGAACCGTGAAGATTCCCGCCGCCGCCTGCACAGCCAACAGGAGCCACAGCCACCAGCACCAACCGGGGACGGCGCCTGTCGCGGCAAGCGCCGCAGCGAGGGATGTCGATGTCAGTGCCAGGGCGCTCGCCACCTGAAACATGGCCGCCCGCTGCCGGTTGCGGACATTCACCCACACCGCAAGCGCCAAAAACGCCGCGGCTCCGAGGAACAGGACTGAGTACGCGATCAAAGGCCCGGTGGCCAACAAAGCCAACCCTCCGACCGTTACAATCGCCGTCTCGGCCGCCAGCCAATGCGTTGCCGCCTGCGTCTCCGGGTGCGCCTCCTTCCACACCCACCGCTGGCGCGCGACGACCGCAAGCGGGTCCTTCATCGCGAAGGCCACAGCAACCGCCGCGAATGCCACAGCTTCCTGCCACCGGGCGGTGCGCACCAGCACCGCCGCTGCGGCGAACGGCGTCAGCAGCATCGCCGTAGCTCCATGTTCCCGCGGGAAAAATCTGTACCGCGCACCGCTCATCACAACATCCTGCCCTGACCATATCGCAAGGAACGGCGGGATGTGCCCGATTCGCGGCAATCGGGAAGTAATTCTCAACGAGCGCCTGGCAAAGCCCAGCCGCCAGAAAGGCGCCCGGATTCGCCGCACGTTGCCTCTTGAGGTGTATAAGGTTGCGCATGGGGCCGGTCCATGCGGAACCGTTGCGTATGGGGATCGCGGGGTCCAGGCAGACAGACTCCTGATTCGATTGGAGGACACAATGTCGCCGCGTACGATTTTCCTGAGCAGGTTGTTTGGGCTCTACTTCATTCTCGTTGCACTGCCCATGATGATTCACAAACAAGCCGTTGTGGATATGGCTACAGGGCTTTTCCGCGACCCGGCGATGATGTTTATGCTGGGTTTGCTCATACTGGCTGCCGGGCTGGCGATGGTTCTGGCGCATAACATCTGGTCGGGCGGCGCGCTGCCGGTGGTCGTGACCATCCTCGGCTGGTTAACCCTGATCAAAGGCTTCATGTTCTTGCTTCTGTTTTCCGCCGATCTATCAGGGCTTTACCTGGGCACTTTTCACTACAACCAGCTTTTCTACCTGTATATGGCAATCTGTCTCCTGATCGGTATCTACCTCACGTGGGGCGGATTTAGAGCGAAAGCGAGTTCGTGAACAGGGCAGCGGGCTGAAACGAGAAGACGCGTCCTTCGCTCTCTCGACAGGGTCCGGGGGCTTCCTTCACTTGTTGTAAACTATCGCCCCAGCCTTCTTGCCCTCTTGCTCCCTCATCCCCTGCCTCTACGCCACCCCCGGTCCAGCTTGCGGTGGCAGCTCCGCCGCCGCCGAACCGTCCGCCGCGGCCACCCCGTCGAGCTTGCGCATCAGGAGCGCCGCCAGCCCTTCCAGAGCGCCGCTGCCCGAGCCGCCGCCGCCCGCTACCAGAATATTGAGCATGAAGGGAACGGTGCTCTTGACCAGAGAATCGATGGCATTGACGAGCGCCGTGGATCCCTGGCCAAGCGCCGCAACCTGTTTCTGGTAAGCCTCGGCGCGGGCCAATCCAACCGCCCTCACCTGAGCGCCCTGGGCGGTGCCCGTCCGCTCAATGTAGGTAGCGTCGCCATCGGCCTCGGCTTTGCGCGCCTCGGCATTGTTCTTCTTGATATCCACGCCCACCGCCGACTGCGCCAGTTGCGCCTGCATGTCGGCAGTGCCGCGGGCCTTCTCTGTCTCAATGCGCTGATCCTGCGCCGAGCGCTGCATCTTGAATGTTGCCACCTGCTGGTTGGCGATTTCGCGCTCCGTCAGCACCGTGACCAGCTGCGCCGGGTAAACCACGTCCTGGATGTAGACGCCCCGCGTCTCGATCTCATACTCGGCGAGTTTCCTTTGGATGTATTCGAATGCCTCCTCCTGAACCGCCTGGCGAGTCTGGATGAACTTGATGGCTTCCATGCCGCCGATCTTGTCGCGGAAGAGGTTGCCCACGGCCGCCTGCAAGACTTCGTTGACCAGGTTCTCCATGGAGCCAACCATGGAGATGACCCGCGGGGCCTTGGTGTCGGGAACATGAATTAACACTTGAAGATCGATGGAGAAGACGAAGCCCTCGTCGCTTTTGGCGATAATCGGCTCAAGACGGGCATCGAGGCCGTGAGCGCCGGTTACGTCCTTGGCCCAGTCCAGCTTGAGAATGGCCGTGAGCACGACCTTGGCGTCGTAGATGCGTGGGTTGATGGGATATTTGCCGGTGCGCAATGCCTCCTGCCAGATGCCCTGATGGCCGGGCCGCACCAGGCTGCCGAACTTGAAGTCTGCGCCGGAGGTGTCCTGCGTGGGCAGGCCCACGTAAGCCTTGATCACGGCCACCTGGCCCTGCTCCACGACCAGCATCGGCACCTGCTCCACGCGCACCAGGAACGGGTTCAGGTTGTATGCGCCGTAAAGAAGCGGGTCGTGCTGCAGGCCGATCTTGCCGCCGGCATCCATGAACTTCTGGAAGTCCTGGTAGTTGTTGTGCAGGTTGTTCTTGCTGCCAAGGATCAGGCTCATCAGCTGGGCATCCGTGGTGCCCCCCTGCTTCTCCATCTCCTCCACGTCGGCAAATGTACCCAGCCGGCTGGCGATGGCGCCTGCCGGCAGCGGCTCGCCCTCCTGCGTGGTGACAATTCCGATCATGTCCATGACTTGTCCGCCATCGCAAGGCTTGGGCGAGATGCGCGTGACGTCCAGCTGAATCTCTTGCAGCCCGAAGGCTTGAAACGTCAGGCCGCCTTGCTTGAATGCTATCCATCGGTACTCTTCTGAAGCTGGAACGCCGAAGACACGCGGCTTGGTGATGACCAGGAACCCGACGGGGTGAACGGGAGCCAGGGTTCCCGGCGACAGAACAGGCCTTTGCACGCCTTTCTGCCCGCCTTTGGCGACGAAGGTTCCGAGATCGCTGAAGTTGCCGAATTCGGGTTTATAGATGCCCGATTTTGCGCCAATGGGCGTCGGCTCGCCCACCTGAGCGATGACCACGCCGATCTGTCCTGCGGGCACCTGCACCCACGGATGTTTGGTTACGGCGTAGACCAGGACAAATTTGAAGCGCAGGCCGGGCATGAGCAGCTCAGCCTGGTATCCGGCCTCGCCGTTGAAGGCCACTGGGTTGTTGCCCGGCAGCTTGGCTCCTAAGCGCTTGCGCACCAGTCCGATTTGCGTGGGACCGATGCTGTAAATTGACTTGAAAACGAGCGCAACTAAGAAAATGACGAGTGCGATAACGAGCACACCGATCAGAGATGAAAGAGACGCTGTGTCAGACATGCTTCCTCCTGCCCGGCTCTCGTTCCTGTTTCAGCCCTTGTTACGTGAGATATGCCTGGGAGGTTCCAGAGTACTCCTGCCACGAGTGAATGGTGCAAGTTTTGTGAGATGGGCCTCGCTGGCGATCGTCGCGCTCGTGACGAAGGAGCGGGCCGGAATTGAAGCTTATGGCGGTTCTCCAATTCCTGTGGAGTTATTGGATCGTGCAGTGTGGCGTTTTCTAAACGGAAAACGCCATTTGACTGCATCGGCTTCCCTCAACACCAATTGGAAAACTCCTTTCCCTCAACACCAATTGGAGAACCTCTTTCCCTCAACACCAATTGGAGAACCTCTATAGATAAAGCATCCCGGAGGGATGCTGGGAAAGTAGCCCAGGATGGAATGCGCCATCCGCCGGGCGGATGGCGCATGGATTCCTGGGAAGAGGCGCAAAACAACCCTTCAGCTCCGTAGGGGCGACGGAAACGGGCAACGAGTTTCAATGGGCCGGGTTGGCCCGGCAAAGCTGATGAAAATCACGTGTGCTGATCCGCGCCGTCCTCCTGAGCGGAGTTTGGCCGGCTTCTGGGCCAAACGGAGTCGAAAGCTTGCCCTGAGCGAAGATCGCGCCAGCGATCCGAGTCGAACGGGGATCTGCGGTTGTTCTTCAACAAATTTCTGACTCACCGCACTAGAAGCTGATGAAAATCACGTTTGCCGATCCGCGCCGTCCTGCTCCCGGAGGGAGCAAAGAGAATAGCCCAGGGCAACCCTGACCCTGAGCGTAGCCGAAGGGGGAAGGGGCAGCCCTGGGATAGCCCGCCAATTGAACCCTTCAGCCCCGTAGGGGCGACAGAAACGGGGCGGGTGGTCACGATCTTAGGGATCTTTCCAAGCCAAAAATGAGGGTGCCCCCGGTCTCTCGCACTTGGAGACCGGGGATACCACAGACCTCAACACGGCGGGTGGTCACGATCTTAGGGATCTTTCCAAGCCAAAAATGAGGGTGCTCCCGGTCTCTCGCACTTGGAGACCGGGGATACCACAGACCTCAACATGCTAGCCCCTAAATCCCGATCGATCGCCGGGTGCCCCACTCAAGCTTTGCTTGGGTGGGATCGCAAAAACTCCAACCCACAGGCCTTGTATCAGGGCTTGGCTTCAGCCATGCCGCAAACCGCCCACCCATCTTCCGAGAAATCAAGCGCGCGGCGAAGCCGCGCGTAAATCCCGCCAGATCCCGCCCCGCTGACTCGCTGACTCGCCGACTCGCCGTCTTTGCGTACCCCATCCCCTCCAAAAATCGTCATCCCGGGTTTCAATGGGCCGGGTTGGCCCGGCAAATCTGATGAAAATCCCGTTTGCCGATCCGCGCCGTCCTCCTGAGCGGAGTTTGGCCGGCTTCTGGGCCAAACGGAGTCGAAGGATCTGCGGTTGTTCTTCAACGAATCTCTGACTCACCGCACTAGAAGCTGATGAAAATCACGCTTGCTGATCCGCGCCGTCCTGCTCCCGGAGGGAGCAAGGAGAATAGCCCAGGGCAACCCTGACCCTGAGCGTAGCCGAAGGGGAAGGGGCAGCCCTGGGATAGCCCGCCAATTGAACCCTTTGCCCCGTAGGGGCGACAGAAACGGGCAATGATTTTCGACGTTAGAAGTTCGCCTCGTTGAACTGTCATCCTGAGCGGAGTTTGGCCGGCTTCTGGGCCAAACGGAGTCGAAGGATCTGCGGTTGTTCTTCAACGAACTTCTGACTCACCGCACTAGAAGCTGATGAAAATCACGTTTGCTGGTCCGCGCCGCCCTGCTCCCGGAGGGAGCAAAGAAAATAGCCCAGGGTAAAACCCTGGGAACCCGGCCGGCCTCCTGAAAGAAATAAAGCGCGCGGCGCAGCCGCGCGCAAATCCCGTCAGACCCCGCCCCAATGCCCTACAATTTTCTTCGACAATGCCCAAGCTCGATTGGCTCACCTGTCCCGCTGACCCGCTTGCTAACCCGCCAAAAAAGAAATACCGCGCGAACTCGCTAACCTGCGACGTCGCGAAGCGACGCCAACCTGCGAAATACCAAACAACGTCTTTCACTCACCGTGGGTCCGCATCGCCGATGCCCGGCCGACTCGCCGACCCCTGGGTCCCCATCCCCTCCAAAAATCGTCATCCCGAGCAAGGTCGCCGCGACCGGGTCCCTGTGCCGCTTGCCGCCTAAATAGTAGTGAATCCATCAAATGCCGCCGCCCGTCGGGTTTTCGTAGATTCCACGCATCGAAAACTCTCCCGCTGGCTGTCTCAGCGGAAGTAGAATATCAATAAATCCGATAAAACAGCCACGCGGGCTGTGGTTGCTGGTCGAGATAGCAATCCGCCACCGATGAATCTGATCAAGTCCAAAAAACGCGTTGCCGATCACGGGGAGGTGTTCACGCCTCCGTGGCTGGTCAAAAACATGCTTGACCTGGTGAAGGGCGAGACCGAGCGCATTGACTCTCGTTTCCTGGAGACTGCGTGCGGAAGCGGGAACTTCCTTGTCCCCGTCTTGCAGCGCAAACTGGCCGCCGTCGAAGCCAAGTTCGGCAAGTCCGACTTTGAGAGGCGGCATTACGCCCTCTTGGCGGTGATGTGCACTTACGGGATTGAGCTCTTGGCAGATAATATCGCCGAGTGCCGCGCCAATATGCTTGAAGTTTTCTCCGAGTATCTGAATCTGGATGAGAGGGATGATCTCTATCGGGCTGCTTTCTATGTCCTGTCGCAAAACCTCGTGCATGGCGACGCGCTGACGATGCTCACGCATGACGGCCAGCCCATCACCTTTGCCGAGTGGGGCTACCTCGGTAAGGGCAAGTTCCAGCGGCGCGACTTCAGCTTGGAGGCCCTTACGCAGATGTCTTCCTACAGCCAGGAAGGCTCGCTCTTCGCCAATCTCGGTAAGCATGAGATCTTCACGCCGATTAAGGAATATCCGCCGATGACAGCGCGTGAGCTTGCCTGCTTCCCTTTGGATGATGGCTTGAGGGAGGCTATATGAACAATCAGGTGAGCTTTACGCTTCGCGGTCGTAACCCGGATGTTCTGGCCTGCATTGCCAATCTTTCCAACGACGAGGTATTCACGCCGCCCGAGTTTGCGAACCGAATGCTGGATACGCTTGCGGAAGCCTGGGAAGCGGCGAACAATGGGTCGAATATCTGGGCGGATAGTTCAGTTCGGTTCCTTGATCCATTCACAAAGTCAGGCGTGTTCCTGCGCGAGATCACCAGCCGTCTCACCAAAGGTCTGGCAGCCGAGATTCCCGACCTCCAGCAGCGCGTAGACCATATCCTGACTCGGCAGATATTCGGTATCGGCACGACTCAACTTACCAGCTTACTGGCTCGGCGAAGCGTCTATTGTTCCAAGCACGCCAATGGAGCGCACTCAGTCGTAAGTAGCTTCACGAGTGATGCCGGAAACATCTGGTTCGAGCGTATCGAGCACTCATGGGTCAATAGCAAATGCAAGTTTTGCGGTGCCAGTCAGAAAGTGCTCGACCGTGGCGAGGAACGCGAGACCCATGCTTATGCGTTCATTCATACCGACGATATTCAGGCTCGGGTTGCCGAGTTGTTTGGAGGCGTAATGCAGTTCGACGTAATCATTGGTAACCCACCGTATCAACTGAATACGGATGGATTCGGGACTCAGGCGCGGCCCATCTACCAGCAGTTCGTGCAACAAGCAAAAGCTCTCGCACCCCGATTCCTCTGTATGGTTATCCCGGCACGGTGGTTTTCGGGCGGCATGGGCTTGGACGAGTTTCGAGAGTCGATGCTTTCGGATGACCGATTGCGTTCAATTGATGACTATCTCACTGCTTCGGATGTTTTCCCTGGGGTCGGCCTGAAGGGTGGCGTCTGCTACTTCCTCTGGGACCGAGACAATCGTGGGAGGTGTCGTGTCACTACGCACTACAAGGACGCGCAACCCTCAACGGCAACGCGTTCGCTACTTGAAAAGGGTGCCGACGTCTTCATCCGCTTTAACGAAGGGGTATCGATTCTCAAGAAGGTGGTAGCTATTGAAACAGGTAGCAAAGACTCACTCGAACTTCCTGATTCAAAGAAGTTCATGAGTTTGGTTAGCTCGATTGGTGCATTCGGGCTCGAAAGTACCTTCAGGGGCAAAGAGAAGAAGTCGGGAAATGATCTCAAAGTCTATAGGAACGGGGGGGTTGGGTATGTCGCTAGAACAAAGATTGCGAAGGAGCAGACCTTGTTCGATAAGTGGAAAGTATTTATCGGGCGGGCCGCTCCGGGGACAGGCAATAAAGACACCTACCCGCACAAGATTCTGAGTACACCATTTATTGGAGAGCCTGGAAGCATCTCGTCTTGGACTTATATGTACATCGGGCCGTTCGATACCAAGACTGAAGCCGATAGCGTTTTGTCTTACCTTTGTTGCCGACTGACGCGTTTTCTGGTTCTCTTGCACAAGCCGTCCCAGGACACGACTCGCAAGGTTTATACGTTCGTTCCTACCCAGGACTGGACGAGGCCATGGACGGACGGTGACCTTTACAAGAAGTATGGCCTTACAACCCGCGAAATCGCGTTCATTGAGGGAATCGTGCGCCCGATGGAAATCACTGGCGATTTGTTCGATGAAGACACCGCTGAGGGCGGTGACGATGAGTAAGCCTATCGAGGAAATCCTCACACCGAAGCCAGTGGCTTGGCCACGCATCTACGCCTACTCGATAGCCGATGAGGCGCACAAGGGACTCCTCAAAGTTGGCCAGACAACGCGCGACGTAAAGCAGCGGGTTGCTGAGCAACTTAAGACCGCTGCCATCAAGAACTACAAGATCGAGCTGGACGAATCCGCCGAGCGGGACGACGGAACCATCTTTAGCGACCACGATGTGCGCGCGGCGCTCCTCAGGAAGAAGTTCGCGAACACCGAGCTGGAATGGGTACGCTGTACGGTCAAGGACGTTAAGACGGTACTCACCGAGCTACGCACGGGGCAACAGTTCACTGGCACGCACCACCAGACTTTTCTGATGCGCCGTGAACAGGCCGAGGCGGTGAAGTTGACGCACGCCTACTTCATTTCGCGCTGGGCGGAAGACATGCACGCCGTCCCGCGTTTCCTGTGGAACGCGAAGATGCGCTTCGGTAAGACCTTCACCACCTACCAACTCGCCAGGAAGCTCGGCGCGAAGCGTGTGCTCGTGGTGACATTCAAACCTGCGGTGGAGGATGCGTGGCAGACGGACCTTGAGAGCCATGTGGACTTCGACGGCTGGCAGTACCTATCGAAATCCTCCGGCGGTGACCCGACGCAGATCGACCGCAAAAAGCCGGTCGTCTATTTTGGCTCCTTCCAGGACTTGCTAGGCCGCGACGCGGCGGGGAACATCAAGCCCAAAAACGAATGGCTCCATGAGGTGAATTGGGATCTAGTGGTGTTCGACGAGTACCACTTCGGTGCCTGGCGCGACACTGCGAAGGAACTGTTCGAGGGAGAGGACGAAGCGGTTGCCCAAAAGGAAGCCAAGCTCGAATACGCTGCTGGGCTGGAACACGTGAATGAAGACCTTGGCGTGCTCTCGGAGAAGGAAACCGAGTTCCTGCCCATCACGACCAGAGCGTATCTCTACCTCTCCGGCACGCCGTTCAGGGCGTTGGCCACAGGCGAGTTCATCGAGGAACAAATCTTCAACTGGACGTACACCGACGAACAGCGCGCAAAGGAAGATTTTGCAACCAAGAACCCCGGCACATTGAACCCTTATGGCGCGATGCCGCCGATGCGTCTGCTTACCTACCAGATGCCGGACGAACTGCTTACGGTTGCGAGCGCCGGAGAGTTCGACGAATTTGATCTCAACGAGTTTTTTGCGGCTGCAGGTACGGGAAAGGGTGCGCAGTTCAAGCACAAGGACGAGGTGCAGAAGTGGCTTGACATCATCCGGGGCCAGTACGCTCCGAAGATTGTGGATGGTCTCAAGACAGGCACGCCGCCACCATTCCCTTACTCGGATGCGCGGCTCCTGCCGTATCTGCAACACTCGTTCTGGTTTCTGCCTCACGTCGCCTCCTGCCGGGCAATGGCGAATCTGCTGGTTGAGAAGCACAATGTCTTCTGGCGCGATTACGAGATTGTTGTGGCGGCGGGCGCGTCGGCGGGGATCGGGCTCGACGCGCTGCCGCCCGTGCGTAAGGCCATCGGGGCTGGTTTCGAAAACAAGACCATTACGTTGTCATGCGGCAAGCTCACTACCGGCGTCACGGTGCCACAGTGGTCTTCGATTCTGATGCTGCGCGATCTAAAGAGCCCCGAAACCTACTTTCAGGCCGCCTTTCGCATACAGTCTCCGTGGTCCATAAAGAACCCGAATGGCGACAATCCCAACGAGGAAGAAATTCTCAAACCTGCGTGCTTTGTGTTCGACTTTGCGCCTACGCGCGCGCTCCGTCAGCTCTCTGAATACGGCATTGGTCTTTCACCAAACGAGTTGAATCCGGAAAACGCCGTAAAGGACCTCGTGTCGTTCCTGCCGGTACTGGCATACGACGGCGCGAACATGACCCAGATCGATGCTGGCGGCATTCTGGACATCGCGATGGCAGGCACCTCAGCTACGCTGCTGGCGCGCAAATGGGAGAGCGCATTGCTGGTGAACGTGGACAACGACACGCTGCGCCGAGTCCTCGACAACCCGGAGGCAATGGCCGCTGTGGAACGTATTGAGGGTTGGCGCGCATTGGGCGACAAAATCATCGAGACCATCATCAACAAGAGCGAGAAGGTCAAGGATCTCAAGAACAAGGCAAAGGGTAAGGACCTGACCGAGAAACAGAAGACGCAACTCACCGAGGAGGAGAAGGAATACAAGTCCAAACGCAAGCTGGTGCAAGAGAAGCTGATCAAGTTCGCGACGCGCATCCCGGCGTTCATGTACCTGACAGATTTTCGCGAGAATACGTTGCAGGACGTGATCACCAAGCTGGAACCTGAATTGTTTCTGGCCGTCACCGGCCTCACCGTGAAGGACTTCCACTTGCTCGTGCGCCTGAGGGTGTTCAACACCGAGCAGATGAACCAGGCGGTGTTCGCGTTTCGCCGTTACGAGGATGCCTCGCTGCGGTACACAGGCATTGAGAGCCACGAGGGGCTCACACACTACGGGCTCTACGACACCGTGGTAGGAAGGGAGTAAGACGGCAGCGTGGTTCATCTGGACTTCGCACCTTAGGCGGGTGGCCACGATCCCGGTGTTGTTTCCCAACCTCGCTGAGGGTGCCCCGGTCCCTCGCAGTTGGGGATCGGGGAGAAACAAAAGCCTGGCTGCGACGAAATCACTCCCCGATAAACGCCGCAGCATGAAGGAACCCGCCCTGGGCTGGCCACTCTGCGAATCCTCCGCCAACCGAACAGCTATCCCCGCCAACCATGCTCGCTCCGCTAACTTCGCTAGCCCCGCCCCCCTCAGTCCCTTAGTCCCCGCCCCCTGCTCGTATATCTCTTCCTCCAAATCTCCCGCTCCACCAGCTCCATCGCCCGGTCTTCCAGCGAACGCTCCCACGGTACCAGCCCGTACACCAGATCGCATCCGAGCGCCCGCGCCATCCGTTCCAGCCGCTCCAGGCTGATCTTCCGTCCCTGTTCCGCCCGCTCCATCTGGAACACCATCTTCGACGAGAATCCCATCGTGTCCGCAATCTCCGCTGCCGGAATCCCCACCGCCAGCCGCATCGCCCGCAGCCACCCCTCCGGCGGACGCGCATGCAATCGCGCCCGCCTGTACCACCGCACCTTCCGTTCCAGATCCAGCCTCGCCCTCTCCCGCAACATTCTCCGCATCGTTTCGTCCTCTCAGTCCCTGTCTTTCTGTTCCCTGTTCCCTCAGCCCCTGTTCTCTGACCCCTGTTCTCTGCTCTCTGATCTCTGCTCTCTGCTTCCTGCTTTTTCCTGCGCGAATCGGCGCAAAAGTGAGCATTTGGGACCGCTAAAGCCCATCATGACGCACTTATGGGAAATTCTCTGCAAACCTTCGGCGTAGATCGGAACTTTTCTCGGTTCTAACTGCTAATTAAAAGGGAAATTTCCAGGTATTTGTCTCGAAGAATCGCACCCTCCCAAGCGAACGTTTGCGGGGCAAGCGCAACCACCTGAGCAAACATTTGGCCGGCTCCGCGCACCGCTAAAACCAACATTTGCAGGCCATTGGAGCGCTTCGGCGGCGTTCGCTATTTTGCAGGAGAAACGACACGCGCGACCAAATCGTAGTCGTGAGCTTCGGTGATCTGGGCGCGGTAGAAGCGGCCGGGATGGAGCGACGGGAGCGGGCCGAAGTCGTTGATGTAGACTTTGCCGTCGATCTCGGGCGCGTGGTACTGGGTGCGCCCTTCCCAGAGGAGCGGGGTTTCGGCGCTTTCGCCCTCGGCAAGCAGCAGCAGCTCGCGGCCCACCCATTCTTGCTTGGCGCGGCGCGAGATCGACTGCTGGAGCTTCATCAGCCGCCGCCGCCGCGACTCGATCGTGCGCTTCGGCACCTTGGCATCGAGCGCGTGCGCCGCCGGAGCCTTCTTCGTCTGAGTAATTGAAGACGCCGAGCCAGTCGAATTTAGCCTCGCTGATGAACTCCTCCAAAATCTCAAAATCGCGGAGCGATTCGCCGGGGAAGCCGACAATGAAGCTGGTGCGGAGCGCGATTTCCGGGACCGCCGCGCGCACCTTATCGAGAGTCTTCAAGAAAATCTCGGCGCCGGCGCCGCGCTTCATGCGCTTGAGAACAGAAGGCGACGCGTGCTGCAGCGGCAGGTCGAGGTATTTGCAGATATTGTCGTGCTTCGCAACGGTCTCGAGCAGGCGGCCAGTGATGCGGTTGGGATAGGCATAGAGAAAGCGCAGCCAGCGCAGGCCCTCAATGCGGGCGAGCTCGTCGAGCAGCGTGGCGAGGCCATCCTTGAGGCCAAGGTCTTCGCCGTAGCAGGTGGTGTCCTGGCCGATGAGTGTGATCTCCTGGACGCCGTGCGCGACGAGCTGTTGCGCCTCGGCGGCGACGGACTCGAAGCGTCGCGACCGGAATTTGCCGCGCAGGTTGGGAATGACGCAGAAGCTGCATGGATGGTCGCAGCCCTCGGCAATTTTAATGTAGGCCGATGCGCGCGGCGTGGAGAGAACCCGTGGAGTCGTTTCGTCATAGAGGTATGTGGGTAAAGAAGACGATGCGCCCTGCCAATCGTTGCGGCGAAAGCGGCCGTGGCGTTCGCGGTGGTCGCCTTCGGGGCGGAGTTTTTTCCCGCAGGTGCTAAAGCCCCGATTAATTCTGCGGTTTGTTCGGCACGCGACCCACCCACTGGGTGGGTTCCCCGGTCAGGCCCTGATACAAGGCCGTGCTTCTTCGCGGCCACTTTGTGCGTGCCCGCCTGCGATTCTTTGCCAGTTCTGGTTTCGGCTTGGGCGCTGGTGAGGATGGTGAAGAGCGATGGAGCGGCGGGAGCGGGCGCGAGGCCCGCTGCTTCCAGGATCGATTCCAGTTCGCCGGTTCCGACCACCGCGTCAACTTCAGGGATGTTTTTGCGGATTTCGTCGCGATAGCGCTCGACGAGGCAGCCCGCGACGATGAGCTTTTTGGCGCGGCCGGAGGTTTTGTGCCGGGCCATTTCGAGAATTGTGTCAACCGACTCCTGCTTGGCGGTGTCGATGAAGGAACAGGTGTTGACGACGAGGATCTCGGCATCTTCAGGGCGGCTGGTCAGGCGAGCGCCGGCGCGGTCGAGCAGGCCCATCATGACCTCTGAGTCGACGAGGTTCTTGGGGCAGCCGAGAGAGACGAATCCCACGGAAGGGGCCGCGGGCAGGGAGGTTTTGGTCACTGTTCCATTGTACCGGGAGCGGGATTGCGGCGCGTCGCGACGGAATCAACTGTCTTTGCGGTAGAGCATGTCGCGGATGGCGCGGCGGCGCAGCGCGTTGACTTCAGACTCGATTCTGCGGTCGACCGGGTCGATGCTGGAGCGCAGGGATTCGGATTCGGAAGACTCGGGCTCACTGCACGAAGGGCAGCGATTGGCGAAGCCGGGCTTGCCGGGGCGAAGCTCAAATTCTTCTCCGCAAACGATACAGGTTTTGATCGGGAAGGGCATACCAGAATATGGTAGGGAAGGTGGGCTGTGGAAATCGATAGCGGCAGCGAGTCAGCGAGCCAACGCGGATTCCCGCTTCTTGCCAGAAAAAAGAGAAAAGGTGGGGCACGGGAATCCGAGATGCGACCGAATGCGCGTCAGTTGGCCAGCACGGCGCGGTAGCGGACCTTGCTCTTTTTCACTTTTTCGATGGCCTCGTTGGCCTTGGCCATGGGGAAGAGTTCGGTGGTGGCTTTGACGCCGTGGCGGGCGGCGACATCGAGCATTTCGCGCAGGCGGAAGGGGCTGCCGGCGGGGCTTCCGCCGATGGTGCGCAGGCCCGAGATGAGTGGAAACGCATGCACCGAAACCGGCGAGGGCGGAACGCCGACAAACCACAGAGTTCCGGTGGGCCGAAGGGCCTGGAGATAGGCGCCCCAGTCCTGGTCGGCGTTGACGGTGGTGAGGATGAAGTCAAGCGAGCCGGCCATGTCTTTCATGGCCTTGGATTCGAGGCTGTTGACGAAGTGGTGGGCTCCGAGGGCGCGAGCCTCCTCTTCTTTGCCTGCCGAGGTGGAGAAGGCAGTGACTTCAGCGCCGAAGACGCGCGCGAACTGGAGGGCGATGTGCCCCAGGCCGCCGATGCCGACGATGCCGACGCGGGAGGAGGGGTTCACCCCGTTGATGCGCAGCGGGTTGTAGACGGTGATTCCGGCGCAGAGCAAGGGCGCAGCCTGTTCGCTGTCCAGAGGCGTCGGGGATGGGAATGACGAAGCGGGCGTTGGCGCGGACGCGGTCGGCATAGCCGCCGTGGCGATGCACGCAGGTGCCTCTCGGAGGCGGCGCAGAGGTTCTCCTGGCCCCTCATGCACCACTCGCACTGGCCGCAGGAGTTGGACTGCCAGCCGAGGCCGACGCGCTGGCCCACCTCAAGCGACTTGACCTCGCTGCCCACGGCCGCAACCGTGCCAATAATCTCGTGGCCGGGGATAAACGGATACTGGCTGATGCCCCAATCGTTGGCGATCAGGTGAAGATCGCTGTGGCAGACGCCGCAGTGGGTAATGGCGATTTCGACCTCGTGCGCCGCCAGCTTGCCTGGGTCGTAGCGGAAGGGCAAAAGCTCCGCTCCCGCTGCATGAGCTGCAAGTCCTTGAATTTGAGCCATGTTTTTTCTGGAGTCCTCGCTGATTGGCGTTCGGGCCCGCTGAATCCCCAAAGCGCCGGCCTACCTCGGAAAAGGTATTGAAGTTTAGCATGTTCTAGTTTAAACCGCCGCCCGGCTCGATATGCACATTGAGAATCTGGAAACCGGAGAGGACGCCGCCGGCGGGCGCCTCGCCCGCGACCTCGGCCGATTCGCCGTTCAGCCCGGCTTCCTGCGTGTTGCGGAGGGGCTCAAGGGCATTGGCCACCGAGAGTGGCAGGCTGGTGAGTGTCTGGCCATTGATTTCGCCCTGCGCCTCGGGGGCGAGCAGGCTGACATAGATACGGTCGGCCGGATGCTGATTGCGAGCCTCAGCCAATACCGTTTCAAGATCGACTGGCGGAGCGGGAACGCGGGGCTGGAGCAGGGTGCGGTCGAGCGTGGCGGCATCCGAGACGAGCAGGCGCAGATTGCCTTCGGCCAGGCGGGCCGGCAGCTTGACGGCGATGCGGACATTGCGCTCGGGCTGCTGCCAGGGGCGGAGGGTTGCCTCGACCTCAATGGTGTCGCCGGCGTGGACGATATTGCTGGAGACCAGCCGCGCCTGCACGAGCGTGACCTGAACGCGGCGCGGAACCGCCTGGATGTGGAGATCGATCTGGCGGACCACGCCCTGCCGTGCGCCATTCGAGTAGAGGCGCGTGAATCTCTCGCCGGCAAGAAGGGCGAGTTCGAGGGGCGCGGGCGTCAGCGTCTCCGGCGGAGGCCCAAAAATCAAGCGGCACGGGCGGAAAGTCCGCAACATCGATGTTTCCGGTGAGGTGGTAGCTGAGGGATGCGCTGCCTTCGTTCGTCTCGATCAGCGATTCATACAGAACCGCCTGCACAGCGACCGGGGTGAGGCTGGCAGATCGAGAATTTCAACGTTGACTTTGCGGTGACTTTGCGCGCGGGGTGGGCGCATCGACAGGATGGCGATATGCACTGGGATCATGTGCGCCTGGGCGCCGAGAATCCCGCGAAGGGCCGACTCGCGATCCTCGGTAAAGGCGCCGACGGTGACGCCGGTATTGACGATCTTGAAGGCGTTCAGGGGCGAGGCGAGGGTGGTGACGACCTCGGCTGTGGTCATGGGCAGCGAAACCGGCCCAGCGCCCAGAACGGGATGGCCGCAGGCGAGCAGTTGCTTGGGGTCGATGTAGGTGACGGTGCAGGTGGCGGCCACCTCGAGGTCGCCGCGAATGAGTTGCATGCTGACGGCCGAACCGGGCTCGAGCGCGGGGTGCGCGACTGAAGCGGACTCGCCGGGCGCGGACGAGCCGCCAAGGCCAGAGAGCCCTCCGCCGGCCACAACCGGCTCGAGGGTGGTTCCGGCGGTTTGCTGCTGCCAGAAACGGATCGCTTCGGGACGGAATCCGCTCATCACCAGCGGAGTCTCCATGGGCTGGAAGGTCATGGCGCCGACGGCGAGCGAGTCCGCGGGACTTGGGGAAAGGCTCATGCCGGACGCAGGTGGAAAGGCGGCCGAGGCTGTTTGCGTCTCGCCGGCGGGATCGTGAAAGGGCATGTCGCGCACTTCGAGCATCTGTTCGATGGGTGTGATGCCGGCGATGGGATCCTTGGCGAACTGGCCGATGCGGTAGGAGAGCGAGCCGAGCAGCTTGCCCCCGATATAGACGGGGCTGCCGCTCATGCCCTCGACCACGCCGGTATATTCGGGTTTGGCGCCGTGGAGCTGGGCCAGGATCATGTCCTGGCCGGGGCCGCGCGCACCGCGCAATACGCCCAGGATCTCAACCTGCATGGGCTCGGGGGTGGCGCCCTGGAAGACGGTCCACGCCGTGCCGGTCATACCGGGGCGCACCTGGCTGAGCGGAAAAAATTCGGGATTTTGCGGCGGGCCGGAGATTTCGCCGGTGGGTCCCGATCCTGAGGCCGGAGGACGGCCGGGAGCTGCAGCGCTTTGCGCCAGCAGTGAAAGAATACACGGCGCCATGCCCACCAGGATGGCGAGCGCCTGCAAGCCCCACTTGGTTCCCTTCCGGTGTGTTCCCACGTCTATTAGAGTACAGCCCGCGGCATGGCCGCTGCCCGGCAAGCCGCACCGCACCCGCGGCTTCAGGGATTCGCCGGCCGCCGAAGGCTGCAATGCGAATCGCGTATGCTTATCAACTGGAGAGGTTGCCATGTCAACACCGCGCCCGAACGTCTCTAATCTTCGCAGTCCTTCGCTCGACCTGCTGTTCCTGGCTGTTCTCATCCTGGCAGCCGCGCCGCTGTCTCGCGTTCATGGCCAGACGACGACCACCCCGCAGCCGGCCGCGCCGCAGACGCAGCAGCCCGACCAAACCACGCCCGATGCCGGAGGCCCCAACGGCGACACAGGCGTGATTGCCGTGCCCAAGAAGCCGGAAAACGCCGACACCCCTCCACCCGCTCCACCCGCGCCCAAATTCAAGAACCCTGAGGGGATGGGCAACGTGAGTCTGCGCGTCGAGGTTCCCGAGGTGACGATCGACGTGGGCGTGCTGTTGGAGAAGACGCACCAGTTCGTGCCCGGACTGAAGCCGGAGAACTTCCGCGTTTACGAAGACGGGGTGCAGCAAAAGATTGAAGGCTTCAAGCGCACGGAAGCGCCGATCACGGTGCTGCTGCTCTGCGAGTATGCCGCGCGGGGATTTTGGTTCAGGGTGGACATGCTCAATGCGGCCTGGGCTTTTACCCAGCAGTTGCGCCCGCAGGACTACGTGGCCATGATGACCTTCGACATGAATACACACATCGTGAGCGACTTTACGCAGGACAAGCGGCAAATTATGGAAGGCATCAACGAGCTGGGCAACGAGGTTTACATGCCCGTAGCGTTTTCAGAGACCAACACCTTCGATGCTCTCAACGAGGCGCTGGACCGCATGTCGCGCGTCGAAGGCCAGAAGTACATTGTTATGATTGGCACCGGCGTCGATACCTTTTCGAAGCTCACCCTGGATAAGATTTTGAAGAGGGTGAAGGCTTCCGAGGGCATTACCATCTTTACCATTTCGACCGACGGATTCTTTGAGGCAATGACCCAGGGCACAGGAGGCATGAGGGGCGGCATGCGCGATTTGACGTATCTCCAAGCCGACAATCAGATGAAGACTTTCTCCGACATGACCGGCGGCATGCACTTTGCCCCAAGGTTTACGGGTGAATTGCCCGATGATGTGAAGGCCATCAACGAGAACATCCGCTCGAAATACCAAATCGTCTATCACCCGACGAACGCCAAACAAGACGGGACATTCCGCAAGATCCGGGTGGAGCTGGTGGACGACGAGGGCCAGCCGCTGCGCATGCAGGACGAGAAGCACAAACCGCTCAAGTACGACATTATTGCGAGGGATGGCTACCGCGCGAAGCAGGAGGTTGAGTAACCGGGCGGAAATGATCCGCCGCTACGGCGGAAGAGCACATTTTCGCTCCGCAGACCGGAATATTCCACTTAAACATCGGTGACTGTCATCACCTTCAATGCGCCCGCGCAAGGCTAACATATTTCACCGAACGCCCTTCGGCTGCCCGGATGGCGTCGATTCTTGGGTCTCTCAGGATACGGGGCAAGCTAATCCTCCGAGGTGGGTATGAATCTAATTCTGGGTATGTGGATTATTTGGGGCGTATTGGTTCTGGTGTATGCAGCCATCAGAATCTACGTCGCGAGAGTGGACCTCGATGAAAATGACACGATTCTCCTGGATGACGCGTTTTCGCACGAGAGGGCCGCACAGGAAGCCATTATCGCCAAGGTGAAGAAGATTCAACCGGTGCAGCGTCTTGCCCTGATTGCCCTGGTAGTGATGACCCTCATTGTCATCGTCTACTACGTTTGGAACGCGGTGCAACAGTTCCAATAGGCCGTGGTTCGGGGCTGGCGCGGGTATTCATTTGGCAGCCGAAGACAGCCTCCTGCCTCGCAGGCAGCACTTGGTGAGAGATGTGTTTTGGGGAGGTGGTTTCCCAGTTTTCACTCCAGCTGTGGGCGACGGATTGGCGTTGTATTGAAAGGCTTTGGGGGTCGCGGAAGGCAGGAAGTCCCGTGGTCCTGCATGTGATCTGAAGCAGGCAATCGGTGAAGGCGGTCTGCGAAGCGACTTTCGGCGCGACTTTCGAGTCCAGGGCGCATCTAAGGAGTGTGACGCGTGTGGGGCTTGTGTCCGTGCTCGCGGAACGGTACATTGAGAGATAAGGGAAAGCATTTCGACACCGAGGGAGAGATCATGGCCACGACAACCACCGAACCGACGCAGGAAACCGTAAAGAAGCCGCCTCTTTTGCTGACGCCCCAAGCGATCACGAAAGTGCGCGAGATCATGGCCACGCAGGATCCGCTTCCCGCGGGGCTGCGCATCGGCGTTGCGGGCGGGGGCTGCTCGGGCTTCCAGTACTCCATGGCCTTCGAGAACCAGGCCGGTATGATGGACAAGGTCTTCAATTTTGACGACTTAAAGGTGTTTGTCGATTCTACCTCGTTGATGTATCTGGACGGCTGTAAGGTGGATTACGTAGAGACACTGGAGGCGGCCGGCTTCAAGTTCGATAATCCCAACGTGAAGTTGACATGCGGCTGCGGATCGTCGTTCAGCGTTTAAAGACAGCGAACGAGGAAACGAAGGACCATGGGAATAAAGAGACAGAGGCTCGCCCCCTGAGGGCGGGCCTTTTGTGTTTTGACATAAATCGGGGCTGGCCGGGAAACAAGTGCGCGGCTATTGCTAGCGCATGTTTGCCATGGTGGCCTGTAAGTGCTTGAAGGCATTGGAGCGATTTTTGAAGTTGGTCACTACATGAGGCATGGTTGGTTCTCCGGCGGAGAGGGTGGGTCGAGTTGAGTGATGCCGAGAAGGCGGAGCACTTCGGCGGCATGTTTGTTTCCGCGGGTGACGCAGGATTTGCTGCGTTGCTGTCCGAGATCAACTTCAACGGAGCGGATCGTCTCCAAGGCTTGCCAGGCAAAGGGCGTGGACAGTTGGCTGCCGGCGGCGCGCAGAGTTTTCTCCAGGGCGCGATCCAGTAACAAGGCCAGCGCGGCCACGAAGACATGCGCCTGCACCCGCTCATCGGTGTGGTGATAAACAGGCCGGAGTCGAGCAGGCTCTTGAGATGCGAGAAGCCGCGCTCGACCTCGTTCAGTTCCTTGTAGGTGGCCACAGCCTGAACCGGGGATAGATTGCGCTCCTCAGTCTGGATGACGTACTTGCCCTCCAGGGCCTTTTCCCGGGCCAGGTTGGTGGGATGGTCGAAGAAGTGGAACTTGCCCTGGCGCAGTTCCCAGGCAAAATAACGCTGGCCGTGATGGCGGCGCAGGCGGGTGGCGGCAGCGGCGCCGATCTTGTCGGCTCCCTTCAGTTGCCCTTTGTCCACCTGCGCTTTTAAGGCTTGGAGTTCTTTCCGCGCCCGCTCCATGGTCAACTCCCGCATACTGCGCTCGTAGACTTCGCGCTCTTCACTGTGCACCACGAAGACCCGCACGCCGGCTTGCTTGCCCGCCACCTCGACGACCCGTGTCTGGGGTACAAGGGTCTTCTCTGCGGCCGCGATGCCCACCGGACACTGCTGCCAGTCGGTGCGTCGTTCCGCCCGCTGAATATAGTCGAAGGTGTCCTTGCGATTGCGTCTTTGCAGTCCCAGCAAATAACCCTGCCCGCTCTGCTTGAGCTCGTCCACGTTGCCTATGGTCATCATGCCGCGATCGCCCACGAATACCACACGGTGGAGAGCAAAGCGCTGGTTCAGATCCCTGACCACTTCCAGCACCGTGGTCTGATCCAGACGATTGCCGGCGAAGACGTGATGCGCGACTGGCCATCCATCCATCATCACCACCCCGATCACGATCTGCCGGTGGCGGGGCTTGCCGTCGCGACTGTAGCCGAACTGTCCCAACTCCGCCGGCCCAGACCCTTCGAAGTAGGTCGAAGTAATGTCGTAGAAGACCAGGTCCGGCTGCAGGCTGAACAGATCGCGCAACTCCAGATACACAGCTTTTTCGATGCGCTCTTTCTCGGCCAGCAAATCGTCCAGGCTCTGGTACCACAGCTGCAGCTGATCGAAGCCTACCTTGACCCGGCCGGACTGTTTCCACACCGGCATCCAGCGGCTGCCCCGGGCCGTGCACACATAGAAATCCTCCAGCCATTGCGCCAGCGCGTGTTCGCTGCCCGGGCGGCTGAGCCGGTTGGCGAGCAGGGGAAAGATCCTTTCTGACAGCGGTTGCCCATGGCGCCGCAGAGCCCGACCGGCATCCAGAATCGCGCCCAAGGAGAGTTTCTCGAAAAGATGCCGGGCCACCAAAACCGGTCCCCACGTGGAGGACCGCGGAGCCGCGATGTCCGCGACGGCAACCCAGCGCGGGTTACCCTCCGGCTCGGCCAGCAACCGGATCAAGGCATCCAGATGCGGCCCCAGCAGGTCCTTGCGTCCCAGGTGAGCGACGACGCGCTGCTTGACCTTGTCCCCTTCGCGGAAGGACTCCACCAGGCGGAGATACTCCTGTTGTCCATTGCGTGACTTGACCGAACGCAGGAACATGGCGGCAGTCTCCAGATGACACTACATATATCGCATCAGAGACGCATAATCAATGATCATCTGCGCACATTGTCAAAATATGTTGGCACTACAATTTTTCTCAATTGCAACTGTCGGCGATGATAATACAGGACTTAACTCCTTCCACCCAGCTTTCCATGGCAAACATGCGCTAGGGAGTGGTGGCAGGGGGCGGCGAGGTCGGGCTCGGGCTCGCGCCAGGGCTGGGGCTGCTCGCGGGGCTGGAGGTGCTGCTGGCCGGCTGACCCGCCGTTCCGGTGTTGCCGCCGCTCACGGTTTGCATATCGGAGAGCGGGTCGTAAGTAAATTCCCACTCGTTATAGTGGTTTTTCTTTTTGTAGACCAGAATGGATTGTTTTGAGCTCGCGGGGGAGAAGCCGATGATGCCGGTGCCTCCGAAGGTTTGTCCTGTCTGGCCAGAGCCGGTACCTGTGCCGGTGCCGGTTCCGGAGCCGGTGCTTCCTGGGGTTCCCGTTGCGCTCCCGGGATTGCTTCCAGAGTTGTCGGATGGGTTGCCGGAGTTATCGGATGGGGCGGTTGAGCCAGTGGGGGGCGGCTGAGTGCCGCCGGAGCCGGAGTCAGGCGAATTGAAGATGCCGCCGCCGAGTCCGGTGCTGTTTTGTGAGCCGAGGCCGTTGCCTCCGCTGGGGCCTACGCCGGCGATCGTCGTAGCATTTCCGGAAAGCGGCTGCCCGAAGAATCCCATTGCGGTCGGTGTTTTGTTCTGGCCGTACATGACCGGCGTCCAGTCGGCTTTGCCGGTGATGGGATCGATGTACTTCTTGCGCAGGAAGCGGATTTCGTTGGTCTTTACCAGCGCATCGGCGTTGGGCGGATAGGCATGGAACTTGCGGTAATAAAGCTGGACGGCGCGACGGTATTGCATGCCGCGATGGAAGGTCTCCACTTCGCGGTCGCGCTGGATAGCGCGGGCGATGCGGGGCGCGGCAACAGCGAGCGAGATGACGAGGAGCGCGAGAAAGAAGATGGCCGCAAGCAGAATGTAGCCCTGCGCGTCGCTGGGGATTGCCCGGTGGATGACGGCCGGCCGGGCGTTGCGGCGGATTGGGACTGAATCTGTCATTCGCAAGCTCAGAACGCCGACAGCGCGAGTGTCTGCGTGTTGTTGTAGGCCAGGTCGGTCACGTCGGCGCTCAAGGGGCGGATGGCGCCCACCTTGTAGCGGTGGTTGACGATCTCGCCGGTTTTGGCCATGAAGATGTCGTCGCCATGAACGAAGAACGCCTTGAGCACCTTGTCTTGGTCCTCGGAGTAGCCGAAGTATTTCAAGTCGATATCGGGCGGCTTGGGCGGGGCGGGCGCAACCGCAGGAGCGTTGGGCGCGGGGCCATTGCGCGCGCTCTTGAGCGGAACAGGAATGGGCGCAGGCGCCGACTCGGCGGAAAAGATGTTTCTGCCCGTGCCGGCATACTCCACGTCTTCGCCTTGGGCCAGCTTGTCAAAATGCAGTGACGGGTCAATATCGGTGTTCGAGAGTTTTTGCGCCTCCGGCCCCGCTGCCTGCGGCACATTTTCCGCCGCCGGAATGTTTCTGGCCTGGGTTTGCGCGGGAGCATGGTTTACCTGCGTGGATGGCCCGGACAATTTTTGATAAAGCAGCCATCCGCCGTAGGCAAAGATGAACGCAAAGAGCACGATGACCAGGATGACCTGGCGCTTGTTTTCCGTGCCGAGAGGGATGGCCATGGTTACTCTCCCTCCCTGGCGGCAATTGCTGGCGTGGCAGGTGTTTCACCCGGTTCCGGAGTCGCCGGCAATCCGATGGGCACATCCTCTGGCCGCAGCCACGTGGAGAGCTGCATACGTAGATTCACCTGTCCGCTTTGCTGACCGGTCAGGGTCATGGCGCGGATGATGAAGAAAGTCTGGTCGCGCTCGACGCTGTTTACAAAGCGCATGATTGATAAATAATCGCCGGTGATGCCGGCATCCATCGAGATCTCGGTCAGTCCCGAGTCTGGCTTGCCTTGCGTGTACTGCACACGCGACAGGCGCACGCCCGACGCAACTTCCAGGTCGCCGATGCGGCTTGAGATCAAAGAGTAGTTCGCCGGGATGCGCTTCTTATCGAACGCCTGCATTTGCTCGCGCGATTTTTCCACGCGCTGATCGAGGCCGCGCAGCGGGGCGGTCTGAAATTCGAGCGCCTTCAACTCGACCTGCTTGCCGGCCAGAACCTCGCTGGAATGGCTGTCCATAGCGGCCCAATCGAGACCCAGGCGAATCGCCAGCCCGATGGCGAGAACAAGGAGCACGGAAAATCCGGCGAAATGCCAGGTGAGCGGGGAAGCCGTGCGCTCGCGCCATGTTGTGGAGGTGCGGCTCGTGCTCATCGCGGACCTCCCTGTGCAGGCTTGGGATGGGACGCGGGCTGGGAAGGTCCCGTATACGGCTGGCGGCCGGGCTGCTGAGGGACGGTGGGAACACCGCGGGAGCGCGGCGCCGATTTCGCTGAACCTGAAGGCGCAGAAGCAGAGGAGTTTGCCGTCTTCTTTTTTGCGGCCACGCGTTCTTCCGGCGTGGGCGGATTGTAATCCGCCAGCAAATCGAAGTCGAAGCGATTGGATGGGCCTACCGGCTCCATTCGCTGGCCTGGGCTGTTGTTTGACTCGGCGTTTTCACCCACGATGCGCGGCTGAAGGAATCGCCTGGACTGTTCGAGATTGCGCACCAGGCTGACTTCGCGGTCGCGAGGTCCGGCGACGCGGAGGTGCACGGTGATGTGACCTTCCTTATCGCGGATGGGCTCGATAGACGTAACCTGCACGCCGGCGGGCAGGACGGTTTCGAGGGCTTCCATGGCCAGGGTCCAGGAAAAAGCTTTCTGATCGAAGAGCTTGTTGAGTGCCTGTGCGCGGTTCAGCAACTGGATGTTGTCGGGCTGGCTCATCAAGGCTTCGGCATTTTGGCGCTCGGCGCGAATAAGGGCGATTTGGCCGTCGAGCGAGTGTTCGCGTGCGCGGACTGCTTCGGCTTGCCGGTCGAAGAGGTGCAAACCGATGCCAAAAAGGATGCAAAGCGCTGCCAGAACGGCCATGGCGATACGCAACCGCTTGAGCGTTGGTCCAAGATCGGCGAAGGGGCGGGTAGCGAGATTGAGAGTGATGCGCATGACTTAGCTCGCTCCCGCCAGCGCGCCCGCAACGCCGGCAAAACTGGTTTGTGGCAGCGCTGTAGTTGCTCCGCTTTCAGGGTGCGGCGTCCATTCAACGACGGTCAGTTCGGGGCCGCCGGGCGATTTCGATAAAGCGTTCGCAAACTCCCCGGCCTTCTGAATTCCCGCGTAGTGCAGTTGCCGCGGACGGCTTCCGAGTTTGTCCTCATAGTATGCAGCGGCCACGGCAATACTGCGCTGAATTTCGGCGACGCGCTGGACGGGGTCTTCGGGCAGGTCGAGAGTGCGATAGAGCAGCAAATCCTGGCCATTGGAGATAGCGGTAGTTATTGCCAGCGTGCTCAGGTTGGCAGCGAGTACGGCTTCCATTGTGTCTACCGCTTGAAGCGCAGCCAGACTGGAGGGCAGCACGGCGCCGGGTTCGTAGCCTGCAGCGCGGACGGCAGATTCGTATTCGGCGAGGATCGGTCCCGGCATGACGGCAGCCAGCACTTTGCACCGGGTTTTGTCCTCGGCCAGCACTTGGTAGCTTACACCGGCGTGCTCCACATCGAAAGGAACCGATTTGCGCAGGCGGAAGCGCACGACGGCAATGGCTTCGGCAGGCTTGGAGGGCAGGGAATCGAAATCGAGCACAAAGACGCGAACGAGCGTGTCGGGCAGAATGAGGGTGACGGCGCGGGTGCGCGGCGAAACTTCGCCAAGCGCGGAGCGAATTGCGGCGGTGACCACTTCAGGAGCGCGCAGGTTCGTTTCTTCAATGCCGGGAACAAGCGCGCCTGCAGGGAGAGAGACATAGACGTAGACGTAGGACTCCGCAGGCTCCTTGCTGCCGCGCTTGGCTGTGGCGGGACGCGCAGCGGCCAGCACGCCTTCGGGCGCAATCTCCACCGCGACCGGCGGGCGTCCCCCCGTCTGCGGGCGGGTCGATACCCTCGGTTTCGCTGAAACTTTGTCGATGATCGAATCCATCCCTTTTCGCTCGTTCCCTCGTTCTCTTGGTTCCTGTCTTATCTTGACGCCTCAATAAATGTAACCTTGTTGATCTCTTTGAGCGTAGTGATGCCGCGCCGCACGCGTTCCAGTGCCGATTCGCGGAGAAAGTTCATGCCCTCTTTATGCGCCTGCTTGCGGATCTCCGAGGTAGGCTTTTTGGCGAGAATGATCTCGCGGATGTTGTCGGTGAAGTCGAGCAATTCGTGAATGGCGGTGCGGCCGCGGTAGCCGGTGCCGCCGCACTCCATACAGCCCGTGCCCTCGCGGAAGTCGAATCCGCGCCATTCTGCGGGGTCCATGCCGCTGGCGAGGAGCGCTTCGTCGTCATAGTAGACCGAGCGCGCGCAGTACTCGCAGATGGTGCGCACCAGGCGCTGGGCGAGAATGCAATTCAAGGCGGAGACAAAGTTGTAGGCCTCCACGCCCATGTTGAGGAAGCGGCCCAGCACGTTGACCACGTTGTTGGCGTGGACGGTAGTAAAGACCAGATGGCCGGTGAGCGCGGAGTTGATGGCGATCTGTGCGGTCTCCTGGTCACGAATCTCGCCGACGAGAATCTTGTCGGGATCGTGGCGCAGGATGGAGCGCAATCCGCGGGCGAAAGTCAAGCCCTTTTTCTCGTTGACGGGAATCTGCGTAATGCCGCGAATCTGGTACTCGACGGGGTCCTCGATGGTGACGATCTTGTCCTCGTCGCTCTTGATTTCGTTGATGGCGGCGTAGAGCGTGGTGGTCTTGCCGGAGCCGGTCGGTCCCGTGACCAGCACCATACCGTAAGGCTCGCGAATGTAGCGGCGGAAACGGCGCAGGTCTTCGTCGGCAAAGCCTACCACGTCGAGCGT
Organism: uncultured Acidobacteriaceae bacterium; assembly: GCA_963799445.1. Lineage (GTDB taxonomy): Bacteria > Acidobacteriota > Terriglobia > Terriglobales > Acidobacteriaceae > Telmatobacter. The sequence goes on along the minus strand of CAWCXX010000008.1, from coordinate 49,481 downwards.
GAGCTTCTTGAACTTCTCGCTCATCGACTCTTTGTCGAGCACGCGCAGCACGGCGTTTTCGCCGTAGATCGTCGGCATGATCGACACGCGAAAGTCGATCAGGCGGCTCTTGTAGCGCACACGGAAACGGCCGTCCTGTGGCACGCGCTTCTCGGCAATGTCGAGCTCGCTCATGATCTTGATGCGGCCCAGAATCGTCCCCTGGTGCTCGCGGGCGATGGGCGCCATGGCCTCCTGCAGCACGCCGTCGATGCGGTACTTGACGTGCACCGAATCGTCGTAGCTTTCAATATGAATGTCTGGAGGCGCGGCGCTCAAGAGCAGTGAAAATCGTGGTATCGACGAGGCGAATAATGGGGCTGATGTCTTCGGTATCGCTGGTGAGCTTCTCGATGGAGATGTTTTCGTCGGGGTTTTCGTCGCCGGTGAGCACGTCGAAGGTCAAGCCTTCGCTGGCCTCGTCGAGGACGCGTTTCGACTGCTCGGTCTTCTTCAGCAGGTCAGTGATCTGCGAGAGCGTGGCCACGCGCGCCGAGATGCGCGCCCCAAGCAGCCCGGCAATCTCATCCAGCACCATCAGCCGCGAGGGGTCGCTGACGGCGATGACCAGCGCGTCGGCCTGCTGCTCGATGGGCACGAAGTTGTAGCGGAACATCAGCTCCACCGGCACAGTGCGCAGCAGATCGTGTTGAATTTTAAAGTTTTTCAGGTCGACGAACTCGGCGTGATAGCGGGCGGCAAGCGCCTCGGCCTGTGCGCGCTCGTCCTGAATGCCAGCGACGGGAAGCGTGACGACGTTGGATTCGGCCATATTGGAACCCTCCTACATCCCGTTCGCCTGCCCCAGCGAAAAGATGGGCAGGTAAAGCGAGATGAGAATGAAGACCACGACGACGCCCATGACGATAAGGATGGCGGGCTCGATGAGCGCCAGCGCCGCAGTCAGCGCCGTGGCCACGTCTTCCTCAAAAAACTCGGCCACGGAATTCAGCATTTGCGGCAGAGCGCCGGTCTGCTCGCCCACCGTAATCATCTCCGACGCCAAGTCGGGAAACACTCCGGTTTGGGTGAGCGATTCGGCCAGGCTCTTGCCTTCGCGCACTGTTGTAACCGACGAAAGCACCGCCTTGGACACCTTGCGCGACGAGATCGAGCGCGCCGCCGTCTCCAGCGAAGGCACCAGCGGCAAACCGCCCGTAAGCAGCGTGGAGAGCGTGCGCGAGAAGAGCGCCACCTGGTACTTGAGCCAGATTTTGCCGAAGACCGGCAGCCCCACGCGGAAGCCGTCGATAAAATCCTTGCCCCGCTCGGTAATGGAGAAGCGGTAGGCCGACGACGGCGACAACCAGAGCGACGATCGCCATCCACAGGATGTTGTGCTGCATCCACTTGCCGAAAGTCAACAGCCCGATGGTCATTGCGGGCAGCTTTGCGCCCATCTGGTCATAAAGCAGGGCAAACTGCGGCACCACCACGGTGAGCAGAAAGATCAACAGCGCGATGACCAGCACCATGAGAAGGCACGGGTAAATGAGCGACGCGAGCAGCTTTTTGCGGAAGGTGAGCGCGACTCTCTGGAAGCTGATGTAGCGCTCCAGAACCTCCGTGCAGGTTGCCGGAGCGCTCGCCGGCCAGCAGCGTGGTGGTGTACATAGGCGGGAAACCCGCTCTGCGCCTCGAAGGCCGCCGAAAGCGCCTCGCCGGTCTTCACGCGGTTCGCCACGTCGTCTAACTGCGTTGAAAACAGGGCATTTTTCTGGATCTTGCCCAGCATCTGCAGCGAGCCGAGGATGGGCAAGCCGGCGCGGATGAGGGTGAGAAACTGCTGGTTGAAGATGAGAAACGGCTCCAGCTTGACCTTGCGCCGCGTGAGGCCGATGCCGCCGCGGGCGCGCACACTGAAGACGTGGTAGCCCGCATGCGATAAAGCGGGCGCGCAACTCTTCGGCCGTCGCCGCGGTCTGGATCTGCTCCTGCACGCGGCCACGCTCATCGGCCAGTTTGATGACGAACTCTGCCATGCACCCAATCGCCGGTTTCGCGCCTGAGCGCGGCCGGCCGTTCACCCAATCGTGTGAAAAGGCCCTAAGGATTGCTCCTGCTCAAGGGTAACAGTCTCAACAGAAGGATAGACGAAGTTTTGGTGACGGACGTTCGGAAGAGCGTAGGTGGAGCGGATACCTGGTTGACGCTTTTCGGGGCTGGGTGGGGCGCGGTCCTAGTATGCTGATTTTATTCCCGGTTCCGGCCACCCGGGGGAGCGAGGGCAGGTTATGGATTCGGTTCTCGACAGCAACCAACTCCCAGGAAGGGAAGGATCGGGCGCTGGACTGGGGTTGGCTGCGCGAATTTGGGGCGCAATCCAGCTCTGGCATGCGCAGGCATTGGCGGCTGGCGCTGGGCACGCTGGCCCTGGCCGTAGCGGGAGCGGCGCTGCTGACGGCATTCCACACGCGCCGCCGCGCCGCAGCGGATGTGCCCTATCCGCACGAACTTGCCCAGGTGAGCTTTGCCGTGGCCGGCGACGTGATTCCCCATGGGCCGGTGCGCTGCGGCGGCCGCAGCGGCGGGCGACGGCGAGCAAGGCTGGGCCGCGTTGTTTTCTGATGTCGCCGATGTATTCCACGGCGCCGATTTCGGCTTTGTGAATCTGGAAACCCCGGTGGCTCCGGAGCACTCGCGCGGATCGAAGGCATTCCATGTTCGACGCGCCGGTGGCACTGCCCGAGGCGCTGAAAGCCAGCGGCATTAACATCGTCTCCTTCGCCAACAACCACGTGATGGATCAGGGTTGGGCGGGGTTTGCCGAGAGCCGCGAACACCTGAAAGAGGCGGGACTGCTATTTGCCGGAACCTCAGACAACGTGGCCACGGCCTGGCAACCGGTGATCACCGAGGCCAACGGAATCAAGGTAGGCTGGCTGGGCATGACGCGCTGGCTCAACGGCAACCGCAACCCGGACAAGGACGACCAGCCGCACGTAAACTTCTTTCCCTATCCCGGCGAGTCGGGCGGCGCGCCCGGTGCGGACGAGAGCCAGGTGCTGGCCGCAGTGAAAGCCGCACGCGCGCAGTGCGATCTGTTGGTGATCTCTGTCCACTGGGGCATCGAGTATGCAACCGCGCCGCGGCCGGAAGACGTGGACATCGCCCACAAGATGCTTGACGCCGGGGCCTCGGTGATTGTGGGAGCGCATCCACACGTGCTGCAGCCGATTGAGACCTACCGGACCCAGGACGGCCGCGACACCGTGATCTTCTATTCGCTCGGCAATTTTTTGTCGAACCAGTCGCGCAGCTATGTAGACGGGCTGAATCCGGACTCGAACGGCGATCCCAGAGACGAGATGATCGGGCTATTCTCCGCCGTGCGCAAAGACTACGGTCCCGCCGGCATTCGCGTGGAGTTGGGGCACGTTGGCATGCTGCCCGTTTGGGAAGACAATAACCGCAACGAGATGGCTGCGGGCCGCGCAAAGAAGCCGGTGATCCGGCCGATTTTGATCGACCGTGAGATTCCAGTGTTGCAGGCGCGGCTGGACGAGCTGAACAAGGATGCGGGGCAGAGCCAGCCGGGCTCCGCGCTGACTGCAGAGCAGAAGAAGGAATTTATTGAAGTGACCAGGCGGCTGAAGCTGCTAACAGACAGGCGCACGCAAATCCTGGCCCGTACGGGCGACGAGTACGTGATCGCTCCGCCGAAGGTGCCGGCGAAACCTTAGAGGACCACAACAGCGAAGATGCAGACGCCAGCAACGTTTAGGACGCAGGAGCAGAGGCATTTCGCCGATTATCTTGGCGCGATCCTTGGCGTGTTGCTAATTCCCGTGCTCCTGCTTGGGGCCTGCTTTGCGATTCCGTACACCTTGGTCTTGCGATGGATGCGGCAGCGCCGCGAACATAAGCTCAAATTACTGATGAAATCGCGCGGAAGGCTCATCACATGGCCGGTTTTGGTGCGCCATATGCATGATTCCGGTGGAACCTGCATCGAAGAGAGGTTTTCGCCCAAGGGCCCAGTTCGGTTTTGGTGGACGCGGGAAAATGTGCACAAAGAATCCCCTTACGAGATCATCGACTGGTTTACGATGCGCAAGGGCTTCAGAGGCGAGCAGTTTATTCACTGGTGCCGCGCGCACTACACCAGCGCGGATACAGGCAGCGCGGTGCTCGTGGATACTACGCTGGTGCCGAAGAGGGAGATCTACACGTTGTGGGCGGAGTGCAGATCCGACGCGAAGACGGCGCGTTGGGTGGAAGTTGCGCCGCCGGAGATTCTGCCGCGGCGGCCTGGGCAGTGAGCTGAACACTTGACAAGCCGGCAGGTCAGCGAGTCTGCTAGTCAGCAGTTCAGCGGCGAGAGCGGCGTTCGCAACTGCGCGCTATTCTTTCCTGAGAAAGAGGCCGGTGAGGCGCTGCCAAAACGAGGCTGGCCGCTGTTGGCTGGATTGCGGCTCCGGCTGCGCAGGCGCGGCGTGCGCGGCCTCCATGTTCGCGTCGTGGAGAACCTGCCAAAGGGCCACGCCGTCGTCCTCCCAATCGCTGTGTCCGCATTTACGACACTTGTACTCGCGGATCACGCGCCCGGTGAAGGTGTTCTTGTCGGTCTGATCCATCGATGCGCCGCATTTTGTGCAGATCATAGGTCACTTTTGGGTGCTTGTTTGGCGTCATTTTCGTGACGTTGCTCTTTTTCGCGTTTCTGGCGGCGGACCCAGGCGAGCTCGGGTCGGGAGGTGCCGGCGCCGCGGCGCTCAAGCTCCGCCGAAGGGCCAGTGTAACGGAAGTATTCACGCTGGGAGGCGGTGATCTTCAGTCCAATCTCTTCGACGGTCTTCCTTCGCATGGCTGACCTCCAATCCTCGCCACCGCGGCTGCTTGAGCCGGCGAGCGAGGTCGAGTTCAATACCCGTTGGCGACCAGCCAGGCCGCGGTGAGGTCCATTTCCGGCTTCTTTGTGGCCTGCATCTGCATGGCGGCGAGCTTGACAAGCACATCGGCCTCTACGTTCATGGGCGCGCCCACAGTGAGTGTGTGCAGATTCGTTCTCCAATAGGTCAGCGGCAGAATCGCGATCGTGATCTCCTCGCCGTCGAAGCTGGCGATGGTCAGGCTGATGCCTTCAACGGCGACGGAGCCCTTGTGGACCATCCACTGGCGGACATTCTCAGGGACGCGGACTTTGAGGGTCCAATCGGTGGTCTGGCGGTCGAACTCCGGGCTCGATTCGGGGATCACCGGCTCGAGCGCCGTCATCGCGCCTGTGCCGTCCACGTGGCCCTGCACGACGTGGCCGCCCAGCGGGCTGCCGGCCGCGGTGGGCAGCTCGAGGTTTACCTTTGCGCCGGCAGCAAGCGAGCCGAGAGAAGTGCGGTCGAGCGTTTCCTGGGCCAGGTCGGCGTAGAAGTAGGTGGGGTCGGGGTCGAGCGCCGTGAGGCACACGCCGGAGACGCCGAGCGAGTCGCCTTCCCGCATTCGCGAGGCAATGCCGGGCGCTTCGACAGCGATGCGTCGAACACCGCCGCGGTCGGTCAGGCTGACGAGGGTTCCGGTCTGCTCGATGATGCCGGTAAACATGTGTCCATTCTAAGGCAACAGGGAGTAGACAAGAACGAAACGCCTGCCGCCACGCATCCCCAGGTCTCGTTTATGATGTTCATTTCTATGACATCCTTTAAACATTGCTCCAGGATACGCTTTGCACTTCTGCGCGGGGGCTCGCGGCCGTTACTAGACATCCTTCTATCTCCCTTACGGAAACCAGCTCACTTTGCTCGGGCAAGGTCAGCCGCTGCCGGTGTTTGTTATATTCTTGTTCCGGTACAGTAGAACCATCGGAATGACGTCCCAGGCGGGACGATTTTTTTGACTATGGAAAACATCGCGGAGGTCAGGAACTTAGTCAAGCGATTCGGCGACTTCACGGCCGTCAACAACATCTCTTTCGATGTGAAAAAGGGCGAGATCTTCGCCTTTTTAGGGCCGAACGGCGCGGGAAAATCAACCACGATCAAGATGCTCACCACGCTTTTGCGCCCCACCAGCGGCGAGATCATTGTCGACGGCCACAATCCCATGAAAGAGCCTGAGAAAGTGCGCCGTTCTTTCGGCATTGTGTTCCAGGACCCGAGCCTGGATGACGAACTGACCGCGAAGGAGAACATGGAATTCCACGGCGTGCTGTACGGCGTCCCTTCGCGGCTCCGCAAGGCGCGCATCGAAGAGCTTATGAATTTCGTCGAGCTGTGGGACCGGCGCGACAGTCTCGTGAAGGAGTTTTCCGGAGGCATGAAACGGCGGCTGGAGATCGCGCGTGGGCTGCTGCATCATCCGAAATTGATCTTCCTCGACGAGCCGACGCTCGGCCTCGATCCGCAAACGCGCAACCACATGTGGAGCTATCTGCAGGACCTCAACAAAAAAGAGGGGATCACGGTCTTTTTCACCACCCACTACATGGAAGAGGCGGCGCGGATTGCGGAAAGGATCGCCATCATCGACCATGGCGCGATCGTTGCCTCCGGCTCAGCGGATGAGCTTACCCGACAGACCGGGACGGCGTCGCTCGAGGATGCGTTCCTGAAATTGACCGGCTACACGATCCGCGACGAAGAGTCGAGCGCTACCGACCGCCTGCGCACGCTCGGGCGCGCCTGGGCCGGGAGAAGAAGATAACGGCACATCGATTATGAAAATTGTCTACATCATGTGGCTGCGGGAACTCAAGCGCTACTTCCGCTCCAAGTCGCGCATCGTCGGCTCGCTGGGGCAGCCGCTCCTCTTTTTGCTCGCGCTCGGCTACGGACTGGGCTCGGTCTTCCGCGCCGCAGGCCAGGGGAACTACTTTCAGTTTCTTGTGCCCGGCATCGTCGGCATGAGCATCATCTTCACCGCGATCTTTTCCGGCATCCAGATCATCTGGGACCGGCAGTTCGGATTCTTGAAAGAAACTCTCGTCGCGCCGGTTTCGCGGCTCAACATCATGATCGGCCGGACGCTCGGCGGCGCCACCGTTGCCACGATCCAGGGCGTCATCGTTCTCTTCATCTCCATGGCCTTCGGCTTCCGGCCCAGCAACTGGTGGCTCTTCCCTGTTGCCCTCGTTTTCATGCTCCTCGTCGCTCTGCTCTTCACCGCGCTCGGCACCGGCATCGCGTCCGTCCTTGAAGACATGCAGGGCTTTCAGCTCATCATGAACTTCCTCGTGATGCCGATCTTCTTCCTTTCCGGCGCACTCTTCCCGCTTTCCGGCCTTCCTCATATCCTCACGGGGTTCACGATCGTTGACCCGCTTTCGTACGGCATCGACTCTTTTCGGGCGCTGCTCGTGGGCACCGCGCACTTCGGCCTCGGCCTTGATTTCACCGTACTCGCAGTAGTTACCGCTGCATTCTTGGTGGCCGGAAGTTATCTCTTCTCAAGAATTCAGGTATAAGAGCGCAGCGCTCGGGCGCCATGCCCGGCAAGTCGCACGGACAGTGAAGGGAAAGGCCCGCCATAGCGGCTAAACAGTACATGTAGCCGTTTTTGCAGTTGCGGAAGATGGCTTTGCCCTGGTGAAAAAGCCACTTGACCTATGGAAGCTTGTTCTCGTCTTGAAAACGTGGCCGCTTAATCAAAGATTCATCCGCCCACTGCCTGCGCACTGGTCCGGTCACTCCTTGATGACTACATTCGCACCACTGCCTTCAAAACCTTTCCATGTACCGAGTCTTCCACGGCCTGGTTGATTTCGTCGAAGGGATAGAAGCTGATCAAACGGTCAAACGGCAAACGCCCCTGCCGATTCAGGTCGATCAATAACGGAATAAATGTCTGGGGCATGGAATCGCCTTCCACAATGCCACAAATCGTCCGGCCATCCAGGATGTTCTGCATGTTCAGGCTTGCCTCGGCGCCAAAGGGCGCCACGCCGATCAATCCGCAGCATCCGCCTATCATCAGCGAATCGACCGCCTGGCTGAAGACCTTGGGAATTCCCGTACACTCCAGGGAATACTCCGCGCCGAAACCGGTGATCTTGCGAATCTCCGCAACCGGGTCCGTGCGACCGCCCAGTATAATGTGCGTGGCCCCGAACTCTTTTGCCGCCTTGAGGCGTTCCTCATTTTTATTTCCGACCGCGATTATCGTAGTGCAGCCACAGGCTACAGCCGCCATGAGGGCGCTGAGCCCCACGGATCCCATACCGAAAATCGCGATCGAGGAGCCGGGTTTGGGGCGAAGCGAATTGATGACGGCGCCGGCGCCCGTCTGAATGCCGCAACCTAGCGGCCCAAGAAGATCGAGCGGGAGATCCTGGCCCACCTTGACCACGTTCCGTTCGTTGGCCAGCGCATGAGAAGCAAAAGAAGACTGGCCGAAAAAGCCGCCGTGAATCGTTTCTCCCGCCTTGTGCATCCTGCGTTCCGCACCGGGTCCGCCGCCAATGACGTTCATCCTGAAAAAATCCAGGCAGTGAAATGGAATTCCATTCTTGCACGAAGGGCACACACCGCACGTGAGATAGGTCAGCACCACATGGTCGCCCGGCGCCACCGTTTTGACCTGCGCGCCGACCTTTTCGACGATCCCCGAACCCTCGTGTCCGAGCACCGCAGGCAAAGCCATGGGCACGTATTGATCGCGTGCCACCAGATCGGTGTGGCAGATTCCCGAACTCACCATTCTTACCAGTACTTCATCGTCTCTCGGATCATCGAGTTCAAGCTCTTCAATGCGGAAAGGGCCTGACTTCTCGCGGACTACAGCAGCTTTGATCTTCATCGTCAATCCTTTCTTCTTCCAGCGTCCGGTCCATCCGTTCGCGGTTTGCCGCCAACCTCCTCGAGGGAGGTTCTCCAGTTCCGACGGCGTTTCCCCGCCGTACAAGGCGGCCGAACGAGGCGGGCCACTTGGTAAATGTGGATTCGCCCGACGAAAAACTGGAGAAGAGCTATAGTATCACGCCGCGTCAGAACGGAAGCGCGCGCTCGCCCTTCTGGATGGTGAGCCATTTTACTTCGGTCAGATGCTCCACCGAATAACGGCCGCCTTCGCGACCATGGCCGCTGCCCTTGCTGCCTCCAAAGGGGCAGCAGGAATCGGCATCGATGGTGCCGTCATTGATGTGGACCATGCCCGCCTCTAAGCCCTCGGCCAGGAAAATGGCTTTCTGCAAATCCTTCGTAATGATGCCTGCGGACAGACCGTAGCTCGTATCGTTGGCGATGGCCAGGGCTTCATTCTCATCGGTCGCGTCGAAAATCGACGTGACCGGTCCAAAGGTTTCTTCATGGTATATCTGCATGGACGGCGTGATGCCGGCCAGCACCGTCGGCCGATAGAGTCTCCCCTGGTATGTGCCGCCGGTGAGCAGCCTTGCTCCCTTGGCAACGGCATCCTTCACATGGCTGTCGATCTTGCGCACCTGTTCGTCGTTGATGACAGGACCAATGAAGGTGCCGGGCAGGCTGGGATCGCCGACGGGAAGGTTGGCCGCCAAGGCCGCCAGTTTCTGCGAGAATTCCTCGACGATTGCCTTCTCCACAATCACCCGGTCCGTGGACAAGCAAACCTCGCCCTGGTGCAGGAAGGCGCTGAAGGCCACGGATTTCACGGCGTACTCGATGTCCGCATCGGCGAGAACGATGACAGGATTTTTGCCCCCCAGTTCCAGCGTGTATTCCGTCAGCCTGGCAGCGGCCTTCTGAGCGATCTTGCGGCCGGTTTGCGTCTCCCCCGTGAAGGCGACGAACGAGCAGCGATCGTCGCCGATGAGAGCGTCGCCCAACACGCTGCCGGGGCCGGTGATCACATTGAGGGCGCCGGCGGGAAGGCCAGCCCTTTCGAACAACTCCCCGATCTTAAGACCGATGACTGGGGTCTCGCTTGCGGGCTTTAAAACGACCGTGTTACCCGTCGCCAGCGAGTACGCAACCTTGTACATGGAAAGGATCAGGGGGAAATTCCAGGGGGAGATCGCAACGACAGTACCCCTTGGCTTGCGCATGGTCATGGATAGCTTTGCCGGATCATTATGGAAGGTCTCCCCCAGGATGCGCTTGCTATCCGCCCCGGCGGTCACCAGCAGGTCCGCCGTTTGCGAGATTTCAAACATTGCCTTGCCGAATGTACTACCGCCTTCGGCGATCAGCACATCCGCGAATTCCTGGCGGCTGGCTTCCAAAATCTCCGCTGCCCGTTGGAGGATTTGGGAGCGCAGCAACGGCGGGGTGGCGGCATACGGTTTGCGAGCAGCCGCGGCAGCGGCCATCACGCGGTCCGCATCGCTGGCGTCGCCCTTGGGCACCTTTGCATACACTTCGCCCGTGTAGGGATTGAGATCTTCAAATGTTGCTCCGGAGAGGGCATCAACCCATTCTCCCCCGATGAACATCCGATACGTTTTCATCCAAATCAGTTCCTTTCGTCGAGTTCAAGGCTTTTCACGCAATGCCCGAGTTCCGCAATACTGGGACGAAACTTGAGCGGCCGGTGCGAACAGTCCGCCGGGCGGGCAAGTTATGGAAGACACGCCACAAAGTCAGCAGTTAATGGCCACGGTTGGTTTGGCAAGGACGTACGCTCTTGCGGAACTTGGGATAACTGTCCGGTGCATGATAGCACCAATTGCCGCTGCGGACACTTCAGTTGCCTACTCAATAGCAACAGGAAGGGTGCTTTGGTCGCTAGCGGCGGCCTCTTTATGGGCCGGCGCGGCGCCGAGAGCAAGGCCGGTGGTGAGTGTCCGAAAGGCGAAGAAGAGTTTGGCGCGCCAGCGCAGAATCATGCCGAAGGCCAGCAGATAAAAGAGCGCCCCGGTCTGTTCGAGTGAAAGAAAGCGGTCGAAGTATCCGCGCGCGAGGTAGCGCACGACAGCGAGGACAATGATGACCGCAAAAAAAGCGCTGGAGCGCTTCATCATGATGACGCCGTTCTGGAGGTGGAGATCGGAGGTGAGCAGCAGCGGGTAGGCGAAGACGATGGCGCCAATGACGAAGGCGCCGAGGCCCCAGATCAACGGGACGCGGAAGGCGGGAACGATGAACATGCAGAATCCGGTGGCCATGCCCACGGGCGGCATCACGATCTTCCTCATACTCACGGCGGTTCGGCCCTCGCGCACGCGCCAGACGAGCACGCCGGCGAGGCCTGCAAGGGAGACAACAGCCGTGAGGAGGGGAGACGCGACCATGAATTTTGCCTTTCAGTTCTTGCTGCGGGCAGGGTGGATTCGATTTCCGGCTCACAAGGGGCAGAGCCAGATCGGCACCATTCTTATTCTATAGGACGCGGCGAGAGCGAGGATCGTTGCAATGTTTCTACTCCGGCGGCCAGGGGTCACGGAGCAGCGAGCACAGGCCGAGATCGTTGCCATAGCGCTCGACCTCGACCTCGGCCATGTGAACGAAGTGGGTCATGCCGCGGAAGGCGGGGACAGCGTCGGAGCCCATAATCTGCGGCGAGATAAAAAGGTGAAGGCGGTCGACCAGGCCTGCGGCAAGGAAAGCGGTGTTAAGGCGCGTGCCGGTTTCGGTGAGGAGGGTGAGGATGCCTTCTTCGCCGAGCTTCAAGAGGACCTTTTCGAGCGGGACGCGGCCGGCCTCCGCGGGCAGCACCTCGACGCGCACGCCGCGGTCTCGCAGCGCAGCGGCGCGGGCTTCGTCGTTCGAGACGGTGAAGATGACGACGTCGCTTTGGGCCGTGGAGACCAACTTGCAGTCGAGCGGCATGCGCAGCGCGGAGTCGAGCACGATGCGCAGCAGCGGACGGCGGCGGCGCAGTCCGCTGCGGTCGGTGAGCCAGGGATCGTCAGCCACGACAGTGTCCACGCCGACCATGGTGGCGTCGGCCTGCCAGCGCAGCGGCTGCACGGCGGCGCGCGCCTCTTCGCTGGTGATCCAGTAGGGCGCGTGCGAAGTTTGCTGCGCGGGAGGCGGCGCGATGCGCGCGTCGAGAGTCATGGCGACCTTCATGAGCACAAGGGGCCGATGGTCGAGAATCCAGCGAGCGAAGCCCTCGTTGAGGCGGCGGGCCTCGGCCTGGCACGCTCCCACAGCGACCTGGATTCCCGCGGCGCGGAGGGCTTCAAGACCATTGCCGGCAACGGCGGGGTTGGGGTCGATGGTGGTGGCGACGACACGGGTGAGGCCGGCTTTGATGAGCGCATCGGTGCAAGGCGGTGTGCGGCCGGTGATGCAGCAGGGCTCAAGCGTGACGTAGGCCGTGCCGCCCCTCACTCGATCAATTTTGACGCGGTCGCCTGCGTGCCCCTGCGCTGCTTTGAGCGCGGCGATTTCGGCGTGGTCTTGGGCTGCGTAATCGTGCCAGCCTTCGCCGGCGACTTGGCCGGCGCTGTCGAGAATCACGCAGCCGACGGCAGGGTTCGGCGAGGTGACGCCGATGCCCTTGCGCGCCAGCTCGAGAGCGCGGCGCATCCAGTAGAGGTCCCAGTCGGTGATGTGGCCGGTGTCGTTCATCCTGGAGATGAAACGGGAACAATCAAGTGTAAATCGGGAGGTTGGGGGACTTGCAGCGGAGGCCGTTGGGTTTGATGTGCCGACATGCTATATACATTTCAGTTACTCCCCCTACCCCCATCCCCTTCGAGGGGTTAAGCGGTTTGTTTGCAACGACCTAGTCTTTTATCTCCGACTGTGGGCCGTTGAAAACGAAGGGTTTATTCGGAAGTATGTACTTTACGCAAGGGCCATTAAATTGCTAGAAAGTACGTGAGTTGTTCTTGTGTGGAATGGAAGTGATATGCGTCACCCCCAACGGGAGTTGCATTCAAGCACGCGGACCAATGAGTAAATACATTGGGGAAATTTTCTGGTCGAACCCGAGACTGGTTGACGACAAGGATTCTAAATGATCTTCCAATATGACGAGTTCGCGGACTCGATGTGGGTTTCACTTTCGGAACCCTCGTCGCCGTGCGTCTATGTGGAAAGCCAGACAGCGGGCGTCCTGCTGCGTATAGAGGAATCTACTGGTATTATTCGCGGATTCGAGGTAATAGCCTGGAGCCGTAGAATCGCGGTGGGAATCATCATGGTTCCAGAGGTCACTGACCCGGAATTTCAAGCAGAGTGGATTAGGAAGCAGTCACTCATCCGCGATTCTGGTTAGTCCTCTTCACTTCGGCCACCCTTCGGCTGGTTTCTTTTTGACAAGGGACTTCTTCACGGCATCCTGCCACTTTCCCTCAATCTTGAGGGTTTCAGGCTTTGGTCCCGTCTTGGCACGTTTTTTCTTTCTCGTGGCTTTACGCATGGTATGGCGATCCCTTGTAGGTTAGACGCCGATTCTCTGCTTGCTTAATGGCTGCGATTGTCCGCTGTCCATCGTTCAATTTGCGATGGTTCCAGAGGAAATCATACTGCCACAGATAGCGGTGAAGGTAATCGCGGCTCACGTTGTGGTAGATGCCGACAATGCCGCGCTTCACAAGTGCATGGCTGCTCTCGACAGTGTTCGTGTGCACGTCGCCTTTAACGTACTGATGGAGTGAATGACGGATACGATGGTGTCCTCCCTCAAATGGAAGAGCGAGGCCCTGTATACGATTTGAAATCGTCCGTCATGAGCGTGGCGCGAGGATCGATAACGCGCTGAATCTCTTTCTTAAGGGTTTTGCCTGTTACGTTCGGGATGATCTTGCGGGTGATGTTTCCGCCGCGCTCTACGGCTGCGAACACGATAGTTTTTGTCGTGTGGCCGCGCCGATTGTCGATTGACCTGTAACGCGGCTTGCCTCCCACGAAAGTCTCATCGACTTCGACTGTTCCGCTGAGTGGCGGGAACGGCGGATAGTCGGGAGCCATCGCAAACCGGATTCTGTTCATCAAGAACAGCGCCGATTTGTAGCTGATCTGGCACGTCCTTTGAATTTCAAGAGCGGAGACGCCCTTCTTTGAAGCGCAGGCACGCCAGAACGCGTAGGCCCAGTGGCGAAGCGGAATCCTTGATTCTTCGTACACTGTGGAGATGCGAACCGTGTACTGCTCTTTGCAGTCGCGGCAGCGCCACAGGAACCGCTTATTGCGCTCGCCTGTCTTGGCATCGGTCATCTTATAGACTTCGAGGCTGCCGCATTTTACGCAGCACGGCGTATCGCCCCAGCGCTGCTTTTCAAAGAACTCTACGGCAGCAAGTTCATCGGCGCACGCCGCTGGAATATCCTTGACCAGCTTGGACTTCGATAAATTGTGGCGATCTTTTTTCATGATTCTAATGTTATACATAACGCAATCATTGCGTCAAGTACAAAAATCAATTCAGACAAAATTCTTGACAAACGTTCCCATTTGGGAAAGAATGGAGAGGTAGTCTGGTGCGCTAGACGGGATTCGAACCCGCACGGAGACTAAGCCTCCACCAGCTCCCAAGGCTGGCGCGGCTACCAATTACGCCACTAGCGCACTACATGGGCGGCCAGCGTTTCTTTCCCTCCTAAGGACAGACGCTGGCCGCTTTCTCGTTACTGAATTGTCGCTGCCGTCTGTTCTTTCACCTCCTGCGGCTTGATCCTAAGCCTGTACTTGCCACCACGACCCGAAGAAATCTCTTCGCGCTCCGTCAGCCGCTTCAACACGCTGTACATGTATGCGCGATATTTGAACTGATCGCGCACACAGTTCCAGATTTCTGTTGCGGCCATGCCCTGTGGGTGTTGAGCGAGTAGACCACGAATTAGGTCTGTCTTGTTTACGGGGTCTGATGCTTCGATGGGTTCCGGCTGCGCTGGCAGTTGCGGCGCTGGGGCGGCTGTATTCGGTAGTTCTAATTGGCCCTGTGTTGCGGCCTGTTTACGTGCCGTCTCTTCTGCCTCGACGGTCGATACAGCTGTATTCCATCCATGAACTTGTTGCTGTGCAGCAATGAACTCTGCCTGTGCTTTTTGAAGTGCAGCTTGCGCCACAGCGTGCGCCTGCTGCGCCGCCTGAAATGTTTGAGTGGCGTCCCGCAGTCGTATCCCCGCAGCTTGTTGCCGAGACTTCAATTCGTTCAGCAATGTGGATTGATCCTTTGCCACTTAGGTGTCCCCTCCTAAGGAACTGTCCCATAGTAGCACACCTACTCACATTTTGCACGGTAACCATGTGACTATGCATCGGCAAGATTACCTAAGTAATGATTGCGTAAAGTACATACTTCCGGGTTTATTCCGTAAAATCCCACAGACAAAAGACTTAGGCGGCGTTTCCTGGCTTTTTGCACTCAATCGAGTGCATATCCGCAGCAAGAAACGGCGCGGGCTGGGAGGAAGGAAGCATGAAAAAGAGGGCGGCGCAGGAGTCTCCGGGCCCATCCGGGTCTCACCGCGCCGCCCAGCCGCCATGCTCACTTCTTCAGCCTGAAACTAGTGTAGCGATTTGCGGGAAATTCTCTGCGAGTCTGGCTTGGCGCGTAAGAGCCATGGAATGAGTTTGATGTTGCGGGACGGAGGCGTCAGAGCGCTTGACAAGGTGGTGGGGTTTTTTCGGGAGGGGTCTCTGGTGTGGCAGGATTCTTGCGATCCCAGGTTCCAAAAGCGGGG
The DNA here is from genome assembly GCA_963799445.1 of uncultured Acidobacteriaceae bacterium. Classification (GTDB taxonomy): domain Bacteria; phylum Acidobacteriota; class Terriglobia; order Terriglobales; family Acidobacteriaceae; genus Telmatobacter. The sequence goes on along the minus strand of CAWCXX010000008.1, from coordinate 33,958 downwards.
CCTGGGCGCCCGGCAGGTTGTAATTTAGATTGGCTGGAGCTCTGCCGAGTCGAATATCCCGTTGATGAGGGCTTCTCTTTCATATGCGCAGAATTCGCCGACTTCCTCGATTGACCCGACCTCATAGAAATCCCTTGCTCTACATGCGCCGCCGCAAATATAGCGAAGCTGACAAGTGGAGCATTTGCTGAGCGTATCGACGTTGACGCTTCGCAGTCGTTTGAAAACAGGTGATTCGTAATAGATTTCAGCCAGGGGAAGCTCCCGAATGTTTCCGGCTCTGAATTCCGCAGCATGGAGCAGTTGGCATGGATAGACGTCGCCCGTTTCAGAGATGCTTATCTCGCGGTCCGCCAACGCGCATCTGCGAACTCCCCTTCCCCTGATTGATTCAAGCGTCCTCGCAATCCTCCCCATTGGGGCGACGCCATCTACAGAGGCGAGAGCATCGTAATACTCAAGACCGGTCAGCGACAAATCATCTTTATCTTGGCCCCGTCCTGCTTTGAATAACGGTTGCAGAGCAAGACGGGAGCCGAAGCGGGAGACCATCTTTGGAATATCGTTCCGATTTTCCCTCGTAACAGTCATGGCGACGATTACGTTGGTCTTGAGGCTCGCCAGAAGGTCGATTGCTCGAGCCGCCCTCTCAAAATTATTCTTGCCGCGCGTCGCCGAATGTATCTCTTCACTGCTGCCGTCGAGGCTGATCTTGACCATTTCCACGACTTTGCTAATGCGCTCTGCGTTTTTCTCGTCAATCAGCGTACCGTTTGTAAGAATATGGACGATATTTCCGGACTTTTTGACCATCTCCGCGAAGTCAAGCGCATACGGATTGAGTAATGGCTCCCCGCCGGAAAGAACATACTCGACGGAGCGCGAAATTGAGGCAGCGCCGTTTGCTATCGACTCCAGGTCTCCTTGCGAGAGTACATCGGAAGGTTTTCCGCTTTGCGCGTAACAGTAGTCGCAATGGAGGTTGCATTGGTTGGTCAGCTTTAAGTAAACGCTACGGAGCACAGGTTTGTGGCAAATTGGCCTTGCATTGGAAATAGTTTCTGCGTTTCCCTTCCCAATAGGGGTGGAATCGACGAGAATGCCACGACTAAGCGCCTCAGAAAACAGCGCCTGGGCTTGGGCCAGGAAGCTTCCGACGGTCGAAGCTTGCGCAGTGATCTCTGCCAGGGTTAAGCTGCCATCGCAGCGTGACAGGAGGATGGCCCCATTTTGATTAACGACCAGCCAATCCGGCGCACTTGGCTGCAAGAAAAGGTGCTTTCCATCTCGTTCTGTATAAAAAACACCATCAGCAACTTTGGGCTTGCAAGACCTGTCCCACATCGATCAGCTTCCAGTGCAATTAGAGGCGCGACCGCATTGCCCGCCTCCGCCAGCGCATTCGGAGGCACGACCACACTCCCCGCCGCCACCTGCACAATCGGATGCACGACCGCAATTCCCGCCTCCGCCTGGCGATTTGCCACTTCCCGCGCAATCGGAGGAGCGGCCGCATTCCCCGCCTCCACCGGCGCAATCTGAGCTACGACCGCACTCCCCGCCCCCACCAGCACAATCAGATGCTCGACCGCACTCCCCGCTGCCGCCCGCAAATCCCGATGGCTGGAGCGGCTTGCCAACCATGACGCCTTCTCCGGAAGCAATCAGAGAAGCGCTCAGGGTTCCGACGAGAGCTCCAGCAGAAACCAAGGCGGTCCTTAAGAAATTCCTACGGCTCTCGGTTGAGTCTGACATTTCCCCTCCTGAGCGGCGATCAAGCTGGTGTGCATATTGCTTGGAGCATAGCTTCGCCTGCGGCGAGTGTTAGGCGGCGGAACATGAGACTGTCAGTGACGGCTATCACTGCCGGATTCATCGCAGTAGCAATTCGTCCTGAGAGGCGGACCAAGAAATGGCTTAGGTCGCTTTATCTCCCGCATTTGCGCGGCTGCGCCGCGTCCTTGATTTCTCGAAAAATGGGTGGGCGGATTGCGGCTTGACTGGCATGCGGTGAAGCCCGGAAATGCAGGTCCTTCGACTCGTCCCGGTGCGCCGGGACTCGCTCAGGGGGACCGAGTTTGATTGGGGTTTGTGCTTTCCCACATCTCAAAATCGAGATGTGGGGCACCCGCGTTCGTGCTGAGTTGAATGCGCGAAAAGCAACCGCAGATCCTTCGACTCCGTTTGCCGCCAAGAGCGCGGCAAACTCCGCTCAGGATGACAAGCAGGAGGTTGGTTGATTTTCCCGAACCGATTACCCCAGCAGCGAATCCACAAACTCCGCCGGCGAAACGGGGCGCGCCCGGTGGCCACTCGCGCGGCGAACTGACCGCTAACGGCGCGATTTTGGGACGCGGCCGAGGCGGGGATCGTGCCGGAGCAGCAGATCGCAGGCGTGGAGGGCTTCCTTTTCAAAATCGGGGCCGTCACTGGAAACGAGGAGCCAATGCCCGATCATGCCCCCGAGCAATTCAATGCGTCGGAGCGAGGGGAACTCGCGGCGGAGCTGGCGATCGGCGGGATTCGTGGTTTCGGACAGCACCAGCCAGAGGCCGTTGTCACGCGGCGATTGGGGGTGGTCGCGGAGCATGCAGACGAGGCGGTCAGCGATGTAGACATTGAAGCCGGAAAACATCGGCCGCACCTCGGGATCAAGCGGCGCAAGCGCCTCGAGGACGAAGGCGTGCGGAGACTTCCGCTTGGGTTTGGCCGGGCGAGGCATGGCAATCTGATTGTATTTTGCCTTACCCCAGCAGCGAATCGACAAATTCTTCCGGTGAGAATTCCAGCAGGTCGGTCATTTTTTCGCCCACGCCCACGAAGCGCACCGGAAGATTCAGCTCGCGGGCGATGGCGACGGCGATGCCGCCTTTGGCTGTGCCGTCGAGCTTGGTGAGCAGAATGCCGGTAGCTCCGGCATACTGAGTGAACTGCCGGGCCTGCTGCAATCCATTTTGTCCTGTCGTCGCGTCCATGACGAGAAGCACTTCGTGGGGCGCGCCGGGAACGAGTCGCGCGGCGGTGCGGCGCATCTTGTCGAGCTCGTCCATGAGGCCGGTTTTGGTGTGCAGGCGGCCGGCGGTGTCGACGTAGAGCTCGTCGATTTTGCGCGCCTTCGCCGCGGCAATCGCGTCGTAGAGCACAGCCGCCGGGTCGCCGCCCTGCTTGGTCTTGATCATTTCGACGCCGGAGCGCGAGGCCCAGACTTCAAGCTGCTCGATCGCGGCGGCGCGGAATGTATCCGCGGCGCACAAAAGCACGGAGTTCCCCTGGGCGCGGCTCCAGGCGGCCAGTTTGCCGCTCGATGTGGTTTTGCCGGTGCCGTTGACGCCCACGAGAAATGTGACTTTGGGCGGCGGCACCTGCGGTGCGGCAGCCGCCCCTTGCGGGGCACGGAGGATTGCGATCATTTGCTCCTTCAGGAGATCGCGCAGCTCCGCGCCGCCTTCGATGGCCTGATGGCGCGCGCGATCGCGCAGGGCGTCAAGGATTGCCGTGGTGGTTTCGACGCCAAGGTCACTGGTGAGCAGCGCCGTCTCCAGCTCTTCGAGCGCGCTTTCGTCCACCGTGCGGGTAAGCGCGGCAATGTCCGCGAATTTGGAGGAGAAGGTCTCGCGGGTGCGCGAAACGGCCTGGCGCATGCGGTCGAAGAGGTTTTTCCTAGGCTCTTCTGCCGCGGAGTCTTCGGGTTCCTGGCTGCCAAAAAGCGTTTGAATCATTGCTGGTTTCAGTTTAAGGCAGCGGAGGTAGCGGGACGGCGGCCGTGCTGAGTTGAGTGAGAGCAGTTGAGGGTTGAGGTATCCCAGGTCTCAAAAGCGAGACCTGGGGCACCCATTTTCGTGCTGAGTTTGGCTTTTGAGACGCGGGTTACGCGCCCTGCGTGCTATCCCAGATCTCAAAATCGAGATCCTTCGACTTCGCTCAGACTGCTCTGGGGCACCCATTTTCGTGCTGAGTTTGGCTTTTGAGGCGTGGGTTACCCGCCCTGCCGGGTCCGATATGCTTGGTGTAGGTGATTGTTTTCCCAGCGAATCTCAGGAAGAAATGACGAAAGCGCACCCACATCCTCTCGAAAAGCTTCTCGAAAGCCGGATCGCCATCATTGACGGGGCGATGGGCACGACGCTCCGCACCTACGGGATGAAGGAAGCGGACATCCGCGGAGAGCGCTTCAAGGACGCGACGAAGGACCTGGTCAACAACGGCGACCTGTTCACCCTGACGCAGCCGGAGATGATTGGCGACATCCATCGCCGGTTTCTTGGAGGCGGGGGCCGACATCATCGAGACCAACACCTTTGGCGCGACCAGCATCGCGCAGAGCGAATTCTTTGTGGACGATCCGCGGGAGCACGGCGGCCGGAAGGATCCGGAGTTTTACCAGAAGATCATCGAAGACAAGTTCCTCAACGACCTGGCCTGGGAGATCAACGAGCAATCGGCGCGGCAATGCCGCGAATGGGCCGATCGTGTGGGCAGCGCAACGGGCAGTCAGCGGTTTGTGGCGGGTGCGATCGGGCCGTTGACCGTGTCTCTCTCGAACTCGCCCGATGCCGACGATGCGGGCTTCCGCGTGGTCACGTTCGATCAGGTGAAGGCGGCCTACGCGCAGCAGGTGCGCGCGCTCATCGCCGGCGGCGTCGACCTGCTTCTGGTGGAGACGATCTTCGACTCGCTCAACGCCAAGGCGGCGCTGGTCGCCATCCGCGAGGTCTTCGAGGCGGAGGGCAAAAAGTTGCCGGTGATGATTTCGGCGGCGGTGGGGCGCGGCGGCGAGACGATGATCTCCGCGCAGACCATTGAGGCGTTCTGGAACGCGGTGGAGCATGTGAAGCCGCTGTCGATCGGGCTCAACTGCTCTCTCGGTCCCGATCTGATGTATCCGTTCCTGAGCGAGCTTGCGGAAAAAGCGGATGTGGCCATCTCGTGCTATCCGAATGCGGGTTTGCCGAATCCTCTTTCGCCGACCGGATTCGATCTGGGGCCGGAGGACATGGCGCGTTCTCTGGGCGACTTTGCGCGCGCAGGGCTGATCAACATAGCCGGCGGCTGCTGCGGCAACACGCCCGAGCACATTGCGGCGATCGCGAAAGCGCTCGAAGGCGTGCCTCCGCGGCAGTTGAAGGCGGCGCGATGACAACCGACCTCGAACGCGTGAGCGCATCGAAGCCGAAACGGTTGAGACGAAACCTCTTCGCCTTTCGGGATCGCAGCCGTTCACCCAGCAGCCCGGCGTCTACATCCTGATCGGCGAGCGGACCAATGTGGCCGGATCGCCGAAGTTCGCCAAGCTGATCAAGGAAGGCAAATACGAAGAAGCGGTCAGCGTGGCGCGGCAGCAGGTGGAGAATGGCGCGAACGTCCTCGACATCTGCATGGACGAGGGCATGATCGACGGCGTGGCGGCCATGACGCGCTTCCTGCAGTTGCTGGCGAGCGAGCCCGAAGTCGCCAAAGTGCCGTTCATGGTCGATTCCTCGAAATGGGAGGTGATCGAGGCCGGGCTGAAGTGCCTGCAAGGCAAGGGCATCGTGAACTCGATCTCGCTGAAAGAAGGCGAGGAGAAGTTTCGCCGCAACGCCGCGGCGGTGCTGAAATATGGCGCGGCGGCGGTGGTGATGGCCTTCGACGAGCAGGGCCAGGCCGCGACCTACGAGGACAAGATTCGCATCTGCGAGCGCGCCTACAGGATTCTGGTGGACGAGGTTGGATTTCCTCCCGAAGACATCATCTTCGACCCGAATATCCTCACTGTTGCGACGGGCATGGAGGAGCACAACAACTACGCGGTCGACTTCATCAACGCCACGCGATGGATCAAGGCGAATCTGCCGCACGCCAAGGTGAGCGGCGGCGTGTCGAATATCTCGTTCAGCTTTCGCGGCAACAACAAGGTGCGCGAGGCGATGCACTCCGCGTTTCTTTATCACGCCATTGCGGCGGGCATGGACATGGGCATCGTGAATGCGGGAATGCTGGAGGTGTACGAGGAGATTGAGCCGGAGCTGAAGACGCTGGTCGAGGACGTGCTGCTGAACCGCCGCCCTGACGCGACCGAGCGGCTGGTGGAGTTCGGCGAAACGCTGAAGGGCGCCGGCGAGGCGAGTGAGCGAAAAGAAGACGGAAGAATGGCGCAACGGCACGGTGGAGGAGCGCCTTTCGCACGCGCTGGTGAAGGGGATCGACGCCTACATCGAGAGCGACGCCGAGGAAGCGCGCGTGAAGCTGGGCCGGCCTTTAGCCGTGATTGAAGGCCCGCTGATGGACGGCATGAGCGTGGTGGGCGATCTGTTTGGAGCCGGCAAGATGTTCCTGCCGCAGGTGGTGAAGTCCGCGCGGGTGATGAAGAAGGCCGTGGCGCACCTGACGCCCTTCATGGAGGCCGAGAAGGCGGAGCGGTCCGCGGCCGGAGAAGTGGTCAAGGCGCAGGGAAAAATCGTGCTCGCGACGGTCAAGGGCGACGTTCACGACATTGGCAAGAACATCGTCGGCGTGGTTCTGGCCTGCAACAACTACGAGGTCATCGACCTGGGAGTGATGGTCCCCTGCGAAAAGATTCTGGAACGCGCCAAAGAGGAGAAGGCGGACATGATCGGCCTCAGCGGCCTGATCACGCCGTCTCTCGACGAGATGGTGCATGTGGCCCGCGAGATGGAGCGCCAGGGTTTCAAGTTGCCGCTGCTCATTGGCGGGGCAACCACCAGCCGGGCGCACACGGCGGTGAAGATTGCGCCGCAGTACAGCGAGCCGGTGGTGCACGTGCTGGATGCCAGCCGCGCGGTGCCCGTGACGAGCAGCCTTCTGAGCGACGAGGGCAAGCCGGAGTTCGTGGCGCAGCATCGCGCCGAATACGAGGCGCTGCGCAAAACCCACTCCGCGCCGCGGCAAAAGCTCGTCCCGCTTGAGGCATGCCCGCGCACGGCGCACTCCGATCGAGTGGCGCGCCGAGGACCTGCCCGTGCCCGAGTTTACCGGCGTGCGCGTGCTCGACAACTTTCCCCTGGCGACGCTGCGCGAATTCATTGACTGGACGCCGTTCTTCCACACCTGGGAGCTGAAAGGCGTTTACCCGCGCATCTTCGATCACCCGGAGCACGGCGAGCAGGCGCGCCAGGTCTTCAGCGAAGCCAATGCGCTGCTGGATCGCATCATCGAGAAGAAACTGATGACGGCGCGCGGCGTGTACGGCTTCTTCCCCGCCAACGCAGTGGGCGACGATGTGGAGCTGTACGCGGACGGCAGCCGCAAGAAGGTGCTCGAGCGTTTCTGCTTCCTGCGCCAGCAGGCCAACAGGGAAGGGAAGGAACCGTGCCGATCGCTGGCCGACTTCATCGCGCCGAAGGAAACCGGGCTGCGCCGATCACATCGGCGCCTTCGCGGTAACCAGCGGGATCGGCCTGAAGGAGCTGTGCGACCGGTTCCGTGCCGCGCACGACGACTACAACGCGATCATGGCGGAGGCCCTCGCCGATCGTCTTGCGGAAGCTTTCGCCGAATGCCTGCACAAGCGGGTGCGGGATGAGTGGGGTTACGGCCGCGGCGAAAACCTGAGCAGCGAAGAGCTGATCCACGAGAAGTATCGGGGCATCCGGCCCGCGCCGGGTTACCCGGCGTGCCCGGATCACACGGAGAAGGGCACGCTGTGGCGCTTGCTCGACGTCGAGGCGAACACCGGCATGCTGATTACCGAGTCGTTTGCCATGTGGCCCGGCTCGAGCGTGAGCGGGCTCTACTTCGCCCACCCGGAATCGCGCTATTTCAGCCTGGGCAAGATCGGCCGCGACCAGGTGGCCGACTATGCCCAGCGCAAAGGGATGAGCGTGGCAGAGGTCGAGCGCTGGCTCGGGCCCAACCTGAACTACGAGCCGGGAGAATAGCTTTCCGCATTTCCAAATCGGGAATCGGTCGGTGCGTGCAAACGAAAGTTTCGCTGCGGGGCGCGAACCGGCTACCGGCGGCCTGATCTTCCCATCTCCGCTGGCCGATTCCGTAGTTGTATGAGCAGCCTCAGGCTACTCCGGCAAAAATAAATCCGAAACACAGCGAAACTATCCAGGGCGTCGAGGGTTCATGCAGCTAGCTCGGGGGATTTCCAGTCCATTCAACCTTGGGGAAGTTTGATCTCGCGAGACGCATCAGAACACAATCTGACGATTTGACCTGGAGACGATTATGAAATGCACCTCCGTCGTTGTGCTTTCCATGCTGTTGGCGCCGCCTCTATTTGCGGACACGGGCCAGCAGCTTATTCCTGCCGGTTCACTTGTTTCGTGCACCACCGGTGACGCCAGAATCTCCTCAAGAACAACCGCCGTCGGCGATCCCGTGCTGTGCAAGGTTGAGCATCGCCGGGGCGATTTCATGCTCCCCTATGGCAGCTACCTGGGCGGAGAACTTTCCGAATACAAAGATCCCGGCCATTTTGTGGGTAAAGGCTGGATGCAACTGGACTTCGACCGGCTCTACGTGGGCGACAGGGTTTTTCCGATCGATGCGAAAGTGGTGGACGTGCCAGGCTACAAAATTGACGCCCAGGGGCGCATTCTGGGCAAAGGTCATACAACGCGCGACACCGTGCTGTGGATGATCCCGGTCCTGTGGCCGATCGATCTCATCAACCTGCCCCGGCGCGGTCCAAGGCCGACGCTCAAGTCTGAGACGGCACTGACGCTGCGCGTGATGGAAGACATTCAGGTTCCTCAGGTTCCGGAACCGCAGCGCGATCCGAATGGGCTTTACCAGCGTTCGCCCAACGCCTATGCGCCTGAGCCTCCGCCGCCGACGCAGGAGCCGGACAGCGGGCAGCAGGACGCGTATGCTCAGCCCCAGGAACCAGCGAGTCCTCCTCCGGCAATGGCCTACGCGGAACCGGCGCCGTACCCGATGCCGATGCCCTACTACGCTCCCATGTTTGTTGCGCCGTATGCCGCGGGCTTTGCTTATGGTTATGGCTATGGCTATTGCTGCGGCGTCATCGGGGCGCGGCCGGGGTTCTATGCGTACGGCGCGTACGGCCCGAGGGTGTATGCCAGAGGGCCGGTAGGTGCGTACACACCCGGCGTGCGGGCTTATGGCTACGGCTACGCGGGCCGCGGAATGGTGACGCGAGGCTACGCCCCAGGTGGCATGACGATGGCGCGTGGCGGCATGGGTTACGCACGCGCGGGAGGGCGCCGATAAAGTCCGGCGCGCGCCTAATAGTCCCGCCGAAAGAATATGCCGGGATTTTTGCGTAAAATTACGGGCCTTTGTGCAACGTTATCGGTAAAGCAAGAGCGAGAACATGTGTGGCCTCCTCGAACGGCCGGGGCGGGACTGCGAATCTGGCAGCTCTGCTCCCGTCCGTTCTTTTCCCGTTTGTGAGCCAGCTCACAAGGTGCTGCGCGGCTTTAAGAAGGAGGCATTACTCTGTGAAAATTCTTCCGTTTTATGCGTTTGTTTGACCTTCCATTGACAAACGGGAGAGATAATGCTTGCGTGATTGCGCGCATTCGATATAAGGTTCCGCTCAAACTCAACCTGGATTCCAGTTCTCTCGTCGAGATTGTGCTTGCAACGCATACGCCATCATTGCCGGCAGCAGCGGCAGTTCCGCGTGTTCATGCGGATGTGGGGCGTTATCGCCTGCGACTGGCGGAGGACGCTGACGACCGCACGGCCGCCTGCCGCCTGCGATTCAAGGTCTTCAACATCGAGCTGGGCGAGGGACTGGAGAGTTCATACGAGACCGGGCTCGACACCGACCGCTTCGATGCCGTTTGCGAACACCTGCTTGTGGAAGACAAACTTAGCGGGCGCGTAGTGGGCACCTATCGTATGCAGTCCGGCGAGACGGCAGCGCGCCACCATGGCTACTATTCCGAACAGGAGTTCAACATGGCTCCTTATGAGCCGCTGCGGCCGGGCATTCTGGAGCTTGGCCGCGCCTCGATCGACCGTGAGCACCGCACACCCGAGGTGCTGATGTTGTTGTGGAGAGGGATCGCGCAGTATGCTACCGACATGGGGCTTCGCTATTTGCTCGGTTGCTCTTCTTTAAACTCCAACGACCCGGCGGAGGGCTGGCAGATGTATCGCCAGCTTGAGAATTTCCGGGTTGCTCCGGAGTTTGAGACAATGCCGACCGCAGCTTATGCATGCCCCACGGAGCACCAGGACGCGCACACACAGCCGTCGTTCTGCCAGGCCGATCGATCGTCGCCGGATGAGGTTTCTCCGGCGACCGCCGAGACTCCCGTAAAAGTTCCCAAGTTATTGAGGACCTACCTTGCTATCGGCGCGCGCATTGCCGCGCCTCCGGCCTGGGACCGCGAGTTTCGCACCATCGACTTTCTGACGCTTCTGGATCTCAAGTTACTCTCGGCCGCGGCCCGCAACCGCTTTCTGGCCCCGCTCAAGCAATGACGCTACGCCGGATCCGGCGCGCTGTGGCGCTGGTATTCGCTCTCACGTTTTGCATCTTTCGCTTCTGGCTGGCGCGCTTGCGCGGACCCATGACTTTGGAGCGCCGCGCTCTGTGGCAGCAAGCGTGCGCTCGCATGATCTTGAGATCCCTTGGCATCGGATACGAAGTCGAGGGCCGGCCGCCCACCCGCGGGCTGGTGGTCTCGAACCACCTCAGCTATCTTGACGTCATCATCATCAACGCAGCCATGCCCTGTTTTTTTGTCTCGAAAGCCGAGGTCAGCGGCTGGCCCTTCTTCGGCAAGGCGGCGCGCAGCGGCGGGACCATTTTTCTGGACAGGTCGAGCCAAGCTAGCGCCATGTCGGTAGCCGAGCAGATCTCTGAGCGGCTCAGTTTGCCGATTTCGGTTCCCGTACTGCTGTTTCCCGAGGGCACCAGTACCGATGGGGCGCAGCTTCTGCGCTTTCACTCCCGCCTGATCGACCCCGCCACCACGGCAGGCGTTCCCATCACCGCCGCGGGCATCCGGTATGTCATCGAAGGCGGCGTAGAGGAGCGGGAGCTTTGCTGGTTTGGCGACGAGGAGTTCGTCACGCATCTCTGGAAGGTGCTGGGTGTTGCGGGCTTTTCGGGCCAGCTTCGCTTCGGCGAGCCGCATATCTATACCGACCGCCGCGTGGCTGCCGACCAGACCCACGCGGAGATCACTGCATGGCGCGAAGCCAGCGCTCCGGCCGCGCAAGAAGTTTTAGCCGCGCAGTGAGCCGGGCCAAAGTGGCGCGGCCGCATCAGCTCCGAGACGCAACTTCTGCGGTTTCCTGATAATGCAGGCCATCATCTACGAGCAGCGATGCCTGCGATATGCGTGTCGCCGTGGCGATCCATTGCATGGCATGGGGAAATAGTGACAGGACCGGCAGCGCCAAACTGCGGCCGACAGGAGCGACCGCGGCACGGGAGAGCCAGGTTGCGAGCGCCATGCTGCGGCGCAACTGCGCGCGCAGAGTGCGTAGGTAGTCGGCGGGGTTGTAGCCGGCCAGGAACATTTGAGTGGCAAGAGCAGCACTGTGCAGGGCGATAGAGATGCCGTCTCCAGTAAAGGAGGGGATCACTGCCGCTTGATCGCCGACACACCACAGGCCGCAAGACTCTGTGGCGAGATATCCGTAGGGGATAGGCGTGATGGCCAATGGCCGCGGCCACAGGGCTCTGCCGTTTGTGAGAAGCCTGCGGAGGCAGCGATTTTCGCGCAGAATCTCCCCGAAAAGCTCAGGCCAAGCGCCGAGGCGGCGAAGCGTGGAACGCCGCACGACGAGGCAAAGATTGGCGATGCCGTTCTCAATCAGCGATACACCCCCATAACCGCCGGAGAAGAGATAGAGATCCATGTATCCATGCAGAGCCTGCATCTGAGCGGGCGGCAGCTGCCAATGCAGCTTGAAGCCGATGAGGTTGGACTGTTTGGCCGGACGGCGCCCAAAGCCGTGCAGGTCATGCTTGCCGGTGGCGAGAAAGACGGTTCTTGCGCGCAGGGACTCGCCGTTCCTGAGCGAGGCAATCCACTCGCCGCCGTCAGTGACGAGCGATGCGACAGCGACACCGCGCAAGATCTGGCAACCATCTTCTTCGGCGCGAGCCAGTAGGGCCGCATCTAAAACGCGGCGCGAGACCGAAAGCGCCTGAAAGGGAAGGGAGGCTTCAAAAACCTTGCTGCCTGATGAAAGGCGCAGGCTGCGAATAACGGCAGCGCCGAGCTGGAGCTGGCGCAATGCGGGCCTGTTGGAGATAGCCGACGGCTTCGGGGCTGAGAAATTCGCCGCAGACCTTGTGATGAGGGCCGGGTTCCTTTTCCAGCAGCATAACCCGGCGCCCGGCGGCGGCGAGGCGCAGGGCAACCATGGCGCCGGCGGGGCCACCCCCGATGACCAGGTGATTCGACGCTGCGAGGCGTGGCGCTCATTGCGGCTTTCTCCGGCTGACGCATAAGCGCGCGGGCTTGAATGCCTGAATGGAGACGGCGCGCGTGTCAAGACCCGCCGCGGCGCACATCCTCTGCCAGTCTTGCGGCACGAAGGAGCGCGCGATGGAGACGGGGCCGTCGTGCTGCACGAAGGGATGGAGGCGCGCCAGTTTTGAGAAGACCCGGAGGAGATGATAGGGAATGGCGGCGCGGGAGAGATCGTTGATAAACCAACCGAGTTGCGCGTGCCGCTCCATCCATTGCATGAAGCGGATCACGTCAGGCTCGCTCAAGTGATGAGTGAAGAGTGAACTTATGATGAGGTGAACCGGCTTCTGAGGCGTGTACGCGAATATGTCCGCGGCGACCCAATGGATGAGGCGTGCAGGCGAAGTGGCCTCCGCGGCGATGGCTACCGTATCCGGATTGATGTCGAGGCCGGTAAGTTCCACGGCGATGCCGCGCGCATGAGCCCAGCGCTCAATACGCCGCAATCCGTCACCGTAACCGCAGCCTACGTCGAGAATGTGAATCGGTTGCGCGACGGGAGGCGGGACAAATGTGTTGAGCCAATGCAGCTGCGGGCGATAGCCCATGGACCAACGGTTGATCAGAGCCAGGTGGCGGAGACAGGCGCGCAACTCGTCGCGGCTACAAGGCTCATCCATGCGTTCAGTGAGCTGCGCGCGATGGCGGAAATCGGGTGACGTTAGACGGCATGGAAGAGCATGGTCTCCGCAGTCACACCTGGGCCAAACGACATGGCGCAGCCCTGCTGTCCTGAGCCGCGCGCGCTGCATGATCTGCTGCAAGACGAACATCACGGTAGCCGAGGACATGTTGCCGTAGTTCAGCAGAATGCCGCGCGAGTCGGAGAGCGCGTCGGCGCGCAGTCCCAGGCCCTGCTCCACGGCGTCGAGAATGGTGCGGCCCCCGGGATGCACCGCCCAGAGATCAATCGCGGCTGAATCGCTTGCCGCGCGTGATTTGCGAGCCGGCCGCCGCAACCGCATTGCGCAACTCAGCCGGAACCTTGCCGGAAAGCTGCATGTCGAACCCTTGTTCGCCGATGCGCCAGGTGATGAGGTGATTGGTAGCCGGGATACTGAGCGAAAGAAAGCTGTCGATGGCCAGGCCTTGCGGCTGCGCGCTGACCAGATAGGCGGCGCAACCGTCGGCAAAGACCAGGAAGGCGAGCAACTGCTCCAGATCCTGGGTCTCCTGCATGTGCAGCGAGCAAAGCTCGAGGCTCAGCAGCAGAACTCTGCGCGTCCGGCTCGGAGCGAACGATGTGACGGGCGGCCTTCAGTGCGTTGATGGCGGCGTAGCAGCCCATAAAGCCGATCATGGTGCGTTCGACCGAGGGATTGAGCTTGAGATAATCGACAACCTCGTAGTCCAGCCCTGGCGCGTAAAGCCCGGTGCATGAAGTCACGATGACGTGGGTGATGCCGTGCCGCTCCTCTTCAGTCAGCGCCAGCTTGTCCAGGGCAGCTCGCGCCAGCTTCGGCGCAAACTGCTCAAATGCCTTCATGCGGCGCGCGGTGCTGGGGAAGTTGCCCTTTACATAGAGCCCGTCCGCGTCGCGCCATGAGCCATCCGCGGTTGCCATCGGTTGCAGGAAGGAATAACGGTGCTCGATCGCTGACTGACGCGCCATGCGGCGGAACAGATTCCGCTTCGTGCCATCGGGCAGCATGCTCTCGGCAAAACCGACGAAAGCTCCATGCATGTCGTACGGAGGGACCGCTGTAGCGATGCGGTTGAGATAGGCAGTCGTCAATGTGTTGCCTCCGGGGAAGGTAGTGACCTGTGGCCGTCTTCGGACAGAATACTCCGTTGAGCGCCGTCTATTTTCTGAGCAGCATCTCAGCTCATTGCAATCATTGGACGCGCTGAAGGAAAGATCGGTTTGATCCTGTGATTGCAGGCGACCAGCACTACACTTCAAAACCGGAACAGGTACGAGGCCTTGATGAAGACCTGGCGGCCGTCGTTGAGCAGCGGTCCGGCGCGTGGCAGAGTGGTGTTGTTCGGATCGCAGGCGCCGTTGGAAAGCCGGTTGCACAGGCTGGGGTCAAGGTTTTGCAGATCGTCGCTGTAACCGATATAGATCGCGGTGCCCGGATGCGGCAGCCAGGTGAGCAGCGCCTGCGTGGGTACCTCTCTCGTGCGCAGGAGCGAGGTCTGGGCCGGATTCGCCAACGTGGAGTCGTACTCCACGATCAAGCGTGCCGAGATGGAGCGTGTGAACTGGTAGTTCACCACGCTGCGCATGGTCTGGCTCTCATAAACCAGTGCCCCGCCGGCAACTGCGTGGTCGCGATCGAGCAGGTAGGTATTGTCGGCGGTCAGCTGCCTGACCGGTTGTACGGTAAAGAGCAGTTGCACGGTTTCCTGGTTGAGCAGTGAAGGGATCTGCCCCGCAGCCGGGTTGTAATTCACGTTGCCGCTGCGCACGGCCTGCAGGTTGAAGTTGAATTGCGACCAGGGCGCGCCGCGGAAGACGATTCCGCCGAAGTTCTCAGTAAAGTTTTTGAAGTAGGTGAGGCCCGCGTAGTTGAGCGGACTTACGGTGTCGGAGTTTTCTCCGATGATGGGAGCGATGACGAGGTTGCGCGGCAGCAGCCAGAAGACATCGAAGGTGGAATAGTGAAAGACGCGGTCGCCCTGGTGATCGAAGGCGACGTTCTGGTTGGTTTCGAGGCCGAAGCTCTGATAGAAGCGGTTCTTGGGAAACCACTGGTAGGTGGCGTGGGTCTGGTTGTTGCGGAAGTTGGAGGCCTGGATGAAACCGAGCTGCGTTTGAAAACCGGTACTGGCATCGAAATAGTTCTCCTGCATGTTGAAGGCGTGGCCGGAGCGCTGCAACTGGAACGCGCTTGCGGGGCCAGCAGAGTAGGGAGGCGGCGTGCCGCTGTCCTGGTCGCCCATGGTTGAGCTTTCCACCATCTGTCCCCACGCGGTCCAGTGCTTGTCAAAGCGGATGGTGCAGTCGATGCCGCCAATGCGGTTCCAGCCCTGGCCAAATTCCTCGTCGGTGTAGATTGCGCCCAGGCTCGATCCCTTGCCCAGATCCTCAGAGACGCGGCCCACCGCGACAGTGGCATGTTTGCCGTACAGCGGATCGCCGGGAGCGAAGGCCTGGCCGGGCTGGCGATCGTCGGTGGTAAATAGCCCCACGTTGGTGTGGTCGATTTTTCCGGTTACGCGGATGCCGTACTCGGGATGCACGATGTTGCGCGTGTAGATGAGATTGATGGGCGTAAGGAAGAAGTTGGCGTTTTCGAGAAAGAAAGGCCGCAGCTCCGGAAAGTAGACAGGGAAGCGCTGATCGACGGTGAATTGCGGCTGCTCGGACTCGATATCGCTGAAGTCGGGGTTGATGGTGGCGTCAACCACGATGCTGTCTTTCAGGATGAGCTTGGCCTCGCCGCCGTCGGTGCCCTCAAAATGGCGCGAGCTGAAAAAGGGGTTGGTGGGATCGATGTCGATGAAGGTGCGCTCGTTTTGCGCCAGCGTGTAGGGGTTCAACTGAAAGTTGTGCGAGCCGCTGACGCCTTCGATGCCGTGCAGAATGCCCTCCTGGCTGAGGACGCCGGTGACGTCGGCGGCCACGCGCGGCCATAGATCCGTCTCAGAGTTGCGCGGAAAAAAGCGGCCCAGGACGACGCCCCAGTTCGATTCATTGCTGCGGAAGCGGAGGCTGCGGAAGGGGATGGCAATGAGCGCCATCCAGCCGTCTTTGGTCACTTGGCCCTCGGAATCCCACACGGTGTCGTAACTGTAATCGGTGTTGTTGGGTTCGCTCCATGCAGCCGTCAGCCTGCACGCCCGCCGGGTTCACCCTGAAAAGAATGCCCAAGCGCCGGTCACGAAAGGGATCGAGGAGAACGGCGACGCCGTCGTCATTGAGAATGTTTTCGCGGCGCGCCAGATGGCCGCGAATCAGCTCAGGATGGCGGTCGTAGCAGATGAAAACGAAATAGATGCGTCGATTTGGTGTACGCCATCCACACTTCTGTCTTTTCCGTGGCCGGCTGGCCGTCAACAGGCGAGTTCTGGATGAAATCGGAAACGTCAGCGAGTTTGGCGCGAAGACCGGGCGCGGCTGCATGTTGGGAAAGTCGGCCAGGTGCAGACCCTGATCGATCAACGGCACGGTGACGCTGTTCGGTTGCCGGTCTGTCGCTTGGCTTTGGCGCGGAAGTTTTTCCGGATGCTGCCAGGAGCTGGCTGCAACAAGCCAAGCAGAGACAAAGTGCGCTCGCCCAAATCTTCATCATGTTCGAATACGGTAAAGATAGTGTAGCGGTTCCCGGCTGCGCACGCAGCGCCTCGCAAGCGGCAGCGCCAGCCTTACGCGCGAGGGACGAGTTCTTTTGTTTTCCACCGAAATTGCGGCGCTACGCGGATTCGGAGATCAGCAGGCGCAGGTCGCGCAAGTTCTGGCCCGTGGGGCCGGTGACCACGGCGTCGCCAATGGCAGTAAAGAGGGGACAGGCATTGAACTCAGCAAGCGATTGCTCGGGGTCAAAGCCGAATGCGCGGGCGCGCTCCACGGTGGTGGGGTCGGCGATGGCGCCGGCGATTGCGTATTGCCGTCGATGCCGTCGGAGCCGGCGCTGAGCACGGTGAGGCGCTCGCCGGGATGGTTGGCGAGTTCCAGCGCGCAGGTGAGCGCAAACTGCTGGTTGCGGCCGCCCGCTCCCGGCGTGCGGTTGAGCGTGACGGTGACCTCGCCCACTGAGATGAGGCAGAAGCGCTTCTGCCTGGCGCGCAGGGCGTGGAACCGCTCCAGCAGATAGCGGGCCGCATCGGCATAATCCCAGTCGTCGCAACTGTTGTCGACTACGACATGATAGCCTGCGTTCCGCGCCAGGGCGCGCGCATTCTCGACCAGGTCATGGCTGGAAAGCAGGATCTCGAAGACGGAATCGCGGAAGGCCGGCTCTTCGCCGGTCATGCTGGCTGCCGCCGTCATGCTGCGGGGGGTAGGCTGCTCACCGGCCCACGGCATCTTGTGCGGGAGGAACGTAACCCGCCTGGTCTTGTTGCCCGGCGACTCGGGCAGATCTTCGCGCTCAAAGAACGCGCGGATCGAGGCGCGGAAGTTTTTCCGCCAGATCGTATTTGGCAAGGAGCTCGCGCACGTCGGCCACGGTGGAGTGGTCGGGCGAAGTGGGTCCGGAGGAGAGCGCGTCGAGCGAGCGCAGCGGCACGTCGGGAAGCAGCAGGCTCACCTTCGCCGCCTCCGGCGCGGCCATGGCCAGACGGCCGCCTTTGACCGCGGAAAAATGCTTGCGCAGAGTATTGATCTCGTTGATGGGCGCGCCCGAGGCGAGCAGCAACTGGTGAAAAGCGATCGTCTCCTCCAGAGTGATCTGCGGGTCGAGAGGCAGATCGAACATGGCCGATCCGCCGCCGGAGATGAGGAAGAAGATGAGTGTATCCTTCCGCGCCTTGCGCAGCATGGCCAGCGCGGCGCGCGCGGCGGCGAAGGAGTCCTCGTTGGGCAGGGGATGGCCGCTTTCAAAGTAGCGGAAACGCCAGTTGCGCTGTGAGAGGCAACTGGTTGGAGCAGCAGATTCCTCGCAGCCCCTTGCGGCGCTTCATGCGATCCAGCAAGGTCTCCAGCATGGGACCGGCGGCCTTGCCCAGCGCAATCACAAAGATGCGCTTGTATGCGGAGAGATCGATGGACGCGGGCCCGCTGCCGTCGGGCATCAGCCTGTGGAGGGTATTGCCCTCGAAGCGCAGGCGCCGGTCGAAAGCCGACGCAATATTGCATGCCTTCAGCGCGCCGGTAAAGATCTCAGTGGCCGCGGTGTGCAAAGCTTCGAGCGAGATGTCGCTGGCTGGAGTCATGGCAGTTGCTCCTTCAGCCATTCGGCCATCGCCCGTTGCATCGGAGCCAGCTGACCCGTAAAGAAGTGATCGGCGCCATGAAGGAGGATGAGCCGCTTCGGTTCGGCGGCGGACGCGGCCACCTCGACTAACTGCGCAGCGGGCGCAAACTCGTCGCGGTCTCCGCTGAGGAAAAGCTTGGGGATCGTCCAGGTCCCGCGGGAAGGAATAGCGGTAAGCGGGACCATCGGCCTGCGTGGGCAGTCCCAGGGCGATGAGCGCGCGCACTCTTGGAGTTCCCGGCAAGCCCGTGCCGCGTATTTGCTTGAGGCCGCAACAGGCCCGCAGCGCCATGGCCGCGCCAAAGCTGTATCCGGCGACAATCAAGCGGACGCTGGAATTCCTGTTCGAGCCAGTCGAGAGCAGCAAGAACATCGCCGGCTTCAGCCTCGCCATCGTGCACTCCATCGCTCAGGCCGGCGCCGCGAAAGTTGAAGCGCAGCACGGGCCAGCCCAGGCCCCAATCGGGATCGTTGAGGACCTTCATGGCGTGGTACACAACTTTGTTGTGAAGATTGCCGCCGAAGATGGGATGGGGATGGCAGACGAGCGCGGCAAACGGCGCATCGGGCGCTCCCAGGTTCAGAACCGCCTCCAGGCGGCCGGCAGGACCATTGAGCGTGACGCTGCGAATTGCGCCCCTGGCGCTTTCGCGGC
Source organism: uncultured Acidobacteriaceae bacterium (assembly GCA_963799445.1). Classification (GTDB taxonomy): domain Bacteria; phylum Acidobacteriota; class Terriglobia; order Terriglobales; family Acidobacteriaceae; genus Telmatobacter. The sequence goes on along the minus strand of CAWCXX010000008.1, from coordinate 15,029 downwards.
TGACGTGCATCTCAACTTGGTCTGGGGTAGGTGTGGAGTTCATGCCACTCCTCATTTTACGCTCAGAGGGGCCAAGTGCTTGCAGGCCAGCAGCGATGGCGCATTGCACCGATTGCGCAGGCGGGAAGGCGAGTCCAGCGGAATCTAAGGCAAAATCGCCCTCTACGGTATTCTGGCAACATCATGAACGATCGTTCCGAACTCATTCCGCTTGACCCCATCGGGCTGACACGGCAGTTATGCGAGATCGAATCCACTACCTACCACGAGGGCGCAGTGGGCGATTTTCTTGGCCGTTTTCTCGCCGGCCGCGGTTGGGAGGTGGAGAAAACCCCCGTCGCGCAGCCGCCTGAGAGCGCCACGGCCGGGCCGCGCTGGAATGTTTATGCCGGCCCCGCCGGGCAGACCCCTGATCTGGTGTTTTCCACGCACATGGACACCGTTCCGCCCTACATCCCGTTCAGCGAGGATGCGGAGTTCATGTACGGCCGCGGGGTTTCCGACGCCAAGGGCATCATCGCGGCGCAAATTGCCGCCGCCGAAGCCCTGCGGACGGCGGGGTTTCGGATTGGATTGTTATTTGTGAGCGGCGAAGAGCGCGACTCTGCCGGCGCCAAGGCGGCCAACCTGAAGCCGAAGGGCAGCCGGTTCCTGATCAACGGCGAGCCGACAGACAATCGCCTGGCGCTGGCGTCGAAAGGCGCGTTGCGCGCCGTCTTCCGCTCCACGGGCAAGATGGCGCACTCCGCCTATCCCGAGTTGGGCGAGAGCGCAGTGCACAAACTTGTTCAGGTTTTGGGCAAGCTGCTGGCGCTGGAGCTGCCGGTGACGGAGGATGTCGGCCCCAGCACGCTCAATATCGGCCAGATCCAAGGCGGCCACGCGCCCAACGTGATCGCGGACAAAGCCGAGGCGCAGGTGCTGGTGCGGCTGGTGGGCGACTCGGCTCCGGTGCGCGCCGCGACTCGTCGCGGCTGCGGCCGGCCTGGCGGAGGTGGATTTCACGCTCGAAATTCCGTTTGTCCGCCTGCGCGCCGTCGAGGGCCTGCCCACCATGATCGCGAAGTTCACAACCGACATTCCGCAACTGAGCAACTGGGGCGAGCCGCTGCTGCTCGGTCCCGGCAGCATTCACGTGGCCCACACGCCGCAGGAGAAGCTGGCGAAAAAGGAATTGCTGGAAGCGGTCGAACTCTATATCAAGGTTGCGAAGCAACTGCTTGGCTGAGTGTGTTTGCGGCCATCAATCTCCGAACGCCGCCCTCAGCTTTGCTCGCGCGTAAACGCGGTGGTGATCGAGGGCAGGGGACGCGCTACTGAAAGTTTCCGATGAGGACGAAGGGCGCCCAGTAGTACGGATGGGCGTAGCCGAGGGAACCAGGTTGCTGCCGGCTGCCCGCACGGTTTCGAAGCCACGGCCGCTTCCGCCGCCCGGCGTAGCGCCGTTTGACGCGGGAGTAGCCCCGTGCAGGAAGGCAAGTTGCGCCTGGCGCAGCGCCTCGGCTTTGCCATCGGCGGGATTCTTTACCCAGCGGGAATAGAAGTCGCTCATGATGCGGCTGGTGCTCAGGTCGTTCACGTCCCACAGCGTGGCCAGCACGGCTTCGGCATCCTTCTGCTGCGCCACCATCCCCAGGCTGTCCATCTCCAGGCCGTTTCTGGATTTGTAGTCCTTCGCCGTGCTGCAAGCCGAGAGAGTGAGCAGCCGCGTTCCGTGAAAAGCGACCGGAGAATTTTCCATATCGGAGAGATTCCACTCGAATCCATTGGCATCTCCCGTGTTCTCTCCGCCCATCATCAGGAAAGGCTCGTCGCCGCTGCCGGCCACGAGGACAAAATGGCTGGCAATATGCACCACGGGAAAGCCCTTGCCCGCGCCAAGCTCCGTCTTCAGCGCGGCCAGCGTGAACTGCTCATTGGGCAGCAGCTTTCCATCCATCGGGCCATGCGATTCGGGCGCGCTGGGATCGTGGACCACGGCATCCAGCTCCGGCATCACGCCGGGCAGCGCCGGCAGACCGCCATAACTCTTCGACAGTCCCATGGCCAGCACGCTGGGCGGGTTGCCGTTCTGGATCGGCGAATCGGTCATGTGGCCGTAGCTCTCGGGCGTGAAGAGCACGTTGTGGAAGCGCTCGACCATGTAATGGTTGCCGTCGTAGAGCGCGCCCATGGGCACGTAGCGCAATGCGTCGTCCAACGACCACAGCAGCGTGGGGACGCTGCCCTGCGCGCCGGGGGCCGCTTCGAGGGCCTTCAGCTCATCTTCAAGCGGCGCCACGATCATGGCATAGAGCTGCGGTCAACTGCGGCCTGGGATCGGATGTGGGCGAGCCAAGGCTTTGAGCGCCTCAAAAGTCCTGGCTGCGCATGTCGGCCGGCGTGGCCTGCAGCACGAACTTCTTCCGCGTATTGGCCGTGACCACAATTGCGTAGGCATGATCCTCGCCCAGCAGCAGGCGGATGCCCATCACGCGCGGCCCGAGTTTGGCGAGCGAGTCCTGCAGAAGGCTCTTTGTGGATTCCGCCGCTGCCTGGCCGGGGGCGGATTGCGCATCGAGCTCGGGAAAGATTTTGCCATTGAAGATGGATTCGATCTCCGATCCGATTCCTGCTGAATGTTGCCTCCAGCGTCTTCAATTGGGCGTCATCGTCGGGGGTGCGCGCGGCTTTGCCTGAATCTGCGCATAGGCGAGGCTCGACTCCTCGATCGCCCGCGCCTTCTTTTCGAGATCCGGCAGCGCGCTCTCGGCTTCCTGCTGCGCGGGCGAAAGCTTCAGCGGCTCAATTCCGGCGTCGGCGCCGGAGTCGGCGCCGCGCACAAGGTCCTTCAGCTCCTGCTCCTTCAGTAGATCGAGAATCTGTTCGGCCTGGCCCAGCCGGCCGGCTTCGACCAGCAATTCGGCCAGCATGCGATAGGATGCCGCGCTTCGATTGCGCGAATGCCGGCCTGCAGCTCCTTATCCAGGCCGGCGATGTTCTGGCGAATCTGCTGATAGGAGTTGACCGCCTCCAGGCCGAAGAAGATCGCCTCCTCGGGACGATGCTGTTTGCGGAAGCCGAGCATCATCGAGGTCTCAATCGCGCCCTCGATCTCCGGATCGCCCGTCGCCTTGGCCAGGCCCAGGGCGGCGAGCGCGCTGGCGAAGCGATTGCTCCGGTTCCTTCATCAGCGAGTAGGCCCAGGCGAGGGTCATCAGCGCCGATGGCTTCGTTGCGCTGGTCCTTGACTTCGCGCCAGATGGCCAGCGCCTGCAGGTCGAGCTCCATCGCCTGCTCTGCCCTGGCCCATGTCGGAGTGATCGCGGCCCATGTTGTTCAGGGTCATGGCTTCGCCGCGCCGGCTCCCGGTTTCGCGAAAGATCGGCAGCGCCTGGTCGGCGTAGTCCAGCGCCTTGCGGGGCTGGCGCGAGATCGGCATAGGCGCGGCCGATGTCGCTGAGCGCGCAGCGCCTCGCCGTTGCGATTGCCAACCTCGCGCCAGATGGGCAATGCCTGGTTGTAGTAATCGAGTGCGGTCTGATGCTGCCCCAGGTCGCGATAGAGCCGGCCGATGAAATTCAGCGTCAGCGCCTCGCCCTGCCGGCTGCCGAGTTTCGCGCCAGATTTGAGCGCCTGGTTATAGACTTCGAGCGCTTTCTGTTTCTGTCCCATGCCGGCATAAGCCGGGCCCATATCGTTCAGCGTGAGCGCCTCGCCGCTGCGCTCTCCGATTTCGCGCCAGATGGGCAGCGCCTGGTTGAAATACTCCAGCGCCTGCTTGCCCCTGGCCCATGTCGGAATAGGTTCTTCCCAGATTGTCCAGTGTTCCCGCCTCGCCGGCACGGCTGGCCGCTCATCCAGCCCGCGGCTGCCTGCCTCTGCTGCCCCTGTCCGGAAGACGAATTTCCGGGGCTGTTCTGCGTGGCCGCCGCGCCTGAGGGTTATCGATCGCGTGCCAGATCGCCATTGACTGATTCAGATACTTGAGCGATTCTTCGCGATTGCCCAGGTCGTTATAGACCTTCCCGATATAGTTCAGCGTGTTGGCTTCGCCGGATGCGAACCCCGAGCGCGCGCCACATTGGCAGCGCCTGGTTGAACAGCTCCAGCGCTTTGTTTTCCTGGCCAAGGTCTGTGTATCGACGCGGCCCATGGTGTCCAGCGTGGTGGCCTGGCCGAGCAGGCTGGAGTATTTCTGCTCGATGGGCAACGCTTCGTTCAGGTAGGTCAGCGCCTTTTGCAACTGCCCCGACATTCGGTAAAGCGCGCCGAGAACATTGAGTTGAGTCACCACCGTGTGTTGATTCTTTTGCGCTCGCGCCTGTGCCAGATTCTTCTCGTGCTGGTCGATGGCTGATTGCAGGGCTGCGCCCGGTCGGGCGCTCTGTGCGGCGGCGGCAATCTGCAGCAGTCCCAGGCTCAATGCGGCAACCAGGCGGATTGTGTGCATGCAATTCATGGCGCACTTCCGGGGAGATCCCGGTGCAGTGCCGGTTACAGCTTCGCACTCGCCGTATTCGAAGGGGCGGGTCCCAGCGCGAAGTCCGCATCCTCAGATTCGATGGCCGATGTTCTTGCAGCCCGGCTCATCTTGACCCCCGAGGTATCGTTTGTGGGCGCCGCCGGTCCCACCCGGCGGCGGGATGGAAACAGCATACCTTGCCTGGAAAGTCTTCGCCGCCTACTTCGGAGTCTCTTCCGTGCTTCCCTTCGGTGTCTCCCCAGTGCTTCCCTTGGAACTTCCCTTAGAGCTGCCAGAGCTGGAACTGCTCTTCTTAGTTGTTGTCGAGGATGTACTGGGAACGGGCACAGGGGTACCAAGGGTGCCACTTGGCTTCTTCGTGGTTGACGTGTCCAGTGGCAACACGCTCACCCGCATCGACGCGTAGGTTATGCCGGGAACCGCGCCCTCCGCGCGTTGCTCAATGGGCAGATTGGGGTCAGCGTCCTTGGGAACCAGGTAACCTTGAATCAGGTCGAGATTCGGCAGCGCCTTGGCCAGCTCTTCCGTGTGTTTCTGCGGCACCATCAGATAGTCGCCTGAGACCAGCCCGATGTAACGATCTTCGCGATCGGGATCGCTAAAGGCCTGCTGCGTGGCCACGGCAGTGGTCAAGTTGCCGGCCATCACGAAGCGGGTGCGGTCTTCCCAGTAGCTCAGCGCCTCAGTAAACGAGTTGAGCGCAGGCACGCTGATGGCGGGCAGGCTAACCAACGGGACCACGACTTTGGCCCCAGCCATCATCACGTTCAGAGCCTTAACGAAAAAGGAAGCTTGCGCGGCCCTGGAAATATTGACCGCCATCTTTCCCGTTCCCTGGGTGAGCAGAATCTTGCCGGTGCTCTGCGCCGCCTGTGGCGACTTGAAGCCAAGGGAATCCATCGATACCTTTCCCGCCTTGTTCGGGGTGACTGACGCAATGGCGGTCCAGGCCAGCGGAGCCATGATGTTCATGAAGGGGTGAATCTGGGTAGTGTCAACGCGCAGTTGCGAGGCATGCAGATTGGTTTCGCCGGCGCCGGGGCGAAACTGCGAGAGCCCGACGCTGACCGCTACATCGCCGTCGTGGTCAAGCAACTCGCCCTTATCGATGTCTGAGGCATAGCGGATGTGTTTCTTTTCGGTGTTGTACTGCAGGTACTGCGTCTGGGCCGCGGGATCGGGAAGTTGATCCTCCGGCCCGCGCGAGGCCGCCTTGTTGCCGTAATTCGGACTGTTGGGATTCACTGAATCGAAAAACCCGTTCCAGAAATCGTAGGAGTCGTGTGGCAAGTCTTCAGTGGGCGCCTGCGGAGAAGCCGCTTGCGCGGCAGCAAACTCAGGAAGAAGCGCGGTGAGCAGACCGAACACGGAAGCGTCGGTGAGGAAGTTACGTCGAGAAAGAGACATCGTGGTACCTCCATGGTTGCCGGGTGAACCTCTTCCATTGAGCCGCCGGCTGCTCAATCGATCTGTATAACCTACTTTGCGACATCTTTTGGAGCACTGTGGATTGTCATGATTCTAATGCCCCAGTTGGTTGGAACAGCTTCACTGATCCCACGGGTTCCCCCGCTGGTTTGATATAGGAGCTTCTCCAGCGGCGACGTGACGCCTCGGGTGCCGCGCGTGGCGACGCCATCGAAGTTGAGTGCATAAGGATCGGGAAGCGGCTGCTCGGTCGAGAGAAGAATGAGCGTATCCACCCCGTAGGGTTTGCCGATGCGCAGGGTGGGCGCACCCCGGAGCAGGAACTGACGTCCGGTATCGGCGTCATTCGGATACTCATTTCCGGTGTAGTTGCCGGGGTAAAGAACCGTTCCTCGACCGTGACAGTCGATGTCGAGCACGTAAACCCAGCGCCGCTCGACGACGCGGTCGGTAGACGCCAGGGCCATTTTGAGTTCGTCGCCCTGATGCGTGGTCTGCTCGGCGGTGAGCGGATTATCGCCGGAAGAGGGGATGAGAGCGAGCGAGTAGTAGGCGTCGCTGGAGGCGTCGGACGGGTTATTGGCGAGTTCCAGCCAGCCGTGCACTTTGGCGAGGAGCAAGGCATAGTTGTTCAGTTTGGCGCTGGCGGAGTCGATGGCGGCTGCACTGCCGATCGGTACCCAATCGCTGCGCACCGGATACTGCGAGGTGGCGGAGCAGCCCGGACTGTGAGCGGGCGCGTTGGATGCGGGCGGACCAGCCGCGAGCTCGCTCTTGTGATACCAGGCATGGGCCGGGCCGTCCTCAGTGAGCACACCGGTCAGCGCGTAATGCGCAGTGGCAAGATTGTCAGCGGATTGGACGGCGCTGTCGCTGCCTGTGGGCGCGAGTTTTGGGGCTAACTCCCGCGACGGCGGAAGGTTGACCCAAAGTCTCGCTCCGGCGGGAAGATGCTGCTTGAGAGCGTCGGCGGCCAGCGGCGCTCCGAGGCTGACGGTCGAAGACGAGCCAGCTTGCTGAAGTGTCCAGTTCTTGCCGTCCCAGCTCAGGACGTGGGTCCACTGCTGCTCGGCGGGATCGGAGACGAGAGTAGCGCCCGAGGCCTGCACCTGTATGGCCGCAGCAAGAATATCATCCTTGGAAAGATTGGATGGCCAAAGCCAGATGCGCAACACCGGCGAATCTGATGGAACCCATTTTGTCAAATCGAAAAACTCGCCCGGCGTCACCTTTGCGCCGGCCGGGCTCACTGAAGCAGTAGAGCGCGCGATGCCGTTGAGGTCCGTGATGCGAAGCAGAACCTGCTTGCCGTTGCGGCCCGGATTCTCCGACGTAAATTCCGTGCCGACACCCACGCCGGCGACGCTCCCGATGTCGAGCAACACGTTGCCGTCGTCTGTGGTCCCGAGGGCGGCCGCCCGGACCTTGCTGGATTTTGCCGCAGTTCCTCCGAAAAGAGGTTGCTGGCGGCGCGCCTCGAGGGCGTCGAGATCCGGGTCCTGATCGGGCACGCTGCTTCCCTCGAGCACGGCCTTCACGCGCTCGTAGATGAGCGTAGCAGGTGTGTCGGCGGGCATAGCCTGCAGTGTCTCGATCAAAGCTGCCGTGAAGGCCCCGTGCGCCTCGGTTGCGCCGCCGGTAAGCGGCATCTCCTTGGCCGTCTGGTCCTGCTGCGCGGCCGAGAAGACCAGCGCGGGATTGTCTTCCCGTTCGGTCGGCACGGGACGCGTGTCAGGAGCTTCGTTAATGTCGCGCGGGTCGAAGGCCAGGGCCCGCTCCTGATATTTGGGGCCGATGCCGCGGCTGATGCCGCCGGAATGGCAACTGTCGAAGATGACGGTGAGATGAATGCCTTTGTCGAGCGCAGCATTGAAGATGCGGCTCATCTCGCGGTCGCGCACGTCGTAGCCGCCCTTATAGGCGTCGGAGGGCACCAGGGTGCTATCCGCGTGCACATACTGGCCGTTAACCAGCACCGTGAGTTTGTTGCCCTTGCTGTTGACGCGCAGGGAGCCGTGGCTGGCGTCGTAAAAGACCACGGTGTCGCCCTTTTGCGGTACATCCACGAGATATTTCTGCATCGCGGCGAGAATGCCGTCGTGCGTGGTTTGGTCGGCCGAAAGAACCACGACTCCGGGCCACGGCTGGGGCGGGGCAGGATTGGTGAGCAGAACCACCTGGCCGGCCGGGAAGCAGAACTTAGGACCGGCGAGGAGGTCTGCCATGGCCTGCGCATCGTTCACTGAGCCATCGAGATTCTGGAAAGCTCCCAGCTCGCAGCGGCCATAGATGCAGCCGGCGGGATGCTCCGCCTTTGTGCCCGTGGGTTGATACGTGTTGATGCCGATGAGCAACGCTCTCTGTGTTGGTGCAGCGGCCAACGGTACGGCGAGCGCGCCAACCAAGGCACATAGCGAAGTAAGACACGCTTTCATAAGCGCTCCAAATGCCAATAGCTTCCTGGCGCCCCCCAATTGCCACGTTCGTATCTACGGTCCCCATAGCTGCCGCGTGGCTTATGCGCCAGGAAAAGGCCACGCTGCGCGTGGCCACCCAAGCACCCGGCTTCGAGAATAGCTCCACTTCATGCCCGTTGAAACACTGGCCATATCGGGAAGTTGCTCAACCAGCGTTGCCGAAAAAGGTGTTTGCCGGGGCCCGTTCCTTGATTGATCGACGTAAACCAGGGTAATTGGGTTTCAACTCGCAGGTTTTGCCTGCGAAAGGGAATAGGCCAACCCAGGCCGAATGCAAAAACCTGCTTGTCCCCAGGAATGCCCAAAGTATAGCGCGATCGGAAATAGGGCGGAGCGAATGCATGGTTTCTTCAAGAATGGCCGGCACCGCGGCTTCAGGCATGGGCTCAAAAACTGGCCTCCCGTCCCGAATCCGTGGGCGCATTGTGGAAGCCGGAAACCGGGGATCGCGACGCAGGCATGCGGGCCGGCCTCTGCTCGGCCGCGGAGGGGCTATTGTGGGTGCACCCATAAGGTGAAAGTTTGACGGCATAAGGTGAAAGTCCGTACATAATAAAATGAAAGTCGCACATTCTAAATTGGTTATATCGACTTCGGTCCAGCGCGCGCGAAACGAGGTTCAAAAAAACCTCCATAACCTCCATAACCTACTCAACCTATTCATTTTCTGTAGCTTGCGAGCTATGGGGGTTCTTGGCCTCTGCCGCCGTATCCTCCATCACATCCACCATGTACATCGCGGCAAGCTCCTCAAGTCGGGCGACGGTGGCCTTATCGAACGTCAGACCGTGGCCGGTTTGTGATAACGGGCGAGTGCGCAGACCGAGCTTCTTCAATCGGTGGCCGACTTTTTCGGGACTCAGCCGCGCCGTTTCGCCGCGCGCTTCCAGCCGACGGTTGACCTCAACCGCGATTTCCCGGGCATAGGCTTGTTCCCGCCCGTCACGGCTGAGCGCCCGGGTCGCTTCTAAGACGATGGCCTCGCTGGTATCCGACATTTCAGAGAGACGCTGCTGGTCTTGGGTTTTCAGCAGGGTCAGCAGCTTTTGCCGGAGCTCGGGTGCGTCCACAATGCAGCGTCCGAGTGAGGTCGCAATCGCGGCCGTCTCGGACGATAAACCGAAAGGAACCCATCTCCAACGGTGTACATAGCTGAGATTCTTGTTGCGATACTGGTCTAAGTGAACGGGGACGCGCTCAATCATTTTTTGCAACCACTGTGGAGCGGCAGGTGGCGCCGCGTTTGTGGGGGCGATGTGGATGTTGATGGAGTTCTGAATCTTGTGTGTTTCTGGATTCTCACCGACGTATATCGCCGTTGACTTAGCGCAAGAGACCAGTGAACCACGTTCCACGACCATGAAGTTGCGATTGGTGAGATTACTCACTAAGGCGGCTGTCCTCTTGTCAAGGGTCGGCTCCGATACCAGATTGGTCTTACATCCCCACTGGAGCACGGAAAGGTGGCTCCGTCCGAATCCGGCCAGCAGCGCCGCCTGCCGGCAGAAGTCGCGGAGGACGCGCAGAACGACCACTGCGTCATGGGCACGGCCGGTGATTACTAGGCATGGAAGGATGGTTGATGAGTTCTGAAACCATGTCGAAATCGACCAGAACGCGACCAACTCCGCCGCATCCTCTGGCAGGTGCGTTTGCGCCAAGAGGCACCGCTTTATCCACGTGACGAGCTCGCCTGCCGTGGCCACGCGAGGTGGCGGGAATAGCGTCTCCGCCGGCGCGGCGGGAATCTCGCTTGGCTGTGCCGTTTCTGCATCGCCTGTGTCTGCGTGTGTCGCAGGAGCCGGAAGCTTCGCCTCCGGTGTAGTTTCAGTCGTGGTGGGGAGGAGACCATTATCGCGGAGGACTGCGTCAATCACGGGTATCAGCGATTGTGGCTTGGGTTTCGGGGCTGGCTTGGGTGCGGAGGGCATCGGCACAGGGGGAATGAATGGCTCAAAACATCCGCCATCATCGGTTTCGGCAGGCTCTTTTGCGTCTCCGCCGGCGGTTAGAAGCAGCTCGCTTTCAGGAATATCGGACATATTGCCTCACAACAGTTGAAATAGTGAACGGAAAGCCGACCGGTACCCTGGTGGAATTCCGTCTGTGTATAGAGGGGTCCATAGACGAGTTTTTAGGAGCATTCTGTCTTTTCGAGAGGGATTTTGGCCGTTACGGCGATACGGTGACTGGGGAAGCGGGCCCATTTTGCATCCGGGTGGCACTTTGTCCTGGCACGGACGTGTCGGCGGATGCACCGTGCAGAGCCGATGCGCCCGGGCGCCGAGGTCGACCATCAGCCGGGTGCAACACCTAAATTGAAGAGCGTGGCTTGCACGGACCAGAGAATTGCGTGGCGCCGGCGCCGCAAAGGAAGGCGTCTGATTCACTGGGTGGACCTCTTTGAGGAGCAGCCGATGCCGTGAAAGACCTGCCTCAGGCGAAGGTCTGCCCGTTTCGCGATCCCAGGTTCGGACGTCTTGCTCACGATCACCCCAAAAGCTGTGCCAGCGGTATGGCGATCTCCTGGAACGCGATGGTCGCGGTGAGCCGCCCCTGGTCGCTTGCGTCGTCAGCCAGCCGGAATACAGTCTTGCCGCGCTGCGCGCGACCGAGGACCACCGAATCGCCATCCTGGCTCTCAAAAGGCGCTCCAGGGTGCAGATTTCGGCGACTGCGTGGGCCTGAACGCGGACAGATTCAAGAGATTTCGCATCAGACACGAATGCCAGCCGACCGCCAGGCGCCGCCTGAGGTGGCCGAGTGCTTGCCAATCGCGAACTCGATGATGTCAGTACCCGGCTGTCAAAAAGCCAAACACTCGATCATGGAAGCACTCAATGCCAGCCGGCATCGATCGTTGCCGGCCTTTCTGGGAGACTGCAATCCTATGCATAACGGCGAGGTGGGGCCCTGGGGACCCGCGCCCCGGAAAACTTCCGCGAACGGGGCCGGGGGTTTCGGCGCCGCTCGCTTGTGACGAACTTCTTGCGAGCGGCCCTGTTCAATTCCCGGCGTGCGCCAGGTCCGGGACCTCAGCGGGTCGAGCTCGAGTTTTGGGGTTCAGAGCCGTATTTTTCGTCATCGTCCGCGTTGGTCTCGTCCGCATCCGAGCTTCACTGCCGGTGCGGCGCTCTCCGTCGGGTCCAAGGCCGTGTTTACATTTGCAGCGGCGCCGGTTTGTGGCAGGTCAGAACCGCTGGTGGTCTTATTCGTACTATACTTTTGCATTCGTACCTTGCCTTTCTCGGCGCGCTCTGGACCGCCATAAACTTTCAGGCGGACCAGACGCTCAATTTATGGATGTGAAAGTTCGATTTCTTAGAACGGTGTCCGCCCGACCTGGAATTCTGGCCGGGGGAGCCGGCGGTCACCATTGGCGGCTGTCGGCCCACTCCTGACTACCCATCACGCTAGACTAGGGTTCCTCCATCCACGTCCGGACTTCCAGTTCGTCCATGAGGCACTTCAATGCCAGCTTGTTGTTGCGCCCAGCTTCAAGAAGCTCGGCAGCCCAACGGCGGAAGTCGTTAGCCATCTTTGGTGAGATAGGCTTCATCTGCACAAAGCAGCGCTTCATCTCGTCCTTGGACCAGCGGTCCCAATATGAAACTGAGCTGGCCTTCCCGAAGGCGAATTGCTCAAGGAGACGCATTACCTTCCGGCGGTCGCGCGCCGCGAGCCGCACGTAGGCATTGCCAAGATTGACTATCAATTTGCGAATTTCGAAATCACTGGGCTGCGGTCCTGTAACCAGCCCATCACTATACGCTTTTGCCATACAAAGTCCTCCGACTCTTAGATCTGTTTTCTTTGTCACGTTCAATTCCCATCCACCAGTTGCGGTGAGCCCGTGGGTCTGAATGGCCGGATGGGTAGCCTTTCTTGCCCGCTGTGCCCTGAGTACTGGCGGGACACACGTACTCTTAATACTGGGTTTTTGGAAATTCGAATTGAAATTTTTGAAGGCGGACGCTGAGAGCCGACACACCCAGGCGCCGATGTGGATCGCCTGCCGGGTGCGACACTTTAATGGAAGAGTTCCGCTCGCGCGGGCTGGGAACCGCGTGGCGCCGGCACCTGCAACGGAAGGCGCCTGAATCCCTGGGTAGACCTGGTCGATGAGCAGCCGATGCCGTGAAAGACCTGCCTCCAGCGAAGGCCTGCCAGTTTCGCGAGCCGGGGTCCGGACGTCCTGCTCACGATCACCCCAAAAGCGACGCCAACCGTATGGCGATTTCCTGGATGTGCTCGAGTTTGAGCCGCCCTGGCCGTACGCTGCGTCAGCGACTCGGAATCTAGTCGTGCCGCCACGCGCGCGACGGGGTCCGCCGAATCGCCATCCCGGCCTGAGAACGACGCTCCAGGTTGTAGGTATCGGCGACCCTGCGGGCCTAGACGCGGACAAACTCAAGGATCTCCTGCCAGACCCCCTTGGAGCCGGCGCGCGGCACCACCTGTGCTGGCTGATTGCTCGTCAATCTTGAATCCGAGGTCCCCGGTATCGGGCTCGTCGAAAAAAGCAAACCTCAATTGTCGAAGTGCTCAATGGCAGTCGGCGCCGATGTCTGCCGGTTTCCCTGGCCCACAGAAGATTTCAATGCACATCACCAGGGTTGGGCCCGGAGGACCCGTCCCCAGGAAATCTGCATCGAAGGAAGCCGGAGCCTCCGACGGCGTTCGATCACCGTGAGCTGCGTGATCCCCATTGCGCGCAAATTATGTTGCGCGATTCAACTTTTAATTGCGCGTAAATGGTGTTATATTGCGCGAAAGGCCCCAAAGAAGCTCCAAAAGGCGTCCGATGCCAAAGCAGATAAAGGAAGAAGATAACGCAGCGATCCTAGCCGCAGTGGAACGCCATCCGGGTGGCGCAAGCCGGGGCGACGTCGAGAGAGCTCTGCCCAAAGAGCTTGCGCCGCGTACGCTGCAATTCCGGCTCAGGAATCTGGTCAATGCAGGGCGGCTTTTCACCGAAGGCGAGGGCCGAGCACTCAAATATCGGTTGCCCAGGGAAGAAGCCCCACAGAAGTCAGCTCGCGTTGAAGCAGCCCAAGAAGAAGCGACGGTTGTGCCCATATCGGCGGCAGGCAGTGAGGTTCGTCGCTATGTAAACAGGCCAGTGGCAGCCCGTACACTTGTAGGCTACAACCGCAGATTCCTTGACAAGTATCGACCGAACGAACGGTCCTACCTTTCAGAAAAAGAGCGCGCGAGCCTGGGAACAATAGGAACGCGACGCATCGTGGCCGAAGCCGCAGGCACCTACGCAAGACAGATTCTCAACCGCCTTTTGATAGACCTCTCATGGAATTCCAGCAGACTTGAAGGCAACACCTATTCGCTTCTCGACACCAAGCGCCTTATCGAATTCGGCGAAGAGGCCGAAGGGCGCGATCGACGGGAAGCCCAGATGATCATGAACCACAAAGATGCAATCGAGTTCCTGGTCAATGCTGCGGATGAAATTGGGTTCAACAGGTACACGGTCCTCAATCTTCACGCGATCCTGGCTCAAAACCTCTTGACGGACGAGGGAGCAGCCGGACGGCTACGTCACATTCCAGTCGGCATCGAGCGGTCAGCCTTTCACCCGCTGGCGGTTCCGCAACAAATCGAAGAATGTTTCGCCCAAATACTTACAACCGCGGCAGCCATCGAAGATCCCTTTGAGCAAGCATTCTTCGTCATGGTGCATCTCCTGTATCTCCAGCCTTTCGATGATGTCAACAAGCGCGTGTCGCGGCTTGCGGCCAACATCCCGTTCATCAAGCATAATTTGTCGCCTCTGTCTTTTACAGAGGTTCCGAGGACGCTGTATACCGAAGCGATGCTCGGAATTTACGAGCGGAACGATGTCGCTCTACTCAAGGACGTATTCATCTGGGCATATGGGCGGTCGGCGGAGCAGTACGCCGCGGTCCGGCAATCCTTAGGCGAGCCGGACCCGTTCCGGTTCAAGCACCGGGCGGCTTTGCGCGAAGTCGTTGCCAACGCTGTCCACAACCAACTGGGCCGAAAAGCAGCACTCGCGTTTCTTGCTTCATGGGCCGGAAACAACATCGCAGCGGTGGAGGGCGAGCGCTTCAGGGAAATGGCGGAAACAGAGCTCCTTGGCTTGCATGAAGGAAACTTTGCGCGCTACCAGATAAGGCCAACGGAATTTGCGGCCTGGCAAGCAATCTGGGGCGACCGAACGAGGCATTGACACGTGGATGTGCGAGATCCAAAAGCTTGACAGACTCCAGCGGATCAACAAAGGCATCTAGACAATGGCAATCAAGAAATCAGATTTCTATTCCTCACTTTGGGCCTCATGCGATGAGCTAACTGGCGGCATGGACGCCAGTCAGTACAAGGACTACGTCCTGTTCATGCTGTTCATCAAGTACATCTCAGACAAGTACGCGAAGTCCGACGATTTTGCTCCGCCGGTCACGATTCCGAAGGGCGCCAGCTTCGACGACATGGTTGCGTTCAAAGGCAAGCGCGATATTGACGACAAAATCAATATCGGCGCCGGAACTCCAGAAGGATCTCCTGGATGGCGACACGCATTTCTATGACCTCTTCTTGAAGATGATGCCCAGGCAGGGAGCGATAGAGCCCGGTCCGGTCCGTACCCGCCAACCTGTGTCAGCGCCGATGCACGATTGCGT
>CAWCXX010000007.1:0-168816 GCA_963799445.1 uncultured Acidobacteriaceae bacterium | reverse complement strand
AGTGACACTTCACGACTATGACAAGGGCACGCTAACTCTGGTTCCGCTCTAACGCTCACGCGCACATTGGCCGCCTTGCGCTAAACTTTTCGTACCCCGTAGAGAAACATCGCGCTATCCTTACAGGCGAAGGCTCCGTCTATCCATCAGACACGGGAGGGGTGTATGTCTCTGCAGCGGGCGTGTTTACCGACAGCAATTCTGATCTGCCTGATAGCCGCTGGCGCGAATCCTGGCCTGTCCCAGACCCCCGCGCAGTCACAGCCGGCACAGACCGCCCCACCGTCCGCGAACCCGGCGCCACAACCGGCAGCGCCCACAGAAGCTTCTCCTGAATCAACGGCCACTGCCGGCATCGCCCCGGCCCACAAAACCTACACCGTGCCTGCCGGCACCAAGGTTCTGCTGGAGTTGCGCAGCGCCATCAACACCAAGAGCGCCAAAGCTGGCGACGGCGTCTACCTTTCCTCCACTTTTCCCGTGGTTGTCGGCAATCGCGTCATGATCCCCACCGGCGTTTACGTGCAGGGCATCGTCGACCGCGTTCAGCGCGGCGGCCGCATCAAAGGCCAGGCGCAACTCGAAATGCACTTTACATCGATCATCTTTCCCAACGGTTCGGTGGTCGAGATTCCTGGCGTCGTCGACAGCATGCCCGGCACAAGAAACCAGACCGTGAAGGACGACGGCGAGGGAACCATCCAGCAGAACGGCGACAAGGGCCGTGAAGCCGGCCAGGTAGCCGAAATAGCTCTCCCGACCGGCGCGGGCGTCGGCACCATTGGCGGAGCCGCATCCGGGCATCCCATAGAGGGCGGCCTCGCCGGCTTGGGCGCGGGGCTTGCTACTGTAGGTTTGGTAACGCTTTTCACGCGCAATGCCGATGTCGATATTCCCCGTGGCACACAGGTGGAAATGGTCCTGCAACGTCCCTTGTTGCTGGAGGATGAAAACCTTGCCGGCCTAGGCGAACCCGGAGCGGCGCCCGCATTGGTCCCTGCCGCCAATCAGCCGAAACCGATCACGCAACACCGTCCGCGCATCTTTTGCCCGCCAGGAAGCCTTGGTTGCGAATGAAGTTGCGAGTAATCTAGGAACAGACGCAGATGCTGACCGGTCCCGACGACACTCCAATCTCTCATGCAAGCACGAGCCCGCAGGCTGCTCCGAGCCAGCCGCCTCTTGACCCTGCGCCCGCCGCACCGCCAGCGAAGACCGGGGTGGCGAAGCCGGGGGCGGACAGGTCTTCGTCCATGGGGACTGGTGGCGCAGGCCTCGGCCTTTGGCTGCGCGATCTGCTCATCGCCACCGTTGCCTCCGTCCTCATCATCACGTTTCTTTATCAGCCCGTCCGCGTGGAAGGCACCAGTATGTTGCCGCGCCTTGAAGACCGCGACCGGCTCTTCATCAACAAGTTTGTCTACCACATCTCCTCCATCGAGCGCGGCGATGTGGTCGTCTTTCACTATCCGCGCGACCCGGAAAAGAGCTACATCAAGCGTGTGATCGCCCTCCCCGGCGATACTCTCCGCATCGACCACGGCCGCGTGTTCGTGAACGGCAAGCTCCTCCGCGAGCCCTACGTCCCCGCGGAGTATCGCGACAACCGCTCCGTAGCCGAGATGACCATCCCCACGGACAGCTACTACATGATGGGCGACCATCGTTCCATCTCCTCAGACAGCCGCGACTTCGGCCCCGTCGACCGTTCCCTCATCTACGGCAAGGCCGCGTTCGTCTACTGGCCCGCGCGCGACGTCGGCGTGGTCCATTGACCCTATTGCCCCCGTGGAAAACCAGCAAGAATCCACCAGCAAAACCTGCTAAAATCGATTGAATCCACTCCTCGGAGAGGCGATGCAGGCGATCCTGGCGCTCGAAGACGGGCGCATCTTCCGCGGGCACGGCCATGGCGCACAGGGTGAATGCCACGGCGAAGTCGTTTTTAATACTTCACTTACTGGTTATCAGGAAATCGCCACTGATCCCTCCTACGCCGGCCAGATCGTCGTCCTCACCAACCCCCAAATCGGCAACTACGGCACCAATCGCGCCGACAATGAGGCCGCTCGCCCTTATATCGAGGGCCTCATCGTCCGCGAGTTCTCCGCCATCAGCTCCAACTGGCGCTCCGAGCAGGTTACCGACGAGTACATGGAGCGCTACACCGTCCCGGTTCTGGCCGAGATCGACACTCGCGCCCTCGTCCGCCACCTGCGCACCCACGGGGTGATGCGCGGCGTCATCTCAACCACAGAGCCCAACCCCGATGCCCTCGTCCAAAAGGCAAGAAGCATTCGCAAGATGGACGGCACGGATCTGGCCCGCGTTGTCTCCACGAAATCCAGCTACGAATTTGACGCCTCCGACCCGCGCAGCCAAATGGGCGAGCCCCTACTCCCCCCAGCCGATCCGCTCCTCCGAGACCTGGAAGCGCGGAAGCGCCTTCATGTAGTTGCTTATGATTTCGGCATTAAGCAGAACATTTTGCGCATGTTAACCCGCGAGGGCTGCCGTGTTACGGTGGTCCCGGCCCAAACCACAGCCGACGACGTACTCGCGCTCAAGCCAGACGGCGTCTTCCTGTCGAACGGCCCCGGCGACCCCGAGCCGGTCGACTATGCCGTCCGCGCCATTCGCCAGATGATGGGCCGCGTGCCGGTTTTTGGCATTTGTCTGGGTCATCAGCTGACCGGCCTGGCCCTCGGCGGCCGCACCTACAAGCTCAAGTTCGGCCATCACGGCGGCAACCATCCGGTGCGCAACAACACCACCGGCAAGGTCGAGATCACGGCGCACAATCACAACTTCGCCGTCGATCCCGACTCCATCAACGCCAACGAGGTCGAGCTGACCCATGTCGATCTGAACGACCAGACTCTCGAAGGCCTGCGCCACAAGACGTTGCCGCTCTTCAGCGTGCAATACCACCCCGAAGCCGCCCCCGGCCCGCATGACTCGCACTACCTGTTTCGCGACTTCCGGCGGATGATGGAGGAATGGAAGGGATGACTGCCCCCTCTCAAACCAACGGCCAATTGGTTTGGCAGGAATTGTTGTCCACTAAAGAGATTGAAGAATGGGCGGTGAGTAGGAAGCAGCCGCGAAAGTTGTGGCGTGTTGTTGGCGCTTCCCGACCGGGTGTATATCGATTCGTTTTTCCGGAAGACCGGTCATGCTACATAGGGGTCGCAGGCCACTTTGGCACAAGACTTCACGATCACGTATGCCCAAGAATCAATCAAAAGTCCGAGAACCCTGCAAAGAATGTGTCTGGGTGCTTTGTTCGCGGCGCAATTCAGAATTCACTTGGAACGTGCCACCTTCAGTATTTGACGATTGAAGGCTCCGTTGATATGTGCGGAGTGAAACTTAATCAGTACAGCTTTGAGGATTATTTTTCTCGACTGCTTCTTGAAAACTGGGCGATTTTCCATGCGGAACGGTTTGAAAATCTGCGTCCACTTAACCGCTTCATTCGCACAGGCATACATCAAGGCACAAAGGACTTTTTGCGCTTGGCTAGGGGTAACATCGTAAGCCCGCCCGGCATGCAATGGATAGGGAATCAGGCTGCCGGAAACGCTTTGAAAGGGCACGGCTTTAGCCGTGCCGTTGATGGAGCAGGAAGCCGCGGCTTTAGCCGCTGAGGGATGGTTTTGAAACCTGTACGCGAGCACGCAACCAAGAACGCGCAGACGTACTTTGTTACGTCCGATACGTGGGAACGTCGCGCGCTGTTCAATGCGGAACCGTGGGCACGGCTTTTTTTCAGAACACTACTCTCACACCGCAGCCAGGCATATCGCTTGCACGAATTTGTCCTAATGCCGGATCATTTTCATTTGTTGATTACGCCGCTGATCTCCCTGGAACGTGCGGTCCAAATGATCAAGGGTGGGTTTTCCTATCGGGTCAAGAAAGAAATAGGCTCAAACGCGGAGGTTTGGCAGCGTGGATTCGCGGACCATAGGATTCGAGACGCCGAGGATTATGATCTTCGTCTCCATTACATTCATCTGAACCCTGTGAAGAAGCATCTCTGCGATGCGCCGGCCGAGTATCGGTATTCGTCGGCGTTTCCGGGTTGGAAGCTCGACCCCGTCCCTCAGTGGCTAAAGCCACGGGCGAATGAGGCAGCTTGCGGCACGGCTGAAGCCGTGCCCTTTCAAAGCACCAAGGCAAGAGTGTAACGGAAAGCGGACAAGAAAACAGAAACCATGCCACGTAGAAACGACATTCAGAAAATCCTCGTGATCGGCTCCGGCCCCATTGTCATCGGCCAATCCGCCGAGTTCGACTACTCGGGCACACAGGCATGCAAGGCTCTCAAGCAGGATGGCTACGAAGTAGTGCTCGTCAATTCGAACCCGGCCACCATCATGACCGATCCCGAGCTGGCCGACCGCACCTACATCGAGCCGCTCACCCACGAGTACGTCGAAGAAATCATCCGCATTGAAGCCGAGATGCTGGCGGCCAGCCCCAACTCCGGCAAATTCGCTCTTCTGCCCACCGTCGGCGGTCAGACCGCCCTCAACCTCGCCGTCGACCTGGCTGATACCAGCGTTCTTGAACGCTACAACGTCGAGCTGATCGGCGCCAAGCTGGAAGCCATCAAAAAAGCCGAAGACCGCCTCCTCTTCAAAGATGCAATGATCCGCATCGGCCTCAATGTTGCGCGTTCTGCGCTCATCAACAATCTCCGCGACGGCCTCGACTACGCCAACAAACTCGGCTTCCCGGTGCTCATCCGTCCCAGCTTCACGCTGGGCGGCACGGGCGGCGGCATCGCCTACAACCGCGAGGAGTTGATGGAAGTTCTCGCGCGCGGCCTTGATCTCTCGCCCGTCCACGAGTGCCTCCTTGAAGAGAGCGTGCTCGGCTGGAAGGAATATCGAGCTCGAGGTGATGCGCGATCTCGCCGACAACGTCATCATCATCTGCTCCATTGAGAACTTCGATCCCATGGGCGTGCACACCGGCGATTCCATCACCGTCGCGCCGGCGCAAACCCTCACCGACCGCGAGTATCAGAAGATGCGCGACGCCGCCATCGCCATTATGCGTGAAATCGGCGTCGAAACCGGCGGGTCCAATGTGCAGTTCGCCATCAACCCCATCGACGGCCGCATGATTGTCATCGAGATGAACCCGCGCGTCTCGCGCTCTTCGGCGCTTGCGTCGAAAGCGACTGGATTCCCCATCGCCAAAATTGCGGCCAGGCTCGCCGTCGGCTATACGCTCGACGAAATCCCCAACGACATCACGCGCAAAACTCCGGCTTGCTTCGAGCCCACCATCGACTACGTTGTCGTCAAGATTCCCAAGTGGCAGTTCGAGAAGTTTCCCGGCGCTGACGACACGCTGGGCCCGCAGATGAAGTCGGTGGGCGAGGTAATGGCCATCGGCCGCACCTTCAAAGAAGCGCTCATGAAGGCCTGGCGCTCTCTTGAAACCGGCAAAAAAACCGGCGCTGAAATTCTGGAGCCCCGCCGCCTCACGCAGATGCTCGTCACGCCACGGCCCGAGCGGCTCGGCTACATCCGCTACGCCTTTGAGCGCGCCATGAGCGTGCGCGAGGTTGCGCGCCTCACACGCATCGATCCCTGGTTCCTCCACCAACTGCGCGAGATCACGCAGGCGCAAGCCGCCATCGCAAAAACTACTCCAAAGGACATAAGCCCGGAGGGCCTCCGCCGCCTCAAGCGCCTCGGCCTTAGCGACGAGCGCATTGCAACGGAGTGGAAGCTCGAAGGCCACGAAGGCATCCAGCAGGTGAGGGAACTGCGCGAAGGGCAGGGAATTCGCCCCGTCTTCAAGCTCGTGGACACTTGTGCCGCCGAGTTCGAATCCATGACGCCCTATCTCTACTCCACCTACGAGGAAGAGGACGAGGCGCCGCCGACTGCAACACCCAAAATTATCATTCTTGGCTCCGGCCCCAACCGCATCGGCCAGGGCATTGAGTTCGACTACTGCTGTTGCCACGCGGCCTTTGCGCTCAAGGATGACGGCTACGAGACCATCATGGTCAACTGCAATCCTGAGACGGTCTCTACTGACTACGACACCAGCGACCGCCTCTACTTCGAGCCCCTTGTCCTTGAAGATGTGCTAGCCATCTACAACCACGAGGCGCAATCCGGCGCGAAGATCGGAATGATCGTCCAGTTCGGCGGGCAAACGCCGCTGAACCTCGCGCAGCGCCTTCTTGCCGCCGGCGTTCCCATCATCGGCACCTCGCCCGAATCCATCGACCTGGCCGAAGATCGCAAGCAATTCGGCAAACTGCTAGAAGATTTGAAGATTCCGCAGCCCCGTGGCGGCACAGCCACCAGTGTCGAGCAGGCGCTGGCTGTCGCTGAGCAAATCGGCTATCCAGTTCTTGTCCGTCCGAGCTACGTGCTCGGCGGTCGCGCGATGGTCATCGCATACGACGGCGACGCCGTCACGCGCTACATGCGCCAAGCCGTCGAGTACTCGCAGGAGCGCCCCGTCCTCATCGACCACTTTCTCGAAAACGCGGTCGAAGTCGACGTTGATGCGCTCTGCGACTCGAAAGATGTGCTTATCGCAGGCATCATGCAGCACATCGAGGAGGCCGGTATCCACTCCGGCGACTCCTCCTGCGTGCTGCCTGCCGTTGACATTCGCGAAGAGACTCTGGAAACCCTGCGCGCCCACACACGCAAGCTGGCGCTGGCACTCAAGGTCGTGGGTCTGGTCAATCTGCAATTCGCTATTCAGCGCGACGACGATGGCAATGACCACGTCTACGTCATCGAGGTCAACCCACGCGCCTCGCGCACCGTCCCGTATGTCTCCAAAGCAACGGGCGTGCCGCTCGCCAAGATCGCCGCTCGCCTCATGACCGGCCGCACGCTGCGCGAACTGCTGCCGGACGAAGTCGCTTCAGGTAGAGATCTCGGAACCGGCGCGCACTACTACGTGAAATCGCCGGTATTCCCGTGGTCCAAGTTTGCCGGCGTCGATACGGTTCTCGGGCCAGAGATGAAGTCCACGGGAGAAGTAATGGGCGTCGCGGCCAGTTTTGGAGAAGCCTTTGCCAAGGCGCAACTCTCAGCCGGTCAGATATTGCCCACCGGGGGCACGGTGTTCTTCACCGTCAACGACCACGATAAGCAGGCCGCGATTGGCCTGGCCCGCCGCTACGTCCATCTTGGATTCAAAATTGTCGCCACTGAGGGCACGGCCAACGTGCTTGAGGGCGCGGGAATGATCGTGGAGCGGGTCTTCAAGGTCGAAGAAGGCCGGCCCAACGCCGTGGACCTCATCAAGGAGAAGCGCATTCAACTAATCGTGAATACGCCACGCGGCCAGGATGCGATCTTTGACGAAAAGGCCATTCGCCGAGCCGCGGTACTGGCGCGCATTCCCACCATCACAACGCTCGCGGCTGCTCAGGCCGCTGCCGAGGGAATTGCCGCCATGCAAAAGCACCGCGTCACCATCTATGCCTTGCAGGAATTGCACAGCGCCAACGGGCGGTGAGCTGCGCCCTCCATCCGGACCTTTCCCGGCCTTGTATCTGTAATCAAAACTGATTACACTGTTTACGTGAAGAGCAGCGAGCTGAAGCGGTGGTTGACGAAACAGGGCGCCACGTTTGCCCCCGGCAAGGGCTCTCATCTTCACGTTTTTCTTCATGGACGTCGTTCGATTATCCCGATGCACAACAGAGAATTGTCAACTGGCGTGATCGAGTCGATTAGGAAGCAACTCGGGCTGGAAAAGGTAGGAGGCAAATAGCAATGCGAGGATATCCGGTCAAGATCCGCAAAGACGGAAAATATCTCTTCGTCTCGTTTCCCGACATCCCGGAGGCCTTCACTCAGGGACGTGACCGCGCCGAGGCGATGAAGGCAGCCAGGGATGTGTTGGAAACGGCGATGGATGTCTATTTCGACGAACGCCGTCCCGTTCCCGAGCCGTCTCGGCCGAAGCGCGGCCAGCCGGTCGTGGAATTGCCCCCGAGCGTCGCGGCAAAGGTGCTGCTGCTCAACGAAATGCTGCGTCAAAACGTCCGCCCCATCGAGTTGGCCAGGCGCATTGGCGTAACACGACAGGAAGTAAACCGCCTCACGAACCTCCGGCACGCAACGAAAATCGACCGCATCGATGTTGCGCTTCGCGCGCTGGGGAAGCGTCTTCTTCTCGACGCTGCCTAGAAACGCCGTGTAGACAAGCGGCTTAATCCCGCCGCCGCATCCCGATCCACGCGCCAATCGAGTAGCCCACCAGCGCTGCCGCGGGCCATGTGCCCACAAACGGGCCGTCGTTATCGATCAAGCCGCTCGGCCTCGGCAAGCTGAAAAATGTGCGCGTCAGCTTTTCTGTTGCGCCGCATTGGAAGCACGCATTGGGCCCGGTCGGCATATCGAGTACCCAAAGACTGACAATCAGGATCCAAATCAGCCCCACAAGCCAGACCGCTGCCGCCATCTCGCTTGGGTGGATCTTGGTCACAATCAGTCCCACGAGCAGCGGAACCGCCATCGACAACAGAAGGATCGCCATCTGCGGAACCCCGACCGGATTCACCGCATAACCGACCAACATGAGCGCAATCCACGCGCCCAGCGCCAAAAAGGTGTGCAGGAAAAACGACAGGGCTTGCCGGGAAAGCTTCGATGCTCCCTGGTCCTCCAATTCGCTATTTAGCAAAGAATCCATCTTGGCGGCTCCTGAATCCGCAACCTCCGCAAGCTCTATGCAGTTTCTAAGCCCTTACCATACACTGCCGCGGTCGAGAGGAACAATTCCGGCCAACCGGAGCAGGGAAGAGTCCCGTGTCCTCACGCCGGGTTCTACAATCAACACATGCTGATAGAGGGTGTCTTTGCAGCGGTAACCACGCCGTTTTACGCAGACGAGCGCATTTATTTTCGCAAGATCGAAGCCAACATGGCCCGTTACTCGCGCAGCCTGCTGGCGGGGATGGCGGTCCTCGGCTCCACAGGCGAGGCGGTTATGCTGGGCGATGCCGAATCCCGCGACGTCCTGCGCGTGGCCGCTGAATCCACGGCGCCGGAAAAAGTCCTCATCGCCGGAGTGGGGCGCGAAAGCGTCAAAGCGACGGTCGAACTTGCCGAAGCAGCGGCGCAATACCAATATGATGCCGTGCTAGTCCGCCCTCCCAGTTACTATGCGGGACAAATGTCCTCTGCTGCCATGCTCCACTATTTTCGCTGCGTAGCCGACCGCTCTCCGCTCCCGGTTATTCTTTACAACATCCCAAAGTTTGTCCCAAACCAGATACCGATCGAAGCGGTCGCGGAATTGGCCCAGCACCCGCACATCATCGCCATGAAGGATTCGAGTGGCAGCGTCGAGCGCATCCATGCCGCAGTCGTCGCCACCGCAAACGCGCCCCGGCGCACGGTCCCCGTCACGCAGATCTTTGAGGCTGTCACGGCGCGCATGTTGTCTCCGAGCGTTCAGGGGGCCGTCGGCAACTTTGTCTCTGTTGGCCACCTCGCTGGCAGCGCAGCCGCGGCCACGGCTCCTCCGGTCGCCGCCGTCAAGACCCGCACCAGGGAAGTCGGCTTCCAGGTTCTCACCGGCGCAGAAGGGTCGATCCTGGCGTCACTCCAGGCAGGAGCTTCAGGCGCCATCCTGGCCTTTGCCGACTTCGCTCCACAGGCGTGCCAGGAGATTTATCAGGCGTGGAAAGACCATGACCTGCCGCTTGCTGTAGAAAAGCAACAGCGCATTTTGGCAGCCGGGAAGCGCATCGTGGGCGATCTAGGCATTGCAGGCATTAAATATGCCTGCGATTTCAACGGCTACTACGGCGGCCGGGCCCGCGCGCCGCTGCTGCCGCTGACCGCGGCGGAAAAGGCGGAAATAGAACAATTATTAGGGGAAACACGAAACTGAGCTTCTATGGAAGTAATGTCCGATAACTGATATTCTGTCAACTACAACTACGGCCCAAAAGCCGGTCTACCGGGTCGCCTTCCAGGCGGATTTCACAACAGCTCCGCATCCACTTCCCTTTGCGCACTTCACATCTTGTAGCGGCCCAGGTCCTCGTCGTTCAATCCTTCGAGCCATCCTCGCAATTGCTCTGCTGTGGGGCCTTCGGGGGGGCCGCTCGTATTCAGCTTTGCGCTCTCCATCACCTTTTCGGCTACGTAGATCGGGCAGTCCGCGCGCAGCGCAAGAGCAATTGCGTCAGAAGGCCGCGAGTCAATGGCGACCTGCTCCTGCCCTTGCCGCAGCCAGAGCACTGCATAGAATGTATCGTCCTTAAGCTCCGTAATGACAACGCGTTCCAGCTCGCCGTTCAAGTGACGCACGAGGTTCCGCGTCAGGTCATGGGTCAGCGGGCGCGCTGCCGACATCTTCTCAATCTCCAGCGCAATCGCGTTCGCTTCAAAGATGCCCACCCAGATCGGCATCACCGCATCCGATCCCACATCTTTCAACACCACGATTGGCATGTTGGTCGACGGGTCCATCAGCAGGCCTCGAATCCGCACCTCAATGTCCATGGCTCCCCTTATCTTCTCAACTTCGCCAGCCTTACTCCGTAATACCTACTCTCCCTGCCTACTACTTCCTACGCTCTATTCCCTATTCTCTACTTAGACGACTTCCCCGACCAGACTGTTAGGATACGCCACTGTGACCTTAACGCGTAGATAACTGCCAGGAGCCGGAACAATGGGCTGTTCGCATGTGAAGTTGACGGGGATATTCTGGCTGCTCCGGCCCACGATCTGGCCTCGTGCCGGATTCAAACCCTCCACCATCACCTCAATAATCTCCCCGATGCGCTTGGAATAATTGATCTTTTGAATATCGCGCTGCCTTTCAAGCAACACTTGAAGTCGCTTCGCTTTCTCGTCTTCTGAAACTGTATCGATCATCTTAAGCGCCGGCGTGTTTGGCCGCGCGGAGTACTTGAACGCGAAGACACAGTCGAACTGCACTTCGACAAGAAGGTCAATCGTCTGGATGAAATCGTTTTCCGTCTCGCCGGGAAAGCCCACAATGATGTCCGTCGAAAGCGAGATTTGCCGCCGTGCCGCCTTGACCCATCCGATCCGCTCCAGATACCACTCCGGCGTATACCCACGCGCCATCCACTCCAGCACCCGCGCCGAGCCCGACTGCACCGGGAGGTGAACATGGTTACAGAGCGTTGGTACTCGATCGATCGCCTCCACAATGTCCCGAGTAAAGTCCTTGGGATGGCTGGTGGTAAAGCGAACGCGCCGGATGCCCGGGACCTCCCCCACGGCAGCCAGCAATTCGGCGAAACTGCACTTCCCTTCCGGGTCCCGGTAGCTGTTCACGTTCTGGCCCAGAAGTTGAATCTCGGTGTAACCCTGGTCCGCAATCTGCCGCGCCTCGCTCAGCACCGACCGCGAGCTTCGGCTGCGCTCCTTGCCGCGCGTGTAGGGCACCACGCAGTAGGAGCAGAACTTGTCGCACCCCTCGACAATGGTGATGTAGCCGCGGTAAAGACTCTGCCGCGCCGTAAACTCCGTCTCGAAGGTCTCGTTCGTCTGCCGGTCGCCCAGGCCAGTGATTCGCGTCTCGCCCGCCTCCAGCCGAACCAGCATCTCCGGTAGTTTGCGGTATGAAGCCGATCCTGAGACCAGTGAAACGTACGGCGCCCGCTCGAAGATCTTCTCGCCCTCCTGCTGCGCCACGCAGCCAAGAACGCCGAAACGCTTCCCTTCCTTGTGCAGCCGCTTCGAGTCGTTCAGGCGATGAAAAACCTTCTGCTCCGCCTTGTCGCGGATGGAACAGGTGTTGTAAAGGATTAGGCCGGCATCTTCCTCAGACTCCACCTGCCTGTACCCCTGCTGGCGCAGTGTGCCGATTACCTTTTCGGAGTCATGGGCATTCATCTGGCAGCCGAATGTCTCCAAATAAAATGTCTTTTCGGTTGCCATAGACCTCTTCAGTATACGGCGAATGCCGCTTTCGCGGCCGTAGCAGGCACGTGGGTAGTAGTGGCTGGGTTAAACTGGTGTATTGTTTTGCTAGTAGAATTGGCTGAAATTCCATCTGTCGATCCGGGAATGATGTGGACGGGAAGAAAATCGACCACCGCGGCCGTCTCGCGCGCAGCCGCGAGGGCTGCATTGCCCGCTCCGGTGCCGGCTGACCGGTGAAATTCCTGGGTCCTGGTACGCCGCCAGGCTAGTTGTACGGTCTTGACTGCAGCGTACCTATTTGTCTTGCAAATGTGTTCGCTTTTTCACCCGCATTGTTGTTCAAAGGAGAGATCAGCATGAGATTGGCAGGCAAGGTCGTGATTGTCACTGGAGCAGCGCGCGGCATCGGGCAGGGCTTTGCACAACGCCTGGCGCGCGAGGGAGCTAAGGTTATTGTCGCCGACAAGCTCGATGTCAGCGAAACCATGCAGAAGCTAAGCGCACTGGGAGGCGACGCCACCGCGGTCTGCGTGAATGTAGCCGACGCGGCCAGCGCGCGCAGCATGGCCGAAACGGCGATTCAGGCTTACGGCCGCATCGATGTGCTGATCAATAACGCCGCCCTATGGGGAGGCATCAAGGCCAAGCCTTTCGACACCATTCCCGAAGAGGAATGGGACCGAGTCATGGCCGTTAACTTGAAAGGCGTCTGGCAGTGCTGTAAGGCGGTGTATCCCTACATGAAAAAGCAAGGCTCGGGCTCTATTATCAATATTGCCTCCGCCTCGATCTTGCAGGGGGTGCCTCTGATCAGCCACTATGTCGCCTCAAAAGGCGGCGTCTGGGCCTTCACGCGATCCCTGTCGCGCGAACTCGGCCAATTCGGCATCCGGGTGAATTCCATCACTCCCGGCTACACCATGACGCAGGCATCTAAAGAAGTTTCCGACGACCCCGCGATGCTGAAGCACACCTACGACATCAATGTGGAAGCGCGCGTGATTCAGCGCGCCATGATGCCGGAGGATCTGGAAGGAACCGTACTGTTTCTTGCGTCCGATGACAGCGCCTTCATGTCCGGTCAAAACATTAATGTAGACGGCGGAGCGTGCCACTATTAGCGTGGTTGCGGCGTGTATTCGCTGGGCCTCCTCTCCTGGGGCTCCTGATCTCGTCTGGGGAATTGGGAGTAATCGGGATTGAACCATGAAATCGTAACGGGCGCGCCGGAGCGGAGGACGCTCCTGCCAGGCACGTAGCCGGGGCCGGCAGATCGCCGGAAAAAACAGCTCAAGAACGCAGCCTCCTACGGATTCCGTTCGTCTTGCATCCCCGTGTGCAGGTAGGCCAACAATGCGATCATCTGCTCCCTGCTCATCTGATACGCAAACGAAGGCATCGTTCCCTTCCCTGTCAGGATCAGATGCTCCACCTCTGCATCGGTTGACGGCGCGCCGTCGGGCAGCGCGCTCTGGTTGAAAAGGCCATGGAGGTTTGGCGGCGCGTTCTTGAGGTGCAGGTCGTTCTCCTCGTGACAATGAGCGCAACCTACGTCATACACGTGCTTGCCTGCCGCCTGTTGCGGCGTGAGACTTGGCGCCGATCGGCAACCCACCATGCTCGCCGCTGCTGCTGCAGCCAGAGCCGCCGCGCTGCGGATTCCCCGGAGCGTCATTTCCCTACGCTTTCTCCGCGAACCGGCCGCTCACATAGTCCCAGTTGATGACCTGAAAGAATGCCTTCACATAATCCGCGCGCCGGTTCTGGTACTTAAGGTAGTACGCGTGCTCCCATACGTCTACGCCGATGATGGGCTTGTGGAATACTGTCAGCGGACTGTCCTGGTTCGGCGCCGTTTCGATGTCCACGGCACCGTCGGGCAGCTTCACCAGCCACGCCCAGCCGCTGCCGAACACGCTCAGTGCCGCCTTGGTCAGCCGATCCTGAAAAGCTGAAAGCGATCCGAACTTCGCGTCGATGGCCTTAGCAAGTTCGCCGCTGGGTGCCGCGTTTCCCTTGCCCAGCATGGGCCACCACAAGGAATGGTTCGCATGTCCACCGCCGTTGTTCCGAATCGCCGTACGCACCGATTCGGGGATCACGGCGAGATCTGCAACGAGTTCAAACACTGTCTTGTTGGCAAGTTCCGGATGGTCCGCGACGGCGATGTTCAAATTGTTGACGTACGCCTGGTGATGCTTGTCGTGGTGCAGATGCATGGTCTCCGCATCGAAACTGGGTTCAAGCGCGTCATACGCATACGGCAACGGTGGCAGAGTGAATGGTCCTGTGGGTGGCGCGACGGGGGCCGGAGCAGCCGCTTGTCCGGCTGGCATGCCTTCCGCGCGAAGTCCGTCGGCCAATAGCGCCGCGCCGGCCAACGCGCTCATTTGCAAAAGCGCAGTTCTGCGATTGATATTTGACATGGGAATTTCCTCCAGGGATAGGCGGATGTTCTTGGGGGAGTCCGCATCTTCAGTGTGAGCGGCCTCAGTTGAAAAGGTCAAGTGACCTATCGTGTGATCTCCGGCCGAATCCTGTCTTTCCGCCGACTCTGCTTCCAGAGAGCAAGTATTCTGATTCTATGGAGCTTTCCTCAAAGGAACATCTCAAGCCGTTCACTCTCGCGCCCCAGAACCGCTGCTTCGGCTGTGGCCCGGCCAACCCCACCGGGCTGCACCTCGAGTTTCTGATCGCGTCCGACGGCGCAGTCGTGAGTTTTCCGGCCGTGGGCGAAAATTTCGAGGGCCATCCCGGATACCTGCATGGCGGAATTATCGCCACATTGCTGGATGAGGCAATGAGCAAGGCAGTGCGCGCCCTGGGCCAGTCCGCAATGACGCGGAAGATGGAGGTCGATTACCGCCGTCCCGTTCCCAGCTGCGTCCCGATCCGCATCGAGGGCCGGGTCGTCCGTAGCGAACTGCGCAAGCATTGGGCAGAGGCCAGCATTCTGAATGCGCAAGGAACATTATTGGCTCACGGTAAGGGACTGTTTATTCAGGTTCGCCCGAAGCAAAAAATCACGGGGCAGCCCGAAGGCCACCCCGATGAGGATCGGTCCGGCTCCGATTTGAGCAGTTCCACAATTGCTGCACCCCGAAACCGCAGTCGCTGAGCGGCTTTTTCCTTAAGAAAAAGCCACCTTGCTCGGCACTGGCGTGGGCACGTGAATTGTGGAACCGCTCTGATATGGAGTGACCTGTCAACCCCTGCACAATCGTGGTGTTGTTTTTGTCTTTGTCGTTGCTTTTGCCGTTTTTCGAGGACAGAGCCGGCAGCAGCCGGGGCAGCTTTGAGCGACGATTGATCAGTCTGATATTCGCGGGTCGAAACCGCATAATCTTGATCCGTCGGGAGCTGCCTCTGACTAGAGTCGCGAGTCCGGCTGAGCCTGTCGCATAGAGCAGTCGAGGATTCTCCTTCGTGCTGGCTCCGCCTGCTGCCGGCTCTGTTCTCGAATTGGGCGATGCTGTTCATTGGTCAGGTTTTTGCTTTTTCATTCTTTGGAAAGTTTTGGCTTTTGTCTTTGCTTTTGTTCTTGCTCTTCCTCAGGCTGCCCTGCGCAACTTGCTGGCCGCTTCTGCCTTGATCCCGATGGCCCAGATGAAGCCCAGCAGTTCGCGTCCTACCGCCGTAACAATCTTGCGTTGATCCTTGCCCGACGCCGCCAATCTGGCGTAGCGCCTGGAGAGCCTGATCTGCGCCTTCCAGGCGATCTCCTTGATCTCTTCCGGCACTGCCTCTTGTCGCTTCCGCAGCCCCGGTCCGATGCCTGGCCGGAGCCGGTAACTCCAGGCCGCTTCGATGGCAATGCGTCTCAAGTGGGCGTTGCCGGTCTTGGTGATCGAGCCGCGTTGCTGCCGTTTGCCGCTGGAGTTCTCGCTGGGCACCGTGCCGCTGTAGCCCATCAGTTGCCGCGCACTCTCAAAGCGGGAGATGTTGCCCAATTCCGCCACAATCGTCACCGCCGAGATCTCGGCAACGCCGCGCAATGCCTGCAAGCCGCCAATCACTTCCTGCATCTGGGGCGAAGCCAGCTTCACGGCTTCCCCCATCGCCTGCTCCAGCCGACGAACCCGTTCGGCCATGTGCTCAACCTCGTGCAGATAGTCCAGACGCGTCCACTCCTGTGCCGCCTGCTCGTAGCGCAGTTGCCGCACCCAGGCCATGTACAACTCCGTCCACGCCTTCACTCCAGATGCGGGCCGTCGCCCCGTGCGCAACAGAAACTTACTCAACCGGTGGCGCGCACGCAACTGGTCCTGCTTTGCCGTTTCCCGCGCCCGCACCAGATCCCGTAGCGCTTCCGAATCCGCATCCGGAACCCATACCGCGGTCAGATCGCCGGCACGATGACACCGCGCCAGTTGCGTAGCATCCCGCCGGTCCGTCTTTACCCGGTCGCCGGCCTTCCTCGGAACCAGCGTCGGGGCAATCACCGCGCACTCCACACCCAGTTCAGTCAACTGCCAGTAGAGAACATAGCCTGTCGGACCAGCCTCGTAGCAGGCCCGCAAATGCTCCACCGGCCCCAGCTTCTTCACCAGCTTGCGCATCGGCTCCGCTCGGTTGGCTATCGTTCCCAGGCTGCGCACAGAGCCATCCGGCTCCGCAACCACAACTGCAATCGTTTCGGCATGGACATCCAATCCCAAAAATCGTACCTTTTCCTTCATGACCGGTTCCTCTCCGCTTGTGGCTCTGAACTGTGTTTCTCTTCGATTCACAGCCTAACCCACGGTCAGCGCATTGGACCGGTCACTCCATGATGACTAGTGAACCATATTGATAGTGTCCTGCTCTACTTGATCAAACGTGGTCACAGATTTGGCGTTCGCTTCAAAAGCCCGCTGCGCGACGATCAAATCGGAAAACTCCGCGGAGATGTTCACGTTGGAAGCCTCAAGCGCAGAGTCCTGCATGGTCCCCAGTCCGGCAGTTCCCGAGGTTCCGGTTACGGCCCCGCCGCTGGCCAGTGTGGTGGCATAGTCGCCATCGCCCAGTAGCGACAATCCTTGCAGATTGGCCACGTTCGCCAGTGCGAGTTGCCCGACGTTCTGCTCTTGCCCGTTGGAATAGGTCACCGTTACAGTTCCGTCGGAACCGATGGTGAAGCTTTGATACTGGCCGCTGGCGTATCCGTTCTGTGTGGTTGCGGAAACTGCCGATGCCGTGTCCACTTGACTGATCGCGGGCGTTCCGCCGGAGCCAAGCAGGGTCCATTGCATGTTCAAGCTATTGGCGCCGTCAGCTAGGCCGTTAAATGCGAGCGCAATAGACGAAACGTCCCCAGCCGCGGTTCCTACGGTCTCCGCGGCTCCCCCCGTCGGTGTAATTGTGGTGAGATTGCCGTTGGCATCAAACTGCATCGTTCCGGTCACCGGCGTTGAAACCCCCGAGGTGAAGTCCCCGGCCGGCAATGCAACAGAGTAGCTCCATGTGTTCGCTGCCGTCTGCTCATAGGTCACCGTAGCCACGTGCGGCTCACCCAGCGAGTCATACACCGTAACCTGCGCCGGGAATTGAGTCCCGGTGGTCGAAGCCGCATCGAGATTCGCGGTCATGTTCAGCGTCGTGGTAGCCTGAGGCTCCTGCACAGCGCCTACCGGAATGTTGATTGCCGTTAACGGCGCATTCGTGTTCACCATGCCATCAACGGCCGGGTAGCCCATCACGCTGAGGCCGTTGGAAGTGACCAGCGCCCCATCCGAGTTCATCGTGAAATCGCCGGCGCGTGTGTACTCGTACCCTCCGCTTCCGTTACTGGCGACAAAGAATCCACTTCCATTCAGTGCCACGTCGGTGTCGTTCCCAGTCGAGTTGATGGAGCCTTGCGTAAAATCGATTTCATTCGTTGCCACCTGCACGCCGGCGCCCACCTGAATCGGGTCGCCGCTGCCGGTCGTGCCAATCTGCTGGTAGAAGAGGTCGGCGAAATTGGTTAACGCAGCCTTGAATCCCGTCGTGTTCATGTTGGAAAGATCGTTCGCAATGGTGTTCAATGCCGTCGAATCAGCCTGAAGTCCGGTGAGCGGAATTGAAAAACTTGCCATGGTCCATCTCCTCCTCATTCCTAATGCTCGATACATTGCGCGTGCCTTAGTGGGCGGCGTGAGATCGAAATCTATCGGCCCGCAGAGGAACTGCCTGCGATTGGCCGCGCTCGCGTTCGCCCATCCAAGGCATGCGCCACGCGGTGCGCCGCGGCATTGGCGCGCGGCACGCTGAGATTGCCGGGCGCGCGTCCGCCTGCCGCACTCTGCGTTGCTGTCGCGCTGCTTGTCGAAGTTCCGGATTGGGGCATGGACAATGCGCCTGTCCTGTGTGTTGCCACAGTTGCGCTGCTTGCGCCTGCGCCGGTCAGATCTGTGCCAGCGACTCCGGGCGTTGCCTGAGCAGCCTGCGTGGATGCTCCAGCGTCAGAACTCGTGGAGGTGCTGCCGAGAGCTGTGCTCAGGGTCTGGTTGATGCCAATCAGTTGCTCCAGGCTGTTCACCTGAACGAGCTGATCGATGTACTCATTGGGATCTGTGTCCGCCGTCGGATCCTGATTCTGCATCTCGGTCACCAGCAGCGTTAGAAAATCATTGGCCGAGATGGTGGCGGAATCGCTGCTTGAGTCGCTGGAACTGCTCGTGCTGCTCGTCCCTGTTGTGGAACTGTCCATGGGCGTCACCGCCCTGCCTGTCAGCGCCTGCCCCGCCGTCATCGCATGATTGAAGATTCCTGCCGCCGCCGCCATTTCCCCTCCCTAGTTCTCAGTCTCCTGATCCCTGTCCTTAATCTCCGGCCCTGGTCCCTGTTTTCTCGTTCCCTTATTCCCTTAGTCCCTTGTTCCCTGTCTTTTTCACGCCATCACGGAAATGTGTCTGCCGCGCATCTCTCCCATAGGCGAAACTCCGTCAAGCCCGCCGCTCTCGGTCACCGTACCCCGCACCGCCGGGGTTGTAATTGTTGTTGTGCTCGGCCGCAAACTCGATTGCCATTGAGTTGTGTTCCGCTCCGCATCTTGACCCAGATTCTGGCCCGCACCCTGCTGCATGCTCTGGCCTGCCCCGGTTTCTAGTCCGCCCCCACTCGCGGCAGCCATCGTCAGCGTCGCGACCCGCGTGTGCTGTTCGGCTAAGTAGGAATTCAGCCCTGCCAGATGCCCGCTCAGGGTCTGAGCTGCCTCGGCCGAACCCGGCATCAGTGCGGCATGAACGTTGCCCCCACTGAGATCGGCACGCACGCCCACCCATCCCAGTGCAGGATCCTGGAATCCTGCCTCAGCCGTCTGACCACCGGCATGAATCCAACCCGGAGGTCCAACTTCTGTCCTCGCATCCATCGCGGCAAATGTCTCTTCTGCCGCTGTTCCCCCGGCAGCTCCGGCCGAAACGCCTGCGTGCGCTGTCATTTCGTTTGCCGTTCCCTCAGCGCCGGTTGGGACGCGCGCCATGCCCGATGCCTCCACGCTTCCTCCAGCTTGCTGAGCCAAAACTGCGTGCATTACCGGCTCACTCACATCGCCGGCACTGTCCCCATGCGCCAGTCGCGCCGTTGCGTCCTCCGGCGACTGCCTGCCTCCTTCCAGATTCGGCTTCTCCGCAACATAGGTCGCGGCCGAAGATTGAGAGGCAGACACGTTGTTTCCTTCGACTCCCAAGCTCGCACCTTGATACGTTTTACTGTTCACCGCCAGTGTCTTGACCGTTTCCACGAGGGGATTTCCGATCTCTGTGCGGTACTGACTCGCAGCTGGCTCCGGTTGCGTTTCCCCGTCCTGCGTCCCCGTCGCGCGCGGCAATCCAGTCAGTTGCTTCGCGGCGGCCGCATCTGCATCTCCCGATGCCAATGAAGGAACCCTGCTTGCTTTGCCGTCCTCGGACCCGCTTGGCGTTGCGGTCATAGGATTTCCTGTTGCAGCCCGCGAGTTTATTTGAGACCGCGCCGCTATTCCCGCTGTTCCCGCGGCGCCACTCGTCACTGTGGCCGCGGAGCCTGTCAAAGCGTCCGCGGCGGTGGCTGGCTCTCGATCCGGACTCAGCGCGCGATCTGTGAGAATGGATCGAGACGAGCCCGCGAAATTCGCTTGTAAGATTTGCGCCTGCATCGCAGGAAACGGCGCAGCCGGATTCGCCGTCGTCGCGCTCGGCGTCGCATGCGTTCCATTGCTGTTTGCCGTCACTTGCGCCTCTGCGTTGCTTCGTTGCGAGGCGCTACCTCGCCTGTCGCTCTTCACGGAGCGGCCTGTGCGTGCGTCGCCGGAGGCGTCAGGATTCTGCGCAACAACTCCGGATCGCGCCTGAGGCTCCGCGACCCTCCAGCCCGCGACACCGCTTTGCGAGCTGGCGGGCATTGCCGCGGTTGAGCCTGCCGCAGGCTCGCCGTGCTGCTCAGTTACCTCCATCCACCGCGGAACAGCATCGGCGTTGGGCGTGACCGCTGCAGAGCTGTTCTTCGAACCTTGTGGCAAAGTTGCTTCAACGGACTCACTAACCTCACCACTCACATCCGCTTGCGCGTCCGCGTTTTCGGCTTCGATTCGTGTCCCCAGCCGCGTTCCGATCGCCGCCCTTTGTCCCGTCCCTGATTTTGTTCCTTGCCCCGTACTCAGTCCTGTCGTCTGCCCTGCTATTGGCCCACTCACGAATGCATTCAGCGTAGCCTGCCAGCGGGATCGAAAACTTTCCGTGCGTGCAGCAGAAGATGTAGAGTTCTCATGGTTCGCGCTTAACCAATCTGCCCTCTGCCCCCTGCTCGACGGAAAGACTGTTGCCGCCTGGCTCTGCCCTGCCCCGATGCCCGCGCCCGTGCGCCCTCCCGTGTCGATCTCCATGCCCACGTCGGTGCCCACGGCAGCGGTCATAAAGAGGAGTGGTGCAGAAAGTGTGCCAAAGGGCTCTGGAAAGGGTTAGAAGATTGTCAGGCAGAGGGTTCCCGATCCCAATTCGGGAAATGCTCCTCCTGTGCCGAGGATTTTCCCTCAACTTCCGTCCGCGCACCGCGATCCTCTCCCATCCCAATCCCTTCCGTTACCTCCGCCGGTGTTTCACCGCGAGCCTCCCTGGTTCGGCGCACCCCACGCAAAAACCAGTCATCAAGCCCCTGCTGTGCGCGGCGGCCGGCCTCGATTTCGTCCTTGGACTCGGTCTTCCGGATCAGCGTCTCTGCCTGCCTGCGTTCGATACGCTTCGAGAGAAACGCCTGTTGCCGCGCGCCCGCTGCGAGTTTCGTCTCCGTAATCCGCAGCGCCAGCGCCGCGGCGCGGCGGCCGGCTGCACGCGTCTCCTCCAGGCCGGCCAATCTGTCCTCTAACTCACCCGTACCCGCGCTGGCCACTACCAGCCGCCGACCCCCGCGATCCCGCTCCGCAGTCGCCGCCATCGCGCCTTCCAGCCTTTTCAGATCGGCGAGCGCTGACGCGAGCGCCGCCCGGTACTGCTCTTCCTGAATCTCCAGTACGCGGAGCAGGCGCCTCATCGCGCGCGACACGGCCATCGCTTACACCTCCGCTGCCAAAGCGGCCAGACGGCTCAAGCAGTCGGCAAAATGAACCTGTTCATGCGCCTCCTGCGTGAGAAAACCACGCATTGCCTCGCGGGCGCGCAGCGCGCGATCCAGGTCCGGGTCCGCGCCAGCTTTATAGGCCCCAATACGCACCAAGTCCTCCGACCGCGCGTAGATCGCCATCAGCTTGCGTACGAGCGCTGCCTGTTCGCGATGCTCCTTTCCGGCCACGGCAGGCATCAGCCGGCTGATCGAGTCCAGCACTTCGATAGGCGGGTACCAGCCCTCCGCAGCCAGCGCACGCGAAAGCACTACATGCCCGTCGAGCAACGATCGAACTGCATCCACCAACGGATCCTGCTGGTCGTCGCCCTCCATCAGCACCGTATAAAACGCCGTAATCGAGCCGGTGCGAAAGTTCCCCGCGCGTTCGACGAGCCGCGCCAGCCTGGCAAAAACCGACGGCGTGTATCCTTTCGCCGTCGGCGGTTCCCCTGCCGCCAAACCGATCTCTCGCGCTGCCATCGCGAAGCGCGTCAGCGAATCGAGAACCAGCAGCACGTGCTTGCCCTGCGCGGCAAAGAACTCCGCCACCGTGATTGCGGCCAACGCAGCCCGCATGCGCTTGAGCGGCGACTCATCCGAAGTGGAGACGACGACGACCGAGCGAGCCAGACCCTCTGCACCGAGGTTTTCCAAAAGAAACTCGCCTACCTCGCGGCCGC
Source organism: uncultured Acidobacteriaceae bacterium (assembly GCA_963799445.1). GTDB lineage: Bacteria > Acidobacteriota > Terriglobia > Terriglobales > Acidobacteriaceae > Telmatobacter. The sequence goes on along the minus strand of CAWCXX010000007.1, from coordinate 146,678 downwards.
GTTCTCCCACCAGCCCCACCACCGTCACCTCGGCCTCGGTATTTCGCGTCATCATGCCGATCAGCGTGCTCTTGCCTACGCCCGACCCGCCGAAGATGCCGACCCTCTGGCCGCGGCCCACAGTCAACATGCCGTCGATGGCGCGAATGCCGGTGCCAAGAGGTTCGCGGATGGGCTTGCGGTCGAGCGGCGAGCGCACAGCCCCGTCCAGAGACAGCACTGTTGAGACTGCGGGCGGCTGGCTACCGTCGATAGGCATCCCCAGGGCGTTTAGCACCCGCCCCATCAGTGCTGTCCCCACCTCAATCTCGGGCCTGATCCCCAGCGACCAAACAGGATCGCCTAAGCGAATGCCTTCCGAGGTTTCGACAGGCATCGACAACACATTCGAGCCGCGAAACCCGATCACCTCAGCCAAATGCGCATGTCCTGCCTGGTCCTGAATCTCGCAACACTCGCCCACCGATGCGGGCGGTCCGGCCGACTCAATCGTCTGGCCAACGGACTCGAGAACCTGGCCGCGCCAGCGCCAGGGCTGCCCGCGCTTCAGTCGGGCGGAGTAGCTTTCGAGCAGCGGCGTCACGTACGCGCCTCGTCACGCGCCGCACGCAGAGCGGCTGCAACATCCTCAGGGCCAATGCCTGCCCGGAGCGCACTCGCGGAGCCCGGACGATCGAAGAAGCCGCGCTCGATCTCTCCCAACTGCGATCGAACTCCCAGATCCACCGTCCCCACCTGGCTCTCGATCACGCAGTCGCCCAGGCGCATTCCCTCTCCCGGCACCACAGCCGGTTTTATTGCGAGATGTGGAACAAGAGCGATGGTCTCCTTCCATAAGTCGGCCTCCGTCGCAGGAACTCGCAACCGCACCTCAGACACCCCTGCCAACTGTCCCAGCGCTACCCGCACCGCGCCGGTCAGCAGCAGCGGGTCCATCTGCGCTTCGCGCCGCAAAATGCGCGCTGCCACCGCCAGCGCCAGCTTCACTACCTCCTGCTCCACCGCATGCAGGAACCGGTCGCGCTCCCGGGTGAAGCTTTCCACGAGCCCGGCAAGCTGCCGCTTGCGCCGTTCCTCCTCCACCGCCAATGCCGCGGCCTGTGCCTCGCGCTCAGCCTGGCGACCCTCCTGCCGGCCACGCTCGCGCCCGGCCTCAAACGACCGGCTGGTTTCTTCGTCGAGCCGCTCGTCGAATGCTGCCTTCGCCGCTCCCGACAACATGCTTCTCGCGCCTTCGTGTGCAGGCCCTTCCGTCGCGCTGCTCTCCCGCGCTTCTGCCCACCCGTCCCACGCGGGCTGTGGAGGCGCGCCAGCGCAGGCCGGATAGTCAAATACCTCGACCTCGCCTTGAGCGCCCTTGCCGTTTGTCGCCGTTGTCTGTTGCAATCTTCCCTTCCCGCGCTTCTTGTGTCCTACTCCCTATTCCCCATCTTTCTCCTACGCCAGCATCTCGTCGCCCGTCTCCAGCTTGAGGACGACTTTTCCTTCGGCCTCCAACCGCCGCGCCAGATTCAGAATCTCCTGCTGTGCCTGTCCCACCTCGCGCGCACGCACCGGGCCCAGCACCTCCATATCCTCCTTCAGCATCTCCACGGCCCGCGAACTCATCGATTTGAAGATTTGCGCGCGCAGCTCCTCGTTGGCGCCGCGCAGGGCAAGCGCCAACTGCCGCTTGTCAACTCCGGAGACGATCTCGCGAATGGTCGCCGGCGGCACAGTGATCAGATCCTCGAAGGTAAACATCAGATTGCGGATGCTCAAGGCCAGCTCCGGCTGTCCCTCCTCGATGGCTTCGAGAATCCTCTTCGACTCTTCAGCGTTGAGCCGGTTGAGCAGGTCGGCAACGGCTTTAAAGCCGGAGTAGCTGCGCCGCGCCGTGTCGCCCACGCTTTCGAGGCGCCTATGCAGAATCAGCGCCACCTTCTGCGCCATCTCCGGGGAGAACTGCCGCATCTCCGCCAGCCTCTGGATCGAGACCACCTTGTGCTCTTCGTTCAGGTTGTCCAGAACCATCGAAGCCCGGCGCGGGTCAAGGTGCGCCAGCACCAGTGCGATGGTCTGGGGATGTTCCGAGTCGAGCAGCTTGCCCAGTTGCTGGGGATCGGTGCGCTGCAGTTTGGCCAGATTCCCCTGTTCAGCCTCCTGCGAACGCCGCATCATCAGCAGCAGGTTGTCGGCGCGCTCCTTGCCGAAGGCATCGATCAGCACACGGCTGGCGTAGTCCAGTCCGCCATGGACCAGAAAATTCTTGGTATCGAGAAGCTCCCAGAACTCCTCCAGAACCTCGGCGGAAAGTTCGGGCGAGATGCCGCGCAGGTCGGCCAGCTCCTCGGTAAGTTGCTGCACATCCGCCTCCGGCAGCGCGCGTAACACCTCCTTGGCGAGTGACTCGCCCACGGCAACGAGCAGAATCGCCGCCTTGCGCACGCCGGAAAGATTTGCCTCATGGCGGCGCCGCGCTGTCCCGTTCTCTCCTTCCTGCTCGGCCACGGCGAGTCCCTCTTCTTCCCGCTACTCGGAGTGAATCCAGCTCTGCAACAGCCGCGAGCTTTGCGTCGGTTCGCGCTTGAGGTGCGTTGTTACCTGCTCGAAGATCTCCTGGTTCCGCAGCCGTTCGGGATCGATTACTGCCGGCTCGGGAGGGCTTAACTCGCCCGGTGCAGCGCCTGCCGCTCCGGCAGCGAGTTCCCGGCCGCTCCCCTTGGCAATTCCTTTTACCGTCAGTGCGGTCCCGGCGTGGTGGATGGCGGGCCGCACCGCAAAAGCCACTACGACAAACAGGCCCAGCAGCAGCGCGACGTACTTGACCAACACCGGCGAGTTTTCCGCGCCGTTCAGCAGTTGTTCAGCGTGGCTGGCCGGCGGCTCCGGGCGGTTGCCGTCGAACGCGAGATCCTCGACCGTCAGCGTGTCGCCGCGCGATGCGTCGAATCCCACCGCAGCCTGCGCCAGCGCAGTCAGGTTGCGCAACTCGTCGCTCGATCGCGGCTCCCACACTGCCGTGCGGCCTTTCGTCGCGGGCTCGATCAGCCGGTCGTTCACCACGATGGCTGCAGTCAGCCGCCGCACCCGCCCGGGGTTTTCCACGACGTGCCGCACTGTCTTCGAAACACCGTACGTCCCGGACTCGCTTTTGGCCGTTGCCGGCGGCGCCGTTTCATGCGGATAGACGGGCAGGGCCTGCGTGTTGGGCGCATTTGAGGCCGTGCCGGGAACTCCCGCGGCAACCGGCTGGCTGCCGGTCGTCTGCTCGGTACGCTGCATCGAGAGCGTTGCGGATTTGTCCGGATCGTAGCTCTCCTGCGTCTCCTCCGTGGCCTTCGCATCGTAGTCAAGCGTCACTGAGGCGCGCACGTTGCCCGCGCCGGTCACCGGCTCGAGCGTGGCGATCAGCTTGTCCTCCAAAGCCTGCTCGGCGCTCAATTGCATTGCCTCGGCGGTCTTCGGCCCCAGCGGCAGATTGCCCGCTGCATCCACCAGTACCACGCGATCCGGCGTCAGCCCATCGACCGCCGAAGCCACCAGGTTGCGAATCGCCTCCGGCTCGCCGCCGGCCAGGGAGCGGTGTCGCAGCTTAAGCACCACCGATGCCTTGGCCGGCCTCTCTTCCTCGCGAAACAGCGAATCGTGCGGCAGCACCAGATGCACACGGGCCGATTCGATATCGGAGAGTGTGCCCACCGTGTGTTCGAGTTCGCCTTCGAGGGCGCGCTGGTAGTTCACTTGCTCGTCGAACTCAGACCCCACCCAGTTCGGCTTGTCGAAGATCTCAAAGCCCAGCCGCCCGCTCTTCACCCCGCCCTTGGCCGCCGTCGCGAGGCGGGCTTTGTCCAGTTGCGCGGCCGGAACCCGAATGCCCGCCCCATCGGCAGTCGGCTCAAACGGAATCTGCGCCTGAGCCAGAATCTGGTCCATCTGGCGCGTATCGTCCGGCTCCAGATCGACATACAGAGTGCGCCAGTCCGGACGCATTGCATACCAGGCCAGCCCTCCCATCAGCGCGACCAGCAGGAATGCCGCAATCACCGCCCATCCGCGCTCGGCCGGAGCCATCCGCGCCCAGCGTACCCGGACCAGCCCCCACAGCCCGGCCCACCGGCCGCCCTGCTGCAGTTGTCCTGGGGTTGCCGCCGGGCTTTTCTCCAACTGTGTTCCGATGGCCATGGCTTCCGTATCCCGACGATTTCCTCTGGCGGCTCTGTCCGGCCGGAGATCTTAAAACTGCATTCCCATCACGCTCTGGTAGGCCTGGACCGCCTTGTTTCGCACCGCCAGCGCCAACTCGAAAGCCATGTTCGCCTTCTCGGTGGCAATCATCGCCTGATGTATGTCCACGCCGGAACCCGTCATCAGGCCGCTTACCGCAGCGTTTGCTTGTTGTTCAAGCTCACCAACCTTCCCGACTGTATCGGCGATCAGATCGGAGAACGGCGCCGGCGCCACAGTCTGTTGTTCACCCGCGTGCAGCAGGCTCGCGGTGCCGCGCGCAGAAGCTCCAGCATCGGGAGTAGTGGCTAAGGCATTGATTGCAGTCAACATCGCTTTACGCTACCTCTTCCGCTCCCCAATTTTCCCTGCCCTCTACTTCAAATTTCCTGTGTCGCGAGTCCCGGGTCCCTACGTCCCTAGTTCCTGCTCTTTCACGACTTGGCAATCTCCAGCGCCGACGTGATCATGCCCTTTTCGGCTTGTACGGCGGCGCCGTTCAACCCATATGCACGCGTTGCCCCCATCAGGTCCACCATCTCTGTGAGGGGATTAATGTCCGGATAGGAGACATATCCATCGGCTCCCGCGTCGGGGTGTCCGGGATCGTAGCGTTTCAGAGGAGGCGAGGGATCCTCGACGACCTGCGCGATATGCACGCCCGAAGCCACTGTTGCTCCACCAGGCAGGGTGAGCGTGGGGAGGGCTGCGGGAGCTCAAAGACCCGCCTGTGGTGTTTCCCGCGGCCTCCGTCATGGAATCGAGAAATCCGGAATCGCCCCCATCGGCGGCGAAGACGACCTCCTGGCGGCGATAAGGACCGCCCGAAGCCGTGCGCGTCGTCTCCGCATTGGCCATGTTGGCCGCAACTACCTCGGCGCGCATTCGCTCGGCCTCCATGGCCTCGCCCGAGGTATCCATCAGTCCAAATAGGTTCATCTCGAAGCCTCCTCGCACATGGGTCAGGCGTCATCCTGGTTGCACGGTTCACTTGTCAGCATGGATGGCGTCCATCACGCGCTGGTACTCCTGGCGTAGCAGGGCCACGCCGGTCTTGAACTTCAGTTGCGCTTCGGCCAGATGAAGGCCCTCGCGGTCGATGGAAACGTTGTTCCCGTCGGTGCGCGCCACAAGTCCGTCGGCTTCGGTCACATGCACCTTCCGCGCGGGGCGTCCCCGTTCCACATCGTCCATCGCCTCCCGCATCTCGGCCTCAAAGTCCATCCCCACGGTGCGATAGCCGGGTGTGTCCACGTTGGCCATGTTCGCTGCCGTCAGCTTGGCCTCGGCGGCGGCCAGATCCAGATAGCGGGCAATCTGGTCGCTCAGCTGCGTTTCGATCTCCATGCTCATCGGAACCTCCTCGCACAGTGCATCCTGCCCCGGCGCTGACCATGCCAACCGCGCCCAAGTCAATTCACCGAAAGCCCGAAGTCGATCTCCCGCGAAGTCAGAACCGGGTCCTCTCCGGCAAGAATCACGGCGCGCTCCAATACATGCTCGAGCTCGCGGACATTGCCTGGCCAGTCGTGCGCGGCGAGCTTGGCCATGGCCCACTCGTCCACGCGCTTCACCGGCGCCTCCCGGCCCAACTGCTGGAGGAAATGATCGACGAGCAGCGTCAGATCCTCGCCGTGTTCGGCCAGCGCCGGAGTGCGAATGAGAAAGACCGCCAGCCGGTAGTAAAGATCGGAGCGGAAGCCCCCGTTTTGGGCGTGCAAGGCCAGCGGCTGGTGCGTGGCGGCGATAATACGCACATCCACCTTCACGGTCTCGTTGTCGCCCACCCGCTGCAGCTCTCCGCACTCGACGAAGCGCAACAGTTTGGATTGCAGGCCCAGCGGCATCTCGCCGATCTCGTCCAGAAACAGAGTTCCCCCGTCGGCGGACTCGATGCGCCCCGTGCGGCCCTGCACGGCGCCGGTAAACGCGCCGCGCGTGTGGCCAAAAAGCTCCGCTTCCAGCAGCGCCTCGGGAATGGCCGCGCAATTGATGGCGACAAACGGTCTGCGGCTGCGCGTCGAGAGACGGTGCAGCGCCTCCGCCACCAGTTCTTTGCCTGAGCCGGTTGGCCCTTCGATGAGCACCGGCGTTATCCGCGGAGCGACCAGCCGCACACGGCGGCTGACCTCGAGCATGCACGCGGCATTGCCGATCAGCTCCGGCAACCGATCTCCGGAGCCAAGTTCGGCTCCGGGAACGGTCGGGCCGGGCCGGATCGGTAATGTCTTCGACGAGCTTTTCGGCACGGTCAATGGAATGGGAATGGGAATGGCAATGGCAATGGGAATTGGCCTCGACGCCGAAGCCGCAGCCGCTGTGGTTGAGGATTCCGTCTGCGGTGAAGGCTGCGGCCGCTCCGCCGCCGGATCGAGCGAGGCGAACGCGGGGGCAGAAGTCCAGGCCGCAGTGTCGGTCTCCTGGCTGCGTCGCAGGGCGTAAAGCAGCTCTTGACGATAAGGGCCGCGTGGGCTCTCCTGGGCTTGAGACCCTTCCGCGGTCACCAAATCCACCTCAGAAAAGCGTTCCCTGAAGTCGCTCAAGAATTCACTCAGAGCGAGATCGGGCAGCCACGAGTCGACGATCATTGCCTCGGGAGCTGCGGCCTCGGCCTGGGCCCAGGCCGAGGCGCCACCTTCGGCTTCACGAACCTCCCAGCGCAGCCCGGCAAGCACCTGCGTGAGCCGTTGGCGAAAGCTGCGGTCGGCGCTGGTTACCAGCGCGGTGCGCGGCCGGATGCGTGTATTGGCTGGAGGTACCGGAACCGGAAAGGACTGCATGATGGTCTCCTCATCGCGGACGAGAGTGAATATGCTCAGCGGATAAGCGGTCGCTACGTTGCGGCTATCGCCGGAGGTGCGGGCAAAGCCTCCATGGCGCCGGCGCGAACGGCTACAGGCACGGTAAGCGCCAATTCCGCCTCCGAGGGCACCATGTAGCCCTGCCCACGCACCGTACGGATCAGGTGCCCCGGCGGTGGATCCGCAAGTTTGCGGCGAAGATAATTCACATACACGTCCACAATGTTGGTGGTCTGCGCCGGCTCCAGATTCCACACCGAATCCAGCAGCTCGACTCGCGAAACGCACTGGCCGCGGTTGAGCAGCAGATGTTCGAGCAAGGCAAATTCCTTGTTGGTCAAGACGACCGGCCGGCCGCCGCGCTTGGCGGAGTGGTCCAGCCGGTCCAGTTCCAGGTCGCCCGCGCGCAACTGCAGCCGCGTCTCCCGCTTGCGGCGCAACAGCGCCCGGCAGCGCGCCCGCAGCTCGTGCAGGCTGAAAGGCTTCGTCATCAGGTCATCGGCGCCGCGATCGAAGCAACGCACGCGCGTGTCAACCTCTTGCCTTCCCGTCAGCACCAGCACCGGCAGATCAGCATCCAGCACGCGAACCTCCGAAAGCACCTGCTCGCCGTCCTTGACTGGCATGTTCAGGTCGAGAATCGTCAGATCCGGCATCTCCTGACGAAACGCCTCCACAGCCGCAGCGCCATCGTAGGCCAGACGAATCCGATATCCATCGGCCTCCAGCCCGCGGCTCAAAAACTGTCCCAGGGCCTTGTCGTCTTCGGCGATGAGTAATCTCATATGAGCCTTTCTCTCTCTTCCGCGGAGCGCTCAACACCCAGCGCCCACTCCCTTCTGCTTCCGCGCGTGCTTTAGTTCCTTTTAAGCACCGCACACCTCGACCTTCCCGCGTGTGGCAGAGGAACTCAAGTGAGGAGCGAGAAAAGATTGGGAAGCGATTCCAGAAACGGGCTTGCTCGAATCGGGAGCCCTTGTAAAGGCAGATGAACGCTGACCTGTGACGGTGGACACAGAAAAAAAGAAGAGGTGAATTCAGCCGCGCAATCTCATGCAGAAAGTGCGATTTCCGGCACTCGCGATCCATCACATTAAGCCATTTGGGCTCGCGAAGCCGCTTTCTGTTCATACATGCCGGCATCGGCCCGCGCCACAAGTTCCTTCATTTCCTCGCCAGCCGCGTGCGCCGCCAGACCGATCGATGCATTCACACGCAGCTTCAATGCGCCCGATTTCCCCTTAACTTCGTAGTTGCCGCAGATCCATTTGCGCAGGCGCTCAGTTTGCGCTTCGGCTTCTGCCAGGCCGCAATCGTAGAGCAGAATGAACTCGTCACCGCCCCACCGCCCAATTAGGTCCGTGGCGCGGCAGGCAGACCTCAACTCGGCGCCAAACTGCTTCAACAATTCATCGCCGGTCAGGTGCCCATAACAGTCGTTCACCTTTTTAAAACCATCGATGTCGATAAGAGCCACGCAAAATGCAGAGCCGATTGCAATGCGCTTCTCGATCTGGCTCTCCACATACAGGCGGCTGCTCAATCCCGTCAGTGCATCGCGCGAAGCGATCTCTTCAGCCTCCTCCAGCTTGGATTGATAACTTGCTACCTGCTCCCGCAGATGCTCCAGAGCCTCTTTCCCTTCCGCCGTCATGCGGTCGATCGATGTCTTCAACTCCATCGCGCTCTTCTCGATCGAGGCGCGAATCCCGGTCAGGTCTTCCAGGCTCGCAATCGCCTTAAGCCGTTCCGTCACCGCGCTCATCTGTCCGGCGCAGCGCTGATCGCGCGCGCTCACTGATTCAGCGGTGCGGGCCATCACCAGCAACAGTTCTTTCACCTCGCAGGCTTTCTGCTGATAGTGCTTCGCAGTGTCCCGGCCCCATACGCGCAATCGTTCCAGCACGCCGCTATCGGTCGCCGCAAGCGTTTCGCAACTCATGGCGGGTGAAAGGCCCGTCCTCAGTTCGCCCAGATTCCTCTTCAGAACGTCTCCCAGCCCCGGGCAGGCGTCCAAGCTGCAATTGCCCATCTCCAGCAAGGCAGAACCATACGCATCGATGACCGCGATGAGCAAATCCCGCTCGTCGGGCACGGCCTCCGCGAATCGGCCCACAGGCTGCGAATCGAGGTACTTTTTCAATGAGATCATTGGCCCCCCAAAGCAAGCGCTGTGCGGCGCACTCCCGCGCGGGCGAATCATTCATCTCTATCGGCAAGGTCTCGGACTTCCTTCACAGCGCGACTGCTTCAAAAATCGATTCGTGCCCTTGCAGATCCCCGTAAGGCCGCATATTCCGCGAGCCGCAAGCCCATCTTCGCGTCCGCCCTGGGACTTGGATGTCCGCTTGCCCGGTTACCTTCGATGGCTTTTGTCGCAAAATTCGGTTTTTCCGAGAAACATTCGCAGTAATATTACTCAAGTCTGCACAAACGTTACCTAGGGATTCAACAAAAGGGTTATCGCTTTTTTTTGAAAGATCACCGATCCTATCCCTAGTCGACGGTACGGCAAGCGTGCATCGGCTCGATTGAGGTAGCCTTGGTGGATTGGAGCAAACTTCCGGATGTTGGCGCAGTCGCGCTTTTAACCGTGGCCTTTGTCTCTGTGGCCAAATTTGGGCGCAATTCCGTTTCCGGCGTTTGGCTCATTGGCTGGTTGATGATCGTCCTCCATTTTTTCGCTTTCATGTTCCTGCACGCGCCCGGGCATTGGAGTGATGTGGCAAACTTTGTTGGCACGGCCGCCTTGGTCTGTGCGGGCGTGCTCTTCATGTGGGCCTCGATTCCCTACCGCAAGCGAACCTCAAGCTACTGGATGCTTGCCGTGCTGTTTGGAATCAATGTCCTCTATCTTGGCCTTAACACCTTCAATCCCGCTGCATTTTGGGCTCTGGTGCTGGCGGCCGCCCTGTTCGGCATCCTGCCCCTCGCCGTCGTGCTCCTGGCGCTGCCCCGGTTCACTCATCCGCTCCGCTGGACCATTGCCGCCCTCTACGCAGCTCTCTCGATCTTCCTCCTGATCTTTCAAAACCGGCCCGGCTATGGCACGTCCCTTGCACTCAATGCCGTGTTGTTTGCCGTCTACTTCGGCTGCTTCATCCATTGCCTGTGTGCCTATTGGCGCGCCACTGCCGGGGCCTTCATCACCATCGCGGGGTTCTTTGCCTGGGCAGCCGTCTTCGTTGTCGGGCCGCTTCTCTTCGCATTTTTCCCCAACTTCCATATCGAGAGCGAGGTCTGGAATCTGCCCAAATATTTGGTTGCCGTGGGCATGATTCTGCTGCTTCTTGAAGATCAGATCGAAGACAACAAGTACCTCGCTCTGCATGACGAATTGACCGGGCTGCCCAACCGCCGCCTCTTTCAGGACCGTTTGACCAGCGCACTTGAGCGCGCCCGGCGCACCGGGTCGCAGGCCGCTCTGCTCTTGGTTGATCTGGATCATTTCAAGCAGGTCAACGACACTGTCGGGCATCACATCGGCGACCAACTGCTCAAGCGCGTAAGTGACATCTTCGTGGGCCGTGTGCGTCGCTCCGACACGGTGGCCCGCACCGGGGGCGACGAATTTTCTGTGATCCTGGAGGAGCCTACGAACCCTGAAGAGGCCGCGCGCGTGGGCCATTCTCTGACTCAACTCCTCGACAACCCCTTTCAATTGGAAGGACACATGGTGCACGTCGGCGCCACCGTGGGCATTGCGGTCTTTCCTCAAGACGCATCGGATGCCGAATCCCTGTGCATCGCGGCCGACCTCAGAATGTACGCCGGCAAGCACGTTTCCAGGAACAGTGGCGCGGAAGAATTCCCCCGTTCCTTCTCCTTGGGGCCATTCTCAGCGGGTGACGCCCAGATAGGTTTGCCAATCGCAAGATAAAGAAACCCAATCTCCGTCTTGCCCGCGGCGACCACCGCGCTTGAGAAAACCAAGACACGAATGCCCGGACTTAACGTCCGGGCATTCTCATTGAAGCTCAGTTTCGCATTACCGCTGCCCGCCGCCAGGTCCGCGTCCACCGGGCCCGCCGGGCCTGCGCCTACGGCGGCGCCGGTTGTTGTTAGCCGCTGGAGGACGCCCCCCGCCCGTCGGTTGACCGCTCGGAGCTGGCGCCCCATCCACGCGGTTGAAATTTGGTTCGCTCTCCTCGTCGAACTCCTCGCCGCCTTCTGCATCGAATTCGTCTCCGCCCTCGATGAGAATGGTGCTCTGGTTTGAACTGGGCTGGCGATCGTCGAACTCATGGCGAGGACGGGCAGGCGCGACCGCCGCCGCCGGTGCCGCCGGTGCGGCGATATCCACCTCTTCGGTCTCTTCCGGTGTCGAATGCGCCAGCTTCGCCTTCTGCTCCCTGATGAGCGCTTTGCGGCTAAGCTTGATGCGATTGCCTTCGATGGCCAGAACCTTCACCATCACCTGATCGCCCTCGCGCAGTTCGTCCTTGACCTCCTTCACGCGATGTTCCGCGATCTCGGAAATGTGCAGCAAGCCGTCCGTGCCCGGAAAAAGTTCCACAAACGCGCCAAACTCGGCGATGCGCACCACCTTGCCCAGGTACGTCTTGCCGATCTCGGGAACCGCAGTGATGTTGCCGATCATAGCCAAAGCCATCTTCAGGCCCTCGGCATCGCTCGAAGCCACGCTCACGCGGCCCGTGTCATCCACGTCGATCTTGGCGCCGGTCTGCTCGATAATGCCGCGAATGGTCGCGCCGCCCTTGCCAATCAGGTCGCGGATCTTGTCCGTCGGAATCATGACGGTCTCAATGCGCGGCGCGTACTTCGACCGCTCCACGCGCGGTCCGTCCAACACCGCGTCCATCTTGTCCAGCAGGAACAACCGTCCCCGCCGCGCCTGTTCCATCGCCTGTTGCAGAATCTCGCGTGTCAGGCCGCCGATCTTGATGTCCATCTGCAGCGCAGTAATGCCCTTGCGCGTTCCGGCCACTTTGAAATCCATATCGCCGTAGTGGTCTTCCGCTCCCGCAATGTCGGTCAGAATGGCGTAATCGTCGCCCTCCTTCACCAGGCCCATCGCCACTCCGGCCACTGCACCTTTCAAAGCGATGCCCGAGTCGAAAAGCGCCAGGCTCGCCCCGCACACCGAGGCCATCGACGAGGAGCCGTTGGACTCGAGAATGTCCGAGACGATACGGATCGAGTAGGGCGACTCCTCCACGCTCGGCAAAACCGCGCTGATCGCGCGCTCCGCCAGGGCTCCGTGTCCCACTTCGCGCCGGCCTACGCCGGTCATGCGGCCGGTTTCGCCCACGCTGAACGGCGGAAAATTGTAGTGGAGCATGAAATTCTTCCGCTGCTCTCCTTCATAGCTCTCCAAACGCTGGCCGTCATCGCTGGTTCCCAACGTGACCGTCACCAGAGCCTGCGTCTCTCCGCGCGTAAACAGCGCCGAGCCGTGCGTCCGCGGCAGCACGGTGGTCTCAATCGTGATAGGCCGAATCTCGTCGAACGCACGGCGATCCGGACGGATGCGCTCCTTGGTCACCTGCTCGCGGAAGAGGCGCTCGCGCAGGTGCTCATAATAATGCGCCAGCTTCTTTTTCGCTTCCGGTTCGTCTGCAGGAAGTCCAGCGGCCAACTCGTCTTTGATCTGCTTGATCAGCGCGTAGCTCTCCGTCTTGCCGTGGGTCTTCGTGTCCAGCGCATCGCTCAGCCGGTCGCCGACCTTTGCCTTGAGCTCTGCGTAATAGGCTTCGTCGAACTCCGGTGCCGTGAAGGCCCGCTTCGGTTTGCCGGCTTTGCCAACCAGTTCTTCAATCGCAGCCACAATCTTTTTGATCTCGACGTGAGCAAACTCGATCGCGCCCAGGATCACCTCTTCGGTCTCCTCTTTGGCGCCCGACTCGATCATCACGATGCCGTCCTTGTGGCCCACAACCATAATGTTCACTGTCGTCGCCGCGCGTTCCTCGTAGGTGGGATTCACCACAAACTCGCCGTTCACGCGACCCACGCGCACCGCTCCTACCGTCGCGCCAAAAGGAATGTCGGAGAGCGCTAGAGCCGCGGCGGCGGCGTTAATGCCGATTACGTCGGGGTCGTTTTCCTTGTCGGCAGAAAATACCAGCGCAATCAACTGGGTTTCGTTGCGGAAGCCGTCGGGAAAGAGCGGACGAAGGGGGCGGTCGATTTGCCGGCAGGTGAGAATTTCCTTCTCGCTCGGCCGGCCCTCGCGCTTGATAAATCCGCCCGGAATGCGTCCGCCGGCGTAAGTGTACTCGCGGTAATCCACCGTGAGCGGAAAGAAATCGATCCCTTCCCTGGGGTCGGGAGAGGCCACTGCGGTTGCCAGAACAACGGTTTCGCCCGTGGTCACCAGTACGGCGCCAGAGGCCTGCTTGGCCATGCGGCCGGTCTCAAACACCAGCCGTTTGCCGCCGGTAAGCTCGACGGCTACTTCATGCTTAGTAGACATAATGTCCTCGTTTCATTTTGTTCGCTTGGGAAACTTGTGCGGAAAAAGCGCAAGGAAGCGCGCTTCGCCGATACCTGTGCGCAGGCCCCGGCAGTGGTGGTAGTAAGCCAGGTGCGTTTTTGGTCCGGTGTTCCGAGTCGGAAAAGGACCGTGACCAAGGTCCGGTCTGGGTGCTTCCGGTTCAATGTTTGCTTTCTGATTATTTGCGGATACCGAGTTTGCCGATCACATCGCGATAGCGATCCGTATCGTGCGTCTTCAGGTAATCCAGCAAGCGGCGGCGCTTGCTGACCAGCATCAACAACCCACGCCGGGAAGCGTGATCTTTCTTGTGGGTTTTAAAGTGCTCGGTCAGGTCGCTTATCCGCTCGCTCAGAATCGCGATCTGGACCTCCGGCGATCCGGTGTCCGTCTCGTGGGTGCGGAAGCGTTCAATCAGGTCTGTCTTCTTTTGAGTCGCCAGCACGGCGTGAATTACTCCTCTTTTTCTCTCAGGTCCACTTCTCAGTGTCTATTGTGAGAGTACCATGAACGCCTGCCCGCGAGGAAACCCGGGGCGCCTGAGGAATCACGCTTCAAACTCTTCATCTTCAACGCGCTCCAAATTGGCCTTGGGTTGTATCAATTGGTTTTGACGGGTACGGATTGACCCGTGCCGAAAGATCTATAGCATTTTCGGAATGCTGTAGACCGAAAGCACGCCCTTCAAGTGGCTTTTTCCTCAAGAAAAAGCCACTTCGCACGTTTCTTGAAAAGTCTACGTTGATTCCGAAAATGCCGTAACGGTAAACTGTGGTTCAAACCCCCAAAGAAGGTATCTATGTTGCCTGTCAGAATTCGCGCAACCAGCTTTGGAGCTTGTTACGAACTTGCCCACTGGCGCCGCTCAATCCCGCCAACTGGCTAACTTGCCAACTCGCTAACTCGCCGCCCGCGAGCCCCTCGATCCCTGCCTTCTCGTTCCCTCGTCCCCTTGGTCCCTTGTTCCCTGTATTTCTGACCACTGATCACTGCCCACTGCTTTGCTGTGCATCCAGCCAGTAGTTCGCCCTCGCCACAATCCGCGCGCCGTAATCCTGTGCCGTCCGCACGCGAATCGTATGCAACCCAGGAGTCGGATCCGACGGGCTGAAGGTAATCAGATAGCGGTTGCGCGCGTCTCTCGCCGCGCCCAGCACACGCGCCTCGAACCGCTTGTCGCCAATAAACGTTGTGTACTCGCCGCCGCTCATCTCCGCTACTTCTTTGGCCACATTTCTCTTGAATGCCTTCACCGCCATCACCAGCGCCGAAACCATGCTCATCGTAGCCTGGTCGGGTTCGGAGTCCTTCACATCATGTCCCAACTCCGCCAGCGCGGGCGAAAACGACACACTCAGCACCAGCACATCCGACTCGCCGATCTTGCGAATCAGTTGCACCGGCTTGGTGTGCTTGCTGCCGTGGTCGCGCTCCTCGCTGATCAGCAGCAGAACGCGGCGAAACTCCTTGGGCTGCGTCTCCAGCAGAGTCACGCCGTAATTCACGGTGTCCAGAATGGCCGCGCCGCCGTCGCCGGGTTCGAGGTGCTGCAACTCCACGTTCACCTCGTCGCCGGAGTGCGTGTAGTCCTCAATCAAGTGCGGTACGGAATCGAATCCCACCAGCGCCACCTGGCTGCGCGGGTCCGATAGAAACACATCGAGCAACGGCCCCATCTTGGCCAGCTTGTCAAACTCCAGCACGCTTACGCCGCCCAGTTCCACGGCCACCACCAGCGCCACCGGCGCCGTGTCCATTTCCTCCTGCACACGAATCTTCTGGGCCACGCCGTTGTCTTCCAGCACAAAATCATCTGGCTTCAGGCCGTAGAGAATGCCGCCGCCGCGTTTCTCTACCAAAGTCGGCACCAGCACTTCAGTAGTCGTCACCCGTAGACTCGGGGCTTCGGTTTGCGCACCGGGCATCGGCTTGGGAGGCTCAGCTGGAGGCAGTTGCTGCGCGCTCGCGATAGCAACCAGGAAGGGCAGAAAAATAAGTAGTGAAAAAGCGAGAGGAAGCCTGAATCTCATCATTAATTCTGATCCCTATTCTCTATTCCCCGCTCCCTGTTCCCTGTCTTCCGCGCCTCGCGTTTCAGTCGGCCTGCCCAGACGAGAAAGCGCATCAACTCCCCTCGCATAGACCAAACAAAACGAAGCATGCTACTGGCAGTCAGCGTCTCAGCTCGCTGGCCCGAATAGGTCTCCACGCGCCAGCGCAGGTATTCGCTCCGCCACGGAGCCAGCCTGTGCCCACGCGTCGCATTCCAGATATACCGCAGCCAAGCGAACAAGGAAAATCCTCTGGTTGAGTATAGAGAAGGCCCCTCGGTCCGCGTAGCTTGCCGGCGCCATAACAAGTCACCGGCCCTGAAAGGGCACGACTTAATCGTGCCGGAAGGGCCAGTATACTCGCGGGCTTTAGCCCCATGAGACACGGGCTTTGAACGATGCATACGCGCGCGCCGGCGCCGAACGGCGGTTCCAGTCCTATCAAACCGAACCGGCATCTGGCTGGTAGCCCTGATTCGGGGATGTTCGTTTTCCCACCACAATAGGTGCCCCACAACTCGATTTTGAGATGTGGGAAAGCACGACCTTCAACTTATCGGGGGATTTTGGTTTTTCCCACCACAACGGGTGCCCCAGGTCTCGAATGCGCTCCAAGTTCAATAACAGTAACGCGCTGAAAATCACGCTTGGTTTCTTGTGCTGAATCGAGAAGCGCCGTCGGCGGCAATTCTCTCATCAGCGAAGTAACTTCCGGGTAGCCGACGATTCGACCGTCGACGCCGCGAATGGCCGCGCCATTTGGGTTTGTGAGCTATACGCAGAATGGGTAGCACGTGAAAGGCGTAAAGGAAAAACGAGACTATTATCAAAACCACTGCCAGACAAAGACAGAACACATTCAGTCTTCTCGCCCGACGCTGGACGATTTTGAGCAGCGCCCAACGGACACCGACCAGAAACACCCAGGAAAACGCTGCTTGAATTGGGTCTCGCCAGCGAACAAACCACCAAGTTCCTCCGACCTGAACGGCGTTCAGCTTTGGCGGAGGCATGGGTCTGCCCACACCGAGTGGCCAGTAGATGCCCGAAGAGGCCCGGCAACGCTATGGGTAAACTCACGATTCCTAGATAAAGGAACGGGAGGAAGCAAACGATGAACAGCGGTGCACGGGGCATTACGGTCCGCCTACCAACGCGGAAGATAAAGTAAGCAGCAACTACGGCGACCCCCATACAAATCAAGGAGAGTAGGCTCTGCCAGATGTCCATCATGGTCGACGCGCCTCTTCGCAGCAGCAGTATACCCTGCCCGAAGTTTGTTCGCGTTTAGTGACGGATGATCGCCGTGCTGCCCTGCCTGCAGTTCTGGATGCATCACCGGCAAACCGGACAGTACCAAACCAGTCACTTCGCGAAGATGAAATCCTGCCAAGAATCAGATTCAGCCACCTGCCTAATGATTTCGTTGCGGTGTCTTAGAAACTTATCCATGTAATGCTTGAGGAACAGATGCTCCGCGATTATCCCGAAGACTGATAGCGGAGCCGCAAATCTGAGTCGATCTTTCATCTCCGTTTGGCTTTCAGAGGCTGCCAAAAAGAAGTGATCATGTTGGAAGAACTTGAACGCACCTTCAATCATTGTGTCCTGAAATAGGTTGGGGAGTCGAACGCCGTGATCTTGCTGGTAAATGCTGCCAAACGCCTAGGTACAATGGCTCGCCACCTTACGAACTCGTTCGGTCCGATAAGGCCCGTGGTAAGGCCACCCACGGCTTGCTCACCAGTCTGCTCCGCGCCCAGCAGGTGCACCTCAATACTCCGGGAGAGGTCGAAGCATCGCTGAATGGGCGCACCAATTCGCATGCTTTGCTCAATCGAAACCATCAGAACCGACTCCCCAACCTGCGCCCTAAGGTAGCATTGCCTCCTGAAGGTTACGTCTTCGGCAACTTGGCGAACGCATCCGCGCCGGAGACGCTAACCTTGATGCGGGCGAGTCGCCGCCAAACCGTCAATTGGAGATGGCGTGACCCTGTAATAGCCGCGAATCGGTGGGGTGGTTCTGTTTTTGTACTTCAGGGGCAGAGTCAGCCGCGTTACCAAGACATGCAACGCGCACCTGCGACGAGTCGTCATCGGACATGGCGCCGGTCGACAGTCCTGATAGCGCCGAAATCACCTGATCGCCGCCGACCAGGGCGTTAATCATTAGCGTCTTGGCTGTTACAAAAGTCAATACGCCCGCCGCAACATTCCTTCGCAAGTGACTCGCGAATCAATCACTTGCATGTGTCAAAACTTTGCGCAGTATTTCCTCGAATCGAGCTATTCTCTTCGCATAGGCAAATTGAGCGAACGGGCTCCTGAGCATGGGACCCGTCAGGAGCTTAACTCCATTGCTTTCAACAAGCTGCACCGAACTCCAATGGGCAGCAGAAGTTAGAGCTTGAGTTGCTCGCTAACCAGTTGAAAACGAAGGGCTTCTCCGCAGAATGCTTGCACAGGGGGGCGGGGGGCGAGGAGAGATACCCATGGTCCGGAACTGTCGTCATAGGATGCCCACGGGCGCCACCTGCCATTCGCCGGCTATGCGGAAGTCGGCCTATTGCTACTACCACGCCCGCCTTCACCAGCCGCAAGACCGGCGCCGGCCGCCAAATTCTCCCATCAAGCTGCCCGTTCTCGACAACAAGAACGCGCTCCAGATTGGCCTGACAGATGTGATGAATGCGATTGCCTCCGGGCAACTCGATCCTCGCCGTGGCGGACGAATTCTTTATGGCATGCAAATGGCCGCAACCGCCCTGAACAAACTTCCCTACCGGCGATTGGCGCCGGATTCCACAAAAGTCGATTTTCACCCCGCGCCAACCGAAGATCGATGCAACGAGTGATGAGTCAGCCGCCAATGGCTCAATGAGACAAAAAAGAAATCTCAAATTGTCCGTCACGGCTGCAGCTTGTTGAACAGATTGTTCGACGTCGATTCCAGTTGGGCGATCACATCTTCAAGAGCCGTCTGCTGTGTCTCGGCCAGCGAAAGCTGCGTGGAAATAGTAGGAAGGTCCGCCTGCATCAGGTCGGTTTGCGCCGTGGTCAACTGCGTCTGCTGCTGCGTCACCGCACTCGATGCCGTACTGATTTGCGTGATCGAGTTGTCGATCGTCACGCGCTGCTCGGAAACGTAGTTCAACGCCGTATTCAATGCCTCGGTATCGCTGACCGCCTGCCCGGTGTTGACTGTGCCGCTCGAATAATCGGCCACCAGCGCATTGAGCGCCCCAAAAACGCTGTTCGTGCCGCTGCCCAGAAAAATCTGGTCGCCTGGCACATTCAACTGGATCTTCTGGCCGTTGGGCATCTCAAGATAATTCACGTCCTCGCCGCCGTTGTAAGTGGTCACGGCAGGTGAGGCAGCCGACGACGTGGTAAACGGCGCGGTGTCCGTCTGCCCGCCGGAAAAGATGTACTGGCCCTGATAGCTGGTATTGGCCAGCGACTGCACCTCGTCGAGAATTCCCGAAATCTGATTCCCGATCGATTGCACGTCACTCGCGTTCATGGTTCCGTTATTAGCGCTCGTGGCCAGCGAAATAGCCTGCGTCAGCTCGCTCACCACGCTGCCCAAAGCGCGAATCGGCCACCTGCAACTGGCCCGTCACCAGGCTCGAGCTTTGCGTAAACGAATCGTCCTGCTGAATCTGGTTGAGCAGCAACACATTCTCTCCCGAGCCCACTGGATTCTGGCTGAGAGAGGTGATGCTCACGCCGCTCGACAACTCCGAACTCAATTGCTGCTCGTTCGCCTGCGTCTGATCGAGCGAGCTTACCAGATTCGTAATGTAAGAGGGATCCACTCGCATCTTAAGACAGCTCCTAGCCGCTAGCTTCTCGCATTTAGCTCACGGCGCTTCTGCCTTTCGCATCAGCGTTTCTCGTAGAGTTCCGGATATAACATCAAACCTTGCAGCAGAACGTACGGCTTACAGCTAGAAGCTAGTAGCTAGAAGCTGGCATTACGACACCGCCGTCTGATCGCCCAGGTTCAGCGCCGAAGCCATGATCGTATTCAGAAGCGTGAACACCTGCGAGGCCGCCTGATAGCTGCTCTCCAGGGTCGACATCGCCGCCGCCTCATCGTTCAGATTCACGCTAGAGAGCGCATTGTTCTGTGTCTGCAGTTGTGTCACCGAGGCATTCTGCGCCGTGTTTTCGGTCTGCACCTCTGACACCGTCGACCCCAGCGTGGAAACAAAGTTGGAGTAGTAATTGATCGGCGTCTGGCCGCTGACAATCGACTGGCCGGCCAGATTCGCCATTGCCGTCGCATTCGAATTGTCGCCCGTCCCATCGCCAAATCCAGCCGCGGCAATCTGATTGGGATCAGTCATCACTACGCTCATGCTGGCCGCGCTGCCGGCCACCTGCGCGGGCTCGCTGAACATGTAGAGCGGACTCGCAACGTTGCCGGTTGTTGCCATCGAGGTCGATTCCCGCGTTGTTTTGCGCATTCACCTCGGTGGAGATGCTGTACGCCAGCTGGTCGAGCGAGCTAAGCGCGCCGGGAATGTCCTGGTCCCGCGCTGTCAGGTACCCTCCCAATTGCCCGCCGCCTGTCGCCAATTGCGAGGTGATATCGGTTCCGCCCAGGAAAAAGTCCGTCACTCCGTTCACCATTCCCGTGGTCAATTGGAAGTTTTGCCCTTCCGAAACCAGCAATTGCCCGGATGTCGTTGTGATCGAGAGGCCATTGTTCTCCGTCGTCACCTGGTTGATCCCTACCAGTTGCGAAAGCTGGCTCAGATCCTGTTGCCGCTGGTCCTCAAGCGTTCCCGCATCGCTATCCGGCGAAGTCGATTGGATTTCAAGATTCAATTGCGCGAGGGAGCTCGTCAGCGAGTTCACCTGGCTCACTACGCCCGATTGCCTCCTGATCCAGCGCCGCGCTTTGCGAATTCAGGCTGCTCGCCGCGCTCGAAATGTCTCCAGCCAGCGTCGATGCCGACGAAAGCACCTGCTCGCGCAGCGCGTTGTCGGTCGGATCGCTCTCCAGCGACGAAAACGAGTCGAAGAAACTCGTAATGTCGCTGCCGATGTCGCCTGCCGTCGAACTGGACGAGCCTGAATCCGGCGTAAACAGCGCCTGGATGTTGTCAAGCGCCGTCAGCCGCGTGCTCGATGCCGATGCCAATTGCTGCTGCTGATCCAGCCGCTCCTCCAGCACGCGGTCCCGTTGCGAGGTCGCGCCGGTCTCCGTCACTCCGTCGCCTACCGAAATCCCGCCGATCTCGATCGGCTGATTCTCCTGCCAGTTCGGAGTCTCCTCCGTATAACCGGTGGTGTTGGCGTTGGCCACGTTGTTGGCCACCACGCTCAGAGCCGCCTGATCGGCATCCAGCGCCCCCGATGTCAAGCTCAATGCGGAGTTAATGGTCCCCATGCCCGGCCTCCGCTTCCATGCCGCCGCGCGCCTGCCGCTCGCTGTACTCCAGGCGCCCCGATCCGCAGCTCCCGCAGCCGGCTCATCACGTGCAGATTGGCCCGCGTCGCATCCAGCACCCGCGCAAACACCGCCATATCGGCCGCCGCCTCCCGCGCCTGCTGCGCCAGTTGCCTGCGCGCATCAGACCCGCATTTCCCGGCGCCATCGCTCGCGGTTCAGCGCCTGGCACGAGAGCGCCAACTCCTCCAGCCGTGCCGTATCCAGGCGCGCCAGCGCGCGCGAGGCCTCCGCCACCAGCTCCTTCAGCTCCGGATCCTGCCGCTCGACGCCTCGCCGGCTGCTCCCGAAACTCCTCCATGAAGCCCTTGCCCTGCCTTCCCGCGCCTACTGCCCGCCCAGCATGGCGTCCACCATCTTCGAGGCCACAGCCGACGCAGACACGCTGTACGTTCCCGCAGCCAGCGCCGCCTGGATCGATGCGACCTTCTCCGTGCGCACGCCCTCTTCCGAAACCGCCTGCGACACCTCACTTCCCGCACTGCTCAATGTCGCGCGATCGCTGTCGAGCGCGCTGCCGGCCGCGGCCGTGGCAGCCGCGCTCTTGCTCTGCGGTGCGGAAGGCGCAGTGGGATTCACCCCCAGCAGCGACTTCAATCCATCCAGGCTATTGCGAATATCCATACCCTTTGCTCCTCACACCTTACTCTCTGCTCTGTCTATCGGCCTCATGACTCATCACTTTAGTCATTCAGAAGCTCTCATCACGGTATTGCCGTGCAAGTTTCCGGTTACCTTCGCACCCCCGTGTTGGCGACCTGAATGTGAGAGTTCTTTCACAATCTTGTCGGCAATGCCAAATCCACCGCGCTGGCTCAACGCCTGCCCCAGCGCCTCCGATGCAAACTCACCCAATGCTCCTTCCGACCCGGCGCCCGAGTCCGAATCACCGTCCTCCGCGCCTGTCAGCGCGTCGCCGCCCGTCATCGGCTTCAGCAACTCCTTCATCATCTGTCCTTCAAACTCGTGCGCGGCCCGCACCAGCCGCGGCTGCGGCGCATCTCCGCCCTGCCCCGTTACCGCCTCTCCGCTCATCAACCCAACCTGCATCCTCTTAGTCCCTTGGCTTATAGCACCTCTTAGTCCTTGTCTTATAACACCTCCAGGTCGGCCTCCAGCGCGCCGGCCTCCTTCATCGCCTGCAGGATCGAGATCACGTCTCGCGCTCCTGCCCCGGTTCGCTGCAATTGCTGTACCAAATCCTCCACGGTCGCGCCCTCTTTCAGGTCGATCTCGTTCACCGGCTTATCCTGCGCCTGCACCGTGGTCTGCTGTACAACCTGCGTCGTGCCCGAGGACATCGCATTCGGCTGCGATACCTCGACCCTGGAGATCACGTTCACACTCAATCCCCCATGCAAAATCGACACCGGTTGCAGCCGCACCGTGCCCCCGATCACTACCGTCCCGGTGCGCTCGTTCACCACCACCCGCGCCCTTGGGTAAACTTCAATCTCCACCTCTTCCACCTTGTCCAGCAACTCCGCCGTGTCCTCGCCGTCTTTGACGGATATCTCCACTCTACGGCTGTCAACTGCATGCGCCCGCGCCGAGCCAAGAGTCTTGTCAATTGCCGCCGCCATCTGCTCCGCAGTATGAAAATCGGCGTCGTTCAACACCACGCTTACGGTGCGCATCTGCTTCAAATCGAAGGGAACCGGCCGCTCCACCAATCGCGCCCCCAGGAATCCGCGCAGTAGTGGGGTGGTTCATCTGTTTCGTATTGCCCCCCGCCGTCGCTATGTAGCCGCCCAGCACCAGCGCCCCCTGCGCCTGCGCATAGATTTGCCCGTCCGGGCCGTAGAGCGGCGTCATCAGCAGGATGCCGCCCTCGATCGAGCGTGCATCGCCGGCCGACGAGACGGTTATGTCCACCTTGTAGCCCGGCCGGCTGAACGGCGGCAGCATGGCCACCACAAATACCGCCGCCATGTTCTTCACCTGCATGTTGCTGGCGCTGTTCGATCCCGTCTGCGGGATCGTAATCCCCATGCGCTGCAATGCCGAGACGAGCGTCTGCGCGGGAAACACCGTCTGCGAGCTGTCTCCCGTGCCCCGCAGCCCAACCACCAGCCCATAACCGACCAGCTGGTTGTCGCGAATTCCTTCGATGGTGGCTACGTCCTTGATCCGCGAACTTCGCCCCGGCTCTTCGGGACGAAGTTCGGTCATCGCCAGGAGCGATGCCACAGCGACCGCCAGCCACCACCAGAACGCCTGGCGTGACCTTCGCTTCAGCCCAAACGAACGCGCAACTCGCAACGCCATATCCGAACCCTGAGCCCTGAACCCTGACCCCTGTTAAAACACCAGCAGCCTTTCCAAGAACCGCACCAGCGGATTTTGCCGGTAGGTCGAATCGCTCACGATGCCCTTGCCCGTGACATCCAGCTCCAGGTCGGTCATGGCCGTCGACAGCACCTGATTCTGGTTGCTCACGTCCTCGGGGCGCACCAGCCCGCGCAGCGTGATCAGTTGCGTCTGCTCAGAGAAGGTCAACTGCCGCGTCGCCTGCACTATCAACATCCCATTGGGCAGTACATCCACCACTTCGGCCCCAAAGGTCGTCGCCAGACTGGAGTCCGTCGTGCTCTGCCCCTGCGCGGTCAGTCCCGACGAAGCTGTTTGCCCCACCAGATTCTGCAAGGCATTCGAGGATTTGAGCGCTCCGAAAAGCGAAGTGAGCCCTGCATTCGCATTTGAGGCCCGTGAGCCTTTCACCTGCCCATCGGTCGAGGCCGTCAGGCTCTCGCCCACCACAATCATGACGACGTCGTGAATCCGAAATGCCTTTACATCGGTGCCCAGCCGAACCAGTTGCCCCTGCGCGCTCCAGATCGAGCCCGGCGTCCGTACCTCCGCCGCCTGCTGCGCGCGGACCTTCGTAATGTAAGCGCGCAGAGCCTCCTCGGGCGGAGTGGCCTTGGTCGCCGCCGCATCGGTGTGTTTCTTGTTCAACGCCAACGCCGCCGGCGTCAGCGATGCGCAGAAGACGATGACAAAGATCCACACCCTCATTGCTGCGCCTCGCCCTCCGAGGCAAAGACCGCATGGCCGGCCGAGACCGCTACCGCCCGCACCACCCTGCACCCGATCTTCAATCGCACCCGGAAACTTGCACCCTCTACAGCCGGACCCAGCGCCACTGCCTCCAGCCGCGCCTCCACCACTGCCGTGTGCTCTTCCACAAGCAGCGCGTCGCCGGCATGAATTACGGGATAGTGCGGCGCCGGCCTTGCGGCCGATATGGCCACCCGTTTTCGATCGCCTGAGCTGGCGCTCACCGGCTCAATTCCCGGCCCTGCGGCCAGCACCAGCCTTCCTGGTCCCCCTGGATGAACCGGATCGCGCATCAGCTTCCACCGGTGTCCTGTGTCGGGATCGTCGATCTCGCGCACCACCTCGCCTGCAGGGCCCGCTGCCGCTCGCAGATTCATTGCCGCAATGCGGAGTTCGCTCGCGGCCGGCGCATCTCCGGCTGCAGATTGGCTGTAGACCGGCATCCAGGCCGCGGACACCATCACCGCCAACCCCGCCTTCGCCTTGAGCCTCATCGTCCTCATGCCTCCATGACCATTGCTCAAGAAAAACGTTCAATTTAATGCGTCATGTTATTGACTTGCGAATACATATTGTCGGCAGCCTTGATCACCTTCGAGTTCGATTCGTAGGCGCGCTGCGCCAGCACCATCTGCACAAACTCGGTCACGACGTCCACATTCGAGTTTTCTAGGTAGCCTTGCTGCAATGTCCCCAGGCCCTCCGTCCCGCCGGGATTGCCCAGTACCGGATCACCCGAGCTGAGCGTGGCCTGCAACAGGTTGCTGCCCAAGCTCTCCAATCCGCCTGGATTCGGGAACGTGGCCAGTTGAATCTGCCCGAGTTGCGATGGATTCTGCTGTCCTGCCAGCGTTGCGTTCACTACCCCGTACTGCGTGATGGTGACCGCTGTGGCATTCGACGGAATGGTGATGGTGGGGATCAGAGGGTCGCCGTCGGTGGTCACGATGGTGCCCTGGTTGTTTAGGTGGAACTGCCCGGCGCGGGTGTAGGCAATGGTGCCGTCCGGCCGCTGCACCTGAAAGAACCCCGCACCCTGAATCGCCACATCGAGCGGGTTGTCGGTCTCGTTCAGCTCGCCCTGGGTGTTGATCACCTCGGTCGCCGCCGACTTGGTGCCGAGGCCGATCTGCAGACCAGCAGAAACGGTGTTCTGGCTCTGTGCTGCTCCCGGCGTGACGAGGTTTTGATACACCATGTCCTGGAACTGCAACCGCAGCTGGCGAAATCCCGTGGTCGACGAGTTGGCCAGATTGTTGGCGATCGTATCCAGATTCAGTTGCTGCGCGCTCATGCCGCTGGCTGCGGTATACAAAGCTCGAATCATGCTTCTCCTCGTCTTAAACTAGATTCGCGGAAGATCTTCCGTGGCAAACTTGTTGAACTCGGTATGGAACACCGTGAGCGCCCGCTGCATCATCTCCGCCTGGCGCTGCATCATGACCAAATCAAGCGATCCCTGGACCACATCCTGGTTAGCCGCTTCAATCGCGCCCTGGTGAACCGAGGCGTCTTTCGCGAGCACGGGCGTGACGCCCGCCGGCGCCACATAGCGGTTAGCGCCCTCGGGCGTAAGGTCGGTTCCTGCTGCAAATGTAAAGACTCCCACGGCCGCCACCGTCCCGCCCGCGACAGAGACCGTTCCGTCGGCGCCCACTGACACTTCGCCTGGCGGAATAAGAATCGGCTGTCCCGCCGCCGAAAGCACCGGCTCGCCCGCCCTGGTCACCAGTTGTCCGTTCGGGGCCCGGTGGAAGCTGCCGTCCCGCGTATAACGGACTCCGTTGGGCGTCTGGACCATGAAGAATCCCTGGCCCTCAATCGCCAAATCGAGCGGATTTCCCGTCTGTCCGAGTGCCCCCTGCACCATGCTGAGCCTGTCGCCGCCCAGCAAGCCGTAGTTGTTTACCGTCTCGCCTAATTGGGAATCCACAGCGTCCGGCCCCAGCAGCACGGAACGGAAAAACTCGCGCTCGGCGCGATACCCTGGCGTTTGCGCATTGGCCAGATTGGCTGCGGCCGTATCCAGGGCCTGGGTTCGCGCCACCAGTCCGGTCATCGCCGCATAATATCCGCTGTCCATGAGAGGGTCTCCGGTCGCACAGGAGACTCCTTTGCAGAAAAAGGACCGAAAGGAGGCGGGTGAGATTAGAAGGAAATCATGGAGGAAGGAATTGTAGCGCGAGTCGGCAGTCTCGTGCTGCGCGCAGATCGACACCGGCACAGGAATGGCAGACCACCAACCACCGGTCGTCCAATTTCATCCACCAAAAACTACCTGCCTTCTGCCCCAGGTTTATAACAATCCATCGCACACAATCGTCACTTCAAAGTGGGATTCGTCGAACCGGTAGGCGTGATGCACCTGAAACTCCGGCGCCTGCACATGGAGGTTGTAATCACGGCCCGTGATCACCGCTGGAACCGATAGCCCGCAGTTCGCCGCCAGCTCCGGAACCTTGCCCTTCCAAGCTCCGGCGAGCATGTTACAGATCTCGCCAATGCCGTCCTTCACGGTATCGTCGATCGCGTCGAACTCCGCGCCGGTCATTCTGGCGGCGATCTTCAATGCCGCCGAAGCTCCCGACCGGAAGACACACGCCCCGCTCAACACGCCGCCAAAACCCACCACCGCGGTTACCGATTCCTTCTCAACGGCGGCCGGCGGCGTGTCGCGCCGGCATTCCACGCCCAGCATCAGCCGAAAGACCTCTTCCACGCTCGCATCCAGGTTCCGCGGGTCCGAAACCATCTGCACGGATTCTCGCAACGATACCGCCATCGTACAATCCCTTTCTTTTGCGCCGCACGACCGCCCTTGCGCCTGGCCAACTGCTCGCACACCGTTCAACAGCACGGCGTCCTCCTGTTCAACAGCCCTGTGCCCTCCCGATCAGCGGCACGTCGTCCGCCTCGTCATGCCGCACGCACGAGCGGCAACACCCGCTCCTTCACCTGCTCGGCCGTGAAGGGCTTGCGGATGTATCCCTTCGCACCCGCTTCAATGGCCTGCTTCACGTGCTCCTCGCTCGACTCGGTGGTAATCATCACCACCGGGACGCCCGGCGCCAGGTTCTGCGCGCGAATCTGGCGCAGGAACTCCAGTCCGTCCATCGCGGGCATGTTGATGTCAGAGAGGATCAGGTCCACCGACTGGGCCCTCAACAACTCCAACCCCTCGGTGCCGCTGCCAGCCTCATGCACCACCAAGAGCTCCAGCCCCGCCTGCCGCAACGAGCGCTCCACGATCTTGCGCATCACCGAGGAATCGTCAACAATCAGGGTCCGAATCTCGCTCATGCCCAGGCTCCTCCCCAATCTTCCTTATCGGCTTTCCCGCGTCTTTCATGAGGGCGAGTTTCCTTTTCTGCTCTCGCTTTAGACCGCACCGGTCGAGCCGATCAGATCCTGAATTGTGCCCGGCTCCGGCAACGGGCCGCTCTGCGGCCGCAGCCACATCCGCAGCCACAGGCAGTCGTGTACCCGCGCCAGGCGAGCCTCTACCGGCCTCATCCGCTCCACCGCCTTGGTCAGAGCCATCGCCAGCGCTGGCTCTGTCGCGGCCTCGACCAGCTCGACGGGAGGAAACCGCGCTTCGAGCATGCGCGCGTGCGCCGGGCCGAACAGCGACTCCTGCACCAGCCCGCTCTCCACACGCAGCCCCGTGATGCGCTCCAAAGCCAGCGCCAGCGCAGGATCGAGACGGTCTGCAAAACCCAGATAGAGAATCTTGCCTGCGGCGACACGCAAGGGTAGGGCTCCACAGGCGTCCACGAAAAGCCTTGGCACGAGCGCCGTAAGCCCTTCGGGCGCCTGAAGCTCTATTCCCAACACCGGACAGCCCCATTGCAGCCCCAACGCCCGCGTCACCAGCTCCTCGCTTACGCTCTGTTGCCGCACCAGCCATTGCCCCAGCTTGCCGCTCCCCGCTGCCCTTTGCGCAGCCAACGCGGCGCGCAAATCTCTCTGTGTAGTCCAGCCATGCTCCAGCATGGCCAGCCCGAGCGGAATGCGATGGCGATGGCCCTCCCCGGCGATGCCCTGCGCGTTCTGCTCCCGGCGCACCGCCGCTTCCACCCGCGCCACAGTGCACGCTGCCGAGCAGCACCATCCGCTCTCGAAGACGGGAGCTTCCCGGCTGCGCCACAGGTGAAGCCACCCCGACCTGCAATGGGGGTTGGCGCAGATGGGCAAGATGCCTGTCCCTAAGCCGGCCGGGATCCGGGCAAGCCCGCCTTCGGTCCTGGCGGAGTCCCGTGCCCAGCTCGCCGCTCTTTCTTGTGCGATGCCCCGCGGCCGAAGCGCCGCGGTCCGGTTCAAAAGAGGCATCGGATGCTCTCCAGCCGCTTTCTGGGCGCGGCGACTTCTGTTACCCGCAGCCCGAAGTTTCCGTTCACCAGCACCACTTCGCCGCGCGCCACGATCTTGTCGCCCACAATCAGGTCCACAGGGTCAGCCACATGGCGGTCTAGTTCGACCACGTCGCCCGGCCCCAGGTCGAGGATCTCGCCCAGCGGCATCTCCCGCGCGCCGAAACGCAGCGAGGCCTCTAACTCGACATCGAGCAGCAGTTCGAGCCCCGGCGAGAAAGCCGAAGGTGCTGCGCCGGGAGACTGCCGGTCCTCCGTCCCCGGTACGGGCTTTGCCGCGATCTCAACATCGCTATCCGAATCAACCTGCGAAGCAACCTTCGGTTCAGGCGTCCGCACCTCGTCTCGCACCAGAATCGTCCACGCACGCTGGCCAGAGCGCAGTTGAAAGGCGCGGGAGACCTGGCTTTCGCTCACGATCTCCTCGCACTTCACCACTTGGCACTTCCTGCCCGTCTTGGCCAGCAGTTCTCCGGCGGCGGCATCGGCCGCTTCGCGCAGCAACTCCATCCAGCCCGTCTTCTGGTCCATGCCCTCGCCCACCAGGGCAGTCTCCAGAATCGAGCCATCGACGAGCACGGCGAACCGTCCCTCCGCGTCTCCGGCAACGGTGGCGGCCATGCCGAACGATCCTGCTCCGAGCGGTTTGGGGAGCGATTCGGCCAGTTCCGGCTCGCCGGCGAGCGCCTGCGAAAACAGCGCCGCGGCCACCCCGGCCCAGCAGTCGAAGTAGGTCTTCATCTCCCGCCTCCGGCAATCGCACGCTCGATGCGCGCGGCACGGTGCGAGCCGTGGCGCATGGGCCGGGCAACAGAGAGCGGAAGGCCGCCCACACGCCACTCTGAAAGCGTGCCGGCGCCCAGCGCGAGACCGAGAACATCGCCCGGCTGCAAATGCTCGAGCGCGCTCGCAGCCACCCGCGCTGCGGGCAGTTGCAGAGAGCAGCCGAATTGGATGCGCCGCGCCACGTCTGCCATCCTCGCCCGCGTCTCGCCCGCGTGACGGCGCCGGCGGCTCCAGTCCGTGGTCAGCCGGCGCAGGATGGTATTGGCCACGACGGCCGGAAACGCCAGGTTCAGCAGTCCCGAGCCGTGCGGCATGCGGATTTCAAAGCTGAGACAAAGCGTCTTCTCAGTCAGCGAGATGATGCGCGCCACCTGGGTCTGCATCTGGCGGCGTTCGAAGGTGAAGCTCAGGCCGACCGGCTGCCAGGCCGCGGTCAGCTCGCGGCAGATGTTTTCGACCACGCTCGCGAGAATCGCTTCCTCGATGTCGGTCAGCTCCCTCAGCGGCCCGTCCTTGCCGTCGCCGCCCAACAGCAGGTCAATGATCGGAGGCGCCAGCCCAAGATCCAATTGCAGCACCGAGAGCGCCCCCAACGGTTCCAGGCGAACCGAGGCCACATAGCTAATCTCGGGAATCCTTAGCAGAAACTCATTGAACTGAATCTGTTCGGCCGAGACCAGATTGACCTGGAACCGGGTGCGCAGCCACGCGGCCAGATTGTGCGTCAGATTGCGCGCAAAGAGATCATTCAGCATACTAATGGCGCGCAATTGGTCGGTGGAGATCTGTCCCGCGGAGGAAAAGTTGTAGGGAACGACTCGTGCCCGCACTTCGGTTCGCGCCGCCTCTGGCGCCGCGCTGCGCGCCGCCTCAAAGAGAGCATCGATTTCGTCCTGCTTGAGCGTCTTTTCCGTCAATGCTTCCTTCCTCCCGTGCCCGCCGGTGCTTACGCCTTCCGCGCCGCTTTGCGCGCGCCAGGCCGGTTCAGGACGCCGCCAGCCGCCAAATCCCTGAGCGCGGCGCGTAAATGCGCCACCGCTGACGCGTGGACCTGCGAGACCCGCGACTCGACCACGCCCAGCGCCAGGCCGATCTCGCGCATGGTCATCTCCTCGTAGTAGTAGAGCGTCATCACCAGCCGCTCCCGGCTGGGCAGGTGCGCGATAGCATCGGCCAGCCGCTCCTCGAGTTCGCCCCGCAGGCAGCGAAAGAGCGGATCCTCCTCGGGACGCCCCGGCACGTAGGCCAGCTCCTCCTCCCCCGAATCCTCATTGCGTTCCATGTGCAGCGTGCCGATTTCCAGACCCTTCAGATCGCCCAGCAGCTGCTGATACTCTTCGAGATTCAATTCCATCGCGGCGGCGATCTCGGCTTCGCCTGGAGCCCGGCCAAGCCGCGCTGTCAGCACGCGGATCGCCTCTTCGACCGCGCGGCCCTTGCGCCTGAGCTCGCGCGGGCTCCAGTCCAGCGTGCGCAAGCTGTCCAGAATCGCTCCCCGGATGCGGAACTGCGCGTAGCTGCGGAACTGCACCTTCTTCGCCGGATCGAATTTGGCGAATGCATCCATCAGACCCACGATTCCCGCTGAAACCAGATCCTCGATGTCGACGTGCTGCGGGAGACGCTCGTGAATGCGGCGGGCGAGAAAGCGCACAATCGGTAGGTGCTCGAGCAGAACGCGCTCCTGCTCGCTGGTGAGCGTGCCGGCAGCCGCAACCGGGGGCGGATACCCGCTTCCCGCTACGGCGCGGCGCACCGGCTTCGGCTCTCTGGCTGCAGCCGCTGCTTCAGGTCCCATTGCCTTCCCCTTTTCCTCAACCGCAAGCTCTTCTCTGTCCAACTTCCTGCAACTAATTCGTACCCGTCAGCGGACAGTGCCCACGGGGCGCAACCGGGTCTCCGGCGGGATCTCGCTGGCCGCAACCACTGACACGCGCGGCAGCACGGGCTCCAACCAGCGTTTCACGTGATAACGAGCCGGACTCGGGCAAAGGAGCACGGGCAGGACCGCGGCAGATGCGGAGCCGATAAGCAATCTCACAGAATCGGTGAGACGGCGCAGCACCGGCGTTGTCGGTGGCGCGGCCGCAGCCAGCAGGCGCTGGCCCGTCTCGGGGCCGAGCGTGGCCAGAATCTCCTCTTCCAGTCCCGCATCGAGCAGCAGCACCGGCAGTTGGCCGTTCCCATCGAGAAGCGGGCGCACCAGCCTTCGCCCCAGCGCCTGGCGCGCCGCTTCGACCAAGGCCACCAGGCTCTTGTTCACCGGCGCGGTTTCGAGCAGAGCCTCCAATATCGCGCCGAGGTCGCGGATCGAAACGCGCTCGCGCAGCAACTGCTCCAACACCCGCCCTACTTCGCCCAGCGTCAGCAGCTTCGGCACAAGCTCCTCAAGCAGCTTGGGGTGTGATTCGTTCAAGGCGTCGAGCAGCCGTTTTGTCTCCGCCCGCCCCAGCAGCTCCCATGCATGCTGCCGAATCAGCTCGCCGAGATGCGTCGTGATCACCGTGACCGCGTCCACCACCGAGTAACCCGCTGCGATAGCCTGCTCTTCGAGCACAGGCGCAATCCAGATCGCCGGAACCCCGAAGGCCGGCTCCCGCGTCTCTTTTCCTGTCAAAGGCCGGCGGCCCGCCTCGCCCGAGACGGCCAGCAGGTGCGGCCCCTCGGTCTGCCAACGTCCGATCTCGATCCCGCGCAGCGAAACCATATACTCCCGCGGCTTCAGCCGCAGATTGTCCGAGATGTGCACCGGCGGCACCAGGAATCCCATCTCCGAAGAGAGGTGGCGGCGCAGCGCCCTTACCCGGTTCAGCAGTTGGCCGCCCTGTTTCTCGTCCACAAGCGGAATCAGCTGGAATCCGATCTCCAGCGTCAACTCTTCCAGTCGCAGCAACTGCGCCATATCCGAGCCCTGCGCCTGCTCGGCCTTCTTTTTCTCGTTGCCCGCCAACTCCGGAAGTGGCGCAGCCGCTGCCCGCGCCGCCAGGCGCCTTCCGCCCACGAACAATCCCCCGGCTACGGCCAGAAGCGCGATCTTGGGCAACCCGGGAATCAGGCACATGCCCGCCAAGACCGCGCTGGCCATATAGAGCGTGGCGGGCCGGGCCAGCAG
Organism: uncultured Acidobacteriaceae bacterium; assembly: GCA_963799445.1. Lineage (GTDB taxonomy): Bacteria > Acidobacteriota > Terriglobia > Terriglobales > Acidobacteriaceae > Telmatobacter. Next base: position 114,372 of record CAWCXX010000007.1, on the reverse strand, counting down.
TTGCTGCCGGATCTCGGTACCCAACATCCCGGCCGAGTTGGCACGGGTTAGCGTAATGCCGCCTGCAACGGATACCAGCAGCGACGGAATAATCGTCACCAGACCGTCGCCCACCGTCAGCACGGTGTAGGTGCGAGCGGCCTCGGCCAGCTCTACGCCCTGCTGCAGGGTGCCGATCAGCAGGCCGGCTACGATGTTGATAGCCGTGATCAGGATCGTGGCCAGCGCATCGCGCTGGTTGAAGCGCGCCGCCCCATCCATGGCGCCGTAGAATTCGGCCTCGCGCGCGATGGCCAGGCGCCGCCGCCGCGCCTCGGCCTCGTCTATCAGTCCCGCGTTCAGGTCCGCGTCGATCGCCATCTGCTTGCCCGGCAAGGCATCGAGAGTGAATCGCGCCGTCACCTCGGCGGTGCGCACGGCGCCGTGCGAGACCACCAGAAACTGGATCGCCACCAGGACCAGGAACAGCACGAAGCCGACCACGTAGTTGCCGCCCACCACGAACTGCCCGAAGGCTTCGATCACCTTTCCTGCCGCAGCCGTTCCCTCCTGTCCGTGCAGCAGGATGCGCCGGCTCGATGCGATGTTCAGCGATAACCGAAAGAGCGTCAGCAAGAGAAGCAGCGTAGGAAAAACCGAAAGCTCGACGGCGCGCCGGATCTGCACCGCGGAGAGGAAGACGATCACCGAGGCGGCCATCGAGAGCGCCAACAGAAGATCCAGGCCCGCGGCCGGCACTGGCACCAGCATCACGAAGATCACGCTGATCGCGGCCAGAGGCAACACGAGCTCGCGCAGCCTTTGCCAGATTGATTGCGCCGGAAGTGCGCTGGCTGGCAACGCCGCGGTGCTCATCTCGGAATTCCTCCAAAACCTGAAAGCGCGGAGCGCTTCATCTGGAAACACCTCCAACACCTGAAGGCGCGGAGCGCCGCTCGCGCAGCTCGGCCTCCACGCGCTGACGGTAGAGATAAGCGAGAATCGTAGCCACGGCCGCATACAGCTCCACGGGAATCGCCTGGCCCACCTCGACCGTGCGATAAAGCGAGCGCGCCAGCGGCGGATTCTCGATGATCGGCACGCCCGCCCAGCGGGCCTCCGCTTTGATCTCCTCGGCCAGCAGGTTTCGTCCCTTGGCCAGCACCCGCGGAGCCTCCATGGTCACGAAGTCGAAGCCCAAGGCCACGGCATAGTGTGTGGGATTGGTCAGAACCACCGCCGCCTTGCTCACATCGGCCTTCACGCGCCTTCTGCGCATCTGGCGCTGCAGGTTGCGGATGCGGCCGCGGATCTGCGGACTGCCTTCGGTCTCCCTGTACTCGTCGCGCAAATCCTGGCGGCTCATCTTCAAGCGCGATTCCCGGCTTTGCCACTCCACCATGTAGTCGATCGCTGACCAACCGAAGAGCAGCCACGCCGCAGCCAGCAGCAATCCGTAAACGTCTGCCCCCAGAAGCTCCAGCCGCGCTGTCGAGAACGGAGGAATCGCCAACTGCCTGCCGATCCGCTGCACCGCAAAGACTGCCAGAAGGCTGGCCGGAATCAACGACTTCGCCAGTCTTGCCGCGGCGCGCAGCGAAAACAGATTCTTAAGATTCGAAACCGGATTGATGCGCTCCGGCTTGAATCCGATCGCGCCCGCGTAGAAGTTCACCCCGCCGGTCTGCGCAATCCCCGTTCCCATCGCTGCCACAGCTACCATCGCCATCACCACGGCCGGCGGACCTAGCACCGTCAGCATCAGCCGGCGCACAGCAGCCAGGGTCGGCTCCAGAGTGGCAGGCTCCCAGCGGGCCGCCGCGCCGAGTCGCAGAAATCCCGCATACGCACTTCGCCACGCCTCCATGGTTCTGCCGCTCAGAAACCCGAGCGCTATTACGCCAGCCAGTGTTCCTGCCGCAGTTGACAGCTCGCGGCTGTGCAGGATGTCGCCTTCCCTGCGCGCCTTCTCGCGCCGGTGCTGCGTGGCCTGTTCGGTGCGCTCTCCCGGCATCGGCTAGCCTCCAAACCCAGAGGCTGTGCCCGGCGCGCCGATCAGGCGCTCGGCCAGGTCGAGCAATCCCGCAAAACGCGCTTCAATGAAGCGCGGCCACAGAGCCAGCGAGCCGGTCAGAATCACAAAACCCGTCAGCGTCTTCAACGGAACGGTCAGCATCATCACCGGCAGTTGCGGGCTGAGCTTCCCCAAGAGAGCCACAGCGATCTCGACCAGCAGCGTTGCCGCCAGCACCGGCGCGGCCAGCTCCAGCGCAGCCAGAAACACGCCTCCCGCCGCGCGCACAATGGCCAGCGCCGCCGGAGGTCCCAGCGCATAGGTTCCCAGAGGGACAACGCGAAAGCTACGCACCACGGACGCCAGCAGAATCCGGTCGAGGCCCGCCGTAATCACCACCAGCGTGCCCATCAGTTGAAATAGGTCGCCTGAGAGCGGCGTCTGGATGGCCGATGCCGGGTCCATCAGGTTGACCAGCGAAAAACTGAACTGCAAACCGACAACCTGTCCAGCAAAGAGCAGCATCTCGTTGAGCAGAGCGAGCGAGAGGCCGTACACGAGCCCCACCGACAACTCGCCCACAATCGCCGAGTAAGAGATCGAAACCTGCGCGCCGGGCAACGCGGCCACCAGTGGAGCTAATAGAAGCGCTACCGCCAGCGCAAAGACCGCCTTCACACGCATGGGCAAAGCGGTCGAGGAGAAAAACGAAGCAAAGGCCACCATCCCGCTCACCCGAACCAGGGCTAGCGTCATCGCACTCAGAAAGTGGCTCCAATCGGTCATGTTTGTTCCCAAGCGGGGCTAGCTGGCCTATCGGTGTTAGCGGAGCTAGGAGCTTCTAATCCCGCCATCACGCGCGAAGCGCGGCTAACTCTACTAACGCCGCTCATCCCAAATACCGGTGAAAGTCGCCCAAGAGCAGCCGCGTATATGCCGCCAGCCGCTCCAGAAACCACGGCATCCCTACGAGCAGAATCAATGCCACCACCGCCAGTCGCGGCACCGAGGTCAGCGACTGCTCCTGCAAGCTGGTCAAGGTCTGGATCAGGCTAAGCACAAAACTCAGCGCCGCGGCTGCGATCAACAGAGGCGCGGCCAGAATCATGGCCTCCCGCATCAGTTGGCGCATCAGCTCGGCAACCAGGTCGGGTGTCATCGGCTCTCTCTCAAAAACTCTTCAGCAGCGAATTCGCCAGCAGGTTCCATCCGTCCACCATCACGAACAGCAGAATCTTCAGCGGCGTCGAAACCACCACCGGCGGCAACTGAAACATGCCAATCGAAGTCGTGATTGCGGCGGTCACCATATCAATCAGCAGAAAGGGCAGAAACAGCACTGCGCCAATGGCAAAGCCGGCCTTAAGTTCGGAAAGAACGTAGGCCGGTACCACAGCGCACATGGGCAAATCGTCCGGTGTGTTGGGCCGCGGAATCTGCCCCGCGGCAACAAACAACGCCAAGTCCCTCTCGCGCGCGTACTTCAGCAGAAAATGCTTCACCGGCTGCGCCCCGCGGTCGATCGCCTCGAGGCCCGTAATCTGCCCGTTGCGATACGGCTCTACGGCCTGCTGATCGACTTGATTGAGCACCGGCGCCATCAGAAACCACGCCATCATCAGCGCGAGGCCCATCAGCGTGGGGTTCGAAGGCGCCGTCTGCGTGCCCAGAGCCTGGCGCAGGGAGTGAAACACCACCAACAGCCGGACCAGCGGCGTCATCGCCATCAGGATCGCGGGCAAGAGAGTGATCAAGGTGAGAACGAAGAGGATCGTCCAGGGGGTTGCATCCGAGGGGTGCAGCTTGGCGTTCAGATCGGGCAACAACGGCACGGAGGCCGGAGCCACTGCTGCTATCGAAACCATCTGTGCCGCCCACGCGGCTACCATGAGACCCTCGGCGAGCGTTGCACCGAGCAGCGCGATGCCGGGCGCCCCCTGTCATCCAGCGCATAAAATGCCGGCCCGCCCTCGGCCGATGTCGCCACCAGAATCCTGCGTCCTTCGGCCTCCACCAGGGCCAGCGACTGCCGCGGCGCGAGCGCGATGCGCTCGACGAGTGCCAGCCGCGGCTGTGTGCGCCGCCTGCCGCCGAGCCTAGCCATCAGCCACCCTAGCAGCTTTCCCGCCACTCCGCCGATCGAATGCGCGGGCCCCGACCCCTGCTCCGGCCCGGATTTCTTCTCAGCTCGCAATTCCCTTCCGTCTCTCACTTCGCATTCCCCTGCCCCTCAAACCAGCCGGGTCACCCGCACCATCAACTGCGTCTCCGCCACTTCGAACTCGGTCCACGCCAACTGCACCTCGCCCGCCGCCAGCGGCACGTCTTCTCCGTGGCCCCATTGCGATTCGATCAATTGCCCCGGCGTCAATGCCAGCAGATGGCGCACCCTGAAATCCCGCACCGGGACTGCCACATCCAGTTCCACCGGCAATCGCGCCACCTCGGTGCCGAACGCGATCTCTTCGTCCTCCTCCGGCCGCTGCGGCGCAGGAACGAGTGCCTGCCCTGTTGACACTTCCGCTGCGGGCACTGCGCGGCCCGGCGCTTCGCCCGCCAACGCCTGGCCCGCCGCCGGCAGTGGATGCGCTGTGGCCATACGCAGGAAAACCCTGCAGAAAGATGACCAGAGGATGGTTGGCAGGATTGGAATAGCTTAAGAACTGCGCACGCCGCAGTCTTGCCGTGCCTTTACCCTTCAAGCAACATCGCTGCTACACTGAGTGTGAGAACCATTGCGGGCTTTCCTCTCCGCCATGCGGACGGGAAATGGCCCCGCTCGAGGTCGAAGTCTATGCCCGAAGCAAAAGAAAACAAAAGCCCTTCTGGAACCGGCCTGCGCCTCAAAGTGGGTCTGGCCGAGATGCTCAAAGGCGGCGTCATCATGGATGTCATGAGCGTCGAGCAGGCCCGCATCGCCGAGGAGTCCGGCGCCGCCTCCGTCATGGCTCTGGAGCGCGTACCCGCCATGATCCGCGCCGAGGGGGGCGTGGCTCGCATGGCCAAACCCAGCCTCATCAAGCAAATCATCAAGGCCGTCTCCATCCCCGTCATGGCCAAGGCCCGCATCGGCCACTTCGCCGAGGCCCAGATTCTCGAGGAGCTGGGTGTCGACTTCATCGACGAGAGCGAGGTTCTTACACCCGCCGACGAAGCCCATCACATCGACAAGCACGCTTTTACTACTCCATTTGTCTGTGGTGCGCGAAACCTCGGAGAGGCCCTCCGCCGCATCGCAGAAGGCGCGGCCATGATCCGCACCAAGGGCGAGGCCGGCACCGGCGACGTCGTGCACGCCGTACAGCACATGCGCCAGATCACCCGCGAGATGCGCATGCTCACCGTGCTCACCGAGCAGGAGCTCTACGCCGCTGCCAAAGACCTCCAGGCGCCCTACGAACTGGTCAGAATGGTTGCCAAGGCTGGAAAGCTTCCAGTTCCCAACTTTTCCGCCGGCGGCATCGCCACACCGGCCGACGCCGCCCTCATGATGCAGCTCGGCGCCGAGGCCATCTTTGTCGGCTCGGGAATCTTCATGAAGGAACGCGCCACTCCACTCGACGTTGAAAACGACGCCAGGGAGCGCGAAGAGGCCGTCTCCCGCGCCAAGGCCATCGTCATCGCCACCACGCATTACAACGATCCAAGGATCCTGGCTGAAGCTAGCGAGCAGGTCACCGGAACCATGAAAGGCCTGGCCGCCGCCTCTATCGAGGAGTCGCAACTTCTGCAAACCCGCGGCTGGTAGTATCGGCCTCGGGACGGCACGACAAGTTGAACGGCCCGCGTGGCTTCGATTCGGTGAGGCCGTCAAGCAGCAGGCTGGCAATTCACAAGATCAAATCGTCTTTATCAGACCGGCCAGCCCACTCTTCTGATCTTGGATGCGTCCAAGCAAGAGTGGGAGTAATCTCATCCTCACGGGGTTGCCTATGCCTTCCCTTTTTACGCCCATCCCCGCGGAAACGGAACGTAAATCGCCTGGCACCGGGGGCAAACCGCCCGTTGACCGCCGGCCCACCGGGGGCGGTGGCGGAGGCGGCGACGACGACTGGAGAAATCCGCGCCACAAACCTCGTGAGCTTCTTTATCGCACCCGTGCCTTTGTCTTCTGCGCCCTCGCCGGCGACATGATGTTCTTTGTCGTGCTTGTTGCGCTGTTTTACGCGCGCCAGGCCGGCACCCACATGGACCCCCAAACGCTCCGCCAGATCGGTGACTGGCATCCGGTCCTCCTGCCGCCCATCCTCTTTCTCAACACCGCGGTCCTGCTGCTCAGCAGCCTCACCATGGAGCGGGCCCGGCGGCATATCTTTCGCGAGTTTGACGTGCTGGAGGAATGGCTTGGGCTGGGACGCCCGGCTCTGCGCCGCACCCTGCCCTGGGTCGCCCTCACGCTGGTTCTGGGACTGATGTTTCTGTCCGGCCAGGTCCTGGCCTGGAAGCAACTCACTGCGCAAGGCTTTGCCTTCGATCGTTGGGCGACTCCAGCAAGCTACTTTTTCTACATCATCACCGGGCTCCACGCCGCCCATCTAATTGTCGGCGTACTGGCTTTGTTGCTCTGCCTCTGCGGTCTCACCCGGCTCAAACGCGTCGAATCCCGCCAGATCGCCGTCGATGCGGCCGCGTGGTTCTGGCACACCATGGGCCTCGCCTGGCTGTTCTTATTTACGGTTTTGGTCTTGGGACAATAAGCCGCCGGAAAAAGCCCGAAAAGCTGTTGCCGCACGATCAAGCTGAAAGCTGAGAGCTGCTTTTACGCCGTGCGCAGATGCAGTAGCGAACGCCAGTGCTCGCCCAAAGAGGGTACTTCCGGGCAAGCAAAATAAATCTGCCGGTTCACTGCCATCAGCAATTGCACTGCCTCTACTTGCCCATCGTGCGCAGAAAACGATCCTCCCGCGTGGACAAACTCATCGGTCAGGTATTCGATCGCATGACCCAGAATTTCCAGCGCACGGCCCGCCTCAAGCGAAATCCTGCGGCGGCGCAAAACGCCAAGGCCGGAAGCTGCGACGGGAGCAGACATTGGGACCGCGAAACCACTCGTAGTTGAAGAAGCGGCCATGCTGGTGATCCTCACACAGTTCTTCGGCGCTTCGTACCCTGTTGGTGAGATAACGAAAGTGCTGTCCTGAAACAGAACACACTCATGTTTGCTCTTACCGGTCTGGAATTCCAGTGACCTTGCTGACATCGAATTCTTACAAAATCGATTCAGGGAACCCACCAAAGCGTCGAAAACACGCGATGTGCCTCGCTGGATTGCACCTTTCGCAGTTCCGGACGCCCTGCCTTGACGGGATGAGGCTGAAAACCTAATCTCAAACTAGGTTCTTTCCCGGCCAGGGATCTTTTTCTCTCTGGTCAAACAGGCGTAAGCATATCGAACTCCTTCGGGCTGGGGCGGTGATGAATCCGATTCCTTATGACTGGCAATATATCCCGCTGTTGATGCAGATTCTTGCTGCCATCCTTCTTGGGGTGGGAATAGTCGTCGCCTCGTGGTTTGTCGGCCGCCATCGCAACACCGCCGTCAAGCTCGACGCCTATGAGTGCGGCATCCAGGCTGTAGGCGACGCGCGCGGCCGCTTCAGCGTGCGCTTTTATCTGGTCGCTGTCCTCTTCATCCTCTTCGACGTGGAAGCAGTCTTCATGATGCCCTGGGCCGTCATCTACCGCCGCCTGCCCGCGCTCACCGGTTGCTCCCGCCTCTTCGGTTTTTGGGAGATGCTTGTCTATCTGAGCTTTGTAGGCGTCGGTCTCTACTACATCGTGCGCAAAGGCATCCTGAACTGGAGCCGGGACAAGGCGGATCTCTAAGATGACCACACAATTCCCAACTTTGTCCGGCATCCAGGCTGTCCTCGAATCCCGGCCGGACCACCCTGCGATCAAAGCCCTACTAGCCTGGAATGCGCAGGCCCTCACTGACGCGAAACTCGACTTCGGGGAGCTCACCTTGACCGTCGCGCCCACCGAAATTCGCGCCGCCTGCTCCGCCGTGCAGGCCGCAGGATACAACTTCTTTGAGGACATGACCGCGGTCGACTGGTTTCCTAGCTCGCCCCGCTTCCAGTTGAGCTACCACATCCTCTCGCACGCATTCAAAGAACGCATCCGGCTGCGCGTCCTGCTCGATGAGGCCGCTCCTGAAGTCGAATCCATCACCTCTGTTTGGCCCTCTGCCAACTTCTACGAACGCGAAGTCTTCGATCTCTTCGGCATCCATTTCGCGGGCCATCCCGACCTCCGCCGCATCATGCTGCCCGACGATTGGAAAGGCCATCCTTTGCGCAAGGACTACCCCGTGGAGGGATACCGCTGATGACCGAGAAGCCCGGCGCACCCGTCCTCGAGCTCCCAGCCGCCGAAGGCGCCGGCGAGCGCCGCATGGTCCTGAACATGGGCCCCCAGCACCCGGCCACGCATGGCGTGTTGCGCCTGGTGGTGGAGATCGACGGCGAAGTTATCGTCAGCGTCCGTCCAGAGATTGGCTATCTCCACACCGGCATCGAGAAAACCTGCGAGGCCAAGTTCTACCAACAAGTCGTCCCGCTTACCGATCGCATCAACTACCTCGACCCGCTCTCCAACAACCTATGTTACTGTCTGGCCGTTGAAAAACTTCTCGCCCTCGAGATTCCCCAGCGCGCCCAGTGGATCCGCGTTCTGCTCACCGAGCTCAGCCGCCTTAATTCCCACCTCATTTGGCTCGGCACCCACGCCATGGATATTGGCGCGCTCACCGTCTTCCTCTATACCTTTCGCGAGCGTGAGGAAATCCTTCGGCTCTTTGAGGCTGTAGCCGGCCAGCGCATGATGACCAGCTACTTCCGCATAGGTGGTTTGTCGATGGAACCGCCGCTGGACTTCTTCGACCGCATCCGCGCCTTCATCCACACTTTTCCCGAGAAAATCGACGAGTATTCGAACCTTCTCACGGGCAATCCAATCTTCATCAATCGCTTGAAGGGTGTTGGCTATCTCTCTGCAGCCGAGGCCATTGCGCTCGGCGTTACTGGCCCTCCCTTGCGCGCCTCCGGCGTCGACATCGACCTCCGCCGCGACATGCCTTACTCCAGCTACGAGAAGTTTCAGTTTCGGGTGCCCGTCGCCACCGAGGGTGACTGCTGGGCGCGCTATCTGGTCCGCCTCGACGAGATGCGCGAGAGCACGAAGATCATCGAGCAGGCACTCGACGGCATGCCCGACGGCGCCGTCAAGGCCGACGCACCCAAGATTGTCCTCCCCGATCGCGAAAAAATGAAGACCCAGATGGAGGCCCTCATCCATCACTTCAAAATCGTCACCGAGGGCTTCGCCGTTCCCGCCGGCGAAGTCTATCAAGGCATGGAATGCGGGCACGGACAGATGGGTTATTACGTGGTCTCCGACGGCACCGCCAAGCCCTACCGTGTCCACATGCGCTATCCGTCATTTGCCACGCTGCAAGCCGTCGAAACCATGTGCAAGGGCCGCTTGATCGCCGACCTGGTAGCCGTCGTCGGCTCCATCGACATCGTGTTGGGAGAGATCGATCGATGAGCCCCAAGGAAACGAATCCCGAAACCATGTCCGTCTTCTCGCCGCAGCTTGCAGCGCGTTTCGATGCGCTTGTCCTTAGATACCCGGTCAAGCGCTCCGCACTTATTCCCATGCTGCTCTACGCGCAGGACGAAATCGGCTACCTCTCTGATGCGGTCGTCGCGGAAGTTGCCCATCGCATCGGCATTACCGAGCTCGAAGTGCGTAACGTCGCGACCTATTACTCCATGCTTCGCTTCAAGCCTGCCGGCAAATTCAACGTCCAGGTCTGCACCAACATCAGTTGTATGCTGCGCGGCGCCTACGACATCTACGAGCGTTTTCAGGAGGAGCTCGGCGTCGGGCCCAAAGGCGTCACCTCCGACGGTCTCTTTTCGCTCGAAGAGGTCGAGTGCATCGGCGCCTGCTGCTGGGCGCCCGCCATTCAGGTCAACTACGACTTTCATAACGAGCTCAAGCCCGAACTCGTCCCCGGCATCGTCAGCGGCTATCGCGGCCAGGCCGGGGTCCCCAGCGACGGGTCTTCGTCGCCGGGGTGGAAGCCCGGGGTCGCGCAGCGGGGTGGCGACGGGGCCTCGTCGCCTGAGTGGCAAGCGAAGGCGGAAGGCAAGGCCCCCGATGCCTAGGCTCGTCTCCCATCCCGACGAAGTGAAAATCGTCTCCAGCCGCTTCGGCAAGGGAGCGGAAAAGATCGACCGCTACCTCGAGCTCGGCGGCTATCAATCCGTGAAGAAGTGCCTCGCCCAGGGTTCCGATTGGATCATCAACGAGATGAAGGCCAGCGGCCTTCGCGGCCGCGGCGGCGCCGGCTTCTCGGCGGGCATGAAGTGGTCTTTCGTTCCCAAAGAATCCGCCAGGCCCAAATACATCCTCGTCAACGGCGACGAAAGCGAGCCCGGCACCTGCAAGGATCACCTCATCTTTTTGCACGATCCCCACGCCGTCATTGAAGGTACCATCATCGCTGGACTCGCGGTCGGCGCGAAGATGGGCTTCATCTACCTGCGTGGCGAATATCGCTATCTCCTCGAAATCATGGAGCGTGCCGTCTCCGACGCCTACGAGCGTGGCTTCCTCGGCAAAAACATCTTCGGCTCCGGTTCAGAATTCCAGATCGTCACCCAAACCGGCGCGGGCGCTTACGAAGTCGGCGAAGAATCGGCGCTCATGGAGTCCCTCGAAGGCAAGCGCGGCGTTCCGCGTATCAAGCCGCCCTTCCCTGCCGTCGTCGGCCTCTACGGCGGTCCCACCGTCATCAACAACGCCGAAACCATCGCCACCGTGCCCCACGTCATCGCCATGGGCGCGTCAGCCTACGCGGCCGTCGGCACCCCGCGCAACGGCGGCACGCGTCTGTTCGGCATCAGCGGCCACGTCGAGCGCCCCGGCGTCTACGAGCTGCCCATGGGCTACAACCTCAAAAAGATGATCTACGACGTCGCCGGCGGCATCCCTGGCGGCCGCAAATTGAAAGCTGTGGTTCCCGGCGGCTCGTCCACTCCAGTCCTGTTGCCCGAAGAAATCGACATCGGCATGGACTTCGACCAGGTGGGCAAGGCCGGCTCCATGCTCGGCTCCGGCGGCGTCGTCGTTATCGACGACCACACCTGCATCGTCGAATTCGCCCTCCGCACCATCAGTTTCTATGCGCACGAGAGCTGCGGCTGGTGCATCCCCTGCCGCGAGGGTACCGACTGGCTCAAGAAATCTCTTACGCGCTTCCACGCCGGCTTCGGCGAGGCCAGCGACATCGACAACATGCAGTACCTGGCCGAGAACATGCTGGGCCGCACCTTCTGCCCGCTCGGCGACGCAGCCGCCATGCCCACAATCGCCTTTGTCAAAAAGTTTCGCAAGGAGTTTGAAGATCACTTGAACGGCAAGCCCTGCCCCTTCGCCCGGGAAGGCGTGCCGCAGTTGACGGTAGTCTAGTAAGCGAGCACGAAAGATAAAGAAGAAGTGAGACCGCAAGAGCTGGTGCGTATCCTGGAAGCCGACGGCTGGTTTAGCACCGGACAGACCGGCAGTCACAGACAATTCCGTCACCCATCGAAGCCCGGTTTGCTGATCGTCCCGGTGCACGCTGGCAAAGAAATCGGGAAGGGGCTGCTTCACAGTATTCTGAAGAAGGCAGGTCTGAAATGACACGAGAATACTTGGTGGTCTACGAACGAGGCGCAAAGAATTGGAGTGCATTCTCCCCGGATCTACCCGGATGCGGCTCACTCGGCGATGCGCTTGAAGATACGCGCGCGAATATGCGCGAAGCAATGGAGTTGTATCTGGCCGAAACGGTAAAAGCTGGCGAGCCCATCCCTGCGGCGTCAACAACGCGCGTCGATTTCGATGAATTCGATCCCAACCGCAAAGCAAAACAATATTTCATTGAATGGCTGCAAGTGTCGATGCCAAGAACCGCCGCACGAACAAGAGCAACACAGGCCGCTTAAGGACCCGCATGCCCGACGTAACCTTCACCGTCGACGGAAAAAAGCTCACCGCGCCCGCGGGATCGCTGCTCATTGACGCCTGCCGCAAGGCCGGCATCGAGATTCCCGCCTTCTGCTACTATCCCGGCCTCTCGCTGCAGGCCGCCTGCCGCATGTGCGTCGTGCGCCAGGAAAAAGTTCCCAAGCTGCAAACCGCCTGCACCACCACGGTCGCCGAAGGCCAGGTCTTCATCGCCGATTCGCCCGAAATCGCGCAGGCGCGCAAAGCCACCATTCAGTTGCTCCTCGGCAACCACCCGCTCGACTGCCCTGTCTGCGACGCCGGCGGCGAATGCGAACTGCAGGACATGACCTTCAAGTACGGCGCAGGCGAAAGCCTCTACGCCGAAGCCAAGCACCACCGCGACGAGCAGCAGTGGTCTCCGGCAGTCTTCTACGACCGTCCGCGCTGCATCCTTTGCTACCGCTGCATCCGCATGTGCGGCGAAGGCATGGATGTCTGGGCCCTCGGCGTGAACAACCGCGGCACCAACTCCGTCATCGTCCCGAATGACAACCATCGGCTCGACTGCGAGCAGTGCGGCATGTGCATCGACGTCTGCCCCGTGGGCGCGCTAACCAGCGGCAGCTACCGCTACAAAACGCGGCCCTGGGAGATGAACCACGTATCAACCGTTTGTACTCACTGCTCCGACGGCTGCAAAGTCACGCTCGGCGTGCGCCAGTCCAACGGCGGCTCCGAGATCGTTCGCGCCGACAACCGCGACAAGAGCGGCATCAACGGCGACTTCCTCTGCGCCAAGGGCCGCTTCGGCTTCGACTTCGTTGACAGCCCCGATCGCCTCACGCAGCCTCTCGTCCGCAATGCGCAGGGCAAGCTCGAAGCCGCCACCTGGGAACATGCAATTCGCTTCGCCGCCGGCAAGCTCAAAGAAATTCGCGACTCCCGCGGCGGTACGGCCATCGGTGTCCTCGGCTCCAACCGCACCACCAACGAAGAAAATTATCTACTGCAGAAATTCGCGCGCACCGTCCTCCAAACCAACAACATCGACCACGCGCGCACCGCTGACTACCCAGCCTTTGCCCGCGCCCTTGCAGGAAATCCCGGCAAAACCGCCAGCCTCCGCGACATCGCCTCCGCTCCCGCCATCCTTCTCGTCGGCGGCAATCCCACTGAAGAGCACCCGCTGCTCGCCTGGCTGCTCCGCACTAACGTGCGCCTCAACCGCGCGCGCCTCTACATCGCCAATTCCATTCCCATTAAGCTCGACCGCCAGGCCAAAGCTGTGCAGCACCTCCCGGCCGATGGCTACAAGGACCTCGCTGACTTCCTCGGCGCCGGCAATTCCGACTTCAGCAAGGCCATTCTGGCCGAGGAGTCGCTCGTGGTTCTCTTTGGCCAGGAGTTTCGCGGTAACGCCGTCGAGAATCTCGTCACATGGGGCCTCAAGCGCGAAAACGTTCGTTTCGCCCTCCTTGGCGACCACTCGAACTCCCGCGGCACAGCCGATATGGGCCTCTTCCCCGACTTACTGCCCGGCTATGTCCCAGTAGCCTCGCCCGGCGCTTTCGTCGAGTATCCCAACCTTCCCAACGCTCCCGGCAAAACCATGCCACAGCTCATGCAGGCCGCCGCCAAGGGCGAACTCGGCGCATTGCTGGTCGTCGGCGCCAATCCCATTTCCAACCTCAAAGTCGATCCCGCCGCCCTCCAGAACACCTTCGTCGTCGTGCAGGATCTCTTCCTCACCGAGACCGCGGCTTTGGCCGATGTCGTCCTTCCGGCCGCCAGCCTCTACGAAAAATCCGGCACTGTCACCAACACCTTTGGTGACGTGCAACTTGTCCGCAAAGCCGCCGACCGCGCTGGCGTCAAGCCCGACTTCGAAATCCTCGTTCGCCTCGCCGGCGCCATGGGTGCAGACATAAAGACTCTGGTTCCCTTTGGGTCCAGCGGCACTACTGCCGATCTCGGCCAATCGCGCGGCGCGCAGGCCGGGGAGGCCGACCGCCACGCTGTCTGGCTCGAAGCCAAGGGCCTCGAACCCAAACTCAGCCCCTTCGATCCCCTCTCCGTCCTAGACGAAATCGAGCGCCTGGTCCCCGGCTACACACTCGACCGCATCAACCTCTTCGCTGGCAACGCCGTTCCCACAGAACCGAAGGCAACGCCGCGCCGCGCGCCGGCCAACGCGCTCACCGCGCCGGAACTCATCGTTCCCGCGCACGACAATCTCTTCACCTCCGGAACGCTGGGCCGATTTAGCCCGGCGCTTAAGCAACTTGACCAACATCAATCAAAGGAACTCGCAAAATCCGCAGCCGACTGAGACATTGCACGCAGCCGCGGCTGACTCGCTGATGTGCTGACTTGCTAACTTGCTGACTCGCTGTTTAAGAGGTTCAACGCACGTGACGATCCTCGCATTTATTCTTTGGAACCTCATCAAAGTCGCCGTAGTCACGGTGGTGATGCTCTTGGGCATCGCCTACACTGTGCTCCTTGAGCGCAAACTCGTCGGCCGCATCCAGAACCGTTGGGGCCCCAGCCGCGTCGGTCCCTTTGGTCTCTTACAGCCGCTTGTCGACGGTGCGAAATCCTTTCTCAAAGAAGACCTGATCCCCACCGCCGTCTATCGCCCGATTTATCTGCTCGCTCCGATTCTCTCTCTCGGCTGCGCCCTCATCTCGATCGCCGTCATTCCCTTCGGCGAGCCCGGCGTCGGTCCCCACGGCCTCGATCTCTTTGAAATATCGAATATCAACATCGGCCTGCTCGTCATCCTCGGCATCACCTCCATGGGCGTCTACGGGATCGCCCTCGCCGGCTGGTCCTCCAACAACAAATACTCGCTGCTCGGGTCGCTTCGCTCCTCGGCGCAACTCATTAGTTATGAACTCGCTCTCGGTCTCTCGCTCGTAGGCGTCGTCCTCCGCGCCGGCTCGCTCAACCTCCGCGAGATTGTCGACCAGCAGGCCACCGTCGGCTTCGCCACATGGAATATCTTCGGTGGATTTCAGTTCTTCGCCTTTTTCATCTACCTGATGGCGGCCTTTGCCGAAACCAACCGCTCGCCCTTCGATCTGCCCGAAGCCGAAAGCGAGCTTACCGGCGGATATCACACCGAATACAGCTCCATGAAGTTCGCCATGTTTTTCATGGCCGAGTACGGCAACATGATCAACGTGGGCTGCGTGGCCACACTGCTTTTTCTCGGCGGATGGACCAGCCCCTTCGGCAAACTGCTTGACCCGCCGCAGAACATCTTTGTCCACGCCCTCATGCCCATCTTCTGGTTCGTGCTCAAGGTCTTCTGCTTTCTCTGTCTCTACGTGTGGGTGCGGGGAACTCTGCCCCGCTTCCGCTACGATCAACTGATGAACTTCGGATGGCGCATCCTTATGCCACTTGCCATCCTCAACATTGTGGGCACAAGCCTCTGGCTTGCCTATCGCTGATGCACTGACTGTGAGGTTTGTTAAAAAGCACTTTGTCATCCTGAGCGAGGCCGCAAATGCGGCCGAGTCGAAGGATCTGCGGTTGTACTTGTTTTTGCTTTGTAACAGGGAATGAGCGGGGCACCCACCCAGTGGGTGGGTCGCGTGCCGAAGAAATCTCGAAGGGATTTGTGGGCTTCACAGGTTGCGGAAAAACTCTTGGGGTGCCGATAGAGTTACTGTTTCTCCACAGGGAAGTGATTTAGAGAAGAGGTATGCGTGGGGAAGACGAAAAGCAATCGGTGATGTACAGTTACGTGACCTTGGCGCAGCGGATACCAGCCGATCATCCGGCGCGGGCCATTCGCGCGATGGTGGATGGGGCGTTGCAGCGGATGGACGCAGAGTTGGAGCAGTTGTATTCGCACACCGGGCGTCCGTCGATCGCCCCGGAGCGGCTGCTGCGAGCTTCGCTGCTGATGGTGTTGTACTCGGTCCGTTCCGAGCGGCAGTTGATGGAGCGGATGAACTATGACCTTCTGTTCCGCTGGTTTGTGGGCCTGGAGATGGACGACCCGGTGTGGGACGCGACGGTGTTCACCAAGAACCGGGAGCGGTTGATTGCGGGCGAGGCGAGCCAGCGGCTGCTGGAGTCAGTGTTGGTCGAAGCGCAAGAACACGATCTGTTGAGCGAGGAGCATTTCACGGTGGACGGAACGCTGATGCAGGCCTGGGCGGCGGCGCGCAGTTTCAAGGAGAAGAGCGATCCGCCGGCGCCGGGCTCCGGGACGGGGCACAAGGGCGAGGTGGTTTTGCGCGACAAGGTGGAGTCGACGACCGACCCCGAAGCACGGTTGTATAAGAAGGCGACGGCGGATAAGGCAGTGCCGGCGTACCAGGGTCATGTGTTGATGGAAAACCGCAACGGATTGGTGGTGGCGGCCGAGGCCAGCCTGGCGGCGACGGTGGCCGAGCGCGAAGCGGCGCTGGCCATGCTGGAGCGCACGGTTGCGGCCAAGGAGCAGCGCAAGCCGGAGCAGGAGATCACGCTGGGCGCCGACACGCAGTATCAGGAAGAGAAGTTTGTAGAGCAATTACGGGAGCGCGAAGTGGCGCCGCACGTCAGCGAATATGTGCAAGGCAACCTGGGCAAGAACAGCTTGACCGAGGAAGAGCGGGCGGATCCGAGGCGTTCGATCAGCCAGAAGAAACGCAAGTTGATCGAGCGGGTGTTTGGCTGGGCCAAGCTGACCGGTCTGCTGCGCCAGGTGAAGTTGCGCGGGCTGAAGCGCGTGGACTGGTTTTACCGGTTGGCCATCGTGGGCTACAACCTGGTGCGGATGCGGAAGTTGATTCCGCTTCCAGTTCCGGCAGTCTAGGGGGAGCAGTGTCTCTGGAGGCCGATAAAACGGCCTCCAGAGGCAAAACAGGAACAGAAAAACAGCCGCAGAACAGGCCCGGAACGCGAAAAATCTCCCCTCAGAGAGGCAAGGGAAGAAAAACAAGGAGTTTTTCCGCAGCCTGTTCAGCCCCTGAGGATGTTCTGGGCCGCTAAATTACCACTCGCGTGAGCCAACTTGTTGCAGGAAGGCTCATTTACAATCGGGAAGGATTCTCCTTCAAATTCGATGCACCTGATCTTGTTCGTCTTCTTTGCCGGATTCTGCCTCGCTGGAGCCATCAATCTCCTGCTGCAGACCCATCCCATCAACAGTGCCCTCTCGCTGATTGTCGTCATGACTTCCCTGGCCGTGCTCTACCTCTTGCTCGGCGCAGAGTTTCTCGCTGCTGCTCAGATCATTGTCTACGCCGGGGCTGTCATGGTCCTCTTCACCTTCGTCGTCATGCTCCTCAATGCCGGCCGCGAAGAGCGTACCCTCGGCAGCCGCGCAGCTCGCTCCGTCGGCTTCCCTGCCGTCGTCGCCATTCTGGCCGTCCTCGCCACCGTGATTCTCCGCGCGCAGGGCCTCGGCTCCGCACACCTCGGCCAGGGTCTCACCAACGCTCCCGATAAATCCAACCTGGTCGTTCTCAGCCAGGTCCTCTTCCACGAACTCCTTCTGCCCTTTGAAGTCACTTCGGTGCTCATTCTCATCGCCATCTTGGGCGCGGTCGCGCTCGCCAGCGCGGATCACTCGCAAGTGGAAAGCGACGAAAGGACGGCCGCCAAATGAGCTTTCTTCAGAACGATGTCCCACTTTCCTGGTATCTGCTCCTGAGCGCCGCGCTCTTTGCCCTCGGCATCGTAGGTTTTCTCATCAAGCGCAACCTCATCACCGTCTTCATGTCCATTGAACTCATGCTCAACGCCGTCAATCTTTCCTTTGTTACCTTTGCCTGCCAGTGGAACGCGGTGAAGGGTCAGATCTTCGTCTTTTTCGTCATGATGGTCGCCGCGGCTGAAGCCGCCGTCGGTCTCGCCATCATCATTGCCGTCTTTCGCGCCCGCGCCACGCTTTCCGTCGACCGTATTGACCTGATGAAACTATGAGCGACTTGATCTTCAAAGATTACCTTTGGCTGGCCGCAATTCCACTGCTGCCATTCTGCGGATTCCTTTTCAACGGAATCTTCGGATCTCGGGCGCCAAAGGGGATCGTAACCACGGTTGCTCTGCTCGCCCCCTTGCTTTCATTCGGATTGGTGATTCGCGACGCGGTTGCGCTCTATGGCGGCGGCCCGGCCTTCCCCTCGCCCTACGTCGAAACGTGCCCGTATCCCTGGCTCGCCATCGGACAGCTCCACATCGATTTCAGCTTCGTCCTCGATCAACTTTCTCTCGTCATGCTCCTCGTAGTCACCGGCGTCGGTTTCCTCATCCACATCTACTC
The DNA here is from genome assembly GCA_963799445.1 of uncultured Acidobacteriaceae bacterium. Taxonomy (GTDB): domain Bacteria; phylum Acidobacteriota; class Terriglobia; order Terriglobales; family Acidobacteriaceae; genus Telmatobacter. Next base: position 96,106 of record CAWCXX010000007.1, on the reverse strand, counting down.
CGTCGGCTACATGGCTCATGAAGAGGGTTACGCCCGCTACTTCAGCTTCCTCAACCTGTTTCTGTTCTTCATGACCGTCCTGGTCCTCGCCGGCAACGTCCTGCTCATGTTCGTCGGCTGGGAAGGCGTCGGTCTCGCCTCTTATTTGCTTATCGGCTTCTACTTCCAGCGCAAATCCGCCGTCGATGCCGGCAAAAAAGCCTTCATCGTCAACCGCATCGGCGACTTCGGATTTTTGATCGGCATTTTTCTTCTGCTCGGCAACTTCGGTACCCTGACGTTTAGTCAGATCGCATCGAAACTCGCCGCGAATCCGCCGTGGCAAGGCGGCGTCCTGACCGCCATCTGTCTTTGCCTTCTGTTTGGCGCTGCCGGGAAAAGCGCGCAGCTTCCGCTCTACATATGGCTGCCCGACGCCATGGAGGGCCCCACTCCCGTCTCCGCGCTCATCCACGCAGCCACCATGGTCACCGCCGGGGTCTACATGATCGCCCGCACCCATGTCCTCTTTGACCACGCGCCCTTCGCGCTCGGCGTCGTCGCCCTGGTCGGCGCGGCCACGGCACTGTTCGCCGCCACCATCGGTCTGGTCCAGAACGACATCAAGCGCGTGCTTGCGTACTCCACCATCTCGCAACTTGGCTACATGTTCCTCGGCTGCGGCGTCGCGGCCTATTCGGCGGCCATCTTCCACCTCGTCACGCACGCCTTCTTCAAGGCCCTCCTCTTTCTTGCCGCCGGCTCCGTTATCCACGCCATCGGCGGCGAACAGGACCTGCGCAAGATGGGCGGCCTGCGCACCAAACTCCCTGTTACCTTCTGGACCATGACCATAGCGGTTTTCACGATTGCCGGGTTTCCGCCACTCGCCGCCTTCTTCTCCAAAGACGCCATCCTCTACGCCGCATTCCTCCAGGGAACCTACGGCAAATGCCTCTGGTTCATCGGTCTCGTCACGGTCCTGCTCACCTCGCTTTACATGTTTCGCCTCTGGTACATGACCTTTCTTGGTGAGCCGCGCACCAAAGACGCCCATCCTCACGAGAGCCCGTGGTCGATGCGCGCCCCGCTGGTCATTCTCGGCCTGCTTTCCATCTGCGGCGGCTGGATCGGCCTTGAGCACTTCAGCGCTTTCCTAGCTCCAGCGGCCGGCGTACTCCACCTTGAGACCAAAATTCCGCACCTCGAACTCTACCTCAGCATTGCAGCCGTTCTCGTCGCCCTTGAAGGCTGGTTGATCGCGGACAAGTACTACCGCCGCAAGACAGAACGCCCCGCGCAACTCGCCGTCGCCCTGCCAAACGGCTACAAACTTCTCGCCAACAAGTATTACGTTGACGAAATCTACGGCGTTGCCATCGTCAAGCCGCTGCTCGCCGTCTCGAAATACTTGCTCGGTTGGATCGTCAACACCGCAATCCTCGGCGGCATCGCCTGGCTGCTGGCCGGCATCGCCAACTTTACGGGAATGATTCTCCAACGCTGGCAATCCGGCAACCTGCGCTCCTACGCGGCCTGGCTGGCTTTGGGAGCTGCGGCCCTACTGTTGCTCATCGTGCTTCCTGAGCTTTTACGGAACTTCGACTTTGCAATTGCGATCATCAAGAGGCACTGAGAAAATGGAAGCAATCGACAATTCGATTCTCACCCTCATTCTGTTGGTTCCTCTGGCCGGCGCCATCCTGGTCGCGCTCGTGCCCGACCGCCTCAAGCTGCCCAACTGGATCACTCTCGCCACATCGCTCGTTACGTTTCTTCTCACGCTTCATCTTCCCGCACACTTCATCGCCGCCCAGTCGGGCTTCCAATTCGAAACCAACCTTCCCTGGATCGAGAAACCCGCCATCTTCTACCACGTCGGCGTCGATGGCCTCAGCCTCTGGCTTGTGGTCCTTGTCGGCCTGCTCGCCCCCATCGGCGTTGTCGCCAGTTGGAACGCCATCCAGACGCGCCGCAAGGTTTTCTACTCACTCTTTCTCGTCCAGCAAACCGCCATGTTCGGCGTCTTTGTCTCGCTCGACCTAATGCTCTACTACGGCTTCTGGGAGCTCTCGCTCGTGCCCATGGCCATCCTCATCGCTATGTACGGCCGCAAAGACGGCCCCCGCGCCGCGCTCAAATTCTTCCTCTTCACCTTCATCCCTTCCGCGCCGCTGCTGGTTGCCATTCTGTGGCTCTACGTGCGCACCGGCACATTCAGCTTCACTGAACTGCAATATCAAACCGCCAGCGGCGTTCTTCCGGCCGGCGTGCTCTTCTGGGTCGCACTGGCATTTCTCTTCGCCTTCGCGGTCAAAGTGCCCGTCTTCCCGCTCCACGGCTGGCTTGCCGACACCTACAACGAGGCTCCTGTCGCGCTCGCGATGGTCGTCGCCGGCAAGCTCGGCCTCTACTCCATGCTGCGCTTCCACGTAGGACTCTTCCCTGCTCAGGCCCGCGCCATGGCTCCCATGCTCATCGCTCTGGCCGTCATCGGCATCCTCTACGGCGCGTGCCTCGCTCTCGTGCAGCGTGACTTCTGGCGCTTGATGGCCTTTGCTGCCTTGAGCCATCTCAGTCTTATCGTGCTCGCCATCTATGGCCTCACGCTTACCGGCTGGTCCGGCGCCGTCTATCAGATCCTCTCCCACGGCGTCGTTGACGGTGCGCTGTTCCTGCTCCTTGGCGCGCTAGAACTCCGCTACTCCACCAGCACCATCAATTCCTACGGCGGTCTCGCCGCCAAACTTCCCCGCGCGGCCTCTTATTTCGTCATCGCTACCCTCGCCATGATCGGCCTGCCCATGTTGAGCGGCTTCATTGGGGAATTCATCATCCTTTCCAGCACCTTTACTCAAATCAGCCGCAGTTGGGCCATCGCCGCAGCGCTCGGCGTCATTCTCGGCGCCGCTTACATGCTCTGGCTTGTTCAACGTCTCTTCTACGGTCCTGAAAGCGCGCTCGCCGCCTCCGAACCCTCCGCGGATCTCCACTTCGGAGAGCTCGCCATCCTCACTCCCCTCGTTGTCCTTATGCTCGTGATGGGCCTTGCACCAAATCTCTGGCTCAACTCCATCCAATCCGGTTCCCATCCCCCACCTCTCAAAGCTCTGGCTACAACACAAGCTGTCATCCTGAGCGTAGGCCGCAAAGCGGCCGGAGTCGAAGGACCTGCGGTTGCTTTTTCGAACGTGAGCGTAACTCATCAGCCATCCGCAACACCGGAGGCCCACCAATGACCTCCGTTCCCGACATCTACCGCATTCTCCCCGAGGTCATCCTCACCATCACTGGCGTCCTCGTCATGCTCATCGATGCCTCGCTCCCGCCCTCATGGACGCGCCGGCCGCTCGGATGGGTCGCCGGTATCGGAACCACGCTCGCCCTCTGGGCCAGCCTCTGGCAGCTTTCTCTGCCTCAGGGAACCGGCTTCTTCGGTACCGTCGAAACCAGCGCCTTCACCGTCTTCTTCCACGTCCTCATCTGCGGCATTGTCCTCGTGGCCCTTCTGCTCTCGCTCGACACTCTGCCCGCCGGCAGCCACCACCAGGGCGAGTTCTACGCGCTCATCGTCTTCGGCGCCGTCGGCATGTGCCTGATGACCTCCGCCGTCGAGCTCCTCGTCGTCTTCATCGCCCTCGAAATCTCCTCCATCTCCACCTACATCCTCGCCGGCTACCGCAAGCAGACCGGCCGCAGTCCTGAAGCCGCCATCAAGTACTTTCTCCTCGGCTCCTTCGCCACTGCCTTCCTCCTCTACGGCATCGCATTGATCTTTGGCGCCACCGGCACTACGCAGATCTACCAGATCGCCCAGCTCGCGCCGCTCGCGCAGAATCAAATCCTCGTCTTCGCTTCGCTGGCGCTCATGCTGGTCGGCATTCTCTTCAAGGTCTCCGCCGCGCCTTTTCACGTCTGGACACCCGACGTTTACGAAGGCGCGCCCTCGCCTGTAGTCGCCCTGCTTTCCACCGCGCCCAAAGCCGCCGCCTTCGCTCTACTCCTCCGCGTCGCCTATGAGATGTTCCCCAACCTCCGCTCTCTCTGGGCGCCGCTGCTCTGGATCGTGGCCGTCCTCTCTATGACCGTCGGCAATCTCGCCGCCCTCCGTCAGCAGAACGTAAAGCGCATGCTCGCTTACTCCGCCATCGCCCACGCCGGCTATCTGCTCGCCGCCTTCGCCGGCAGCAGCTCCATCGGCATCGCCGCCGCCAGTTTTTACATCGCGGCTTACTCCGCCATGAACGTCGGCATCTTCGCCGTCATTACGGTCGTCGCCGGATACGACGAGCAGCTCCCACTCATCGACGATTTCCGCGGCCTCGTCTACCGCGCGCCCCTGCTCGGCAGCCTGCTCATCTTCTTCCTCATCTCGCTCATCGGCATTCCCTTCACCGGCGGCTTCTTCGGCAAGTTCTACTCCTTCACCGCCGCGGTCGACGGCGGCGCAATCTGGTTGGCGATCATCGGCCTGCTCAACTCAGGATTAGCCGCGGCTTATTACCTTCGTCTCGCTCTAGTCTCCGCGCAGCGCCCCCTTGCCGATGGCCCCCGCACCGCACCTCCCAAGCCCGTAGTCGGCATCGCGGTAGGCGCGGCCCTGTTCTTCGCCGTCGCCGCCACGCTGGTTCTTGGCATCATTCCCGGCTCGACTCTCAACGCTGCCCAAACGGCCGCGCACACGCTCCAGGCCCCGCCGCCTGAGGCCGTCCCACCCGCCGTTCCGTTACAATCTTCTCGATGAAGCTAGGTGAATTAGCAAGCCGTTTAGGCGCGCAACTCCGCGGCAACCCCGACTTGGAAATTACCGGCGTCAAAGGCATTGAAGAGGCCGGTCCCACCGAGATCACCTTCGTCGCCAATCCCCGCTACACCGCGCTCGCCCGTACCACGCGCGCCGCCGCCGTCGTCGTCGAGCCCGACTTTCAGGAGATCTCCGCAGCAACCCTTCGCATCAAGAACCCCTATCACGCCTTCTCGCGCGCCCTCGGCCTCTTCTACCAGCCGCCCGCCTACCCTCCCGGCGTCCATCCCACCGCCGTCATTGATCCAACGGCTGAAATCGGCCCTGACGCGCACATCGGCGCTTACGCCGTCGTCGGCGCGCACGTCCACATCGGTCCCTACGCCACAATCCTGCCGCACGTCGTGCTCTATCCCGGCGTCAAAGCCGGCAGCCACTTCTTCGCCCATGCCCACGCCGTGGTCCGCGAAAACTGCGTCCTGGGCGACCACGTGACCCTCGAAAACGGCGTCGTCATCGGCGCCGACGGCTTCGGCTTCGCTAAGAACGAATCCGGCCAATGGGAGAAAATCCCCCAGTCCGGCCCCGTTCGCATCGGCAGCCGTGTCGACGTGCAGGCAAACGCCACCATCGACCGCGCCACCGTTGGCGCAACGGAGATCGGCGACGGCACCAAGGTCGACAATCTCGTCCAAATCGGCCACGGTTCCCGCGTCGGCAGCGATACGCTGCTTTGCGCGCAAACCGGGCTCGCCGGCTCCTCGGTCATCGGTAACAATGTCATCCTCGCCGGCCAGGTCGGCATCGCCGGCCATTGCACTGTGGGCGATGGCGTCATTCTCACCGCGCAGTCAGCCGTCTCCCACGATGTCCCGCCCGGCAAAATGATCTCCGGCTCGCCCGGCTTCGACAATCGCCTCTGGCTCCGTGCAGTCACTATCTTTCAGCGCCTTCCCGAGTTGCTCAAGCGCCTGGACCGCCTCGAAAAAGAAGTCGCAAACCAAGCAGTTCGGCAAGCTCACGGCACAGAAACCTCGCCGTCCCAAGGGGAGTCGGGCAAGTGACGCGCCGCTTTTTCACTCTTCGCTCTATTCTGGACTTTGGCGTTACCTCCGTTCTCATACTCAGCGCCTGCCACTCCTACCACATCGACACAACCATCGAGAACCGCACCGGTTCGCCGGTCCAACTCCTCGAATTCGATTACCCCAGCGCCAGTTTCGGCGTCGACAGTCTCGCAGACGGCACGACCTTCCACTATAGCTTCCAGGTTCACGGCAGCGGCCCGCTCAAGCTTTCCTACACTGCCGCCGATGGGAAACAGGTCCAAATCACGGGTCCCGCTCTCGCCGAGCGCCAGCAGGGGCAGCTCGAGATCGTACTTTTGCCCGGCGGCAAGGGCGAATTCCGTCCTCAACTCTCGCCAAACCCCTGATCCGATCCCCTCATCGCAACTTGCCGCTCTGCGTCCCAAAGTCATAGGAATTTACGCAGAATCAACCTCTCGAAACTTATCTCCTGGGAAATCCAACCGATGAATTCCTCAGGAGATTGCGTTGCGCAGCGAGATTGCGAACAAAGCCTCGCGCTTCATCTGCTGCTGCTTGCGAAGGCACGGTTTCGCCTTGCGCTTGGCAGGATGCTTTTTCTCCGTCGTCTTGGCCTCGGTATTCGTCGGGCTTGCCCCCGAGGCAAATTTCATCTGGGTCGCTAATGGTGTTCTGCTTACTTATTTGCTTCTAGCGCATGTTTGCCATGGTGGCCTGTAAGTGCTTGAAGGCATTGGAGCGATTTTTGAAGTTGGTCACTACATGAGGCATGGTTGGTTCTCCGGCGGAGAGGGTGGGTCGAGTTGAGTGATGCCGAGAAGGCGGAGCACTTCGGCGGCATGTTTGTTTCCGCGGGTGACGCAGGATTTGCTGCGTTGCTGTCCGAGATCAACTTCAACGGAGCGGATCGTCTCCAAGGCTTGCCAGGCAAAGGGCGTGGACAGTTGGCTGCCGGCGGCGCGCAGAGTTTTCTCCAGGGCGCGATCCAGTAACAAGGCCAGCGCGGCCACGAAGACATGCGCCTGCACCCGCTCATCGGTGTGGTGATAAACAGGCCGGAGCTCGAGCAGGCTCTTGAGATGCGAGAAGCCGCGCTCGACCTCGTTCAGTTCCTTGTAGGTGGCCACAGCCTGAACCGGGGATAGATTGCGCTCCTCAGTCTGGATGACGTACTTGCCCTCCAGGGCCTTTTCCCGGGCCAGGTTGGTGGGATGGTCGAAGAAGTGGAACTTGCCCTGGCGCAGTTCCCAGGCAAAATAACGCTGGCCGTGATGGCGGCGCAGGCGGGTGGCGGCAGCGGCGCCGATCTTGTCGGCTCCCTTCAGTTGCCCTTTGTCCACCTGCGCTTTTAAGGCTTGGAGTTCTTTCCGCGCCCGCTCCATGGTCAACTCCCGCATACTGCGCTCGTAGACTTCGCGCTCTTCACTGTGCACCACGAAGACCCGCACGCCGGCTTGCTTGCCCGCCACCTCGACGACCCGTGTCTGGGGTACAAGGGTCTTCTCTGCGGCCGCGATGCCCACCGGACACTGCTGCCAGTCGGTGCGTCGTTCCGCCCGCTGAATATAGTCGAAGGTGTCCTTGCGATTGCGTCTTTGCAGTCCCAGCAAATAACCCTGCCCGCTCTGCTTGAGCTCGTCCACGTTGCCTATGGTCATCATGCCGCGATCGCCCACGAATACCACACGGTGGAGAGCAAAGCGCTGGTTCAGATCCCTGACCACTTCCAGCACCGTGGTCTGATCCAGACGATTGCCGGCGAAGACGTGATGCGCGACTGGCCATCCATCCATCATCACCACCCCGATCACGATCTGCCGGTGGCGGGGCTTGCCGTCGCGACTGTAGCCAAACTGTCCCAACTCCGCCGGCCCAGACCCTTCGAAGTAGGTCGAAGTAATGTCGTAGAAGACCAGGTCCGGCTGCAGGCTGAACAGATCGCGCAACTCCAGATACACAGCTTTTTCGATGCGCTCTTTCTCGGCCAGCAAATCGTCCAGGCTCTGGTACCACAGCTGCAGCTGATCGAAGCCTACCTTGACCCGGCCGGACTGTTTCCACACCGGCATCCAGCGGCTGCCCCGGGCCGTGCACACATAGAAATCCTCCAGCCATTGCGCCAGCGCGTGTTCGCTGCCCGGGCGGCTGAGCCGGTTGGCGAGCAGGGGAAAGATCCTTTCTGACAGCGGTTGCCCATGGCGCCGCAGAGCCCGACCGGCGTCCAGAATCGCGCCCAAGGAGAGTTTCTCGAAAAGATGCCGGGCCACCAAAACCGGTCCCCACGTGGAGGACCGCGGAGCCGCGATGTCCGCGACGGCAACCCAGCGCGGGTTACCCTCCGGCTCGGCCAGCAACCGGATCAAGGCATCCAGATGCGGCCCCAGCAGGTCCTTGCGTCCCAGGTGAGCGACGACGCGCTGCTTGACCTTGTCCCCTTCGCGGAAGGACTCCACCAGGCGGAGATACTCCTGTTGTCCATTGCGTGACTTGACCGAACGCAGGAACATGGCGGCAGTCTCCAGATGACACTACATATATCGCATCAGAGACGCATAATCAATGATCATCTGCGCACATTGTCAAAATATGTTGGCACTACAAATTTTCTCAATTGCAACTGTCGGCGATGATAATACAGGACTTAACTCCTTCCACCCAGCTTTCCATGGCAAACATGCGCTAGCTCCACGCAAGCGATGGCCCGCCTACATCTGCTCTGCTTATGTCGCGCAGCTCCTGGGCGGTCTTCTTGTCGGACATCATGGAATCGTTAGCGGGATGATCCTGACACTCCTCAATGTCGCTGAATCCCTGATCAGTGCTTTGCTCCTGCGCCGCCGCTCCTCCGATCTTCCTGATTTCACCACCCCTGCCTATGTCGCCCGGTTTCTCGCATTCGGCGTGTTTGCCGGCCCCATCGCCACAGGTGCCGTCGACGCCCTGGTATCGCCACTTTGGCATATCGGCTCCCCCCTCTGGCATGCCCCTTCTCCAGGAGTCGCGTTCCTGCAGTGGGTAGCCGCCGACGCTCTGGGAGCATGCGTTGTCACACCTGCCTGTGTCGCAATCTTTCGCACTCGCTTTCGAGACTCGCTCCTCTCTCTCAAGCATTGGGCGCATCTGCTTCCAGTCGTAGCGCTCGCTTTCGTGATCTTCCAGCACGTCAGGGTGCCTTTGGCCTTCCTCCTCTATCCACTCCTCGTCATCGTCCTTCTCCGCCTCGGCCTGGGATGGGCCGCCTTGGCCACGCTCTTCGTCGCCGGTGTCGCAAGCTACTTCACGGTTCGCGGCCAGGGTCCGTTTGCCGCAGCCGTTCCCAATGCGCATTTCGAATCGGCTATCGCCGTGCAACTCTACATCGCTTCAGCCATGATCATCCTCTATAGCGTCTCCGTCGTCCTCGAAGACCTGCGCGCCACCGAACGCCGTCTGCAGGAGATCGCGGCCTTGCACAAGCTCGTCACCGAGAACTCACGGGACGTCATTATCGTTACGGACATGAACGGGAATCGCACTTACCTGGGCGGAGCGAGCATAGCCCCGGGAGGATGGGAACAGGAGGACTGGGGCACGCAAGAAAGCTACAATCTCATTCACCCCGAGGATCGGCCGAAGGTGGTCGCCGCGATGGCCAAATTGAAGGCTGGCTCCAACGGCGAATTGGTCGAAACCCGCGTACGCAGGCGGGATGGGGGTTATGTCTGGACCGAAGCCAAGTTGCGAGCCATCCGTGACCCTATCACAGGCGCACCGACGGGGTTCATCAATAACGTGCGCGAGATCACTGAGCGCAAGCTCGCCGAGCAGCAGCTCGCGGACGCCTACCGTGCAGTCGAAGCGATGGCCATCACCGACTCCCTGACGGGCCTCGCCAACCGCCGTCAATTCGACCAGTGCCTCATCACCGAATGGCGCCGTGCCATGCGCGATCGCAAGCCTCTTTCCCTCCTGATCATCGATGTCGACCTCTTCAAGTCCTACAACGACACCTATGGTCATCTGCGCGGCGACGGTTGCCTCAAACAAATCGCTGAAGCCGCGCAGGACGTCGTCGCCCGTCCCGGCGATCTCGTGGCCCGATTCGGCGGGGAGGAGTTTGCCGCCATCCTTCCCAATGCCGCCTCGAGCGGCGCCCTCCAACTTGCACACGACATCTGCGCGGTCATGCGCAATCGCCAACTGCCGCACAGCTCCAACGCTACCGGTGTGGTCACCGTCTCGGTAGGTTGTGCAACTCTGATTCCGCATTTAGGAAAGCACGCCGCGGCCCTCATCGACTGTGCCGACAAAGCCCTCTATCAAGCCAAGCGCACCGGCCGCAACCGCGCCTGCAGCTACCAGCCAGACGCTGACACCGACGCAGCCGGCAAGGAGAGCGGCAGCCCGGTCGCGGTCAAACCCGTCTGACCATTTTGGCCTTCGCTTTCGACGGTGCAGTCATGAGTCCCATCGTCACGTCGCCAAAAAGGGCAAGCATCCCCGGCAGAGGCGAGAAGCCTTCCGTGGTCCACTAGGAGCGGCCGTCGTCATTCAGCCACGTCAAGGCGCGCATGGCTGACGGAAAACCCAGGGTCGTGATACCCAAGATGGCAATCTGGTCAAGCTCAGACTGAGAGGCGCCGCTTTCCTTCGCATGCCGCACCGCAGAGTGCGCGGCGCCCTCCAAACCTGCCCCAATGGCGAGGGCGATTTTTATGAAGCGGCGTGTTTTTTCGTCCAGGGGACCACTTTCATGACAGGCCTGTGCAAGTTGCTCGAAGGCGGTGCAGACGCGCTCGTGCCGGCTCTTGAAGCCGGCAAAGTTTTCGGGTAGTTGTGGCATTCCAAACCTCCGGGGACTACTTTGAAAATGATCGTACCATCTAAGGCCGCGTGGGGATGAGGCGGCCGGCACCGGCGCCCGACATTTATTCGCTTTCCTCCTCGCTGTCATCCTCATCTTTGACCCAATTCTTGCAGTCATCAGTGTATGGGCACTCATTGCAATCATCTTTATCGCCGCAGACGAACTTGTCAGGGGCCAGTTCGTCGCCGTTGCTGGCAGTAGTCATCGACTCAACAGGCTCGTAGAGCTCGTAAGGGCGGATCGATTTGAGGTTTCGCGAGGCGATCTGCATTGCATAGAGGAGCTGGTCGGCGCGCTTGGGGTCGATGCTGCCGCTAATGAGTGCGTCGGTGATTTTGGCGATGGAGAGCTGAATGGCAGCGGGGCCTTCTGGTAAGGGAAGGCGCATGGGGCCGAATTTGTCATCGGGCTCGGCGCCGGGCGAGTGGAGTTTGGAGTGGAATTAGCAGAAGTTGGTTCCTCGCAGAGCCGGTGACTCGCACCGGAGGCCGTTGGGTTTGATGTGCCGACATGCCATGTACATTTCGGTTACTCCCCCTACCCCCATCCCCTTCGAGGGGTTAAGAGGTTTGTTTGCAACGACCTAGTCTTTTATCTCTGACTGTGGGCCGTTGAAAACAAAGGGCTTATTCCGTAAAATCCCACAGACAAAAGACTTAAACGGCGTTTTCTGGCTTTTTGCACTCAATTGATTGCAGATCCGCAGCAAGAAACGGCGCGGGCTGGGAGGAAGGAAGCATGGAAAAGGGGGCGGTGCAGGAGTCTCCGGGCCCATCCAGGTCTCACCGCGCCGCCCAACCGCCATGCTCACTTCTTCAGCCTGAGACCAGTGTAGCAATACATAGGAAATTCTCTGCGAGTCTGGCTTTGCGCGTAAGAGCCATGGAATGAGTTGGATGTTGCAGGACGGAGGCGTCAGGGCGCTTGACAAGGCAGTGGGGTGCAAGACGACTGGACTAGGGACGGAGGGGCCTGGCAGATGCAGCCCGCACGGATATGTCCCGCAGGCTGGGCAGGACCGCTTAGGCTCGGTCCTCTTATGAGAAAGCTCTGGCGCTGACCCAGCAGGAACCGGGGCGGCAATTCCTGCAGGCTCGGATTCGGCAGCTGAAATAAAGAATGTCCGGTGGCGCATCGTTAGGGAGAAGCGCGGTGCGTCCCGTCTGTCCTTACACTACATTCCCCTACATTCCTACATTCCCAACATTCCCGTCCAAGGACCCGCTCATCGCGATAAGGCCGCGATGAACGGGGCACAGCTTCTGAAACCAGGATGAGTGGGCCACTTGCCCCCCATTCGGACTGCGAGCACACCTCTCAGAGCTGAACGGCATTCAGCATCTTAGAACTCAGGCAACCGATCCAGCGCCGATTGCTCGACTGGTACATCAATTTTGTATTTTGACGTTACACTTTTCACAATCTCTCGGAACCAAGCTTGGGAGGTTGGCGCGATGTAGACCTTTTCAATAAGTTCGAGGACCTGAACGGACACTGCGCGGCCAGCCTCTCCGTTGGGAATTCTATTAATCGCACTAACAGTTTTTCTATCTGGATCGGGCATGCTAGGCAACTCCTGCATGAGAGCTCGAAGTTCGCGTTCGTGCTCGAAGGATTTACGCTTATGCACAAAAGGAAAGAAAGTGTTGCCCTCAGGCATCCACTCAGTGTCATAGTCGATGTACTTTACAACCCCGATGTATGCATGGCCAGATAAGACTCGCTGCAATCTTGCGAAAGTCGACTGGATCGCCACGGCATCGCTAGTCCTCGCGTAAATGCGCCACATTGCATCGGATTCGTTCTCATTCATGTGCCAGCAGTTGATAAAGGTCCATTGGCGAACCCATTGCTGGAACGAAGACACAGCTTCAAACATCGAATCAGGAACGCTGGCCGGATAAACACTTGGCCTAATGCCCCGGTTCGCATGAGATGTCGCTCCTTCGTATGGATCTCCCAGGTGATCCGCTCTTGAGAAAAAGAGTGCGGAGCTATCCAACAATGAAAGATATTTCGACAAGTCCATATATCGCCAGATCTTGACGTTTATGTCTGCTGGTGGACTGAACACCGGGTGAGTAAGATCGTATTTCATGCGGCTATTTCAGAGCTTTCCTTATCCTAAGCCTTAGGACCAGTCTCCGCGACTGGGCATACGAGACACGCATCTAAGGCGTCACGGCCGGTGTCCCGCTCACCGATCCAGCCATCCGTCTGAGCTTCGCAAATAGGGAAGTCTGTGCCCCATTCATCGCAGCTTTATCGCGATGAGTGGGCCGCGAGTTCTTGCCGTCCACTCCGACTCGATTTCAACGGCTCCTCGGATTCCGGTAGCGTAGTGGTTGAAGCTGCTCCATCGGTACTGCTCGGGCGATGCGACCAGTCCCCTTTTTACAGGGTTTCGGTGGATATATCGGATCACTTCGGATCGGGCTGTTTCGCCATAGATGTTCGCGTCAAAATAACGGTCCTGCCAGAACTGCCGGCGATCGTCTCGCAGTTTGCGTGAAGTGATCTGCTTGAGCGCCTTGAGAAACTGCGCCACCAGGATCAGCGGCGGCTCGTTAATCAGCAGGTGGATATGTTCAGGCATCAGGACGTAAGCGTAGACCCTGGCCTGATGACGTGACCGAGTCTGTTCGAGAACGAATTCAAACGTTTCCTTGGTTGCCGGCGCTTGAAGGAACGGAAGACGGTGGAAGCAACTGAATGTAATGAAGTGAAGGGCTTCGGCTTTCTGGAACCGCTTCAGGCCGTATGGCATGGTGCTATCGTAACTCCGCTGGGACTTTGCCGAGGACCTACCCGCTCATCGCGATAATGCTGCGATGAACGGGGCACAGCGCCCGATACCAAGATGAGTGGGCCACCTACCTATCGTCGGTCCTCACTCTGGGAGGCGAGAAACAACCGCAGATCCTTCGGCTACGCCTTCAGGATGACAGAGCTGAGGAGCGATTGCAGGGTTACCGGGCTTTGACGGCTGCGGAGTGGCGGGCGCGGGGCAACGGTTCTTCTTTTGCGGCCAGGTATTCGTTGACGGCGGCGGCGGCTTTGCGGCCTTCGGCGATGGCCCAGACAACGAGGGATTGGCCGCGGCGCATGTCGCCTGCGGCGAAGACGCCTTGCCGCGAGGACATGAAATTGGTGGTGGCAATGTTGCCGCGATTGTCGAGGGCGAGGCCTAACTGCTCGATCATGCCGTTGCGGACGGGACCGAGGAAGCCCATGGCGAGCAGGACAAGATCGACATCGAGGGTGAACTCGGTGCCGGGGATGGGGTCAAACTTCGGCGGAGGGCCAATGCGGATAGCGTGAACTTGCTTGACTTGGCCGTCGGCGTCGCCGGTGAACTTGACGCTGTTGATGGCCCAATCGCGAATGCCGCCCTCTTCGTGTGAGCTTTCGGTGCGGAGTTGCAGTGGCCAGAGCGGCCAGGGCGTGGAAGAGGCACGCTCGGCGGGCGGCTTGGGCATGATTTCAATCTGGTGGACGCTCTTGGCGTCTTGGCGATGGCTGGTGCCGAGGCAGTCTGCGCCCGTGTCGCCGCCGCCGATGATGAGAACCCGCTTGCCGGTGGCAAGGATGGAACCGGAGGCCTGCATCGATGCAAGAATTGCTTGCTCGGCGTCACCTTCATTGCGGCGATTCTGCTGGGGCAGAAACTCCATGGCGAAGTAAATGCCTCTAAGATCGCGGCCGGGGATGGGAAGGTCGCGGGGTTGTTCTGCGCCACCGCAAAGAACGATGGCGTCGAAGCCTTCAGTGAGCGACTCGACGGAGACGTTGACGCCGACGTGGGCGCTGGTCTGGAAGACGACGCCTTCGGCCTTCATCTGTTCGATGCGGCGGTCGATGACGTGCTTTTCGAGCTTGAAGTTGGGGATGCCGTAGCGAAGAAGGCCGCCGATGCGGTCGGCTTTCTCGAATACTGTGACGGAGTGGCCGGCGCGGCGAAGCTGCTGCGCGGCGGCGAGACCGGCGGGACCGCTGCCGACGACAGCGACACGCTTGCCGGTGGCCTGCCCGGGCGGTTCGGGATGAATCCAGCCTTCGTCCCACGCTCTATCAACAATCGACCGCTCGATGAGCTTGATGGAGACTGGCGGCTGGTTGATGCCGAGGACGCAGGCGGCCTCGCACGGAGCGGGGCAGATGCGGCCCGTGAACTCGGGGAAGTTATTCGTCGAGTGCAGGCGGCGAATGGCGGCTTCCCAACGGTTGTTGTAGACGAGATCGTTCCAGTCCGGAATGAGATTGTTGACCGGGCAGCCGGTGTGGCAGAAGGGCACGCCGCAGTCCATGCAGCGAGCGCCCTGCTCGCGCTGCTTCTCCTCGGGGAATGGCTCGTAGATTTCGAACCAGTCGCGAATGCGCTCGTCGGCCATGCGGCGCGTGGGTTGTTCCCGCTGAAGCTCAAGAAAGCCTGTGACCTTACCCATGTTGCACCTCTAGCTGTGGCCGTGCACCAGAGGCGACGAGATCGACGGTGAAGTGTAAAGTGTGGTCGCGCGCGCGACGCCAAGAACGCGCTTGTACTCGTGGGGAAAGACTTTGATGAATTTGGGCTGCGCGTCGGCCCAGTGCTCCAGAACCCACGCGGCGCGAGGGCTCCCGGTGAGGTCGCGATGACGCGCGAGCAGGTCGCGCACGCGATCGACGTCAGCGGTATCGACGAGCGGCTCGAGATCGACGCTGGCTGTGTTGCAGCGGCGCGTGGAGAAGTCGCCCCGATCGTCGTAAACGAAGGCGAAGCCACCGTTCATGCCGGCGGCGAAGTTGCGGCCGGTAGAACCGAGGACGATGACGAAGCCGTTGGTCATGTATTCGCAGCCGTGGTCGCCCACGCCCTCGACAACGGCGGTTGCGCCGGAGTTGCGCACAGCAAAGCGCTCGCCGGCGATGCCGTTGATGAAGGCTTCGCCGCTGGTCGCGCCGTAAAGGACGACGTTGCCGACGAGAATGCTTTCCTCGGGCAGGAAGCTGGAGGTCTTGGGCGGATAGGCGATGAGGCGCCCGCCGGAGAGGCCTTTGCCCATGTAGTCGTTGGCGTCGCCCTCGAGTTCGAGCGTGACGCCCAAGGGAACAAAAGCGCCGAAGCTTTGGCCTGCTGAGCCGTGGAAGCGGAAATGAATCGAGCCGTCGGGCAATCCCGCAGACCCGTAGCGGCGGGCGATTTCGCCGCCCAGCATGGCGCCGACGGTGCGGTGCACGTTGCGGATGGCGAAGGTGCCGGCGACCGGCGTTTTCGATTCGAGGGCGGGCTTGGCCTTGGCGATGAGTGCGTGGTCCAGAGCGGGACCAAGACCGTGATCCTGGCTGGTGGTGCGGCGGCGAGCCACGCGCGAAGGCAGCGTGGGCATGTGGAGGATCGACGAAAGATCGATACCTTTCGCCTTCCAATGCGCATCGGCAATGGAGACGTCGATTTTTTCCACGTGCCCGACCATCTCATCGACGGTGCGGAAGCCGAGCTTGGCCATGTGCTGGCGCATCTGCTCGGCGATGAAGAAGAAGAAGTTGATCACGTGCTCGGGCGTGCCGGTAAAGCGCGAACGAAGCACTGGATCCTGAGTGGCAATGCCGACGGCGCAAGTATTCAAGTGGCACTTGCGCATCATGATACAACCCATTGAAATCAAAGGCATTGTTCCGAAACCGAACTCCTCGGCGCCAAGCAGGGCGGCGATGATGACGTCGCGGCCGGTTTGGAGCTTGCCGTCAGTCTGCACGCGAATGCGACTGCGCAGATCGTTGAGGAGCAGGACTTGCTGTGTTTCAGCGAGGCCGAGCTCCCAGGGCAGGCCGGCGTGCTTGATGGAACTCAGCGGCGAAGCGCCGGTGCCGCCGGAGTCACCGGAGATGAGCACAACGTCTGCGTGGGCTTTGGAGACGCCGGCTGCGACGGTGCCGACACCGACCTCGGAAACGAGCTTGACGGCGATACGCGCCTTGGGGTTGACGTTCTTGAGGTCGTAGATGAGCTGCGCGAGATCCTCGATGGAGTAGATGTCGTGATGCGGCGGAGGCGAAATGAGGCCGACGCCAGGGATGGAATGGCGCGTTTTGGCGATAATCTCGTCCACTTTGTGGCCAGGCAACTGGCCGCCCTCACCGGGCTTGGCGCCCTGAGCCATCTTGATCTGGAGCTCGTCGGCGTTGACGAGGTAGTTGGTGGTGACGCCGAAGCGCCCGCTGGCGACCTGCTTGACGGCGCTGCGGCGCGAATCGCCATTGGGATCGGGCTTGAAGCGTGCTTCGTCTTCGCCGCCCTCGCCGGTGTTCGACATGCCGCCGAGGCGGTTCATGGCGATGGCGAGGGTTTCGTGAGCCTCTTTGCTAATTGACCCGAAGCTCATGCCGCCGGTGGTGAAGCGCTTGACGATCTCCTTGGCTGGCTCAACCTCTTCGATGGGGAGGGGCTTTGCAGCGTACTTGAGCTTGAGCAGACCGCGCAGTGTGCAGAGATTGCGGTTCTGATCGTCGATGAGGTCGGTGTACTCCTGGAAGGTGGCAAAGCTGTTCTGGCGGACAGCGTGCTGCACCTTGCTGATGGTGAGCGGATTGAGGAGGTGATACTCGCCGCCCTCGCGGTACTGGTATTGGCCGCCAACCACAAGCTCGGTTTCAGAGTCGGTGAGGGGCTGGAAGGCGTAGTCGTGCTTGATCTGCGCCTCGCGAGCGAGCACACCGAGGCCGACGCCCTCGATGCGCGACGCAGTGCCGGGGAAGTATGCCTCGATGAGCGACTTGTTGAGACCGACGGCCTCAAAGACCTGCGCTCCGCGATAGCTTTGCAGGGTCGAGATGCCCATCTTGGAGAAGGTCTTGAGCAGTCCCTTGTCGATGGCCTTGATGAAGTTGTTCTCGGCCTGCTCGGCGGTGATGTTGTCCGGCAACAGGCCGCGGCGCTTGAGGTCGTGGACGGTCTCGATGGCGAGGTAGGGATTGATGGCGCTGGCGCCGTAGCCGATGAGGAGGGCGAAGTGCATGACCTCGCGCGGCTCGCCGCTCTCGATGATGAGCGCGACCTGGGTGCGCTTTTCTTCCTGGACAAGGCGGTTGTGAACCGCAGCCATGGCAAGCAGGCTGGGGATGGGCGCGTAGGTTGGATCGACGCCGCGATCGGAGAGGATGAGCAGCGTGTAGCCGGAGTCAACGGCGTGCGAAGCGCGGTTGCTCAAATCTTCCAGCGAGTGGCGGCAGGCCCTTTTCGCCGTCGGCGGCGCGGAAGAGCGCAGGCAGCGTGGTGGCAAGCAGGTCGCCAGAGGAGACGCGGCGCAGCTTTTCCAGATCGCGGTTGGTGAGGATGGGATAGGGCAGCCTGAGTGTGTGGCAGTTTTCCGGCGCCTCATCCAGGATGTTGCGCTCCGTGCCGATGTAGCTGATGAGCGACATGACCAGCTCTTCGCGGATGGGGTCGATGGGCGGATTGGTGACCTGGGCGAAGAGCTGCTTGAAGTAGTTGAACAAAGGCTGCGGGCGATCGGAGAGACAGGCCAGAGGCACATCGGTGCCCATGGAGCCGACTGGCTCTGCTCCTGTAGCGGCCATGGGCGCGAGGAGAATGCGCAGGTCTTCTTCGCTGTAGCCGCAGGCGCGCTGGCGGCGCAGGAGGGTCTCGGGATTGGAGGCGATGATGCGCGCGGGCTCGGGCAGCGAGTCGATCGTGACCTGCTGCTGCTTGAGCCAGTCGCCGTAGGGCTGGCGGGCGGCCAGCTGCTTCTTGATCTCGGCGTCGGAGACGATGCGCTGCTGGACGGTATCGACGAGGAACATGCGGCCGGGCTGCAGGCGGCCCTTCTTGAGAATGTCCTCGGCCGGGACTTCAAGGACGCCGGCCTCGGAGGCAAGGACGACTAAATCGTCCTTCGTCACGATGTAGCGGCCGGGGCGCAGGCCGTTGCGGTCGAGAGTTGCGCCGATGACGCTTGCCGTCGGTGAATGCGATAGCGGCGGGACCGTCCCAGGGCTCCATCGAGCGAGGCGTGGTACTCGTAAAAGGCGCGCTTGTCCTCGTCCATGTCGGGATTGCCGGCCCAGGCCTCGGGAATGAGCATGGCCATGACGTGAGGCAGGGAACGGCCGGCCTGGATAGAGGAATTCGACGGCGTTGTCGATTGACGCCGAGTCGCTGCCGCCGGGCACGATGACGGGATACAGTTGGTCGATCTTGTCGTTGAAGAGCGGGCTGCGCAGGATGGATTGGCGCGCGTTCATCCAACTGATGTTGCCGCGGATGGTGTTGATTTCGCCGTTGTGCGCGACGTAGCGATAGGGGTGAGCCAGCTTCCAACTGGGGAAGGTGTTGGTGGAGAAGCGCTGGTGAATGAGGGCGAGAGCGCTGGTGACGAGCGGATTGGCCAGCTCGAAGTAAAACTTCTCAATCTGCGGGGCCAGCATCAGCCCCTTGTAGATGATGGTGCGACAGGAGCAGGAGGGGACGTAGAAGGTCTCCTTGTCCTCGATGTCGGAGGCGGCGATCTCGTTTTCCGTGCGGCGGCGGACGCGGTAGAGCAGGCGCTCGAAGGCCTCCTCGTCGAAGCCCTGCGGACGGCCGAGGAAGAGCTGCTCGATGTAGGGCTGCGAGCGGCGGGCCTCGCGGCCGATGGCGTCGCCATTGACGGGGGTATCGCGCCAGCCGAGGACGGTGAGGCCCTCCTCCTGAGCAATGCGCTCGAAAACGCCCTCGCATTGCAGGCGGTTGTGCTTTTCCACAGGGCAGGAAGCACATGGCCACGCCGTAGGCGCCGGGTTCGGGCAGGGTAATGCCCAAATCAGCGCATTCGCGCGCAAAGAAGGCGTGGGGAACCTGGATGAGGATGCCGGCGCCGTCGCCGGTCTCCGGATCGCAGCCCGCGGCGCCGCGATGGGTGAGGTTGATAAGCACCTCGAGGCCCTTGCGGATGATCTCGTGGCTCTTTTCGCCCTTGATGTTCGCGACGAGTCCCATGCCGCAGGCATCGTGCTCATCCCGCGGATGATAGAGGCCTTGCGGTTGGGGTGCGCGGAGACGGCGATTTGAGGGTTCCATGGCAGCCTTTGCGAACAAAATTTTCCGTTGCGGAGTGCGTTCCAATTCCGGAATACACAACCACTCTGCGATTTCACGCATGAAAATCGCCCTAAAGATAGATCGAGTGGGTTACGTGAGCAGATCCGGCCGCATCCGGGAACTGCGCTGTCTTTTAATATAACGAAAAATCGCCGTGAATGCAGAATTTCCTTTCAGGATGGGGGACGGCGCCGACGGTAGGGCAGATGCCGGACGTAGTTTAGACAGCTCATGTGGCGTGTTTTGTGTCGTATACTTGAGCGGAATCAGAGTAGACGTGCCATTGCATTGACTTGTGAGATGTGGCTTTTTCTTTACGAAGAAGCCACATGGCTGACGTGCTTTCGGGATACATCTGCTCTGCTTCCGCTGTAGGTTCGAATGAGACAAACGAACGAGACGATTCTGGTGACCGGCGGGGCGGGGTTTATCGGCTCGAATTTTGTTTTGAGCTGGATGAAGGCCGCGCGGGCGGGTGTGGTGAATCTGGACCTGCTGACCTACGCGGGCAATGCCGCCAACCTGGCGCCGCTCGAGGCGCGACGCGCGCTACACGTTTGTGCGCGGCGACATCTGCGACGCGGAGCTGGTGGGGGCGCTGCTGCGCAAACATCGGCCCAGGGCGATGGTGCATTTTGCGGCGGAGAGCCACGTGGACCGCTCGATCGTTTCGCCGGAGGCGTTTATCCGGACCAATGTGCAGGGCACGTTTGTGCTGCTGGAGCAGGCGCGGGCGTACTGGACGGGGCTGAGCGAGGACGAGCGGGCGGCGTTTCGGTTTTTGCATGTGTCGACGGACGAGGTGTACGGGACGCTGGGGCCGGACGATCCGGCGTTCAGCGAAACGACTGCGTATGCGCCGAACAGCCCTTATGCGGCGTCGAAGGCCGGCTCGGATCATTTGGCGCGGGCGTATTTTCATACCTTCGGGCTGCCGGTGCTGACCACGAACTGCTCGAACAACTACGGGCCGTACCAGTTTCCGGAGAAACTGATTCCGCTGATGATTCTGAATGCGCTGGAGGGCAAGCCGCTGCCGGTCTACGGCGACGGGAAGAACGTGCGCGACTGGCTGTTTGTGGAAGATCACTGCGCGGCGATCCGGGCGGTGCTGGAAAGAGGGCGGCCGGGCGAGACGTACAACGTGGGCGGAAACAGCGAGAAGGCGAACATCGACGTGGTGACGGCGATCTGCGACCTCGTGGACGAGATGCGGCCGGAAACGGGCGCCGAGCCGCGGCGGAGGCTGATCACTTATGTGCAAGACCGGCCGGGGCACGACCGGCGCTATGCCATCGACGCGACGGAAGATTGCGCGCGAGCTTGGGCTGGAAGCCGGCGGAGGAGTTTGAAGGCGGGCTGCGCAAGACGGTGCGCTGGTATCTGGAACATGGCGAGTGGGTGGAAAGCGTGCGGACGGGGGCGTATCGGCGAGTGGATTGAAGAAGAACTACGCGGAGCGGGCTCAATTATGAGGCCGGAACGATCTGAATTGCTTGGAGAACCAAAATGGCTGACGAATCTACATTGATTACAAGGCCACGCGATTATTCGGAGATCACAAAGCTTCAGGAGCCCGGCGCACTTGAGGACTTCTTTGACAAGCCGCTTCCTTTTATTGTGGCGACGGTCACCGGAGCACTGGCGGCCGGCAAGGCCGGCTGGTTTCTCTCTGGCGGGCGACTGGTGCAGGCGATGCTCAAGGGGCGACTTTTTGAGCAGTGGTCCAAGGAGGTCAAAAAGTTCCAGGAAGCTGGGCGGATTCCGGACGATTTCGCTGATAAGAAGTATGGTTTTCAGACCTGGGTCGAATTGATGACGATCATCGACGACGAGTCCCCTGACGCAGATCGACTCGAGGCACTCAAGGCAATGTTTTTTGCAGTGAACAAGGTCGGAGCCACAGATGGTGAGAGGATCAAGGTTTACCAGCTTTGGCAGATAGCCAAACAACTCAATTCAGGAGAACTTCTGCTCCTGAGAACGGTATACCTAAAGAGATCTCAATATGCCAGCGAAGCGGCGCACCCAAGCTATGTAGGTCGCTATTCAAACTGGGCATCATACATGGCGAAGGCAATTGGACATAACTCACAAGGCCTAATCGACCTTCACGAGAAAAAGCTCGCTGAGATGGGCTTACTCACCGCTCGTGGTTTTAACGATGGTAGCAGCATTTCTGACCAAAATGCGAGGTTGACTGAGCTTGGTTCGATGTTCTGCTTGAATATTGAGACCTACGAAATCGAGATGCGCGGGCTAGAGGAAGCAGAATAGCCTACTTCGCCGAGGGCAAAGCGAGGGACGTGGGGCGAGGGATATGAGGATCGACACATGAAGGGAATCATTCTTGCCGGCGGATCGGGGACGCGGCTTTATCCCGTGACCCATGTGGTGTCGAAGCAGCTTTTGCCGGTGTACAACAAGCCGATGATCTATTACCCGTTGAGCACGCTGATGCTGGCCGGGTTGCGCGAGATCCTGATCATTTCAACGCCGCAGGACACGGGGCGCTTTGCGGAGCTGCTGAGCGACGGGAAGCGGTGGGGCCTCGAGATCAGCTATGCTGTGCAGCCAAGCCCCGACGGGCTGGCGCAGGCGTTTCTGATCGGGCGCGATTTTATTGGCCGGAACCCAAGTGCGCTGGTTCTCGGGGACAATATTTTTTACGGGCAGGGCTTCTCCAAGCAGTTGCAGTCGGCGGCGCAGCTCAAGAACGGCGCGACGGTGTTTGCTTACCCGGTGGAAGATCCGCAGCGGTACGGCGTGGTGGAGTTCGACGGCGCGGGCCGCGCGGTGAGCCTGGAAGAAAAGCCGGCGAAGCCGAAGTCGCGCTATGCGGTGACGGGGCTCTATTTCTATGACCATGATGTGGTGGACATTGCCGCGTCGCTGAAGCCTTCAGCGCGCGGGGAGTTGGAGATTACGGACCTGAACCGGAAGTATCTCGAAGCCGGGAAGCTGAAGGTTGAGATTATGAGCCGCGGCATGGCGTGGCTGGATACAGGCACCCACGATTCGCTGCTGGAGGCCGCGCTGTTTGTGCACACCATCGAACGTCGGCAGGGATTGAACATCGCTTGCCCGGAGGAGATTGCGTACCGGCAGGGGTTTATCGATGCGGGGCAGTTGGAGAAGCTGGCGGCGCCGATCGCGAAGAGTGGCTACGGCCGGTATTTGATGGCGCTGCTGCGCGAACCGTACTTTGCGGCCAAGGCTGAATAACCATGAAGACTGAAACGACACGGTTGCCCGGCGTGTTGGTGCTGGCCCCGGCGATCTACCGCGACGCCCGGGGCGCGTTTATGGAGACCTTCAATTTGCGGCAGATGGCGGAGGCTGGACTCTCGGCGAACTGGGTTCAGGACAATTTTTCGATCTCGAAGAAAAACGTCCTGCGCGGGATTCACTACCAGATCGTGCAGCCGCAGGGAAAGCTTGTGCGGGTGACGCATGGGGCGGTGCTGGATGTTGCCGTGGATCTGCGCCGCAGCTCGCCGGCGTTCGGGCAGCATGTGGCCGTGGAA
The DNA here is from genome assembly GCA_963799445.1 of uncultured Acidobacteriaceae bacterium. Lineage (GTDB taxonomy): Bacteria > Acidobacteriota > Terriglobia > Terriglobales > Acidobacteriaceae > Telmatobacter. The sequence continues at coordinate 72,903 of CAWCXX010000007.1, read as the reverse complement.
CTGAGCGAAGAGAACGGCGCCATGCTGTGGATTCCCGAGGGGTTCGGGCACGGATTTCTGGTCTTAAGCGATGTGGCTGGGTTTGCCTACAAGGTGACGGATTATTACTCGCCCGCGGGCGAGCGGACGATTGTGTGGAACGATCCGGAATTGGCAATTCCCTGGCCGATTACCGCGGCTGAAGCGCTTGTGTCGGAGAAGGACCGGAAGGGCGCGAAATTGCGGGATGCAGAGGTGTTTGCGTAACGGATAACGCCTAAATTCCGGACGCCGAAAGCGCTTCGTTCTCAGGTAAATCTGGGCCTTCAGGCAGCACCAGGCTGCGTATCTCTGGCTTCGCCGCCGATGGTATACTCACTTGTCAGGTGTGCACGAACACCGCTATCTCCACCGGTTCTGAGGTACTTATGTCAGGCCATTCGAAATGGGCCACAATCAAGCACAAGAAGGGCGCGCTGGACGCCAAGCGCGGCAAGATTTTCACTCGCCTGCTGAGGGAAATTGCGGTAGCGGCCAAGGGCGGCGGCAACCCTGACAGCAATGCGCGCCTGCGTACTGCGATTTTAGCGGCCAAAGCGGAGAACATGCCGCAAGACAACATCAAGCGGGCGATTCAGCGCGGTACCGGTGAGCTGGAAGGGGTCAACTACGAGGAAGCTACCTTTGAGGGGTACGGGCCCGGCGGCGTGGCCATTCTTGTGGACGTCCTGACCGACAACCGCAACCGGGCGGTGAGCGAGATCCGGCACACATTTGGGAAACATGGCGGGAACATGGGCGAATCCGGCTCAGTGAAGTTCCTGTTTGCGAAGAAGGGCCTGATCGCTGTGGAGAAGGCCGCCGCGACGGAAGAGCAGTTGATGGACATTGTGCTGGAGCACGGAGGCGAGGACCTTCGCGACGAAGGCGACACGTGGGAGATCCTCACCGAACCGGGAGCTTATGAGGCAGTGGCGAGCGCGGTGAAGGCGGCAGGGATTCCCACCGTGCTGAGCGAGGTGGCGATGATCGCGTCGACCCATACCAAGCTCGAAGGGAACGCGGCGAACCAGATGGTGCGCTTGCTGGAGGCCCTGGAAGAGCTGGACGACGTGCAGAACGTACATTCGAACTTCGACATGGATGCGGAGCAGATGGAACACGCGGCAGGATAAACAGGCCTTAGGCAAGGAACAAAAGGCCGCCCGGATGTGGCGGTCTTTTTTTGGAACAGACCGGGGACAAGGGAACGAGGAAACAGAGGGGAAGGAAAGTTTTGACGCGAACACTGAAATTTTTGTTGGTTGCGTGGGTGGCAGGGACGACGATAGCAACGGCGCAGACGCCGCAAGGCGCGGTTGCCAGCGGTGATAGCGGCGCGGCTGATCCCGTGGCGCAGGTGAGGAGGCAGCAGAGTTGGGAGTATGGCCCGTTCGTGAATTGGGGCACCGGCGTAGGCAACCGGTCCGATTACAAGTTTCTCTGGGGCGGATTCGAGTTGGGCAAGGTTTTGACCCCAGTCGTGCATGCGGGAATTTTCAGCGGCCAGTTTCAGTACGGAGGGAACATCATGCCGCTGTGGCAGGCGTACACGCCGGCCCCGCATGAGCAGCTAACCACGTGCGTGACTACAGGCGGAACGGCCTACAGTTGCACCCTTCCGTATGGCGGCGGCACCTTTTACGGGGTGAGCCTTACGCCTGTGATCTTTCGCTGGAATTTCCTGACCAGTTCGCGGCGATTTCAGCCGTGGTTTCAGGCTGCGGGCGGCCTGATCTATACCACCCACAAATTTCCGCCGAACATTTTGACCAACAAGGCGGCTGGAATCAACGGCGGAACCTCTGTGTGGAACTTCTCGCCGCAGGGCGGAGTCGGGATTCATTACTTCATCCGGCCGAAACGGTCAATTGATTTGGGCGTGAATGGGGTACATATTTCTTCGGCCTCGTTGGGCGACCGCAACCCCGGCGTGAACGCCAGTGTTCAGGTGCAGGTGAGTTACACGTTCTGGAAGTGAAAGAAACCGGCACCAAGAGATCAAGGGGACACGGAGTGAAGACTGAAGGGCGGATGAGCGGGGCGATCATAGAATGTGTTCCCAACTTCTCAGAGGGTGCAGATGTCCCGCGCGTACAGGCGATTGTGGCTGCCATGCGGGTCGATGGAGTGCACCTGCTGGATTGGTCGATGGATGCTGACCACAACCGCTCGGTGGTGACGATTGCAGGAGAGCCGGCCGCGGTGGTGGAGGCGGCCGTGCGGGGCGCGGGCAAGGCAGCGGAACTGATCGACCTGACGCGCCAGCAAGGAGCTCATCCGCGCATCGGCGCGGCGGACGTGATTCCGTTTGTGCCCGTGAAGGGGACTAAACTGGAGCAGTGCGTACTGCTGGCGAGGCAGGCGGGCCTGGAGATCTGGCGGCGATTCGGGGTTCCCGTCTACTTCTATGAGGCGGCGGCGGTGCGGCCGGACCGGGTGAAACTGGAGGATGTGCGCCGGGGTCAATTCGAGGGGCTGAGGGACGCAGTGGAGAAAGAGCCTTCGCGGCGTCCCGACCTTGGCGGTCCGGGGCTTCATCCAACAGCAGGCGCCTCCGCCGTAGGGGCGCGTAAACTCCTTGTCGCGTACAACATATACTTCAATTCTGCCAATGTGGCGACGGCGCGCGCTATTGCCCGGGAGATCCGAGCCGCGACCGGGGGGTTGAAGGGTGTGAACGCGATGGGGGTTCTGGCTCATGGCCGGGCGCAACTCTCCATGAATATTACTGACTTTGAGGCGACTCCGATCTCGCAGGTGCAGAAAAAGGTGTTAAGCCTGGCTGCCAAGCATAAGGTTGCGATTGCCGAGGGAGAGGTGATTGGGCTGATTCCTGAGGCGGCCTGCGAGCGGGAGAGCGAGTGGATGCGTCAGTTAGATGGGTTTGATGAACAGACCAAGACCTTGGAGCGGCGCCTGGAGCATCCGCTGGTGTGGCCTGGAGCCTGATGCGAGTTGGAGCGAAAAGCCGGCGGGTACAATAAGAACGGAGATCGGCCGCATTTGTGCATCGACAAAGGTGAAATTGGCGTACACGGCGGGCTATTTTTGAGCGTCTGATTCAGGGAAGGTTCGAAATCCGGAGGTTGGATTTGTTTAAAAGGTTGGTTGTGTTTTCTATTGCAGCGCTGGCGCTGGCGGCTGCGCCGCTTCCGGCAGCGCAGTTGTCGACGGATGCCCGCGGGGCGGTTCCGCACGATGTGCAGCAACTGGTGGTGATCGACTACCGCGCGATGCAGAATTCGACGGCGGCGATGGATTTGCGTAATCGCGTGATGCCGCCGGAGTTGAAGCAGTTCGACGAAGCTTTGACCAAGTCGGGATTGAACGACAACCACGACGTAGACGAGCTTGCCTTTGCCCTGTTCCGGCCATCGCCGGATAGCGATGCACTGCAAACGGTGGGCATCGCGCAAGGCCAGTTTGACATGCAGGGCATTCTGGCCAACTTTCGCAAGCAGAAGTTGAAGGCGACGATGGTGCGGACCAACAGCATTTACCCGATGACCAAGGCCGGAATGATGCTTTGCTTCGTGGATCCTTCGACCATGATCTTCGGCGACAAACAAGCGGTAACCAAGGCGCTGGATGCGCGCGACGGCATGGCGCCCAGTTTGTTGAGCAACGGACCGATGATGAACGCGATGCAGAGCGTGGACTCGAATCCGCTGTGGAGCATTCTGGACGATAAGGGCACACAGACCATGATGCGGCAGCTTTTGGGCGAGGCGGGATCGGTAACGGATTTCGAGAGCGTGCGCAAACGGCTGGAGGCCTCGTGGTACTCGATGGACTTTCAGCATGGTGTGCAGTTCAATCTGACGATTGAGACGGGCGACTCGTTCGCAGCGGCCACGGTTTCATCGCTGCTGACCGCGGCGATGATGTTGCGCAAGATGAGCGCCTCAGACGCGGAAAAGCAGGCGCTGAGCTCGACCGACATCGCCTCGAGCTCAGGGAATCTTACGATTCACTTTGCCAGCTCCGACACGGAGTTCAGCAGCTTGTTGCAGTCTCCGCTGTTCAAGAGCATGGTGCACTGAGCGTTTGCTGTCAATTTACGCGCTAGCCTTTATCCGCGAAATAAATTGCCGGATGGCCCATCCATCGCGCAGCACTTTGTCGTGCGCCGGATGGGAAGCATAATCGCTCACTGTTCTGCGCCGCACACGCACGCCCTGAACGCATCCGCCGGCCCGTCGTTCGCCAGCGAACACACGTAAGGCTTCCAGAACTGGCTCAGCTCCCGTGCCCCCATCCCCGAGCCGTAATTGCGGATATAGCTCTGGCTCGCTTTCTCCTGCGCGCTGGGATCGGCCCCGAATTCCGCAATCACGTTCCGCACGGTCGTCGCGGTGAACGAAACCTGTTTATACGTCTTCGCGAAGTCGTACTCTTCGGTCCATTTCGTGTCTACGCCCGTCGCGTTCGACGCCACAATGACCCGGTAGTCCTTCATCACCGCTGTTCTCGCATCGATGCTCGCCACTGTGAACGAAGGCGCATTTCCGTTGATCGGCGAAATCGATCCCACCAGCTTCACCGCGATGCCACGCTCCGCCATTCCTTCCCCCTCCGGTTCCAGCAGCCGTACCTCATCCATGTGCGTGTGCGCAAAAATCGCCAGCCGGAGCACATCGCCATAACCTGCCATCGCCTCCGGCAGCGCCTCCGATGACAAGAACATCGTAGGCGTGTTCCCCTTGCAAATGTCTTTTCCCTTCATGGCCGTCGAGTAGGGATCCACACCGGGCGGAATGTGCGACATTACCCACACCTTCTCCTGCTTGCCCCGCGCCGCATCCAGTTGCCCCTTCATCCAGGCGATCTGCTCCGCGGCAGGCGCCGCATCCGTCTTGCCGCCGCAGGTCGTGTACCGCTTCGCCATAAACAGATCGTTCAGCACCAGCAGCTTCGTGTGCCGCATCGGCGCCGGCAGCGTCACGCTGTAATACCCTGCAGCCGCAAACGTGCGCTGCGCCTCCGTCCGCTCCGCCACGGGAACATCGGCGGTCAAATCCCTTCCGGTCGCTTCCAGAAATTCACTGTGAGCGTCGAGCTGGTAATCGCCGCAGTCGGAATCGTTGTTTCCCAGCGCCGCATACACCGGCACATGAGGAAGTGCCGCATGCAACCGCGCCTCCACATAGCCGATTGTCTTCTCGACAAAAGCCCTGTAATCGCCAGGCTCTGATTGGGGAAGTATCGTCGCGAATTTGCACGAAAAGTCATGCGAGATCAGGTCGCCACTCACCACGACGAACTTTGCCCCAGCCGCGTCGGCGTGCATACCCCGCAAGCTCGACTCGTATAGTGTGTAGCTGGTATCGACACCCCTGTCGTGGCAGTTTCGTTGCAACGCCGCGAACCGCTGCTGGCGATCGGGTGAATCCGGCGACTCAAGAATCGCCTTCCACTCAGTCACCGGCGCGGCTGCAAGTTGCGCCGCCTTTGCCGGATCCCAGAACGGCTCGAAATGAATGTCGCTCACAAAAAGAGCCTCAACCGCCTGCGTGCCCGGTTTTTCCTGCCCCGCCGCGACCTGCCCGGGAGCCTTCACGCTGAGCCCCGCAAAGCACCCTATCGCAACACCGAAACACACGCAGAGACGTAACCTCCCGGCCCTTCGGATCGCTCTCATCGCAACTCCTTCATGGTTGGATCAATTACCACTGGGCAAGCTTCGTGTAGGATAACGCGAACCACCCACCAAACAAGTTTCCCCACAATGAATGCTGCGGCTGACTTGCTGGCTCAACCCGCCTCCCTGCCCCGGTGTGCGAAACTAGTCTGTCCGTAAACTGAGTTCGAACATAGGTACTCATCAACAGAGACACGTAATGCCAGTTCTTCGTTCCGCCTTCATCGCACTCTCCCACAACCGTCCTTTACGCCGCTTCTGCGAGCACTCCAGCCTGGGAGCCCGGCTCAACTCCCGCTTCATCGCCGGCATGCAGCCCGATGACGCGCTGCGCGTAGCCGAGGCAGTCAACCGTCAGGGCATCGCCGTCACCCTCGACTCACTTGGCGAAAGCGTCACCTCCGAGAGTGAGGCGCATCGTGCCGCCGGCGTCTACCACAAGCTGCTCGACTCCATTGCTGAACGGGATCTCAACGCCAACGTCAGTCTCAAGCTGACACAGATGGGTCTGGAGCAATCCCCCCAGCTGGCCGAATCCATCGCCGGAACCGTCGTTCAGCACGCCAGCGCCACGGGAAGCTTCGTCCGCATCGACATGGAGGACTCGCGCCTGACCCAGGTCACTCTTGACATCGTGCGCCGTGTCCATGCGCGCGCCGGAATGCGCGGCGCAGTCGGCGTCGTCATCCAGGCCTACCTCTACCGCTCCCAGGCCGACATCGAGCAATTGCTCGCCGACGGGATTCGCGTCCGGCTTTGCAAAGGAGCCTATAACGAACCGCCCGAAGTGGCCTTTCCGCACAAGGCAGAAGTTGACTCCAGCTTCTTCACGCTCGCTAAGATGCTTCTCGCCAGTCCCATCTATCACGCGCTGGCTACCCACGACGAGTCCCTCGTCGAAGCAGTCAAAACACACGCCGCCGCGCACGGAATCGATCCCGGCCATTTCGAGTTTCAAATGTTATATGGGGTGCGCCGCGATTTGCAGCGCAAACTGATGAAACAGGGTTATAAAGTGCGCGTCTACGTTCCCTTTGGCACGGAGTGGTACCCGTATTTTATGCGCCGCCTGGCTGAACGGCCGGCCAATGTCCTCTTCCTGGCCAAAAACATCTTCCGCTCGTAGGGAAAAACCGCCCCTATTCGACGTATTCTTTACCTCTCGTCCGCGCCCGCTTGCGCTTGCGGAGCATCATGTGATTCCTGCAAATCTTGCAACGCCACGGATAATACCCGAATTGCGGGTAGATCCATTTCTGAATAAACCCTTCCCGCTCGACCCGGTGGACCCGGTCGCTGCCGCACATATGGCAATAAACCCGGTCCCTAACGGCGGTCATTTCACCGAGATGTCCTGCCAAGGTGCTACGCATGCTTGCTTCGTGCACTTGCATCTCCTCAAAAAACCCTTCAATTCCTTGGCAACGAAAACAGCAATATTCGTCTCTAAGCCTCACTTCGACTCAGGACTTTCGCTCTTGGCGCTGCACGGGAATCTTACGGGACTCTTAAATCTGCGATCAACTCTCCCCTAATCTTATCCCGAAAAAGTTGCTCAAAAAAGGAGCAAAGCATCAAAGAATGTTGCTACGGTAACCCGCTTTCAAAAACTCTGGTAACCGTTACGTAATTGGCAGGCGTTGCGCCAAATCGCCGCTTGGAACCGCCGCCTAGCCTTTCAGCCGCCTCAGCCCCTGGCTGGCCAAATCTGCAACTGCTTTTGCTAGTGTTTTCGAGGCATTCAGCGACTCCGGGCGCTCAAGTCGCATTTCCAGTCTATCGGCATATTCGCGAAAAAGATGATCCACGTCGAACAAAATCTCCACGTGATCGCAGAGAAACCCAATCGGTTGAAGGATAATCGCCCTCACGCCCCCGCACGCAATCTGCTCCAGGGTCTCCTCCACGCTCGGCCCAAGCCACGGGCCTCCACTCGCGCCCTGGCTCTGGAAAGCGAACCACCATCGAGGAACCTCCGGAACCTGCTCAGCCACCAATTCCGCCGTGTTGCGCGCCTCCTCGGCGTAGGGATCTGCGCCCTGCCCTGGCCAAAGCCGCGGTCCTGAAGCCGTTCCATCCGCAGCCGAAGCCTCAACCGTCCTCGTCGGAACGCTGTGCGCAGTAAACAGCACCGGCACGGGGTCGCCAACCTCGGCGCTGAGCTTAGCCAATGCCGGCCGCAACCGCTCGGCGAATGCGTCCGCCAGCAGCGGATGCTGTGCCCACCCCTCCGTAAAGTCGATCCGCAGCCCTCCCGCTTCGGCTTCCACCGCGCGCCGGTAAAGTCCCACGCTTGTACGCGAGTTGTGTGGCGCCATGCAGATCACCGCAGCCTCTTCGATTCCGTCTGCGAGCATCTGCCGCACCACCTCCGGGATGTACGGCCGCCAGTTCCTCATCCCCACATACACCGGAACCGCCGCGCCATCTCTCGCCAACTCCGCCTCTACCAGCCGCGCCTGTGCAAAGGTAATCTCCGTCAGCGGGCTGCGCCCGATCAGCGCATATCGGTGCTGAATCTCTTCCACAACGGCCTGCGGCAGCGGGCGTCCGCTCACCACGTTGCGCAGATACTCGGGAATTTGCTGCACCGTCTCCGGAGTCCCGTGCGCCAGCAGCAAAACCGCTTGTTTACCCACGCCCGTCCTCCAGCCGGAACTCGCGCACCATTCGCACCACGGCCTGCACATTTTCCACCGGCGTCCCCGGCACAATTCCATGCCCAAGATTGAAGATGTGCCCCGGCCGCCCGTTCGCCGCGCGCAAAATCTCCTTCACTCGCTGCTCCAGCACCTCCACCGGCGCAAACAGCGTAATGGGATCCAGATTCCCCTGCACCGCGTGCCCGTGTCCCACCGCGCGCCAGCCCTCATTCAACGGTTGCCGCCAGTCCAACCCGATTACGTCGGCCCCGGTCTCTGCCAATTGCCCCAGCAACCCAGCAGTCTCCACGCCAAAGTAAATTACCGGCACGCCCATCGCACGTACCGCCCTCACCAGCCGCTGCGACGCCTCAAACGCGTAAGTGCAGTAGTCGCTTAATCCAAGCGACCCCACCCAACTATCGAAAATCTGAATCACGTCCGCGCCCGCCTGCACCTGGAGCTGGCAGTACTCTGTGAGTACGGCGACCAGCTTATCCAAAAGCCCGCTCCACGCAGTGGGGTCGCAGTACATGATCTTCTTGGTCTCGATGTAATTCCGAGACCCGCCGCCTTCGATCATGTAGCTGGCCAGCGTGTACGGCGCCCCGCAGAACCCGATAATCCCCAGCCGGTCGCGGAAATGCGCCGCCACCTTTTCAATCGCCCGCGCTACGTAAGCCAGATCTCCGGCGCGGTCCGTGCGCAGTGCCCGCACATCCTCGACGCTCCGCACGGGATGGTGCACCACCGGCCCTTCGCCCGCCTGAAACTCGAAGTCCAGCCCCATCGGCTCCAGCGGCAGCAGCAAATCGGCAAAGATGATCGCCGCATCGACGCCCAGTTTTTCCGCCGCGGCAATCGTCACCTCGGCCGCCAACTCCGGTTGCTTGCAGATCTCCACTAGCGTGTGGTGCTTGCGCACATCGCGGTATTCCTGCATGTACCGCCCCGCCTGCCGCAGAAACCACACCGGCGTGCGGTCCACGGGCCGGCACAGGCACGCGCGAACAAACCGGTTGCCATCCAGAATTGTCTCGGCACCGCCTGATCCCTTATCACTTGATATTCATATTGGTTCCATTTTACCGGGATAAGACCCTATTCGGCTCTTTGCTCATCGCGGGCAAGCCATACAGCTTATGATGGACACAGAAAACCTATCTCGCGAAGCTGCCACCAAGGCCAGTAATGATCCATTGGAGGTGTTCCATGACCAGCGATTCTATGAGAATCAACAGATGCATCCTCATCCTTAGCGCCACGTTCGCTGTCAGCCTGCTCGCCGCTCCTGCCCAGCAACCCCAGCCCGCCCTTCCCTCACCCTCCGACTCCATCAAACTCACCGTAGTGGTCAACAGCAAATCCGGCCAGCCCGTCTCCAACCTTAGCCAGCAGGACTTCACCATCCTCGACAACAAGACCCCGCGGCCCATCACGTCCTTCCGGGTCATGACGCCTGCCCAGGAGCCCGTCGAGGTAATTCTCTTTATCGACGCCGTCAACACGCCCTACCAGATGGTTGCGTACATGCGTCAATATGTAGGAAAGTTTCTGCAGGCAAACGAAGGCAAACTGGCTTATCCCACCGCAATCGCGATCCTCACCGACCAGGGAGTGCAAATCGACAGCGGCTTCTCGACCGACGGCAACGCCTTAAACGACTCGCTCGCACACCACACTATCGGTCTGCGCACGATCACGAGCAGCTCGCAATGGGGCGGGCTGGAGCGCCTGCAGATTTGCCTGAATGCGTTCCATCAGTTGCTCACTGCCGTCTCCACTCTCCCCGGCCGCAAGATCGTCCTCTGGATTTCGCCGGGCTGGCCACTGATCTCCGGGCCCGAGATCTTCTTTACAGCGAAGCAGATGCAGGGGATGTTCTCGTCTGTCGTGTCCTTCTCTACGCAAATGAGGCAGGACAATGTGACTCTCTACAACATCAATCCCGTCGGGACTGGTCAATCGCTGGAGACTGCCGATTACTACCAAGCCTTCCTCAAAGGCGTAGCCAAGACCAATGACGTGCGGTTCGGCAACCTCGGCGTCCAGGTGCTCGCGGTCCAGAGCGGAGGCCTCGCAATCGAGTCGGACAACGACGTTACCGGCAACATCCAGAAGTGTTTAACCGACGTGCAATCATGGTACGAAATCACTTTCGATCCCCTGCCCGCCGATAAGCCCAACGAGTCTCACCAAATCCAGATCAAGCTGGACAAGCCGGGGCTCGTCGCCCGTACCCGCACCGGCTACTACGCCAACCCGAGATCATCGAACCCTGACACTAACCCGCAACCGGTCTCCACACTCGTATCGCCGGTCTCCTTACCGGAGGTCGTGTGGCATCCACGCCCTCACTGCTTCCCAAACCCCTCGACATCCTTTGTTCCCTTGTTCCCTTGTTCCCTTGTTCCCTCGTTCCCTTGTTCTCTTGTTCCCTGCCTCTCTCACCTCCACCTGAAAATCCGTGAGCGACACCGCAAACGGCGCCACGAACCACGCCAGCAGAATCCCCACCGGCGCCATCATCTGATCCCAGCCCCATCCCTTGCAGCATATTCCCGCGCATCGCATCGATGGCCGCAGTGAGCGGCAGCGCCTGCACCAGCGGCTGAATCACCGCCGGAAACCGCGTCGCCGAGAAAAACACGCCCGACAAAATCCACATAGGCAGCATTACCAGGTTCATCAACCCGCTCACCGCCTCCATCGTCTTCGCGCGCGAAGCCACCAGCAGCCCCAGCGCAGAGAACACCAGCGACGTGAGCACGCACAGCAATCCCAACTCCCACAACGGCCCGCGAAACGGCACGCCAAACACCAGCCGCGCAAATCCCAGAAGCACCACTACCTCAATCACCAGCATGGCGAGCCGCGACAGCAAAAACGCGGCCAGATACTGCCACCTTGGCATGGGTGAGGCCACCATGCGCCTCAGCAGCTTCTTCTGCCGCGCGTCCACAATGGCAAATCCCAGCCCCCACATGGCCGAGCCCATCAGGTTCATCCCCAGCAGCCCCGGCACCACAAAGTCGATGTAGCGCGAGCCTGTCTCGTGCACGATCTGATTCTCGGCCTGCAACGGATCGCGGCGCCCCGCTGCGATTTCGAGCGCGCGATCGGCCACGAGCCGCGCCGCACGCGCATCGGGATTGGTGTCGTCGTACCTGTAAACCACTCCGTCCGCCCGCCCAACAGCAAGCAGCACAATGCTCCCTGTCGCCAGAGCACGTGTGCCCTCCGCCTCATCCATTGCCTCCGCCTTCAGTCCCTTGTCCGCAGCCAGCGCCTGCGCCAGTTGCGCCGTTGTCGCGCCCACTGGCAGCACGTCCGGCGGCCGGTTGCGGAATGCAATCCCCAGCCCCACGGCCAGCAGAATCGGAAAAATGAAGATCCAGAAGATCGCCTCCGGCTCGCGCACAAACAGCAGAAAGCGCGTCAACGTCAACTCGTACAGGCTGCTCAGCTGGAGCTTATTCATCGCGCAGATTCCTTCCCGTCAGCCGCACAAACACATCCTCCAGCGTCGCCGAGTGCGTCCTGAACTCGCTCAAGTGCAACCCCTGCTCTTCGAGCGCTGCAAAAATCCGTGGCACGGCCGTATGCAACTCATACACCGAAAGCTGGTGCAGCGCCGCGTCCATGCGATGCGACTGCACCCCGGGGATTGCCTTCAGCACCGCCGCATCCACAGCCGAGTGCGCATGTGCGCCCACCGCAAACTCCACAATGTCCTCGCCGCCCACCGTCGCAATCAATTCCTTCGGCGTGTCCAGCGCAATCACGTGTCCATGATCCATAATCGCCACGCGGTCGCACAGCCGCTCCGCCTCTTCCATGTAATGCGTCGTCAAAATAATCGCGCGCCCGGCCCGTTTCAGCCCCTCCACCACGTCCCATACGTGCCGCCGCGCCTGCGGATCGAGCCCCGTCGTCGGCTCATCCAGAAAAAGCAGCTCCGGGTCGCCCACCAGCGCCGTCGCCATCGCCAGCCGCTGCTTCTGCCCTCCGCTCAGCCCGCCCACGCGCGCCCGCCGCTTCTCCTCAAGCTGCGCCGTGCGAATCGACTCCTCCACCGAAATCCCGTGCCGATAAAAGCTCCTGAACAGCCGCAGTGTCTCCTCCACCGTCAGTTTGTCTGGGAACTGTGTCCCTTGCAGTTGAATCCCGATCCTCTGCCGTAGTTCCTTGGCGCTGGTCTGCCAGTTGAGCCCCAGCAGCTCCACCGTCCCTGCATCCGGCGCGGTCAGCCCCTCGCAAATCTCAATTGTCGTTGTCTTCCCCGCCCCATTCGGCCCCAGCAGCCCGAAACACTCACCCGCCGCAACCTCCAGATCGATGCCATCCACTGCCCGCACATCTCCAAACGCCTTCCGCAACTCGCGCAGCAGCAACGCAGGGCCGCTGCTCTTTCGAGGGCCTAAATCCCTGGCAACCGCATGGTTTGTCGCCGCATCCATCGATTTAGAGTAACGTATTCCCTATTTTGGTTCGTTCAGAAAGGTTGCGGGACAACTTCCAGTTCCCGGAAACACATCACGCGATTTTGATTTCTTTTTCACCCAGAGGCGTGATTCCAGGTCTACTGTTAATCCATCGGGCCGCCGGCCTGTGCCGGCGCCACATTTCTCTTCCAGCGCCGCACGCCGCACCCCACAACCGAGGTGAACCCATGACCGCTCCTGTCCTACCCGAACTGAGTCTTGAGGGATCGCTGAAAAACCAAAGAACAGCGGCTGGCGCAGACGCCTTGGCGCATTCCTTCCTCGACAACCTCTTCTTTGTGCAAGGCCGGTCGCGCGACAGGGCTACGGTCAACGATCTCTACATGGCCCTTGCGCACACCGTCCGCGATCGCCTTGTCGAACGCTGGATCCAGACCGTGCTTAACTATCGGGCGCAGGATGTGCGGGTTGTCTGCTATCTCTCGGCCGAGTTTCTCACCGGCCCCCACCTTGCTAACAATCTCATCAACCTCGGCATCTACGACCAGGCCGAAGAGGCTATGCGCAAGCTTGGCCTCGACCTCGAGACCCTTATCGAACAGGAGGAAGAGCCGGGCCTTGGCAACGGCGGCCTGGGCCGCTTGGCCTCCTGTTTCATGGATTCCCTGGCCACGCTCGACATTCCCGCCATCGGCTACGGCATCCGCTACGAGTACGGCATCTTCGACCAGGAAATCCGCGATGGATGGCAGGTGGAAGCAACCGATAAGTGGCTTCGGCTCGGCAATCCCTGGGCTCTGGAGCGGCCCGAGGATGCCGTCGAGGTCCAATTTGGCGGCCATACTGAGTCCTATACCGATCTCAACGGCCAATTCCGCGTACGCTGGATTCCCAATAAAGTCGTGCGCGGCATCCCCAACGACACTCCCATCCTCGGCTACCGCACCAACACCGCCAATACAATGCGTCTCTGGTCTGCGCAGGCCGTCGAATCTTTCAACTTCGGCAGCTTCAACACCGGCGATTTCTTCGGCGCCGTGGCGGACAAAGTCTCCTCGGAAAACATCTCCAAAATTCTTTACCCAAACGACGAAGAGATTCAGGGCAAGCAATTGTGCCTGGAGCAGCAGTTTTTCTTCGTCTCCTGCTCCCTGCAGCACATTCTCAAAATCCAGAAAGCGCAGGAGCGCCCGTTAGCCGAGTTGCATCGCACCTTTACCATTCAGTTGAACGACACGCACCCAGCCATCGCCGTCGCCGAAATGATGCGCCTCCTGGTCGATGAGAACTTAATGGAGTGGGACACCGCATGGAGCGTTACCACCCACTGCCTTTCCTACACCAATCACACTCTCATGCCGGAGGCACTGGAAAAGTGGCCCGCATCTCTGTTTGGCGCACTGCTTCCCCGCCATCTTGAGATCATCGAAGAGATCAACCGCCGCCACCTTGACGATGTGCGCACTAAGTTTCCCGGAGACGAAGACCGCGTCCGCCGCCTGTCGATCATCGAGGAGAGCGGGGAACGCTATGTGCGCATGGCCCACCTCGCCGCTCTCGGCAGTCACGCCATCAACGGTGTGGCCGCGCTGCACACTGAGTTGCTCAAGACCAACGTTTTGCGCGACTTTTATGAGCTAACGCCGGAAAAATTCTCGAACAAAACCAATGGCGTTACACCGCGCCGCTGGATGGTCCTTTCGAATCCCCGCCTCGCCCACCTGCTCAGCGACCGTCTCGGCCATAGCTGGATTCACGACCTGGAAAAACTGCGCAATCTCGAATCCATGATGGACGATCCTGAGTTGGCCCGCGAGTGGCGCGCCATCAAGCACTACAGCAAGCAGCGCCTTGCGGCGTACATCTACCATACTGTGGGCGTCACTGTCGATCCCGATTCCATGTTCGATGTGCTGGTTAAGCGCATGCACGAGTACAAGCGGCAACATCTTAAGGTGCTGCACATCCTCACCCTCTACAAGCGCATCCAGCACAACCCCGACAGCGCCATGCAGCCCCGCACCTTTATATTTGGGGGCAAAGCCGCTCCCGGCTATCGCATGGCCAAGCTCATCATCAAGCTCATTCACTCCGTCGCCGTGGTCATCCACGGCGATCCCCTGGTCCGCGACCGTCTCCGCATTGTGTTTTTGCCGAACTACAACGTGAAGCTGGGGCAAAGGGTTTATCCCGCCGCCGACCTCTCCGAGCAAATCTCTTTGGCTGGCAAAGAGGCTTCCGGCACCGGCAACATGAAGTTCGCCATGAACGGCGCGCTCACCATCGGCACCCTAGACGGCGCCAACATCGAAATCCGCGAAGAGGTCGGAGCCGACAACTTCTTCCTCTTCGGCCTCACCGCGCAGGAAGTGGAGCAGAAGAAGGCCGAAGGCTACAACCCGCGCGCCTATTACGAATCGAACCCCCACTTGCGCGAGGTTCTCGACTCACTTTCGAGCAGCGAATTTTCCCACGGCGATCGCTCTCTCTTCGAGCCGCTCATCCAGTCCCTGCTTACGCACGACGAGTACATGCTGCTCGCCGACTACCAGTCCTACATCGATTGCCAGGACGCTGTGGATCTCGCTTACCAAAACACCGATCACTGGACGCGCATGTCCATCCTCAATGTGGCCCGCATCGGCAAGTTCTCCTCTGACCGCGCCATCCGCGACTACTGCGCCGAAATCTGGAAGACCTGGCCCGTCAAGATCGACATCTAGTCATCATGGAGTGACCGGTCCAATGCGCTGACCGTGGGTTAGGCTGTGAATCGAAGAGAAACACAGTTCAGAGCCACAAGCGGAGAGGAACCGGTCATGAAGGAAAAGGTACGATTTTTGGGATTGGATGTCCATGCCGAAACGATTGCAGTTGCGGTTGCGGAGCCGGATGGCTATGTGCGCAGCCTGGGAACGATAGCCAACCGAGCGGAGTCGATGCGCAAGCTGGTGAAGAAGCTGGGGCCGGTGGAGCATTTGCGGGCCTGCTATGAGGCTGGTCCGACAGGCTATGTTCTCTACTGGCAGTTGACTGAACTGGGTGTGGAGTGCGCAGTGATTGCCCCGACGCTGGTTCCGAGGAAGGCCGGCGACCGGGTAAAGACGGACCGGCGGGATGCTAAGCAACTGGCGCGGAGTCATCGTTCCGGCGATCTGACCGCGGTATGGGTTCCGGATGCGGATTCGGAGGCGCTACGCGATCTGGTGCGGGCGCGGGAAGCGGCAAAGCAGGACCAGTTGCGTGCGCGCCACCGGTTGAGTAAGTTTCTGCTGCGCACGGGGCGACGGCCCGCATCGGGAGTGAAGGCGTGGACGGAGTTCTACATGGCCTGGGTGCGGCAGCTGCGCTACGAGCAGGCGGCACAGGAGTGCGACGCGGCTGGATTATCTGCACGAGGTTGAGCACATGGCCGAGCGGGTTCGTCGGCTGGAGCAGGCGATCGGGGAAGCCGTGAAGCTGGCTTCGCCCCAGATGCAGGAAGTGATTGGCGGCTTGCAGGCATTGCGCGGCATTGCGGAGATCTCGGCGGTGACGATTGTGGCGGAGTTGGGCAACATCTCCCGCTTTGAGAGTGCGCGGCAACTGATGGGCTACAGCGGCACGGTGCCCAGCGAGAACTCCAGCGGCAAACGGCAGCAACGCGGCTCGATCACCAAAACCGGCAACGCCCATCTGAGACGCATCGCCATCGAAGCGGCCTGGAGTTACCGGCTCCGGCCCGGCATCGGACCGGGGCTGCGCAAGCGACAAGAGGCAGTGCCGGAAGAGATCAAGGAGATCGCCTGGAAGGCGCAGATCCGGCTGCCCAGGCGCTACGCCAGATTGGCGGCGGCGGGCAAGGATCAGCGCAAGATCGTCACCGCGGTAGGACGCGAACTGCTGGGCTTCATCTGGGCCATCGGGATCAAGGCAGAAGCGGCCAGCAAGTTGCGCAGGGCAGCCTGAGGAAGAGCAAGAACAAAAGCAAAGACAAAAGCCAAAACTTTCCAAAGAATGAAAAAGCAAAAACCTGACCAATGAACAGCATCGCCCAATTCGAGAACAGAGCCAGCAGCAGGCGGAGCCAGCACGAAGGAGAATCCTCGACTGCTCTATGCGACAGGCTCAGCCGGACTCGCGACTCTAGTCAGAGGCAGCTCCCGACGGATCAAGATTATGCGGTTTCGACCCGCGAATATCAGACTGATCAATCGTCGCTCAAAGCCTGCCCCGGCTGCTGCCGGCTCTGTCCTCGAAAAATGGCAAAAGCAACGACAAAGACAAAAACAACACCACGATTGTGCAGGGGTTGACAGGTCACTCCATATCAGAGCAGAACCAGAATTCACGTGCCCAAACGAAGAGTCTTCAGTGTGGCTTTTTCCTGATGAAAAAGCCACACAGAGGGCGTGCCATCGGGTACACCTATTCTGGTTCTGCTGTAGGGATGCGTGAAGGCGCCGACTGCGCAAATTCGCGGCCGCGCGGAATCAGTCGCTCTTGCCCGAGCCTTCGCCGGTTCCGAAGGGCAAATCGAGGGCCACAAGGGCGAAGCGGGTCTGGCCCGGCGCGGAGCTCTCAAATCCAACAATGTGCTGGTGATGTTTGGAGCCGGCCTTCAGCTCGAAGCCGCTGTTGCCTATACCGTAATCTTTCCGATCAATCTGAACTGTGGTTGTGTTGCCCTTGTCATCGGCGCAGGTCAGCCCCTCGGAGGTCGCGGTTGGCTTGCCCACTGGTGCATTGCCCTGGCAGGAAATCACATCGCCGTAACGGCCCAGTGCTTTCTTGTAGAACGCAGTGACCTTGTCCTGGCTATCGGGGCTGCTGTAGTTAACCACCTTCACGCGCAGCTCCCACTCGCCGAAGCCCAAGTGAATGTCCGCCGACTTGTCGTTCTCCTTGTCTTTCACGATCTCGGCGCCGGGGTAAACCGGTAAGCCGAGGTCCGCAGCCGTGGTCTGGTCGGTATTCACGTGAATCCCGCCAAAGGGAGTATCTACCTGGACGTTCTTGTCCTCGCCGTTGGCGCTTTTTTCCACGTGGACTCTGCATCCGGCCACTCCGGCCGCCAGGGCCAGGCAGGCAAACAGGCCAGCCGCATTGAGCATCGTGTTCCGTATCGGGTTCAGTAACATGGCATTCACCCTCTGGCCACGTTATACGCCACCGGGCGGCAAAAGGTTCCCGGAAAAGCGTTGCGCCGACCCGGGGACGTAAAGCCGGCCTGGAGAGGCTGCGGAACACTCTTTGCTTTGAAAGGGCACGACTTCAGTCGTGCCGCAAGGCCGACAAAATCAGCGAGGCCTTTAGGCTCTGAGGGATGTTTTTCCAGCGCTCTACCGGAAATTTGGCCTTTTTCCAGCCTCTGGAGACTGATTACATGACAGCGTCGGCTCCTTCGGGGCCCGAGTAGACTGGTTGCGGCTAAACGACCACGAAGCTCGGGAGAAGGAGCCGAGCATGATGATTATAGGATGTGACTTTCATCCTCGTTTTCAGCAGATTGCCTATTTGGACCAGGAGACGGGGGAGTATGGTGAGCGCCGCTTGAGCCACCCCGAAGAGGGCGAGCGGTTTTACCGGTCGCTGGCCAGGAGGCAGGTGCGCATCGGTGCGGAGGCGACGGGGAACTTCCGTTGGTTCCAGCGGTTGATGCAAAAACTGGGTCATGAATTTCTGCTGGGAGATGCGAGCGCGATCCGCGCCTGCTGTCCGCGCAAGCAGAAGACGGACAAGCGGGATGCCAGGCACATTTTGAATTTGCTGGTGGAGGATCGGTTTCCGGCTGTGTGGCAGCCGCCGTTGGAAAACCAGGAAGTGCGGCAGTTGCTGTTGCATCGTTGCCGGCTGGTAGGGATGCGGACGCGGACCAAGAACCAACTGGACTCGATGGCCAAGAACGAGGGGCTGTTGAGTTCCAGGGTGTGGTCGCCCCGGCGCCGCAGTGAGATTGAGGCGCTGCCGTTGCCCGGCTGGTATGCGCATCGGCGTGCGGATCTGCTGGCTCTGCTGGAGGAGTTGGACAAGCGCATCCGTCCGTTGGACGAGGCGGTGCGCGAGGCCGCAGAGGATAGCCGTGAGGCTTGCCTGCTGATGACGCATCCGGGCGTGGGGCCGGTGGTTTCGCTGGCCTTTGTATTGACCATCGGAGACTGGAGACGGTTTCCGCGCGGCAAGCAGGTGGGCAGCTACCTGGGCCTGATCCCAGCCGAGGAGTCCAGCGGAGATAAGCGGCGTCTGGGGCACATCAGCAAGCAAGGCAATACGCTGGTGCGCTGGCTGTTGGTGGAGGCGGCGACGATCGCGCAGCGCTACGATGCGAGCTGGCATCGGCAGTATGTGCGCTTGTCGATGACCAAGCATCACGGCGTGGCCAAGGTGGCTATCGCGCACAAGCTGGCAGTGAGGTTGTATTGGATGTTGCGCTCCGGGCAGAACTACGAGCAAGTGATGGAGCGCGGTTCGCATGCGGGGCAGTCCGAGTAGCGCCGTGGCTGCAACAAAGGCCGAGAGACTGATTGGACACCCCGCCTCTCTCGCTCGCTGAGGGAGTTTGAACAGGTAATCATGGTGCACGACCGGACCGAATACATGGCTGATGGAACCCTGAGGGTGACCATCGAGAGTGATTGAATTCAACGTGCGAGCTTTGGGTCGTTTAGCGATGCAAGACGGGTTTTCAATTATGGAACGAAGCTCAGAAAGAACGTCTGATCTTCGTTCCCAAGCCAATTGTGGAGGTGGCTTGTTTGCGCAAAACAGTTGACAGGAGCCGGCGCTGTCATACACGGCGCTACAAAATCTACCGGCGCTACATAAACAGCAGCTCAGTGCGCCTCGGGCTTGTCTTCCTTGCTGCTGGTCGAGAACAGAATCGCTGCTACAAATACAGCGATGATCACGGAAACGACAACGAATGGGGAAAAGATGTGCATTGTGCAGGCTCCTTGCTGCTCCTAGCGTAGCAAAACAGGGCTCAGGTTTCAGGTGTCAGGGGTCAGTTCACAGTTCTCAGTTGCCAGTCGTCAGTGCACTGCCTGATCGAGACGAAGGGACTCCGAGTTGGAGCCCCTGTTCTTTCTGATCACTGATCACGGTTTCGGTCCTCCGCCGGGGTAATCGACCCTCACCGTCAGGATCTCGTAGGGATGAATTGGGACCTTGATCACATCGCCCCCAACTGTCAGCGGATTGCCTTCGGGCTGTTCCATGAGATTGGTGACCGTAGCGCCCGTTGCGCCCGGCGGCACGTGGAACTCGGCCGTCGACTCCTTGCCTGCCCACTCATAGACCCTAAAGATGAGGCCATTCGCATCTTCAGCCTTTTTGACGGCGGTCAGAACCACGTTCTCCGGCGAGACAGAGGCAAACGAGTGCTCGGCGGGCAACGATCCGGGGTGCGCTGTGGTCACTACCGCCTGGAGCGGGTAATTGTACTCCCAGCCGTGGCGGACGGTGAGCGCTTCCTTCCACGTGCCTGCATGGGGATAGAGCGCGTAGTGGAAGTGGTGATGGCCCATATCGGCATCGGGGTCAGGCCATTTGGGCGAGCGCAGCAGCGTGAGCCGCAGCACGTTGCCTGCGGCGTCGTAGCCGTACTTGTCCTGGTTGAGCAGGCTCAGGCCGTGCACCTTGCCGTCCGGTCCGGCACCACTCAAATCGGCCCAGCGCATCGCCGGAACCTCGAACTGCGCTTTCTCCCAACTGTTGTTGCGTGTCGTCGGCCGTTCGATTTCGCCGTAAGGAATCTCGTAGGTTGCGAAATCGCTCTTCACGGCCAACGGGAAGGCCGCCTTCAACAGCACATGCGACTCATGCCAGTCGATATCGTTCTCGATGTCGACCATGTCGGAGTCGTAGTTTGTCAGCCGGATGATTTGCACGAACTTCGAACTCCCGTAATGGCTCGTCACTCGAATCGCGTTATCGGCCGTATTGCTGCCAAACGTGGGTCCGTACCCCTGCTCGCCGGCAACCTCGACCGCGTCAGCCTGACCGATCACCATGGGCGCCACATCGTACGTGCCGGGATCGATGTTCCATGCATCGTAGTCCTTCGGAGTGTCCTTGAAGAACTGAAGTTGGTCACCGCAGGCGCCCGGAGCCAGCGTTTCGAAGTTCGCCTTCTTGTCAAACAGGCTCGTAACGCAACCGGTCTTGCGATCAACCACAACGCGAAGCGCATTGTTCTCGATGCGCAACGAGCCGACTCTGCTTGTCTCCCGGATTCGGCTCGAGAGGCGGGTTGAACTTGACGGCGACCAGCCACAACACGCGATAGCCAAGGGCCGGAACAGAAACGTCGCCCAGTCTGACAGTCAGGAAACCCGAGGCAGGGTCCTTAGCGGTAATGTCGGCGATGTTTGTCGGAGCTCCTCCCGAGTTCTCCCCGTACTCCCAGATATACCCATTCGACCCGCCGGAAAAGCCCGGCACTTTAACCGTGATGTCTCCCTTGCGAGCCCACCCAAGCGGATTGAAAACCACGACGGGAATCTTGTTCAGCGCCTTCACATCGCCATCCGTGTTGATGGTCTGGTCGATCTCCCCGAGCGCCCCCGCCGAAATCTCGTTCGTCGACCATGCGGACCACGTCGTAGTCCTTCTGCGCATCCTTATAAATGACGGCGATCCCCGACCCAGCAGCCAGATCGTGGAACTGGTTGAACAAAACCTTCTTCCAATCTTCGGTCAGATCCGCGGCAGGGTACTGCGAGCCAAAAAGCCAGGCAATCGAGGAAAATTTCTCAGCGTTCAGCACTTCTTCCTCGGCCGTGCGCATATTGTGCTTGTGGTTGGCCTGCGTGGTGTAGACGCCGCGATGATATTCGAGATACATCTCGGTGTCCCAGGTGGGAATCGAGACCTTTCCTGTCACGACCGGCGGCGGCTCATATCCCTTCGCAATCGACTGATAGTTCCATGTCGGGCTCTCCGGCGCAATCTGCTTTTCAATCGACGAGAAGTAACTCTGCGCCGTGTTGAACTGGTACTTCGGCGTCACCAGCGCTCCGCCGTCCGCAGCAACCGCAACTGCACTTGGCGCAGCCCAGTGGAACCCCTGGTCGAGCATGGCCCGCGTCGGCCCTCCGCCGTGGTCGCCCACGCCGTAGAGGTCCATCATCTCCGTCATGCCGGTGGAGCGTTGCCGCGCGGTCTTGAGGTCCTCCGAAAGCCGCACCGGGCCCAGATCGCTGTTTCCATAATCGTGCGGGAAATACGCAAGCACCTTCGAGCCGTCGGGCGACTCCCACCAGAACAGCTTGAACGGCAACTGATTGGTGTCGTTCCAGGTCATCTTCTGGGTGACGAAGTAATCGATGCCGCTCTTTTTGTAGATCTGCGGAAGCTGCCACGTGTAGCCAAATGAGTCGGGATTCCAGCCGATGCGCACGTCCACGCCGTAGGCCTGCTTGTACCATCGCTTGCCGACCAGCAGTTGACGAACAAGCGATTCGCCGTCGGGCATATTCAGGTCGGGCTCGACCCACATGCCGCCCACGATCTCCCAGCGGCCCTCCTGGATGCGCTGCTTGATCTCGGCGTTCAGGTCGGGGTACTTCTCGGCCAGCCACTCGTTGTAGGCCGCGGCGGACTGGGTGAAGGTGTAGCCGGGATACTCGTGCATCAACTGCAGCGCGGTCGAGAAGGTGCGCCGGACCACGTCCGACGGTCTCGGTCCAGGGCCACAGCCAGGCGGCATCGATGTGCGAATTGCCGGTGAGATGAAACGTTGCCGTCTGCAGCAGCGGCCGGAGCGCTTCAAGCTGCATTTGCGCGGCCTTGAGCGATGTGTCGAATTCGAACTGCACTCGGATTTCGTGATCGCACTCCCGAATCGGCGTGGTCAAGGGCCGCGATGTCGACAGCGTTGATGGCCGCGTTCAGCGTGTCGATATCGCGCTGCCGCCGGGCTTGCTCGAGTCGCCGGGCGCGAGGGTGGGAAGCAGCAGAGCGGCGGAAAGAAACTCCTGCCGCAGATCGACGGGGTTGGGCCGGTTCCCGGGAAACTCGATGCGCAACGTCGCGCCGCGGAACTCTTTGGTGTCAACTGTTTCGAGCAGCTTGACCGCGACCACCACCTTGTCGCCGGGCCGGGCATCGTCAAACAGCACGATCGGCTCCAGGTCCTCGCCCATGGCCACGCGGCGGCCATTGAAGTAGAGAATCTCCGGCATGGGGCCGTTGGCTTCGGCGTGGAACTGGAACCAGATGCGCGCGCCGGTCAGGTCGTAGCCGTGCAGTGTCTCCGGGACTTGAAAGGTCTGGCGAAACCAGACCGCATCGGTCGGCGCCTTCTGCGCCCGGGGCGACTGCCTGCCATCCGCTTTCGTCCAGATTCACAGCTTCGCCGTGCGTCAGATCGCCGCATGTGCATCTTCCATGTGCCAGCGGGCAGTTCACCCAGGCTGGCGAGCCGGTCGATCACGGCGCGCGATGCAGGCGACAGATTGGAACCGGGCTGGGAACCTGAGCCCCTGCTGGCCCGCGGCAGACCGAACCATGAACAACATTCCCGCAGCAAGCAGCAGGATAAGGAATGTACGGCAATTCTCCTTTAAGGCTGAAATCATGGTGGATCGGCCCCCCGCGGTAGTTTATTTCATGGGCGTCCTCCGTACACCTGGAAATGAGGCGTCGTCCCCAGCTTTTCCGGTCCAGATCAAATGGGCAGCCTATTGAAGCTTCAAACCTCGTTCCATTGCTCCTTGGCTCCTCGTTCCCTTGGCCCCTTGTTCCCTGGTTCCCTGCTCTTATCGCCGTAACCCAGGCAAATGCTCTACTCTTGCCTATGACGCGCATGAAGGGCTATTACTCCAAGATCCGGAAAGCGCTCCTGCAGGCCCTGGAGCATGACGTCGTGAATACGGCCAAAGCCGCGGCTTATTCCGGGATGCTGATGTTCTTCCCTGCCGTCCTGGTCATCACCACGCTTGTAGCCCAGGTTGAGGTGGGCCCCACGCTTGGTGGGCGAGACGCGCGGCGTCCTTGAGCAGTTCCTGCCCGCTGACACCTTTGACCTCGTCCAATCCTCCATCCTCACTCACCAACTCCACTCCAGCCAGGTCATTCTCTCCGCCACCGCGCTCAGCCTTTTTGCCGGCCTCGGCGTCATGCTCTCGCTCATGGAGGGCTTTCGCCGCGCTTACGGCCTTCCGCCCGAGGGCTGGAGCTTTTGGGGACGCCGCGGACGCGCCATCTGCTGGTGCCCATGGTGCTGGTTCCGCTTGGCGCTGGCTTCGCTGGTGGTCGCCTTCGGCCACCAGATCGAACTGTGGATGATCGACAATGCCGGCCACGAATTGCGCCATATCGTGATCTTTTTCTGGCGCATGGTCCGCTGGACGATCACCTTCGCTTGCCATCCTCGCCGTCCTCACCACCCTTTATCACTTCGGCACCAAGCGCACCGAGCATTGGCTCTGGGTCCTGCCCGGCGCCATCACGGGCACGCTCATCTGGTTCCCCGCCACTCTCGCCTACGGATGGTACGTCGACCGCCTCGCCGATTACTCCAGAATCTACGGATCTTTTGCGGCCGGCATCGCCACCCTGGTCTGGCTTTACATCACATCCTTCAGCGTGCTGATAGGCGCGGAGCTGAACGGGCTTCTCTATTGGGATCGCCAGAATCAAATGATGGCGCTGATCTCTCCGCGGGGCTCTGCCAAAGCCTCCAACTGATCGATTCCCTTCTCGCAGGTGCGCGCTTCGACACGCCCGGCGCCGAAGAATTCGCCGCAAAAAGCGCCGCGCTGCCAGAACCATCCCACCCTCTGAACCGTGCCGGGTGTAAGATTCTTACCAACTTCACAAATCCATCCGAGCCGGGAGGGAAACCCCATGCCCCGCTTTTCCGGTGTTGTGCTCTTGCAGACGCTCGCAATCGCAGCCGCGCTTCTGGCGGCGAGTCTTTCCGCCGGCGGCGCGACCGACGAGGCAAAGCCGGGCGAACCCACTGATCCCAAGGCGCGCAAGACCTTTGCAGAAGCCGAGGATTGGCAAAAGCACGGCGATCTCGCTTCGGCGCTGGACACGTATCGCAAAGCCAACCAGCAGGATGGCGGCCATTGCGTGCTGTGCCTCAACCGCGCCTATTCGCTTGCGCAAAAGATGAATGACTACAAGACGCAAGTGAGTATCCTGCGCGACTGGCTTCCGCTGGCGCAAACCGACGCGGCAAGAGCTTCGGCGCATTTCAATCTCGCAGTCGCCTTGCAACGGGAGGGCATTACCGAGAAGGGCGAAAAGAAGGACACATGCCTGAGCCAGAGTTGCAGCGAATTGAAGACGGCGCTCGAACTCGACCCGAAGTTTACTGAGGCGCATTACAGCTTGGGCGTTTCTTTGGCGTATCTTCATCAGGACGATGCCGCGCGCGCGGAGTTCACCACGTTTCTCAATCAGGACACGAACGCGCCGGGCCTCCACGAGCGCGCCGCGCGCTTTGCGGAACGTGTGGAGCTGGCGCGCTCCCGCATGGCTCCTGCTTTTGCATTGACCACGCTCGACGGCCAGCGCATCACCATGGACGGCCTTCAAGGCAAGGTTGTGCTCATCGATTTTTGGGCTACTTGGTGCGGGCCGTGCCTCGCGGCTTTGCCTCACATCCGCGATATCGCGCGCAAGTTTGCAGGGCAACCGCTGGTCGTGCTCAGCGTAAGCATGGACAGCGACGACGCCAAATGGAAAGACTTCGTGAGCAAGAATGGCATGACGTGGCTGCAGTATCGCGACGGAAGGTTTACGGGGCCCATGGCAACGCGGTTCGGAGTGACTGCGATTCCGTTCACGTTTTCCATCGATGCTGACGGTGTGCTCGAAGATCAG
The DNA here is from genome assembly GCA_963799445.1 of uncultured Acidobacteriaceae bacterium. Classification (GTDB taxonomy): domain Bacteria; phylum Acidobacteriota; class Terriglobia; order Terriglobales; family Acidobacteriaceae; genus Telmatobacter. The sequence continues at coordinate 47,338 of CAWCXX010000007.1, read as the reverse complement.
CACGTGGGCGACTCCGAGATCGAAGGAAAATTGAAAAAGATGATTGCGCAGGCAGTCGAACTTGCGAATCGCAAACCTGCGCCTGCAGCCAGTCAATCTGCCGGAATCCAACCCTGAAGCTTCTGTTCCGTTTCGGGCGAATCGTTCCCGTTAAGCGAAGCGCAATAAGTTATCACACATTAGTACCATTGCGCAAGACTTGCAATTTCTCGCGCGGACTCATACTATCCGCATTAGAAACCGGCCTGCAAAGCAGGTGGGTGGTCAACGCTGGTTGAACCAACATTCAATGAACAGGGGCTCGACTCGAATAATCGGTTCTGTGTGCCGTGTCCGCCAGTCCGGAATGCCTAATGAACCGCGGGGAGCTCCACCGTCTTAGGACGGGTTCACCAGCGCATTGCTCACGGCCCAGTGGGCCGGATTCTACTTGCAACGGGAACTTCCGTCTCTTCTTTGATCGCCCAGATCACCGCCGCTATCCAGGCGACGATAGTCCAGCCCAGGAAAGAGTTCAGCAGACAAATCAACGCGATATTCTTGCACCTCCGTTTGGAGACGATGAGCGCGGGCACGGCTGTGAAGGGCCCATAGGCAACCCCTGCAATCCCCCTCCAGCTCCTTGAGGGACGAATCCCCTTCCCGATTCCGGGTTCGCTGGAATTGTGCCGCCGTGACGCCCAACTTCGCTAGCTCCACTGACTCGCTGACTTGCTGGCTCGCTGACTCGCTGTATTCTGTCTCAGGTGCATCCGGTTCTCTTTCGCATCGGCGCAGTCCTCATCCCGTCCTACGGCGCAGTTGCTGCGCTGGGCGTGCTGCTGGCGCTCGTCCTCACGCAGCGCACCGCGCGCATCGTGCACGTTGACCCTGCCAAGGTGTGGAATCTCTGCATCCTGAGCCTGTTTGCGGCGCTCGCCGCCGCGCGGCTGCTTCTGGTCGCCGCCAACTGGAGCGCGCTGCGCTCGCATCCTGCCTGGCTGCTGGGCCTGGCGATGGTGCATCACCCGCTGCTTGCGGGCGTAGGCGCGCTGGCAGGCGCCGGTTGCGCGGCGTGTTACGCGCGCTGGAGCAAGCTTCCCTTCCGCGCGACGGCTGACGCGCTCGCGCCGCCGCTGGCTCTCGGCCTGGCCTTCGAGCAATTGGGCGCGCTGGCTGCCGGCTCGGGTTACGGCACCGAAGCCGGACCCGGCGTGCCCTGGGCTGTCACCTACACCCATCCCCTTGCCGCGATTTGGAGCGGCGCGCCACTCGGCGTTCCGCTGCATCCCGTGCAGGTCTACGCGGCAATGGCGTTCCTCGCGCTCGCTAGTCTTCTATGGGTGTGGCTGCCGCTCGAGCGACGCCAGGGCGACGTGGCCGGCCTGTGGCTGATGGGAGCCGGAGTGGCCATCTACATCACCGAACTGTGGCGCGATCCGGAGGGCCGCGGATCGGTCCTCCAGGGCGCAATCGACGGGCCGCAGATTGCCGCCGTTGTGCTGGTGTTCGCAGGCGCGCTGGTGCTGCGCGAGCGCAAACGCGCGAGGCACGCCGCCCCAGCTACGGTTCCAGATGCTATTCATGGCGCAATTTCAGACCGAGCCGCGCAAACCGGCGAAGGCCAGGAATCCTCATGAGCGCACAGCGCACCATCGATGTGCCCGCTGAAGCACGATCGCAGCGTCTCGACCAATTCCTCGTCGCGCAGCTTGAAGGCATGAGCCGCTCGCGTGTGCAACTGCTCATCGCGCAGGGCGATGTGCTGGTCGAGGGCCAGCGAGAGAAGCCGTCGCTCAAACTGCGCGGTGGCGAACGCGTCTTGATCACCGGCGAGGCGCATCCTGCGCCGCTGAAAGCCATTCCGGAAGCCATTCCACTTGACGTGGTCTACGAAGACGCCGACCTGGCCGTGGTGAACAAGCCGGCCGGCATGATGGTGCACGCTGGCGCGGGGCAGAATGATCGCCGCGCGCAGCGGGGGAACGCTGGTGAACGCACTGTTGCACCGCTTCAAAACGCTCTCCTCAACGGGCGGCGAGTTGCGTCCCGGCATCGTGCATCGGCTCGACAAAAGCACCAGCGGGCTGATCGTCGTAGCCAAGAACGACCGCGCCCATGCGGCACTGGGCGCAATGTTTGCGGGCCGCCGCATTCAAAAAACCTATATCGCGCTGGTCGCAGGGCGCCGTGGCGCGCGAAAAAGGCACCGTCAGCGCCGCGGTCAGCCGCGACCGGGTCCGCCGCACCCGCATGACCACGCGGCCCGGCGCCAATGCTCGCACGGCGGTCTCGCACTACGAAGTCGTGCGCCGGCTGGCGACGCGCTTCGGCAAGTTCACTTTGCTCCGCGTGCGCATCGAGACCGGCCGCACCCACCAGATCCGAGTGCATATGGCGTCGATCGGGCACCCGGTGGTGGGCGATACGCTCTATGGCGGCGCGGCGCAACTCGCTTCGCAACTCATTGATCAGCAGGCCCGAGATGCCGCGCCCTCCCGCGCCGCGAAGTTGAAAACCGGGGCCGCGCAGCGGGGGAGCGACGAGGGGCTCGGAGAGCCGGGGCCGCTGGGGTGTAAAGCTGCCCCGGAAACACTTCGCCTGGGACGCAACTTTCTCCACGCGGCCAAGCTCGAATTCGCCCATCCTTTAACGGGAAAACCGCTCCAGCTTGAGGCGCCGCTGCCAGATGAGTTGACGGCATTCCTCAGCCGGCTCGATGCGGCTCCGGCAGTCCCATTACCTAAGTGACAGTGCGCGCCATCGGCGCAAAAGGCCCAAGGCCGCACGCCGCCGCTCCAATTGTTAAAATAAGAAGGACATGACCAAAGAGCTTTTCTCGTTCAGGCAGGTCCGCATCGCGGCAGCCGGCAGTTCCTATGCCTGGCGCTGGCGGCCGCATTTCCTTTGGCCGCGGCCCTTGCTCAACAATCCACGCAAAACGCCCCCGCGCAGCCCGCACAACCCGCGGCTGCGCAGCCGGAGCAATCGGGCGCCGCACCGGTCGATACGAGCACGCCGACCATCCGGCTTGGCGTCAACGAAGTCAGCCTCATCTTCACCGTCACTGACAGGCACGGGCACTACATTCCGAATCTGAATCAGAACGATTTCGCCCTGCTGGACAATCAAAGAGCGCCGGCCAAGGTGAACTCGTTTCACCAGCAGATCAATCTGCCGCTGCGCGTGGGCATTGTCATCGACGCCAGCACCTCCATCCGTTCCCGCTTCCAGTTTGAGCAGCAGTCGGCCACGGAGTTTCTGCTGCAAGTGCTCAAGGCGCGCAGCGACCGCGCCTTCGTCATGGGATTCGATGTAACGCCCACAGTAACCGCGGACTGGACCAACGATCCAGGACGCTCTGGAGACGGGCATCAACAAGCTGAACCCCGGCGGCGGCACGGCGCTCTTCGACGCCGTCTATACTGCCTGCCGCGACAAGCTGCTCACCGAGCGCGGGCCGGAACCCGTGCGCAAGGCCATCATCCTCATCTCCGACGGCGACGACAACCAGAGCCGCGTCTACCTTTCCGAAGCCATCAAGGAATGCGAGCGCGCCGAGACCATCATCTACGCCATCAGCACCAACTGGACGCCCAGCCGCGGCGCCGGCGACAAGGTCCTGGCCCAACTGGCCGAAGAAACCGGCGGCGAGGTCTTCTTCCCCCCTTCAGTGGAAGATATGGCGACGAGCTTCAAAGACATCGAGGAGGAGCTGCGCAGCCAGTATGCGCTCGTCTATACGCCCGCCGATTTCAAGACCGATGGCTCCTACCGAACGATTTATCTCTATTGCTACGACCGGCGCTACCAGGTACGCGCAAAGAAGGGCTATTTCGCAACCGGCCAGTAGCCGTTGCGGCGCAGGCTCAGCGTCCCCTCGCCAAGCCTGATTTTTCTTCGAAAGAGCGCGGCCGTCGCCGCGCTCTTTCTGTTTCCGTTGCGATCTCTCGCCGGGTCTCGCGCCGCATGTTCCATTTCAGGACGATCTCGCACTCCTTTGTTCAGAATTGGTTCACATCTGCCTTCCTTTTTTCGAAGTCTCATTCATTTCTCCCGCTGCACGATGAAATAGATGCAGGAACATCCAGGCATCTGCGGCAAAACCAGAGAAGGTGTGCCCTATTCAGCTTTTTTTGAAGGTCGCCGCTCCTTGGGGTCGCGGCGACTTAAGTCGAGCGGCTTCGAGTTACAGCATCTCTGGTTTTGCTACAAGGAAAATTTGCCATGGAGCGAGGAATTTGAGGTGATCCGGCAGGCAATATCGTGCGACATCTGCGCAACGGAGAAACGGCAGACCAACCACTGGTTTGTCGCCTATGAGCAGGCAGGAGAGCTGCGCGTCAGCGGCTGGAACTCGCGCCACCGGCAGCGCCCTGACTCGAAGCATCTCTGCGGGCAAACCTGTCTTCACAAGCTGGTGGACGAGTTTATGGCCAAATCGATTGCCGTGCGGCCGCAGCGCGCGGCGAATACGAATGAAGCTGCCGCACAAAATGCCGGCAGTTACCGATGCCAGCCTCACCTCGGATGCGGCATTCGCAGAGCCCCCAGGGGCAGGTGGCTTGGAGAGCCGGGGGCCATGGGTTGGAGAGCCTGAATCGTCGGCGCGATTGCTCACGCCGCCTGCGCCCGTTCCGCCCAAACCCGTCTTCCGTCCCCAGCCAGAACTGGTGACCATGCCGCCATGGCCGCATTCTGAGAGACTTCTCGCCTCTCCACGGAGAAAGACAGCGGCTCTGCATCGCGTAACTGGCGCGCCGAAGCCTGGGAGCGGGAACGCGAACGCGAACTGCGCGCCATTGAGAACCGCCCCGATATTGCCGAGCGGCGGCGTTCCAGCGCTTAACCCGGTCTGCGCATAGAAAGGCTTTTATGTGGATCGATCTGATTTTTGCGTTCCTGGCCCTGCTTCCGCTGCTGCTCACGAGAGCCGGTCCGCGCGCAGAACGCTGCCGCCGATCGCGGAGTGAATGCGGCGGGAATGGACTACGTTGCCGGCGTCTGGCCCGCAAGCAGCGCCAGCAGTCCGGCTTCGTCAATCACCGGAACCTTCAGCTCGCGCGCCTTGTCCAGTTTGGAGCCGGCCTCTTCGCCGGCCACCACGTAGCTGGTCTTTTTGCTCACCGAGCCCGCGGTCTTGCCGCCGGCCGCCTCAATCTTCTGCTTGGCTTCGTCGCGCGTGAGCGTGGGCAGCGTGCCGGTCAACACAAAAGTCAGTCCCGCAAGCTGCGCGGAGCGCTGTTTCTTCTCCGCTGTCATATCGACGCCGGCATCTTTCAGGCTTGCAACGAGCGCGCGATTCGCGGCTGCCAAAAAAAACTCCAGAATGGCCTGCGAGATGCGCGGACCCACCTCCTCCACGCGCTCCAGTTCTTCGGCCGTGGCGGCCATCAGCGCGTCGATGGAGCCGAACTCCTGCGCCAGCAACTCGGCGGTGCGTTCGCCCACAAAGCGGATGCCGAGTCCCATCAGCACGCGCGCCAGGCCCGCGCGCTTCGAGTCGTCGATCTGCTTGAGCAGCGCATCTGTGGCCTTGGGGCCGAGCAATGCCTCGGTCTTGGTTTCGTCCAGGCCGGTGGCCTTGTTCTTGCGCGTTACTTGCTTCTCAAGCGAGAGCAGATCGCGCTCATCGAGCCGGTAGAGATCGGCAACGCTCTTGACGAGCTGCTTCTCCGTCAATTGTTCCACTACCGCGTCGCCCAGCCCTTCGATGTTCATCACCTCGCGGCGGCCGAAGTGCAACAGGCTCTCGCGCAGCTTGGCGGGGCAATCGGCGTTCACGCAGCGATAGTCCACTTCGCCCTCGGCGCGAACCACCTGGCTCCCGCACTCCGGGCACTCCGAAGGGAAATTGAAAGTTACGCTTCCCGCGCGGGTGGTCGGCGTCTTCGATCACCTCGACTACTTTGGGAATCACGTCGCCGCCGCGCTCCACCTTTACGTAATCCCCGATCTTCAGTCCAAGACCAAGAATAAAATCCGCATTGTGCAGCGTGGCGCGGCTCACGGTGGTGCCCCCGATAAAAACCGGCGCCAGTTCCGCGACCGGCGTCAGCTTGCCGGTGCGGCCCACCTGCACCGTAATGCTCTTCGACCTGCGTCACGCCCGATTTTGCCGTGAACTTGTAGGCGATGGCCCAGCGCGGCGCGCGGCCGGTGTAGCCGAGGCGCTGCTGCGTGGCGTGCGCAGTCAACCTTCAACACCACGCCGTCGATCTCGTAACCGAGCGAGGCGCGCTTGCTCTCGGCATCGTCGATAAACTTGACCATCTCCTCGACCGTGTCGACCTTTTGACGGTGCGGGTTCACGCGAAAGCCGAGGGCGGCGAGTGCGTCGAGCGTTGCAGTTTGCCCCTGCGGCCAGTACTCGCCCTCGACGAGCAAGAAAGTATGCGAAGAAAACCAGCCGCCGGTTGGCGACGATGGAGGGCTCGAGCGTGCGCAGCGTGCCGGCGGCGGCGTTGCGCGGATTCACCGCCGGCGGCAGCCCGTCCCGCTCGCGCTCCTCATTCAGGAGTTCGAATGCCTTCTCCGGCATCACCACTTCGCCGCGCACCTCGAATGCTCCCTGCGGGAGGCGGAGCTTTTGGAGGAGCTCCGAGGAAATGCTTAGCGGCACGCTGCGGATGGTGCGAATGTTCGAGGTGACATCTTCGCCGGTCTGTCCGTCGCCGCGCGTCAGCCCCGAAACGAGCCGCGCGCCGCCGTCCGCGGCAGGCTGATAAAGCAGCGCCACGCTCAGGCCGTCGAGCTTCAGTTCCGCCGTGTATTCGACCGGCAGATTGCCGGCCAGCTCGCGCACGCGCCGGTCCCAGTCGGCTAGTTCCTCGGCTGGAGTAGGCGTTGTCGAGCGAGAGCATGGGCCGCGAGTGCTGCGCCTTTTTGAAGCCCTCGGCCGGCTTGCCGCCCACGCGCTGCGTCGGCGAGTCCGGCGTCAGCAGCTCAGGATGCGCCGCCTCCAGCCGTTTCAGCTCGTTCATCAGCGCGTCGTACTCGGCGTCCGTGATCTCGGGCGCGTCGAGAACGTAATAGAGATGCTCGTGGCGGCGAAGTTCCTCCCGCAGCTTCTCGATCCTGCGCGCGTCGCCCGAGTCGGTCACCTACTTCGCTCCCTCCGTCTCCTTCAGCCCGCGGAACTTCAGCATCGGCTCGATGCTTGGTTCCCGCCCAGCCACGCCTCGTACATCTTCTCCAGGTCCTCGGTGTTGCCGCGCGAAAGCACCATCTGCCGGAAGCGGTCGCCATTGGCGCGCGTCATTCCGCCGTGATCCTCGAACCACTGGAAGGCGTCGTCGTCCAGCATCTCGCTCCACAGGTAGGCGTAGTAGCCGGCCTCGTAGCCGTTGGCCCAGATGTGCAGAAAGTAGCTCGAGCGGTAGCGCGGCGGCACGTAGCTGATCGCCAGGTGCGTCTTCTGAAGCGCCTCGGTCTCGAACGTGTCGGGATTCTGGAGCGGCGCGCTCGCCGGCAAGCATGTGCCACTGCATGTCGAGCTCGGCCGCGGCAAGAATCTCCGTCAGAGTCGTAGCCCTGGTTGAAGGTTTTGGATTTTTCAATCTTCGCCGCCAGCTCCGCGGGCATGGGCTCGCCGGTCTTGTAGTGCTTCGCGTAGTGCGCAAAGACCGCCGGATAGCTGGCCCAGTGCTCGTTGAACTGCGAGGGAAACTCGACGAAATCGCGCGGCACCTGCGTGCCCGACAGGCTGGGATACACGGTGTTGGCAAACATGCCGTGCAGTCGCGTGGCCAAACTCGTGGAACATCGTGGTTACATCGTCGAAGCTGAGCAGCGCGGGCTGCCCCGGCGCGGGCTTCTCAAAGTTGGCCACGTTGAAAACCACGGGCAGCTGGCCCAGCAGCTTCGACTGGCCCACCAGCGTGTCCATCCACGCTCCGCCATTCTTGTTGTCGCGCTTGAAGTAGTCGCAGTACCACAGCGCCAGCGGCGTGCCGTCGGCGTCGAAGACTTCAAACACGCGCACGTCCGGCTGGTAGACCGGAATGTCCTTGCGCTCCTTGAAAGTGAGGCCATAGAGCTCGTGAGCGGCGTAGAAAACGCCGTTTTCAAGCACGCTGTTCAACTCGAAGTAGGGCTTGATCTCGGACTCGTCCAAATCGTACTTGGCCTTGCGCACCTGCTTCGGCATAGAACTCCCAGTCCCAGGGCTCGAGCGTGAAACCGCCATGCTGCGCGTCGATGAGCGCCTGAATGTCCTTGGCTTCGCGGCCGGCCCTCGCCGTGGCAGCCGGCGCCAGCGCATCGATAAAATGGATCGCCGCCTCCGGCGTCTTCGCCATCTGGTCGGTCAAGTTCCACGCCGCGAAGTTCGGGAACCCCAGCAGCGCGCCTTTTTCGGCGCGAAGCTGCGCCAGCCGCGCAATGGTCGAGCGCGTGTCGTTGGCGTCGCCGCGCTCGGTGCGGTTCCAGGAGTTCTCAAAGATCGCCTTGCGCGTGGCGCGATCCGTAAGAAAGGTCAGATCGGGCTGCTGCGTCGTGTTCTGCAGCGGCACCACCCATCCCTGCTGCTTGCGCGCCTGCGCGGCCTGCGCGGCCGCCGCCATCTGCGCCTCGGTCAGCCCGGCCAGCGCCTTGGGGTCTGTGGTCGAGAACGCGCCCGCCTTCGCCGCCGCCAGCAGTTTGTTCATAAAGGCGTTCTCAAGCGTCGAATCTTCCTCGTTGATCTTCTTCAGCTTGGCCTTGTCGGCGTCGGAGAGATTGGCGCCGGCCTTCACAAACTGCTGGTAGTCGTACTCCACCAGCCGCAGCGATTCGGGATCGAGATGCAGCGAAGCGCGCTTCTCGTAGATCGCCTTCACCCGCGCAAACAGCTTGGCGTTCAGGTAAATTGCGTCCTGGTGCGCGGCCAGCCGCGGCGCTTCGTACTCCTGCACCTTCTGCAAATCGTCATCGGTGTTCGCGCCGGTCACGCAGTTGAACACAGCCGACACGCGGTCGAGCAATTGGCCCGATCGCTCCAGCGCCACCAGCGTGTTTTCAAAGGTCGGCGGCGCGGGGTTGTTGGCAATCGCCTCCACTTCCTCGATCTGCTGCGCCATGCCGGCGTCGATCGCCGGCTGGTAGTCGCTGTCTTTGATCTTGTCGAAGGGCGGCGCCTGAAACGGCAGCGTGCTGGGCGCATAAAAGGGATTGCTCGGACCAAAGCTGGCTCCGGCAGGCGGCGCCTGCGCGGCTGCTGCGGCAGCGCCTAAAGCAATCGAGATTCCTGTAGTCAAAATTGTCCTCTTCATCCAATTGGTTTCGAGTTGCATCATGGCGGTATGGGCCCCTCAAACGGCCTATGAATCCATCCCTGATTGTAGGCGAACCGCGCCCGGCTCCGCCTGAGCAGCTCGGCGCAATTCCTGCCACGCGGCCAAGCGTGTGTGTCATTCTCTATGCAGGACCGCCTGCATTTATGGAACCTGTCACGCATTTCCTCACTGGCGCCTGCATTGGCCGCGCCGGATTCAACCGCAAGACGGCCTACGCCACTCTGGCCGCGGTGCTGGCCGCCGAGGCCGCCGATCTCGATGTCTTCTGGGGATTCGCCGGCCCGGTCGAAGAACTCAAGCACCATCGCGGCATCACGCATACGTTCTGGGCCGTGCCGGTGGTCGCCGGGCGTGGTGGTGGGCGCGGTCTGGCTTTCACCGCTGCGCGAGCGCGACAAAAGTGCAAGCGCAACGCCGCTGGAGTCCCTATCTCCGCCTACCCGGAAAGCGCCCGCATCGCGCCAGCCGGTGCACTGGGGCTGGCTCTACGCGTCCGCCTTCGTCGCCGCGCTCAGCCACCTGCTGCTCGACTGGACCAACAACTACGGCCTGCGTCCGTTCTTCCCCTTCAATCCCCGCTGGTACGCGGGCAGCTTCATGTTTATCGCCGAGCCGCTGCTCTGGGGGGTGTTTTTCCTGGCTTTTTTCATGCCGTGGGTGCTCGGTCTTACAGACCGCGAGATCGGCGCGCGCCGCGAGCCGTTTCGCGGCCGCGGCTGGGCCATCTTCGCCCTTGCCGCGATGGTGGCGTCTCGGTTGCTGGCGCTGGGCAGAGCACGCGCAGGCGCTGGCCATGATCGAAAACACCAACATCGCCTGCGGGCCGGTCACGCGCATCGCCGCCGAGCCGTACCCCGTGAATCCCTTCCGCTGGCACGCGATTCTCGAAACCGCCGATTTTTATCAGACCGCCGAGATCGACACCCGATCCGGTTCGATTGACAGCGACCCGCACCGCGACGTGATGTACAAGCCCGCCGACACGCCGGCGGTAGAGGCGGCCAAGCAGACGCTGCTGGGGCGCGTTTATCTGGATTGGGGAACCTGGGCCGTGGTCCGCGACGTGGGTCAGGAGCCGGTGGCCGGCTTGGACCCTCCCAATCTCCCGCCCAACCGCGCGTGGACGACCGTCGAGTTCACCGATCTGCGCTTCGATTATGCGTTTCTGGCAACACGCAGCCCCGCGGACCGCGCTCCGCTTGGCGGTTGGGTCTACATCGTCGATGGCCGAGACGACGCGGGTGAGATCATGAACGGCCGGGTACAGCGCTAGACTCTCTTTTTCGTCAGAGCTGTCTTTGCGCTCCGCCTCCTTAGAACTTATCCGTAAATAGGTGCCATGGGCTCCCGTGCCGGCTTTCATACGGGTTTGCTGACCCATAGGTCGCTTCTGGCGGCGTGGACGCCGCCAGTACAGCCGGCCGGGAGGCCGGCGCTACTTCGAGAGCTAATTTACGGATAAGTTCTTAGTCCTCGAGCAGTTTGCCGGCGCGTTTTTTCCGCAGCCACCACCACGCGAATCCCAGCACCGCCAGCGCGCCCACGATCAAAACTGTGGGCAACGCGTGGCGCGCCACCAAATCGACTGCGCCCGGTCCCAGCTTGAGCACCAGCAGCGAGAGAGTGAGCCAGCGCAGCAGCCTTCCCACAAGAACGGCCACCAGGAAATGCGCCACCCGCATCTCAAAGACACCCGATGCGAAGACAAAGACCTTCCAGGGCCACGGCGGAGGCATCATGGAGGGGATCAACACGGCCAGGAACTCCTGGCGCTGAAAGCGGTCGCGCAGGCGGTCGAAGCGCGCCCGGTTCACGCGCTTGAGCAGAAAAAGCTCGCCTCCGGCGCGGCCCAGCGCGTAGGGCACGAGGCCTCCGATCGCCGAGCCCGCCGCCGCCATCAGGCAATAAAGCCAGAAATGGCGCTTGTCATTCCACACATAAAGGGCAAGAATCGCGTCCATGGGCACGGGAATGCTCGATGAGTCGAGCACTGCGACCGCGCCCACCCCCCAAATCCCCCATTTCAACAGCGCCGGCAGAAGCACCAGCTTCCATTCCGCCACAACGTGCGCAAAAAACCGCTTCAAACGCTGTCCCCTTCCGGCCTGTTCCGCGTCAATTCATTAGAGTCTGCCGAAAACCATTGTACGAGCCGCGCTATTGCCCGCTGCATTGCCAGGGATGAGAGAATAGACAGGAAGGACTCGAATGCGGAGCCGGCAAGGCATGTGTGCGCCTTCCGAGGCTCCTCGGGATCGAATGCCCACCAGCGAAGCGCCAGCCGAAGTGAACGAGCCCAAGGGACCAGCCGAGTCGAGCCCGCAATCGGACAGCCCCGCACAGGATTCGTCCGCTCCGAAGCCGGTTTCTCCCCGCAAATCCAGCCCGCTTCTGGGCCTGGGCCTGGACCTGTACTCGGCCCATCCCAAGCCCCGCCTTGAGCCCCGAGCCGATCCCCGAATCGAGCCCTGCCCTCTGGCCCGGAGCCCGAAGAGCCTCGCTCTCCCGTCGTGCGCAGTTCGCGCTGGATCGACTACGACGCCCACGAATTGCTGGAGATGATCGGCGAGCTCGAAGACGAGCGGCGCTGGGCGCGGCTGCGCGAGGGAATGCTCTGGGCCATCCTCGTCCACATCGCAATTCTCTTCGCCCTTTTTCTGCTTCCCCGGTACATCAAAGTCCCGAATGTAATCGATTCCAGCCGCAATAGGGATAACCAGGTTTTCACCTATCTCGATACGCCGTTTCTGAAGCCGCCCAAGCCGGTTACGCCGCTGCAGCACCCCCTGATCGACAAACAGACGATGGAGGAGATGAAGAAGCTCGCTGCACCGGCGCCTCCGCCTCCCGAGCAAAGCCCCAGGTCCAGGAGCAGCCCAAGCCGCAGCCTGCAGCCCACTCCGCCCAATTCGCAGTCGCAGGTTGAGGCGCCGCGTCCCGCCGCCGTTCCCGCCAAGCCCAACTTCGCCATGGGCTCGCAGAATCCGGCCGATCAACTCCGCGAGGACATGCAGAAGGCCATGCGCGGCAACGGCCAGCAAAACTACGGCAATCAGGGCGGGAGCGGCGGGCTTCGCATGCACCCCGGAGCCGGTACCGGCGGCATCGAGGTCCTATCCGACACGCAGGGCGTGGATTTCAGCAACTGGCTGCAGCGCTGGCACTACATCACGCAGTTGACCTGGGACCCGCTGATCCCCGATGAGGTCAACCCGCCCATCCTCAAACAAGGCGTGGTGGCTGTCCGCTTCAAGGTTCTGCCCAACGGCCAGGTGACCGACATGCAGTTGGATGGCCGCTCCGGCGACACGGGATTGGACCGCGCGGCCTGGGGCGCCATCACCGGCTCCAGCTATCCGCCCCTCCCCAGGGAGTTCCACGGCCCCTACCTGGAGCTGCGCGCCTACTTCCTCTACAACGTGGAGCCGCGGTAGGTTAGCGGCGTTCGCGGCATAACTCCTTCCAGCGCATCCTCTACGGCGCCTGCTGCGGCACCGCCTCGTCCGCGCGCAACTCCTCCACAGGCGCGGCCGCCTGCCCGGCGGGCCCGTGCGGTTTGTGCCTCCGATCGAGATAGATGCCGTCCTGCTCCAGCAGCGCCTCGTACACTGGCGTGTGGCGCCAGTGGCGCGCCAGGGCGAACGCGCTCATGTTGGCGATCATCAACGGCAGCACCAGCCCGTACCCACCGGTCATCTCAAAGATGATGAGAATCGACGTCATGGGCGCGCGCACAATGCCGGCAAATACCGCGCCCATGCCCACTACGGCGAAGGCGCCGATAGAGTCGGCCGGGTGGTGAAAGACGGTAACGTCGATGTAGCCGACCGCGCCGCCCAGCATTCCACCCATGTAAAGAGCCGGAGCGAAGATGCCGCCCGAGCCGCCGCTCGAGTAGGAAGTAACCGTGCCGGCCAGCTTCAGCACGCACAACACCACCATTGCCGTAACCGGAAGGCTGCCCAGGAGGGCCAGTGTGAGCGTGGGATAGGGATTGCCGGCGATGCCGTTTACATGAAAGAACATGATCGCAACCACTGCCATACCGCCCGTAGCCGCGGCGCCGATAGCCGGCTGAACCCACCTGGGGACCTTGGTGAGCCCCTTGAACCACGCGCGCAGCCAAAGCAATGAGTCGGTAAACACCACCGAGACGATGGCCGCCAGCAGCCCCAGCAGCGCATACCACACGAGCGATGAAGCCTTGCCGAGTGTGAATGTCTGTAAACGCGGCACGTAGAAAATGGGGTTCGAACCCAGAATGCTGTGCTCCACGATAGCCGCCAGTGCCGCGGCCACAATTACGCCGGAAAGCATGGTCTGGTCGAGGCTGCCGATCAGCTCCTCGAGCGTAAAGGTGAAGGCGGCAATGGGCGCGTTGAACGCCGCGGCAATGCCCGCCGCCATGCCCACCGAGGCCATGCGCCTGCGGTTCTTGGGGCTGAGCCGGGCCACGCGCGCCAAAAAACTACTCACTCCGGCGCAGATCTGCACCGTCGGCCCCTCTACGCCCAACGACGCACCCGCTGCCAAGCTGTAGGGTGCAAAGAACGAACTTGCCGATGGTTTCCTTGGTCTTGATGGTCCCAAATCGAAAGGTGTAGGCCGTCTTCACCTGGGGAATGCCGCTGCCCGCCGCTGCCGGCACCCAATAGGTGAGGCCGACTCCGGCCGCCAGCCCGCCCAGCGCAGGCGTCAAAATGGTCCACCAGATCCAGCTATGGCCAGGAGCTGCCGTGGCAGGATTGATCAGCAGCATATACAGGCGCGCGCAACAGACGTGAAAAGCTACCGCCGCCAGCCCGCACAATCCTCCGGCCACGATGGTGATGGCCAGTAACCGCTGCCGCTCGTTGGGCATGCGGCGAGCCAGCCACGCGAAAAAGCGCTCAAACAGCCCTTTGACTTCAACCGAATATTTCAATTTCCGGGAACCCTCGCCGCGAAGAAACCAGCAATTCAAGTATAGGCGCGGGGTTCCGGCGATTTGAGGCTTGAGATACCGCCGAACCATGCGGGTTTTTGGCCAAGGCTCTTTTGTCGGCTCACAGATTGACTTGCGCGGATGTAATCTATGGATTACAATCGCTATGGATCGAATCGATTGGGTACTGTGCAGGTTCGTCGTACCGATGAATTCGCGGTCTGGCTGGGCGGTTTGGGAGATAAGCACGGCCGCGCGAAGATCCTGGCGCGGATTGACCGGCTGGAAGATGGGAACCCTGGCAAGACGAGAAGTGTGGGCGCCGGCGTCGTCGAGATGAAAATCGATTTCGGTCCCGGCTACAGGGTCTATTACATCCAGCGCGGACTGCGGCTGATCCTGTTGCTTTGCGGCGGCGACAAGAGCACACAGGCGAATGACATCAAGCGGGCCAAGGCCCTTGCAGCCCAATGGGCCGAAGCGGAGTGATGAAATGGCAATCAAAACAAGGCCGTACGATGCGGCCGAATTCCTAACCGATCCCGAAACGATCGCCGCCTATCTCACAGAGGCGCTGGAGAGCGACGATCCGCGTTCGATTGCCAAGGCGCTTGGCGCTGTGGCGCGCGCGCGGGGCGGAATGGCCCAGCTCGCGCGCGAAACCGGCATCACTCGCGAATCGCTTTATCGCGCGCTCAGCGACACAGGCAACCCTGAGCTGGGAACGGCGCTCAAGGTGATGCACGCGCTCGGCTTCCGGCTCACTGCCACCCGCGTCGCTTAAGTTTGATTTGACGCACCGTTGAAATCACAATCAGTCTTGTGATCCAGCCTTTCGGCCGATGGGACATTGAAGGACGTTACCCAGCGCCGGAACGGCATGTGAATCCGCAGCACTCTCTGGCGTACGCGCTCCTCCTCAAGGTTTTGCGTTCTCGCGTGGAGAAGATCGTTCAGCGAGATCATGCCCACCAGCCGCCGCTCCGATTGAGGATCCAGAACCGGAAGGCGGGTGAAGCCCGACTCGGCCATGCGGTCCACGACGACGCGGAGAGGCTCATCGGCAAAAGCCACTTCAGGGTCCGCAAGGGCAATCTCCGAGAGCCGGGTTTCCAGGGCCGCGCCATCGGCTTCTTCAAAACGCTTGAACAGCTCCTTCCGAGTGACGACTCCAATCAAATGATTCTCCGCATTCACTACGGGGAAGAGATATTGGCCTTGAGGACGCGGCTTGCTTCGAATCATTCCTCGCGTTTCCTCAAGCGTTTCCGTTCCGGGCAGGGCAACCACGTTGGTGCGCATCACCTCTCTCACGAACAGAATCTCGAGAGGATCAACAGCGTATTCGCGGCTCAAATGATATCCGCGCCGCGAGATCTTCTCCGTGAGAATGGACCGTTTCAGCGTGAGCACTGTAAAGGCATGTGCGAGGAAGCAAGCCACCAGAAGCGGCATCAGCATATTGATGTCGTGAGTCAATTCGATAGCGAAGACAATACCGGTAAAGGGCGAGCGCATGGTGCCTCCCAGGATGGCCCCCATGCTGACCAGCGGCCAGAACCCCGCTCCGAAGTGTGGAAGAAACATGCTCTCGATGCCGCCCAGTGCTGCTCCCATCATCAGCAATGGAGCAAGAACGCCGCCCGAAGTCCCCGACCCCAGTGAAATCATCCAGATGGCGGACTTGACCAGAAGAACTCCCACAAAAATCTTGAGCGGGGCATCTCCACCAAGCAGCATTCGGATGGTGTCATATCCGACGCCCAGCGCCTCGGGAAAAATCAGCCCTCCCAATCCCACGAAGACGCCGCCGATTGCCGGCCACCACATCCAATGAATCGGCAGTTTCTTAAACAAGTCCTCCGCAGCGTAGACGCCGAGAGTGAGCAGCGCCGAGAGCGCTCCGGCAGCAAGCCCGGCCACAACGCAACCGCCGAGTCCTCGGGGGCCGATAAAAACAGGATGGGCCGGAACCGGGAACAGCGGACCCAGCCCGAGAAGGTAGCGCCTCAGCACACAGGCTGTCGCGCTGGCCAGGGCCACGGGAATGGCGCTGCGTGGCTTCCATTCGAATAACAGGAGTTCGACACCGATCAATACGGAGGCAAGCGGAGCCGCGAAAGTTGCCGACATGCCGGCAGCCGCTCCTGCGACCAGCAACGTCCTCCGCTCCATACTGGTGAGATGGAAGAGCTGGGCGATCATCGATCCAAATGCCCCGCCGGTCATAATGATGGGACCCTCGGCGCCGAATGGGCCTCCTGTACCGATGGAGATTGCCGCCGAGAGTGGTTTAAGGATGGCCAGCCGCGGACGGACGCGGCTGCCGCTCATCAAAATCGATTCGATTGCTTCGGGGATGCCGTGACCCCGGATTTGTTCCGAACCGTAGCGCGCCATAAACCCCACGATGATGGACCCGGCAATGGGCACTGCTACCGCATAGACGCCGAGATGGTTATCGGCCGGCGAAACAAATGCGGCACTCAGCCGATGATAGTAAGCGATATTCGTAAAAACGCCGATCGTCTTGAGCAGAAGCCATGCCACGCATGCTCCCAGGGCGCCAATCAGGACGGCCATCAGCGAAATGGGAATCACACGGATGCTGGTCGTAAAATCGCCAAGCTCCTCGAGGGAGGACTTCAACCGCTTAGCGCGAGAAGGCAGATTCATACCGCCCCCCTTTTCGATCCCGCCGAGTGGGCCAGTACTGCCGAGAGCGCTTCAGAAAGTGCGGGACCGGAGACTCTTAATTCCTGCCAGTGCAGAATGGAGAGCCGATGCAGCAGTTCTTCCCCATGTGGGGTGAGTTCGATCAACACTTCGCGGTGATCCACATCGCTGTTCCGGCGCGCTACCGCTTTTTGTCCCACCAGGCGGTCGATCAATTCAACCGTGCTGTGATGGCGAAGACAGAGCCGTTGCGATAACGCCGTGACCGTGGGACGTGTACCCTCTGGCAGCCCCTTGATGGCCAGCATGAGCTGGTGCTGCTTCGGTTCGATACCGTGGGACCGGGCCGCTTCTTCGCTGAAATGCAGAAATTGGCGGATGCGGTACCGGAATTCGGCAAGCTGGCGATAACCCGCAGCCGAGACGTCGCTGCTGCCTGCTTCCGAGTCGTTGCCATGGCCTCTGAATAACATCGGCAGGTCCTACTATTTATATCGTATCACGACATAACTCTGGATTCAACCTGCTCCAGCAGCACAAACCTCGCGGCGCGAAACACAAATTCGCCATCAGAGGCATAAATTTCAGATTGATTCGCGATCTGAGCCGCACATCAAACGACGCGCTACGGTTTCGGCTCCGATTCCTGCATCAGCTCGATCAGATACTTCTCCCACACGGCCGCCACTGTGTGCGTGCCGTGGCCGCGTGTGGCACCGGAAATCGAGATCAGAACGAAGCGCGCATTCGGCATGAGCTTGACCATCTTTTCCGCGATGCCCAGCTCCGGAGGATTGATGTAGTCGTCGGCAGAGTTGATCCACATCACCGGCACAGTGACGCGGTCCAGCTGCGGGCTGGGATCGTAATTCCGGCTGGCATCGAGCTGGTAGATCATGTCGTTGGCGTCCGTGCTCGCCATGGTGCGTGCCAGATGGCGATCGACATACTGTTCGGCTGCCTGCCGCGTGGGCGCCTGTTCTTGCATCTGCAGCGGGCTCGATCCCATGATCAGCAGCATCTCGTTCGCCGTGCGCAGTCCCTCCGCTGGCTCTGTCCTGTACTCGCCGCCCATCCACGCCGGATCATGCTTGATGGCTTCAATTGCCATGTAGCGCATCATGCGGTTGCGCCCTGCAATCGGCGCCGGCAGGCAGGCTAGCGGCATCAGCGCATCGGCAAAGCCGGGGTAAGTTTCGCCCCACACAAAACTCTGCATGCAGCCCATCGACGTTCCCAGGATCAGCCGCAGATGATCGATCTTCATCGCGTCCAGCATCATGCGCTGACCGCGCACCATGTCGTCGTAGTCGTACGCGGGAAAATGCGCGTGCAGTCCGTCCGACGGCTTCGAGCTTTCCCCGTGCCCGATGTCGTCAGGCAGAATGAGAAAGTACTTCGAAATGTCGAGCGGTGCGCCAGGTGCGAAAAGCACATCGGAAAAGAGCGGATTCAGAAGCGAGTGCGCGTTGCCGCCCGTCCCGTGCAGCAACAAAACCGCGTTGTCCACGTGGCCCGCGGCGTTGCGGTGCGGCGTTCCCAGCGTAAGGTAATGCAGACGCAGTTGGGGCAGCGTGTCGCCCGCGTCAAAGCGAAAATTGTCGAGTACTACCGTCCCGTCGGCCGCCGGCCATGCAGGAGTTGCCGGAGCCGCTTGCGCCCCTGCGGGCGTCTTCGCCTCGGGCATCGACATTGTTTGACAGGCGCCTGCAATGGGCAGCAGCAACGCCGCGGTCACGATGAATCTGGCTGTTCGACCGAGCATCTCCACCCCTCGGGAACCTCGCTTCGAGCCTAGCGGCTGGCGATGCCATGCGCAAGATGTTTCCACGCCCCTTCAAACACGCTAAAATAATCCCACAAATCAGCGTCCGGCCTCTTTACCCGGACCTGATCCAGGCTATTATTGGTTTTATCTTTGTCGATGAGGCTTGGGAGAAGGAGACGGGATAGTGCGGTCTTTTTGGCTTTCGTTCTTGCTCGGTGCTGGCCTCGTGCTCGGCAGTGCTCCCTCGCACGCCGAGACGGTGCGCCTGCCCAAGACAGGAGATCCTGCGTTCTCGGTCGATGTTCCGACTGGGTGGACCTATGACTACGATCAATCCGGCAATCTCCAATTCACGTCTGGCGATCGCTCAACCGCCCTCCAATTGAGCATGATCGTCGACCCGGCTGTGGGGACTACGTCACTCAGTTCCATTGCCACCGACGTTTTTAAGGCTTCCGGCGCTGAGCCATATTCTAAGAACGAGCCGAGCACGCTGGCCGGACATGCAGGCGAGGCGTTCTATGGGAACCTCATCATCAACAACAAACTCTTGCACATGGAGGTCGTACTCGCGAAGCTCGACAATTCGCACGTCGCCTGCCTGACGACCCTTTCGCGGGATGGGGCGACGCCGGAACAACTCGCGGCGCTGAATGCGCTGATTGGCTTGGTCCAGCTTTCCGGCACGCAATAATACATCTTCGCCAGCCGTTCCGGGGCGAGGTGAATCAGTAAGCCAACGGTTGCCTGAATTCGCGTCGCGGACCGCTGAATACGCGGCGCGAATGCAAGCCGTCGCTGGACTTCCGTTCCCCGCGCCCTGCCGCTGCGATAAAATCATTGTGTAGACCATGCGTAGCCGCCTTGCCATCGCCGGCCCGCCCCGCTTCAGGCGCTTCCGCCGCGGCCGTCCCGACCGTGGACGCTGACCCCACGCGCTGAGTAATCTATTTCCGACAGGTTTTTTGCCTGCGTGATCGTCTGCGCCGGTCCCCGTCCCAAGCGCGCGCCGGCTAACTAACTGCGCGAACACCACTAGCTCCACTGAGAGGATCTACCGATGAACAGCTTCTCGAGCAAGGCCGTGCTCACCTCCGGCAATCGCTCCTACACCCTTTATCGCCTTCCCGCGCTCGCTGCCCGCGGCTTCAATCTCAGCCGCCTGCCCTTCAGCCTCAAAATCCTGCTCGAAAACCTGCTGCGCCGCGAGGACGGCGTCAACGTCACCGCCGCCGACATCGAGTTCCTCGCCAACTGGGACGCCAAAGCCGAGCCCAGCCGCGAGATTGCCTTCATGCCGGCCCGCGTCCTCATGCAGGACTTCACCGGCGTCCCCGCCATCGTCGACCTGGCCGCCATGCGCGACGCCATCAAAACCCTCGGCGGCGACCCCGAGCGCGTCAATCCCCTCGCCCCGGCCGAACTCGTCATCGATCACTCCGTGCAGGTGGACGAGTACGGCACTTCCTCGGCCTACACATCCAACTCGTTGCTCGAGTTTCTGCGCAACCGCGAGCGCTACGCCTTCCTCAAGTGGGGCCAGTCGGCCTTCCGCAACTTCTCCGCCGTGCCGCCCGGCATGGGCATCTGCCACCAGGTCAATCTCGAATATCTCGCCCGTGTCGTCTTCACCGCAGAAATCGATGGCGAGCAAGTCGCCTATCCTGACACGCTCGTCGGCACCGACTCGCACACCACCATGATCAATGGCCTTGGCGTGCTGGGTTGGGGCGTGGGCGGAATCGAAGCGGAAGCCGCCATGCTCGGGCAGCCTATCTCCATGCTCGTCCCGCAGGTCGTCGGCTACAAGCTCATCAGCAAGCTTCGCGAGGGCGCCACGGCCACCGATCTCGTCCTCACCGTCACCCAGGCGCTGCGCAAGCTCGGCGTCGTGGGCAAGTTCGTCGAGTTCTACGGCCCCGGCATTGCGGAGCTGCCCCTCGCCGACCGCGCCACCATCGGCAACATGGCGCCCGAGTACGGCGCCACCTGCGGTATCTTCCCCGTCGACCAGGAAACCCTCCGCTACCTGCGCCTCACCGGCCGCAGCGAAGAACAGATCGCGCTCGTCGAGTCCTATTACAAGGAACAAGGCCTCTTTCACACTGCCGGAACGCCCGAAGCCGACTACACACAGACCCTCGAGCTCGATCTCTCGACCGTCGAGCCCAGCGTGGCCGGACCCAAGCGCCCGCAGGATCGCGTGCTGCTGAAAGACGCAGCCGCCAGCTTTGCCCAGCAGCTGCCCACGCTGCTCGCGCCCACGGCCAAGCCGCTCGGCTCGCGCACCGCCGCCACGTGGCAGCACAAATCCCTCACTGACGCCGCCGTCGCCGTTGAAGACTACGAAGGCCCCTCAGTTTCGGCTCCGCTCCCCGTCACCACCACTGTCAAACAGCGGTTCAACGTCGATCCCGATCCCTATCTCGACCACGGCTCGGTCGTCATCGCCGCCATCACCAGTTGCACTAACACGTCGAACCCGTCAGTCATGATCGCCGCCGGCCTGCTCGCAAAAAAAGCCGTTGAAAAAGGCCTCGCCGTTCCGCCGTGGGTCAAGACCTCCTTGGCTCCCGGCTCCCGCGTCGTCACCGACTACTACCGGAAGGCCGGCCTGCTGCCCTATCTCGAAAAGCTGCGCTTCAACGTCGTCGGCTACGGCTGTACAACCTGCATCGGCAACTCCGGCCCGCTCCCTGCCGACGTGACCAAAAGCATCGAAGAGCACGGCCTCGTCGCGGTCAGCGTGCTCTCGGGCAACCGCAACTTCGAGGGCCGCGTCAACGTCGATGTGCGCGCCAACTACCTCATGTCCCCGCCGCTCGTCGTCGCCTACGCGCTCGCCGGCCGCATCGGCCATAACTTCGATACCGATCCACTCGGCAAAGACCCCTCCGGCCGGCCCGTCTACCTCAAAGACATCTGGCCCACGCAAGCTGAAGTCGCCGCGGCCATCGAGATCGGCGTCAATAGCGAAGGCTTCCGGCGCGAATACGCTACGGTCTCACAGGGCGACGCCAACTGGCAGGGCCTCAGCTTCCCCTTGGGCGACGTCTACCAGTGGGAGCCCGACTCCACCTACATCCGCAAAGCGCCTTACTTCGACGGCATCACCGCGACGCCCGCGCCCGTCCAGAACATTGCCGGCGCACGCGTGCTCGCCGTCCTTGGCGACTCCGTCACCACCGACCACATCTCGCCCGCCGGCTCCATCAAGGCCTCTGGCCCAGCCGGAAAGTATCTGTTGGACAAAGGCGTGCGAACGCACGACTTCAACTCCTACGGCTCACGCCGCGGCAACCACGAAGTCATGGTGCGCGGCACCTTCGCCAACGTGCGCCTGCGCAACAAGCTCGCGCCCGGCACCGAGGGCGGCGTCACCCGCCTGCTCCCTGAAGGGGAACAGATGTCCATCTTTGACGCCAGCGTGAAGTACGCCGAGCGCGGCGTTCCGCTCATCATCCTTGCGGGCAAGGAGTACGGCGCCGGCTCTTCGCGCGACTGGGCCGCCAAGGGCCCCAAACTCCTCGGCGTCCGCGCCGTCATCGCCGAAAGCTTCGAGCGCATTCACCGGTCAAATTTAGTTGGCATGGGAATTCTGCCGCTGCAATTTGAGGCCGCCAAAAATGTAGAGTCCCTCGGCCTCACTGGCGAGGAGACCTACGACATTCTCGGCTTCAAGGAGCGGCTCGACGCAAGGTTCGAGAACGGCCGGACAGTCGCAGTGGTTGCAACTTCAGCCGACGGCAAGAAAAAACCTTCGAGGCCCGTATCCGCATCGATACGCCGCAGGAGATCGAGTACTACAAACACGGCGGCATTTTGCAGTATGTCCTGCGCCAGTTGGCGGCGAAATAGGCAGGTCTTGCGGTACAGGCTACTGCCCCGTCTTGCGCTCGTCCTCCAGGACTTCATCGAGCATCATGCGCAGGCTGGTGGCGCGGGCGTGGCCCAACTGCACATCGGCTGACGTAGCCTGCGACAGCTCATCGGCCAGGTTCAACGCGGCCAGTACCGCCACGCGCAACGAATCTGCTGTCTTTCCGTGCGCGGCCACGGCGCGCATTTTGGCGTCGACGCAGGCGGCCAGCTCGCGGATGTGCTCAGTATCCTGGCCTGAAAGGTGGTAGAGCTGGTCGTAGATTTCGACCGTCACGTATTCGCCGGGATTGGAATCTTGCCTGCCGTCTTGCCTGCTGACTTGCTTGCTGCCTTGCCTGCTGCGCGGTTCCTCGGCCATCCTTGCCTCACAGTTCCAGCGCGTCCAGTTCCGCGAGCAGCCGCTCCACGCGTTGCCGCACCTGGTCGCGCTCGGCGCGCAGCGCGTGCATTTCACTCCGCTGTTGCTCCAACAGAGGCGTCTGCGCGCGTAAAGTTGCCTCGGCGCTGCCGGCTCGCTCTTCCGCTTCCGCACGCGCCTGCCGCTCCCGCTTCACCAGTTCCACGGCGCGCCGCACCCGCTCCTCCAGCGCCGAAAATTCGTCCATGCTCACTGCCAGCGCGCCTGGTTCCGCTGGCGCCGTTTGCGGCTGTTCCTCACTTTGCATTTCCACTGTTTCCTCCAGCTCCTGGACGAGCGCTAACATCGTACCACCGTTCATAGGACGCCTTCATTACCGTTTGGGTGCAGCGTCGAGTATAGCGCCGGCCGGCCTCGAAATTTTCCTCAGACCCTCAGCCGCGCCCCTGCCTTGCCTACGGCTTCCACAATCCGCGCCTGAAAGCTCTGCAACTCTTCCTCGCTGCAGCGTGCGGTCCGGCGCCTGAAAGGTCGCACCCAGCAGCAGAGCATATTCGCCCTTGCCCAACCGCGCATCGCGGAACACCTCGCGCACGCGCCAGGCAACAAGCTCGGGAATCTGCAATCCGGCCATCGCGCCATGAATCGTCTCCCACGCGATGTTCTCGTCCAGAACAAGCGAGAAGTCGCGCCGCACCGGCTGGTAGCGCGAGATCTCGCGCGCAATGGGCTTGCGAACGGGAAGCTTGTAGAGCCGGTCGAGATACAACTCTCCCACCAGCACGGTTTCCTTGAGCTTGCGTGCCGCGGCCTCGCGCGGATGCAGTTGCCCGAACCAGCCGACGGTCACGCCGTCAGCTACCGCGCGCGCCGCGCGATACGGATGCAGCCATTCCGGCGTCAATCCGGCCTCAGCGGTAAACCGGTCGAAGTACATCGCCCGCATCTCGAACCGCGCCAGCACCTGCTCCACCACGCCCTTCACATCGTGAAACTCGATGACCCGTCCCGTGTCGAGCGCGCTCTCTTCCGGCAAACTGCCCACGGCGCCAAACGCCAATGCAGGCCGCTCGTCCACTTTCTCAGTCGTGCCACTGAACACCGTGCCCAGCTCGAACAGCCGCACATCGTTCACGTCGCGGTTCAGGTTGCCCGCAATCATGGCCAGCATGCCCGGCACCAGCGACGGCCGCAGCACGCCTGCCTCTTCGCTCAATGGATTGCCCAGCGGCACCACAAGCGCCGGCTGCGGCGCAGTCAACGCTCCCTCCGCCGCCGAGCAGAACGTGCTCCCAATCGCCTCATGGAACCCGGCCGCCAGCAGCGTACCGCGCACCGCCGATTCCTTCTCCGCCCACGGCAACGCACGCACGCCCTCGCCAAACGAAGGCAGCGTGTTGGCGAAACGGTTGTAGCCGTAAACCCGCGCGACTTCCTCGATCAGATCGATTTCGCGCTCCAGATCAAGCCGCCAGCTCGGCAGCGTAACCTGCCAGATCGCATCGTCTTCGCACTGACGCGCTGACTTGCTGACTTGCTGGCTTGCTGAGCTCGCATCCCAACGCTGTCAACACGCCCTCGACCGTCGACGCAGTAATTCCCTCTTCGTCCACCGTTGCGCCCAGAATGCGCTGCACCTCGCTTAGCGCGAGCACTACAGGCTTGCGCCGCGCGGTGCGTTCTTCCGCTGCCGCCACGCGCGCGTCCACCATTTCGCCTTCAATCCACCCTCCGTTCGCCAGCAGAATGGCGCTCACCAGCGCCGATGCCACGGGCGCCGCATTGAAATCTGCGCCACGTTCGAATCGGTGGCTGGCGTCGGTGTGCAGCCCATGCCGCCGCGCGGTTTGCCGCACCGCCATGGGATCGAACCACGCTGCCTCGACGAGCACATTCTTCGTCTCCGGCGTGATCATCGTGTCCCAGCCGCCCATCACCCCGGCCAGCGCCAGCGCCCTCTTGTGGTCGGCAACCACCAGATCGTCCGCTTCCAGATTGCGCTCCACGCCGTCCAGCGTCTTGAGCCGCTCACCCTTATGCGCCCGCCGCACGACGATTCCTCCATCGATCTTGTCCAGATCGAAGGCGTGCGTCGGCTGGCCCATCGCCAGCCAGGCAAAGTTGGTCGCATCCACGGCGTTCGAAGATCATCTTCTGTTCGAGCAGCCCGAAGTAGGTGGCCACCTCCGCCCCTGCGAACCAATCCCGCGACTCGCCGATCGTAATGCCGCGCAGCACTCGTGCCGTGAACCGCCCGCATGCGTCTTCGGCCTCGATCCGCACGGAGTAGGGCGTCTTTGCCGGTTTCGCTTCGGGCAATGAAAAAGCCAGCGCAGGCAACGACAGCCCATAGATCGCCGCGGCTTCCCGGGCAATGCCGTAGTGGTTCATTGCGTCCACGCGATTGGTCGTGATGTCCATCTCGTAGAGCGAGCCGTTGCCCTCGCCCAGCGGATAGTTGCCCTCAACGGCAATGCCGCGCAGAGTCAGGTCCTCAGCAAGCCGCGCGTCGTCGACGGCAAGTCCGGGCAAATAAGCTCTAAGCCATTTGGTAAGTATCTTCATCGATTAAGGTTCTTTCTTCGCAAGTTGGCGCGCTATGCGCGTGGCGAGTTCGCGGGTTAGCGTGGTCTCGTCTCCTCATTTACGGGATTCAGAACACCGAGCAGCGCGTTGATCAGCTTAGCGACACGAGTACCGAGATCCAGCAGGTCATCACTTGAGGGTTCATTGAAAAATCCTAGGCTAGCTGCCAGCTCAATTTGCGTCTGCAACTCATTCACAGCCGCACGAGCTGCTCCAAGCCCCTTGCGCATCTCCGAATCGTTCAGGCGTCCATGCGCTTCCGCGATATGACTGGCAACATTCACAGACGATCGGCGCAGTTGCATCCGTAAACCGAATGTCTCGGACTTGGGAAATTCCTCTGTTTGCGCGTAGACCGCTCGCGCCAATTCCATCGCCTTTTGCCATGCGATCAAATCGCGATAGTGCCTTGTTCTGGACATCGTGCGTCCCTGCCAACCTGCCAACGTCCGCGCAAGCGGACGCGAACTTGCTAAACAAACTGCCCCAAAAACCGCATATCGCCCGCGAAAAACTGGCCGATCTCGCTGATGCCGTACTTCATCATGGCGATGCGCTCCACGCCCATGCCGAAGGCGAAGCCGGAGATCTTCTTTCGGATCGTAGGCCGGCTGTTTTTCCGCCGCAAAGGCAAACACCGCCGGGTCCACCATGCCGCAGCCCAGCAGCTCGATCCATCCCGAGTCCTTGCATTTGCGGCAGCCCTTGCCGCCGCAAAAAATGCAACTGATCTGCACATCGGCGCTGGGCTCGGTGAACGGGAAGAACGACGGGAAGAAGCGCGTCTTGACCGCCGAGCCGAACAGCGCCTTCATGGCGTGGTCGAGCGTGCCCTTCAAGTCGCTGAAGGTGATGTTGCGTGTCGACGCACAGCCCCTCGACTTGGTGGAAAATAGGCGAGTGGGTGGCGTCGGCTGCGTCGTTGCGATGCACCTTGCCGGGAATCACGATGCGCACCGGCGGCGGCTGCATCTCCATGGTCCGCATCTGCACCGGTGAGGTATGCGTACGCAGCAGCAGCCGGTCGCGCAGCGGCTTGCGCTCTTGCGCCGCCACCACCAGCGTGTCCTGCGTGTCGCGCGCCGGATGGCCGGGCGGAAAGTTCATGCACTCGAAGTTGTAGTAGTCGGTTTCAACCTCCGGCCCCACGCCTACCGAATAGCCGAGCGCGGCAAAAACTGAAACAACCTCGTTCAGCGTGCGTGTGATGGGATGTTCGGCGCCGGTCAGACGCCGCGTTCCGGGCAGCGTGATGTCGATGGCCTCGGCCTTGAGCGCGGCATCGCTCGGCCCTCCGCCTACGGCCGCGTCGAGCAGGCCCTCGACCACGGCTTTCAGCGCGTTGAAGCGCAGGCCCAGCGCCTTTTTCGCATCGGGCGGCGCAGCCTTCAGCCAGCGGCCGGAAACCTCGTTCAGCCGCCCCTGCTTGCGTCCCAGCCACTCCAGCCGAAACGCCTCCACGGCCGCCTCGCCATCGAGCGCGGCGGCGGCCTCGCGCGCCTGGCGCTCCAGCACGGCAAACGCCTGGTCCAGCGCGGCCTCGTCAAATGCCGTCAGATTCGGTATCGCTTCGTTCGTCATGCGTAAAGTTCAGAATAAACCACTGCGTGAGGCGGGCGACGGTGCGCGGCTTTGTCCATAAACGTACAACGGCCCGGAGTCCTTCAAGAACTCCGGGCCGCATTTTCCGCCAGTCTATCGGAAATCTTGTTATGCTGCCTTTGCCTTGGCTGCATTTGCCGCCTTGGCCTGCTCAACGAGCTTGGTAAAGCCCGCCGCATCCTTCACGGCAATGTCGGACAGAATCTTGCGGTCGAGCTCGATGCCGGCCTTCTTCAATCCGCTGATGAACTGCGAATAGCTGGTCCCGTTCAGCTTGCATGCGGCCGCGATACGCACGATCCACAGCGAGCGGAACTGGCGCTTCTTCAGCCGCCGGCCCGTGTAGGCAAACTTCAGGCCGCGCTCAACGGCCTCCTGGGCTGCCTGGTACAGCTTCGATTTGGTCAGGAAATAACCGCTGGCGCGATTCAGAATCTTTTTGCGGCGGTCACTCCGCTTGGTGCCACGTTTTACGCGGGGCATGGTGGTTCTCCTTTTTGCGTTTCTGTTTACGCGGCTGGAGGCAGGAGGCCATCATCGATGGCTGTCAACCTCTTCACTCGCTCTCGTCAAGCCTGATCTCTCGCCGTTGCGAACGCATTCCGCACTCGGCGGGGGCCAATGCATCGGCCCATATTGCAGTGGCACAACCCTCATCCAAAGGGCCGCCCCACGCAGTGGTCAGGCGTAGGGAATCATGCGCGCTACCTTCGCGTAGTCGCCGTCGGAAACCAGCAGGGTCCGGCCCAGCTTCCGCTTGGTCTTCGGCGCCTTCGACGTTAGGATGTGCCGCGTCTTCGTCTGGCCCCGCTTGATCTTGCCGGTGCCAGTCTTGCTGAAGCGCTTGGCCGCGCCCGAATGGGTCTTCAACTTAGGCATTTTGTCTCGTTTTTCTGGTTTTCTGGAAAGGCGGGATCGCCCGCCATCAGCCTGAAAGACAGAGATTCCCCTGCCTCTCTAGGCCTCAACTAGTATATCGTAACCATCGATTTCACGCGACCCTGGCTTGCTGCCATGTGAGCGCACGCGAAAGCTGCCGCCTTTGTCTAGAACCGGTACCGCACCGCGATCTGCATCAGCCGTGGCGCCATGGCGCTGACCGCATGGCCAAAGGTTCCGCTCGACATGTTGCCCTCTACCGTCGCCGGGCCGAAGAACTGCGCGTGATTGAACACGTTGAAGGCCTCGGCACGAAATTCAAAGCCGCGGTTATCGCGCATCGAAATCTCGCGCGAAAGCGTCGCATCCAGGTTCTCCATGCCGGGCCCGGAGAAGAACCGCCGCCGCGCGTTGCCCATCGTGCCCAGCGCCGGCAAACTGAATTGGCTGGCGTCGAATACCGCTGCTCCGCCGCTTCGGATTCAGTATTCAGGCTCAGGCTCTTGCCGCTCCATTCGGGCGTGTCCACCCCGTTGTTGTTGATGCCGTTGGGAATCGTGCCCAGCAGCGAGGTGTCGTTGTTATTGAGGAGCGTAACCGGCAATCCGGTTGTGAAGCGTGCAATTCCCGCCACGGCCCAACCTTCCACGGCTGTATAAACCAGTCCTTGCGCGCGCTTGGGCGCCGGAATTTCGTAGTTGAACGACGTCACCAGGTTGTGCCGCATGTCGAAGGCCGAGAGGCCGCGGCTCAACGACGGGTCGACGGGGTTCACCGGCTCCGGCAGCCCCGCCGACTGATCGATCGACTTCGAATACGTGTAGCTGGCAAGCAGATCGAGTCCATGTGCGCGATGGTTCAGCGTCAGTTCGAGCGCGCTGTAGTTGGCGTTGGCAATCGTCCGCTGCAGCTCGACACTGCCGAACTGCGGCCCGAACGCTGTCCGTGCAGCCTGCTCGTTGAAGGGGCCGCAGACCGCCGTGCCCAGGCTCAGGCACAGCGCGGGATCGGCCGGGTTCGCTTCTTCCAACACCAGCAGGTGATGCGACGAAGTGCCCACGTAGCTCACTGTGGCCAACGTGTTCGCACCAAGCCGACGCTCCACGCTGGCCATCCAGTGCTGCGCGTAGGGCGTCACGTCGTTGGAATCAACGGCTGGAATGCCCACCAGCGGCTCAAACTGGCTCCAGTTCACGCTGGAATTGGGATTCGCCCGGCTCGCTCCGAACGCGACTTGCTGCAACGGAAACCTCTGCCCAGCATTGGCGCCCGTTGCGGCTACCGTGAACGGCGAGGTAAATAGCGGCGGCGCGGCGGAAGTGTACGTGTAGCCGTAGGGCGGATTCGCGCTCATGATTCCCGCGGACAATCCCTCGTAGGCGGTCGAGTACATTCCGTAGCCGAGGCGAATGCTGGTTGATCCCGCGGGACCGATCAACTTCTGCAAAAATCCGTTGCCCGCAGCAGGCGCATATGCGATTCCGGCGCGCGGCGAAAAGTTGTTCCTGGCCGGCGCCAATGAATCCTGCACGCCCGGATCGCCCGGAAATACCAGCCCCTCAGGCGCGCCGGGAAACACCTGCGACTGCTCGCCCTTGACCAGTGTTTGCAGTTGGTTGTGTTTCTCCAGCCACGGCCGGATGCGGTCCCAGCGCACGCCGTAGTTCACTGTCAGTTGGCTCGTCGCCTTCCAACTATCTTGCGCAAATGCCGACATATAGAGGTTGCGGTTATAAAAGCTCCCGGCCTGCCCCTGCGTGTAGCTCGATGTCACGCCGAGCAGAAAATCGGCAAAGTCCACACCGGTCTCTGAGCCATTGAAGCTGAAGCTGCCGTTGAACACCACGTCGGGGTGAGTATTAATCTGGCTCGAATGCACTTCGCCGCCGAATTTCAGCCCGTGCTTGCCCTCGACGCGCGAGAAGGCGTCGCTCACCTCGTAGATGTTCTCCGACTGCACCAGCGCCGTCGTATCCACGCCGGTGGTGAAATCGTTGAATGCCAGATTCTCGATGCCTTCGGTTGACGGTAGCAGCGGCACAATCCCGCTGAATCCCTGTTCGGCCAACGTGGGGCCGACTCCGCCGCGCGGCTGGCCCACGGAGTTCGCGTTGCGCATGTAGCTCAGGTGCGCCTCATTCAGCATCGATGCGCCGAAGGTTATTGTGTGCTGCAGGCTGAGGAGCTGCGCCCGTCCCTGGCTGGCTGCGTCAAAACCCGGCACGCTGGCGCCACCCGTCCCTGTGGGATAGGGGTTATCCAACGAATACTGGTCCAAAAAGTAATAGCCCGTGAGGGCCTGTTTGCCGCGCGTCCAATCCGCGCGAAGGCCGCCTTTGTCATCCTGCAAGGTCTCGGCTGCGTTCGCCGTCTCAAACACAGCAGTCCCTGCGTTCGGCTGCGGAATCGAGGCCAGAAGGTACTTCGCCGGCGCCGGCCAGATCGACTGCGGAATCTTCCCTGTCGGGAAGACCTGCGCATAGGGCTCGCCCGGCGCCACCGTTTGCCCCAGCTCCGACGATAATTGCGCCGCCCAATAGCTGCCGTTCACGCTCCCGGTGAGCGGAACCTGGCTGAAGTCCCCGCCTCGCTCGGCCAGCGACGGAACGGAGATGTCGCCTGTGTCGATTCCCTCGGTGAGCCGTGTCCCCTGATAATCGCCAAAAAACATCACGCCGCGATGAAACGGCTCTCCGCCCAGCGTTCCGCCGTACTGGTTCTGCCGGTAGGCGGCGCGATCGGAGGAAAAATAATTCCGCGCGTCGAGAGCCGTGTTGCGCAAAAACTCAAACGCGCTGCCATGCAACTGCGCGGTCCCGGATTTGGTATTCACCAGAATCTGCCCGCCGCTCGAGTTTCCATACTCCGCGTCGAAGTTCGACGTCAGCACGCGAAAGCTGTCGATCGCGTCAAGATTGGGAACGATGGACGTGCCCATGTTCACGTCCTCTTCCACGTCCGCGCCGTTCACCCGGAACCCGTTGGAATCCTCGCGCTGTCCGCTGATCGACAGGTTGCCGGGGTTCGCATTCCCCGAGGGCGGCGTCGATGCCACGCCCGTCATGATTACCGCGCCCGGTTGCGCTGTGTCCACTGGCACAATTCCCGGCTGCACCGCCATCAAATCGGTAAAACTCCGCCCGTTCAGCGGCACGCTCTCAATCTTCCTGGTTTCCAGCGTCTCGCCCAGTTGTGTGCTGGTTGTCTCAGCAGCCAAAGTATTCGCAGTTACCTCCACCGATTCGGTAGATCCGCTCACTGCCAACGTCACATCCAGGGCCGCGCTCGGCGACTCCTTACTCACCACTACCTGTCCGCGGAAGATTTCAAACCCATCTGCTCTCACTTCAACCGTGTAAATGCCTGCTTCCGGTACGGCAATCTGGAAACTCCCCTGCCCGTCCGTCTCCTGCTTCAACGCCGTTTCGGTATCCGCCTGCCGCAGCGCCACAACGGCGCCGGGAATCACCGCTCCCGTCCCATCGTGCACCACCCCGCCCACACGAAGACTTGCCGCATCCTGCGCCTGCAACCCAAGCGAGCCAATCGCCAGAAAAAGAATGAAGAAGAAATAAATACGGCCCTTCAAGGGAAAAACCTCCGGTAAGACCTCATCCCGCCACCGCCGACGGCCTGCGCCGCACTCATAACCCGCAGAATCAGGCGGTATTTATATACGACCAAATCAGTCCGGTTAATTCGGTGATCTAAATCACAGTCCGACAGGAGTCGGGCCAATGGTTTAGCCCCGTGCATCTTAAATTACGACTGATTTGGTCCTCATTTAATATACGACCTAATTTGTCGGAATTCAATCCTGCTGTCCCACGAACCGAAACCGTGCTGCATAGCAGCGCGAAATACTTTCACTTTAGGGGGAACAGAGAAGAACAGCGCGCTTTTCCCGCTGCGACGAACTGCAGCGGATGCGCCTACACACGCTGCACTGTGTGGTTCCGTTGATGTACGGTCAGCACCAGCGCTACCAGCACTGTCAGCAACGAAACCCCTGCAAGCGCCAGGAACGCATCCTTCCATCCCAAGGCAACGCTGATCCGCGCCACAGTGTCGCCCGATAGCCATCCGGCAATATAGCCGAATCCGTCGATGATTCCCGCCGCCGTGGCGCTGCCGCGCTCACCGCCGAAATCGAGCGACATGGCTCCTGCCAGGTAAGAGTAAGGCCCCAGCAACGCAAAGCCCGCCAGCCCCACCAGAATCGTAGGCGCCCATTGGCTGCCGTGGCTTGGCAGGCGGCCCATCAGCACCAGGCATGCCGTGCACGCCGCCATTCCCGTCACCACCAGAATGTTGCGCCCGTTTGCGCCCAGTTTGTCGCTCAGAAACCCGCCCAGCAGCACTGAAACCCCGCCACACAGCGGAAACAGCGCGCTGCGGCTGGCCGCGGCACTCCCTGAAAGCCCGACGAACTGCACGAAATAAGTGGGCGTCCACAGGTTGAACGACTCTCGCAGCAGCGTCGTCCCAAACGCCAGCAGGCAGACCATCCAGAATGCAAAGCTCGTCAGCAGCGGCCGCAAAATCGCCACGACCGCAGTTTGCTCGCCTGCCCGTTCCGGCTCCTCGCCAGCGTAAACATTCCTCGGATTCACCTCGGGCGCAGGAAGCCCGCGCTCCTGCGGCGTCTCGCGCAGAAGCAGCAGATTGACGATCAGCAAAACCGCCGGCGACGCCGCGCTGAAGAAAAACACCCCGCGCCACCCAACCCCGTGGGCCATCAGTTCGCTCAATGTCCATCGGACACCCGCGTCGCCAAACAGAAAACTCAGGCTCACCACCGCCATCACGCTTCCGTAGGTCGAGTAGGAAAACCAGCGCGACGAGACCCGCACCAGTCCAGCCCAGCCTTGCGACTGAAAGAGCCGGTTCCCGATCCACGCCATAGTAAAAAGCGGAAATCCACCGCTCATGGCAAAGACGAAGGTGAAAACGATCGACCCCGCCATTCCGCCCAGAAAATTACGCCGCCCGGTCCCCAGATCGGCCAAAGGACCCGAGACAAACTTACCCAAAGCGTAAGCCACCGTTCCGACTGAGGCGATAAAGCCAAGCCGTATCTGCGCCTCGTTGGGTGTGATGCCGTGCTGCGCCAGATCGTGAATCAGCTGGGGCAGCACCACCGACAAATCGGAGCGGCAGAAATAGTAGCCGGAATAGCCCAGAGCCAGAAGCGCAACCGTAGCTCCCTGCCACTGCGTAAACCTCGGCTTTAAGGCTGCCCGAGCAGACCCGATTTGGCCTGGGGCCAATGCATTGTCGGCGGACACACTTGAAAAGTAACATAGAGCGCCGCAGACCGATTGCCTCAGGGATAGGACGGTCGAGGCGAGCTTTGCACAGCCAACCGGCCAGTTCTCAAACCTGTAGAATGTTGCGAAGCGCACCGCCCGTTCTTTTCGATGACCTACTACGACCAAGTCGCGGAAGCTGCGGCCTTTCTGAGACCCAAACTGGGCTCGCCTGCGCCGCTTGTCGGCATTGTCTTGGGTTCCGGGCTGGGCGCTGTGGCCGACGCGGTCGCCGATCCGGCAATCGTGCCCTATGGCGAGATTCCGCATTTTCCGCAGTCCACCGTCGAAGGCCACTCGGGGCGCATCGTTGCGGGGCTGCTGGGCGGAGCGCCGGTGGTCGTCATGCAGGGGCGCGTGCACTACTACGAGGGCTACTCGCCGCTCGAGGTCACATTCCCCATGCGCGTGCTGGGCGCGTTGGGAATCCGGGCCGTGGTGCTGACCAATGCGGCCGGCGGAATCGGCTACCGCGTGGGCCAACTTGTGGTTTTGGCCGACCACATCAATTTCATGGGCTGGAACCCGCTCAACGGCCCCAACGAGCCACGCTTCGCATTCCGCTCCGGCGCGGGGCTGCGCTTCTTCGACATGACCGAGGCGTACAGCAAGGCGCTGCGCGCGCGCGCCCAGCAGGCCGCGCAGGAAGAGGGATTCGCGCTGGAGGAAGGCGTTTATCTGGCGACGCCGGGCCCGAGCTTCGAGACGCCGGCGGAGATTCGCGCCTTCCGCTCCCTGGGCGCAACGCTGGTGGGCATGTCCACCGTGCCGGAGACGCTGGTGGCGCGGCACATGGGGATGGAGGTGCTGGGCATCAGTTGCGTGACCAATCTGGCCGCAGGGCTGGGCGCAACTCCGCTGAGCCACGAGGAAGTGAACGAGACCGGACGCATGGTGGAGAACCGGCTGGCCGGGTTGCTCAAACGGCTGGCGCCCAGGATCGCCGCAAAGGTGGAAGCGGAGCCGTGAGCCGCACAGGGAGCGCCCGCGTTGCCGGCAATATGCCGCAGTTGCCTTTTCCGCCCACGGTGGTGGGCATTGGCGGCTGTTCCGGCTCGGGCAAGACCACGCTGGCCAACGAGCTGGCCCGCCTGATGCGCGGCTTGCGCTTTCATCTCGACGACTATTACCTCGATCTTTCGGATATTCCCCTGGCCGAGCGCGTGGAGAAGAACTTCGATGATCCGGCGCTGATCGAGATCCCGCTGCTCGCCGAGCACGTCGCCGCCTTGGCGCGCGGCGAAGGCATCGAGCGCCCGGTCTACGACTTCGGCACCTACACGCGCGTCAGGGGCCGCACGCAGCATGTCAACGCCGGGCCTTTTCTCATCGTCGAAGGCAACTTCGCCCTCCATTATGCCGAATTATCCCCGTATTATCACCTGCGCATTTACATCGATACGCCGGAGGAGCTGTGTTTTGAGCGACGCCTGAAGCGCGACATGGACGAGCGCGGGCGCACGCCCGAATCGGTGCGCTATCAGTATGAATATCGAGTCCGGCCATCGAGCTTGGCCTACGTGCGGCCCTCCGCCGCGAATGCCGATCTGATCGTGGACGGCGCCGGCGCTCTCGACTGGAAGGTGGAACGGGTGATGACGGAGCTGCGCAAGCGAGGGCTGCTGGCGGGGGCGGGGTAGTAAAGCTGCGGATTATTTTGCCGCCGTCAGCGCGCTCACCGGAACCAGCATGTCTTCCTTGCGCATCACAAGGTTCGTAGCATTGAGCGTGGCCAGTTCGAAGCCCTGGCCGTGGGTGATGGCGTCGGTGGGGCAGGCTTCGACGCAGTAGCCGCAGAAGATGCAGCGGTTGTAGTCGATGTTGTAGACCTTGGCGTAGCGCTCCGACGAGGAAATGCGCTGCTCTTCGGTGTTTTCGGCGGCCTCGATGTAGATGCAGTTGGAGGGGCATGCCGCGGCGCAAAGGAAACAGGCCACGCACTTCTCCAGGCCGTTTTCGTCGCGCTGGAGGACGTGCGCGCCGCGGAAACGCGACTCGAGGACGGCTCCGCGCAGAGGGCCGGGCCCGTCAGGGTAGTTCTCCACCTCGGTGGGCGCAAATGCCTCGCGAGCGGTGATGCTCATGCCCTTGGCGATGCCGGCGATATTGCGCACGAATCGACATAGGGCCAGTATACGATGAAAGCTGGGAGGATTTCATGAAGCATTCAGGCGTATTTGCCGCTATCTTCTTGGGACTGATGGGAATAGCCGGGGTTCCAGCACAGGCGCAAAGCCAGCAGCCGGCGATGCCGACGGGGCACATGGGCGGCATGGGGGAGATGGACAAGCCCGCGCCGCCGGCCGGCCCGCTCAAGATCACCTTCGGCGACAAGTCGGCCACGTGGACGCCCGCCACGCTGGCTGCGCTGCCGCACCAGACCGTGACGGTGTACAACGAGCACACCAAGGCCAAGGAGACTTACTCCGGCGTGCAGATAATGGAGCTGCTGACGCGGATTGGAGTGCCCGCCAAGCCGCACGGCAAGGATTTCCGGCTCTATCTTGTATGCGTTGGCTCTGACGGCTACGAAGCGGTTTTCGCGATGGGAGAGATCGACCCCTACATCCACGATGCGCCCACGATCGTGGCCGACAGCGAGGACGGAAAAGCGCTCACGAGCGAAGGGCCGCTGAAACTGATCTCCACGGGAGATAAGATGCCGGAGCGCTGGGTGCGTAACCTGGTTGCGATTCGCGTGCTGGCGGCGGAATGAAACAGCACGCGGACTCTCGAAATGTGCCCGCCTATGACGGCGGCCTCGCAAAGACCGGCCGGGCCAAACGCCTCAAGATCCCTTGCGTCTTGAAGCGCCCGGCCCGGGCAAGGATGGTTCGCGCGAGCGCCTGAGCCTTATAGCAAAACCAGAGATGTTGTAACCCGAAGCCGCTGCCCTTAAGTCGCCGCGACCCCAAGGAGCGGCGACCTTCAAAAAAAGCTGAATAGGGCACGCCTTCTCTGGTTTTGCCGTAGAGCCACCTTTAGCGGCGCCCCCCGCCATTGTTTGTGGAGTGGCTTGGAGCCCGCACCGTGGGATGTACGTTGCGATCCGCCTGCACCGGCTTGCTGACGGCCGGGGTGCGCGGCTTGCCGTTATTGTGGGCCGCACTTTGCCCTCGATTCGACTGGTAGCTCTGCGCGTGCCGCACTTGCGAGTTCATGCGGGGCGCAGTTGGCTCGTGGTATGCCGCTCTTTCCGACGGCCTGGGCGTTGCCCGCACACCGCCCGTTCCGCCACGGTAGCTGGCGCGAGAACCATTGGCGACGCGCACATTGGCGCGATAGCTATAGACGTTATGCACGCCTCCGCCACGGATGTTGTTGTACACACGGTTATAGAAGAAGTGGCCTGCGTTCCAATAGCCGCCCTCGTAGCCGAGGCCGCCGTAGCCGAAGCCGTAGTTGATGCCGCCGTAGAAGCCGATGTGCAGGCCCCAGTAGCCGGGATAGAACGATATAGCGGCTGCCATAGAAGCCCCAATAGCCCGGAGTCCAGAGCGCACCCATGTAGGGAGCCTCGACCCAAGCGCCGGGAACCCAGTAATAGCCCTCTGGGCCCCAGGCCCAGTAACCGGGAGTCCAGATGTAGCCGTCTCCCGGCGGGGGGGGCTGCTCGTAGTCGGGCAGCGGCGGCGGCGGCTGGTCAGCCGTCTCCGTGGGCTGCTCTGAGTAATCTTGATCGCCGGGTTCTGGCGCAGCGCCTGCCTGCTCGGGAGGCGGAGCTTGCGTGGTGTAGGACGGTCCCGACGGCGCGGCCTGGTTCACGGCGGCTGGATCGGGCCCCTGATCGGGCGGCGCCTGATCCTGAGCGGCAGCGACGGCGGCGCTGACAACCGGAATGGTTGGGGTTAGCATCAAGTGGAGTCCTGCCACGCACAGTGCAGCCGCAATGGCGAGCGAAATCCACAACGTAAATCGAGGAAGTCGGTTCATATCACCCTCCAGATGTTCGGATTCCTCCGAGGCACACAAGTCTACCGCAGTTGGGGCCCGGTGTGTGTTTGCAAACAGCTGCAACCTCTGTGCAAACCCCAAAGCAGCGAGAGAGTTGCGGCAGGAGTGCGCGGGTGAAGTGCGGATCAGTGCCGGACGGCGGGCGGCGCAGACTGGCCGCGGTTGTTGGCCGGCGGGGTGGTCACGGGCTTGCGCTGCGGTTGCGCGCCAAGCAGTTGCTGGCAGACGGCCGAGTCTTGCCCGCGTTCGAGACCCTGTACGGTGTCCTTGCCGTTACACAGGCGCAGTTCCATTGCCTTGGCATCGTTTCCGGTCAGCTCCATCGTTCGCTCCAACCCGCTGAAAGGGTCCACATCGTAGCGGAAGATGGTGTCGGCGGGCGTTCTCTGCTTGCCGTAGTCGAAGTGATTCCAAGTTGCCAGCAGGGCGCGGCCGTCAGGGCCGGCCATCACGGAGTAGATCTGCGTCCACGCGACGCCGGGGACGCTGGGCTGCACTGCATTCCACACCAGAACTCCCTGGCCGCCGCGCACCCAGCGCGCCGCCCACATGTGGTGCGCAATGTCGTAATAGAAAGCCGTGAAGTAAGTGCTGGCCGCGCAGTCGTGGCAGTTGTCGTAGAGCGCGGTCAGCTCCTCGGGCGCGCCGTCGGCAAAGTGCTCCCAGTCGAACCAGCGCAGGTTTACGCCCTTGAGCAGCGGAGCCACGATGTGGCTGGTGAGGGAGACATTCCAGATGGTGAAGGTGTCGTCACTGGGAGGCGAGTTCGGTGTGGGGCGGTCGGTGGTGACGACCAGAGCCGCGTCGTAAACAACGCCGATCTCGCGGATCGCCGTCCACTTCTCCACCTGCAGCGAGCGCGTGACCCAGGCGACGATGTTTTGATCCTTGGCGTCGTGAAAATCGATCCAGCGGAAGTTGCCGGAGGTCTGCTGGGCGGGGAGGGCGGACGCAGTGGCTAGAACAACGGCGATGCAGCAAAGGCGTGTCCAGAGGGAGACGCAACGCATGATTTAGATATAGCAGAGCGGTCGGCGATGTTGCGCGGGGCGCAGGGCCGCGGCGCGCAGGCTGCGGAACTGGTGCAGCGAGGTTGCGCGGCAAAGAGCGTTCGCGCGGCGCCGTGCAGCATTCGCGAGCTGATTTACTTTTGCTTGGGCGGCGCGGGCGCGGGCTTGATCCGCTTGGCAAAATCCGCAGGGGGAGCGTCCTGCGCGGCCGCGGTCGCCATTACCGCATCCCAACCGTCGTCGGCGCCATGGAATTGTCTGTGTTTCGTCTCGCAGTAGTTCACCATGGCGCTCGCGTCCTGCGGAATGGCCGCGCTTTGGGCAAGATGAATCGCTCTGGCGCAGTACCAGAAGCCGTTGGCGTCGAGCGGCGTTGTTTCGAGGTCCGCAATCGCAAGCTCATACACGTCCAGCACGTTGCTTGGGTCGATCTGGAGGGCGCGCGCGAACCAATCCCTGGCTTCCGGGTAGTTCTTTTCCTGGACCGCGCAAAAGCCCTCGGCGCCGATGAAGATATCGTTCATCAGCTTGCTCAGCGCGGCAAAGTCAGTGTCGGTCATGCCGGCCGGCTTGCGCCATGTGGGAACCTCGCGCATCCCGCCTGTGGCTTCGACGCACATCTCGTTCAGTGACGCCAGGTCGCCCTGCGCCGCGCTCACCCGGTCGAGCGCAACCACAATACCCAGTACGCGAACATTGCCGCGATCCGCGGCCAGCAGGCGCTTGGCCGTTCTTTTCATCTGGCTGGAGTCGCCCGCCGTCTGCCAGGCCGCCAACTCCTGCTCAAGCGCATCCGTCAGAACCACGCTCTGCGGGTACTGCTGCACAAAGGCCTCCAGTTCCTCGGCCCGCTTATTTGCATCCTGAGTATTCACGGCGGCGGTGTAAGCGTTGTATTCGGCTGGATCGCGAATGACCTTCTGCGCCGCAGGCGCCTGCTGCGCGGCTGCCGCGGCGGCGAAGGCCAGCAACATCAACGAGGCAAGCTGGCGGCGATTTGCACGCAGAGACTTTGCGAGCGAAGCTAAAATACCCATCATGCGCCTTGCCCTTTCCCGCAACGCACGATCTGTGCACCGATGAGATCGGAAGCGGAATACAAAGGAAGCGTAGCACAGACTCTACAGCCCCAGCTTCGCCCACATCGCGTCCACTTTGGTTTTGGTTGCGCGGTCCATCTCGATCATCGTCGGCCACGGCCGCTCGAAGCCCTCGGCCTTCCACTTGCGCGTAGCGTCTATCCCCATTTTTGACCCGTAGTTGGGCAGGCGAGAGGAGTGGTCGAGCGAGTCGATGGGGCCGAGCGTGAATTGAATGTCGCGCTCGGGATCGATGTTGTTGGCCACGCGCAGGACGACGTCAGGAATGTTCTGCACATCGCAATCCTCGTCGACAACTACGATGCACTTGGTGAACATGGCCTGGCCCAGCGACCAGATTGCGTGCATCACCTTGCGCGCCTGGCCGGGATAGCTCTTCTTGATCGACACGATCATCAGGTTGTGAAAGACCGCTTCGACGGGCAGATGAATGTCGACCAGTTCGGGGATGGTCAACTTCATCGCTGGGAGAAAGATGCGTTCCACGGCTTTGCCCATCCACGCGTCTTCCATAGGCGGCTTGCCCACGATGGTGGCGGCGTAGATGGGGTCCTTGCGATGGGTGATGCACGTGAGATGGAAGACCGGGTAGTCGTCCTGGAGCGTGTAAAAGCCGGTGTGGTCGCCGAAGGGGCCCTCGGCGCGCAGCTCGCCCAGCTCCACATAGCCTTCCAAAATGATTTCGGCGTGCGCCGGCACTTCGAGATCGACGGTCTCGCACTTCACAATTTCGACCGGCTTACCGCGCAGGAAACCGGCGATGAGGAACTCCTCGACCTCAGGCGGCGCGGGAACGATGGCGGCAAACGTCGTCGCGGGATCGGTGCCGATGGCGACGGCCACTTCGAGCCGCGAGCCTCTCAAATTGCCAAGCGCGATTTGCGGCAGGCCGCCTCCGTCCGAATTCGCCCCGCCGGGAATGTTGGTGGCGCCGCCGGCGGACTCGGCCATCATCGCGACTCGCGCAGCGCTGGCGCTTAGGGTTGCGTCGGCTGCCGCTCCGGCCGATGCCGCTTCGCGAAGCGCCTCGCGGTAGTGCTCGGCAGCGACTTTTTGCCGCTGCCAGTGCATGCCGGTCGTTTGCCCGTCGTAGACCTGCATCCGGTACATGCCGATGTTGCGCTTGCCGGAACGCGGATCGCGCGTGTGCACGCAGGGCAGCGTTATGAAGCGGCCGCCGTCGTGCGGCCAGCATTTGAGGATGGGAAAATAGTTGAGGTCGAAGTTCTCGCGCCGCACGATTTCTTTCGACGGCGCGTCTTTGGCGGCCACGGTTTTTGGAAATGAGCTGGTGAGCGCGCCCAGTTGCGGCAGCATCTTGAGCTTGTCGAAGAGACCTTCGGGGGCCTTCACGTTCATCAGGCCGCGAATGCGTTCGGCGATCTCGTCGAGGCGCTCGACTCCCAGCGCCAGTGCCATGCGCCGCT
Organism: uncultured Acidobacteriaceae bacterium; assembly: GCA_963799445.1. GTDB lineage: Bacteria > Acidobacteriota > Terriglobia > Terriglobales > Acidobacteriaceae > Telmatobacter. Next base: position 6,609 of record CAWCXX010000007.1, on the reverse strand, counting down.
CCGAACCGAACTGATTGATAAGGACCTTGTGGCCGGGATGTCCCTTGACGTTCTCGAAGAGCAGAGCCGGCCCGCCGGGCGCGTAGTTTCCGCCGGTGGTTGCCCCATCCTTGGAGTGGCTTTTCGAGGAAAAAACGCTCGAAGGGTGGGAAGACGCGCCGACTTTGCTCACGCGGTCGGTGATCTCTGTGATTTCGAGCTCCGGTGAAACCTCTTCGCGGATGCGGCGGAGCTCGCCGTATTTTTCGAGCGTTTTGATCCAGTCGCGTAGATCGTCGTAGGCCAAGGACGTGCTCCCGGCGGCAAAGGCCGCCCTCAACCCTTTAGCTTAATGGTTCGATGCCGGTTCCAGACAGAAGATTTGGGGCTTGGACATTGTCTCAGTTTGCCTGCATCGCTCCCTCAGGGACCAAAGTAGATGCGGGGAAATTCGCTGTGGCGCGTTGCGGCGTGAGCGCCATATACTACTGTCGGCTGGGAGGTTGCATCCGTGTCTAACGACGAATCGAAACCTGCCGAAGGGGAGTTCTTCCCTCGCGGCGCGATCGCGTTTTTCGCCGCGATGATCGCCGCCTATGGGCTCATCTGGCTGGCGATCTATTTCCTGCTCTTGCACCGGCAGTCGGGTCTCTAGGGAGGATCTCGGAAATGTCGATCAACGTGTTTGAGAAGCGCGCGTTGCTGCTGGCGGTCGCGTCGGTCGCCGTGAGCCTGGCATTGATTGCTTATGCCACATGGGGTATGGGCATCAACGTGCCCACATGCATTCCGCTTGGGTCGAAGCCTTTTCAGCAGGCTTCCGTTACCAGGCACGACGGGTTGAATTACGAAGTTCATTATGTCGCACGCATGTGGGCCTTCGAGCCGAGCGTGCTGCGCGTGCCCACCGGCTCCACGTTGGATATCTATGCGGTAACCAAGGACGTGACCCACGGATTCCTGATCGCGGGAACCAACGTGAACCTGATGCTTGTGCCGGGGGCGGTGGCCAACGGCCGCGTGCATTTCACCAAGCCGGGAATCTACACCATTGTGTGCCACGAGTACTGCGGCAGGAACCACCAGAACATGAATGCGCGGATCGAGGTGAGCGACCAGATCGCCGATTATTCCGTCGAAGGACTTCCGGCTTCAGAGGGAGCAAAGCTGCTGGATGCAAAGGGCTGTCTCGCATGCCATACGGTCGATGGCTCGACCGGCGTGGGGCCGACCTTCAAAGGCGCATGGGGCGCGCAGGTGCAGTTGGCCGACGGCAGCTCGCGCACGCTGGACGCCGCGTTTTTCCTCGAAAAGGTTCTTCACCCCACCGAGCTTACCGTCAAGAACTATCCCGCGGTGATGCCGGAGATACAGTTGACCGACGACGAGATCAATGAGATGGAAGCCTACCTGGAGGGTCTGCAAAAATAATGGAACTCCAAAAGAACCTCAAGCGAATCATCCTGGCGGAGCTGTTGGTTCCACTGGCTCTGTTTGTCTTCGGCGCCTATCACGGCGTGTTACAGGTACTGTACCTTGCAGGCGTGATACGAGCCAACTCCTTCGCCGGCATCGATTACTACGAAGGCCTGACCGCTCACGGAGTTATCAACGCCATTGTCCTGACCACATTTTTTGCCGCGGCCTTCGGGTATACGGTGATCGGCCAGCAATTGAAATCTCATGTTTCCATCGCCGGGGCGGCAATTTCGCTGGTTTTGATGCTGTCGGGCGCCGTGATGGCGGCGCTGATGATCTTCCTGGGTAAAGCGTCGGTGCTCTACACGTTTTATCCGCCGCTGATGGCTCACCCATTGTTTTACGTTGGACTGGTTTTGTTCGTTGTGGGTTCGTGGGTGCCGATGTGGACGTGGATTCCCGTATATCTGCGCTGGCGGAAGGAACATCGAGGGCAAAAAACGCCCATGGGGGTGGTGGGAATCTTTGCCACGTTCATCGTGTGGCAGATGGCTACGCTGCCGGTCGCGTTTGAAGTGCTGGTGCAGCTCCTGCCCTGGTCTCTGGGATGGGTCTCCGGCATCAATGTGATGCTAAGCCGGACGCTGTTCTGGTTTTTCGGGCACCCACTGGTCTACTTCTGGCTGCTCCCTACCTATGTGCTTTACTACACCATGCTGCCCAAGCTCGCCGGGGGAAAGCTGTTCAGCGATTTTGCCGGACGCTTCACCTTCATGGCGCTCATTTTGCTTTCCTGTCCGCTGGGCCTGCACCACCAGTTCGCCGATCCGGGAATTTCCACGACCTCGAAGGGCATCCAGGGTGTGCTCACGATGCTGGTCGCGATTCCGAGCCTGCTGACGGCGTTCACCATTGCGGCATCGCTGGAACATGCGGCGCGCCGGCGAGGTGGCAAGGGCCTGTTTGGCTGGTGGAGCAAGCTGCCCTATTTCAGCACTGAAAACTGGCTGTTTCCTTATCTTTTCTGCGGGCTGGTGATTTTTATCTTCGGCGGCATCACGGGCATCGTGAACGCCTCATACAGCATGAACAACGTTGTGCATAACACCGCGTGGGTTCCCGCCCACTTCCACCTGACCGTGGGCGGGCCAGTTTTTCTTGGCATTCTTGGTGGAAGCCTGCTTATCGTCACCGGCCTCTTGAAAAAGCCGGTTGTTTCGGGCGCAATGGCGATGATTGTGCCTTACGTGTGGATGACGGGCACATTTATCTTCTCGGCCGGCTTCTTTATGGGCGGCCTGCGCGGCGAACCGCGGCGCACCAACATGGGCCTGACCTATATGAATCCCGCTTCACCCAGCTATCGGCCCGACTGGTTCATTCCAGCTCACCTGGGCATGGTGGGTGGATGCATCATGGGACTCGCCGTCCTGCTTTACTTCATCGTTCTCGTTCGCAGCCTGGCTGCCAAGCCCGTTCCAGCCGAAGCGCCGTTTGCGTTGCCGACCAGCGAGCCGTATCACGACGAAGACGTTGCCGCGGTACGCAATTTCGCGCCCTGGGTGGCGGCGGCGGTTTTGTTGTGCGCGGCAGCTTACTACGTGCCTCTCAGCAACATCGTGAAATTCGGTGTTACAACTGCGCCCGGCTTCAGGCCGGATAGCCCTGCCGCAGTCAATACGACCCATTGAAGAGCCCCATGTAAGAGCCCTATGTATGAACATTGATCTCAAGCGTTGCTTTCTCTCGTTGACGTTGGCATTGGCGCTGGCCTCGGGCGCGAGAGTTCGCGCGGCCGTGCCGGCGGACAGCCATGCAGGACAGATTCCGGACATTGCCGTCTGGGATGAGGCCAACGTCCAACACAGCTTGTGGGATGAATTGCGGGCTGCCGGGACGGGGCCCGTGATCGTGTTGCCGGTGTATACGCGCTGTACGATGAGCTGTCCCGTACTGGCGCGCATGCTGGTCCAGCAAACCTCGCAGATTGGCGGCGGCGCGCCCTATCGCGTGCTGATTTTTTCCTTCGATCCCGGCGACGATGCCGCGGCCCTGCGCCAGTTCCGCGTACAAAAAGGACTGCCGGCGCAATGGATGCTGGCGCGCTCCGATGCCGCTGACATTCGACGCTTCTGCGACTTCTTTCACTACACGGTCATGACCGAGGGATCGGTGATGATCCACACCAACCAGATGTTTCTGCTCGACCACAATCTCGAATGGCGAGCGACGTTTATCGACCAAAACTGGGACGCGGCCGACTTGCGCACCTGGATGAAGCGGGCGGAATCGCCTGGGCTTCTGGGGTGGTTGAAGATGAATCCGCAAACGCTGGTTTTTATCGGCTTCGCTGGATTGCTGCTCAGCCTCCTGCTGATCGTGGGAGCCTTATTGTTGCGTTCCCGTTCTTCCGGCTCATTGTCCGGGCCGGCCGCCGCGCGTTCAGTGGAAATCGGGCCGGCGCTCAGGAAAGATTAACTCAGCAAGACTTTTCAACATAAGATGCTCTGTGATATACCTTCTCCACGTCTGACAAGACAATTTGGATATTCTGTTACGAAGGAGTTCTTCGGTGAAACCAAACCTAAAAATTTTACCGGTTTTCTGTCTCGCAGCCCTCATCTCCGCCCCGGTCTTTGCACAAAGCGCGGCCGACACCTTCAAAGCGAAGTGCACGATGTGCCACGGCGCCGACGGCCTGGGAGCCACCCCGGTGGGCAAAGCGCTCAAGATCGTGTCGTTCAAAGATCCGACGGTGATGAAGAGCTCGAACGCAGAACTGGCGGCGATTATCAAGAATGGGAAGAATAAGATGCCTGCGAACAAAACCACGCTCAGCGACGCCCAGATCAGCGCCCTCGTGGAGTATATCCGCACGCTCGAGAAGTAGCAGCGCGGGAAGTTCTGACGAGGCCAGGCAGGCGCCTGGCCGGCCTATCCGCGGACGTGCCGGTGAGCGAGTTGGCGATTCTTTTGCCCGGGTTCAGGGCTTTGAGCCGCAGCCTTTATTTGTTCATCAGCTAAACCCTCGATTGTGATGCGTGTCACAGGTGGAGGCGCTTGTAATGCGTACTGTTAGTGCGGATGTGTGATTGTTGTCACAGGTGCGGGGTTCAGTGTTACGGCTTCGCAAAATTCTGGCCAAAGCATCCTCTCATAGGTGGTATTTCTTGATCTGACTGGTAGCAGTAAACCGGGCCTACAGCGGAACCAGAGTAGATGTATCCCGGAAGCATGTCAGCCAAGTGGCTTTTTCCCAAAGAAAAAGCCACATTTCGCAACGACACGCAAGGGCACGCTAACTCTGGTTCCGCTCTCGAGCCGTTGCCTATAGGTTTTGAGTGGCGCGGCATCGGACTGTCAGTTGCGGAAAAGGTGCAATGCATGTGCGCTGAACAAAATATCAAGCCGGAATTCACGCGACGAGGGTTGCTGGGAGGCTTCCTCGGAGGCGGAATCCTGGCTTGATATTTTGTTTCAGCGCGCATGGTCTGCACCTTTTCCGCAACTGACAGTCCGATGCCGCGCCACTCAAAACCTATAGGCAACGGCTCGAGAGCGGAACCGAGGTTCGAGAACCCTTTCATATCGCTGCGAAATGTGGCTTTTTCTTTCGGAAAAAGCCACTTGGCTGACATGCTTCCGGGATACATCTACTCTGGTTCCGCTGTAGGCCCGGTTTACTGCTACCAGTCAAATATAGAGATACCCACCTATGAGAGGACATAACGCTGAACCCCGCACCTGTAAGACAACGATCACACATCCCGCACTAACAGTACGCATTACAAGCGCCTCCACCTGTGACACGCATCACAATCGAGGGTTTAGCTGATGAACAAATAAAGGCTTCGTCTCAGAATCCTGAACCCGGGCAAAAGAATCGCCAACTCGCTCCACCGGCGCGTCCGCGGATAGGCCAGCCAGGCGCCTGCCTGGCCTCGTCAGAACTTCCCGCGCTGCTACTTCTCGAGGGTACGGAGTTGCTCCACGAGGGCGCTGATCTAGGCACTAGCTGAGCGCTGGTTTTGTTCGCAGGCACTTTATTCTTCCCCATTCTTGATAATCACCACCAGTTCTGCGTTCGAACTCTTTCATCACCGTCGGATACTTTGAACGACACCGATCTTGAGCGCTTTGCCCACCGGGGTGGCTCCCAGGCCGTGCGGCACGTGGCACATCGTGCACTTCGCTTTGAAGGTGTCGGCCGCGCTTTGTGCAAAGACCGGGGCGGAGATGAGGGCTGCGAGACAGAAAACCGGTAAAATTTTTAGGTTTGGCTTCACCGAAACCCTTCGTAACAGAATATCCAAATTGTCTTGTCAGACGTGGAGAAGGTATATCACAGAGCATCTTATGTTGAAAAGTCTTGCTGAGTTAATCTTTCCTGAGCGCCGGCCCGAGGGCCATTGCTTCCTTTTTTTTTTAACCGGACAATAAGCCGGAAGAACGGGAACGCAACAATAAGGCTCCCCTCTGCAGGAGGCTGAGCAGCAATCCCAGCGAAGGGATAAAAACCAGCCGTTTGCGGATTCATCTTCAACCACCCCAGAAGCCCAGGCGATTCCGCCCGCTTCGTGCCAGGTGCGCAAGTCGGCCGCGTCCCAGTTTTGGTCGATAAACGCTCACTCCAGCCCATTCGAGATTGTGGTCGAGGCAGAAACATCTGGTTGGTGTGGTCATCACCGATCCCTCGGTCACGGCGGTAATCTCCGTGTAGTGAAAGGAGTTGGCGGAACCGTCAAATGTCCAGGCATCGGAGCGCGCCAGCATCCATTGCGCCGGCAGTCCTTTTCTCTAGGCGGAACGGGCCTTTTTCCGCAGCATTGTAGGCCAAAACAAAGGAAAAAATCAGCACGCGATAGGGCGCGCCACCACCAATCTGCGAGGTTTGCTGGACCAGCATGCGCGCCAGTACAGGGACACTCATCGTACAGCGCGTATACACCGGCAACACGATACACGGGCCCCGTCCCGGCAGCCAGGGATTCATCCCACAAGCTGTGTTGGACGTTGGCCTCCATCCCAGACGGCAATGTCCGGTGCTCCTTCCTGCATGGCTGTCACCGCGCGCCCACGCGAACTCTCCGCCCCAGCCCGGGGTAATGCCAACGTCAACGAGAGAAAGCAACGCTTGAGATGCGATCATGATACATAGGGCTCTTACATGGGGCTCTTCGAATGGGTCGCGTCGACTGCGGCAGGGCTATC